>CAPYSS010000023.1:0-51822 GCA_948742525.1 Bacteroides caecimuris | reverse complement strand
GAAAGCGATAATGGAAGACTTCACCTGTTTTTTCCTACGCTTTCACCCGCTATCTACTTATTCATCGATGTTTCAGTTATAAGGTGAAACGGGTGAAACTTATGAATCAAAAGTTCATGTTATACTTATGCAAATCAGTAATTGAAAACAAAATCTCATTCATTTCCGTGCAGATATGAATAAATTATTGTGATATAGACCGCCCTGAAGCACATTATCCAGACTTCCAAACTGTCCCCCGATTTTTTAGGCTGATCCACTATATCTTCTCCAAGTTCATAATTGTTGTTGGGTATAAATGTTTTTATTATTGGATTATCTCTTTTAGCCATTCCAAAGCGTTGTCATTTGCTTCAAATACAAATTCTTGACCTTTGGCAGCGGAAATAAAACAGTCCTCTTTCCAAGATTTTGCGTTATAGCTTATTGGAATTTGCCGGAAAAAAACGGGTAAATTCCATACTTTTCTGCTACATTTTTCTTTAGTAAGTACAAGCTTGTTTGAAAACAGCAAACATCCGGCTCCGGGTAGTTGTGGTAAAAATGAAAGTTTGGAAGAAGCCGTATAAATGACATTTGGACTGTTCCACCTTTCCATTTTTGCATGTGGGTGTCCGTTTAACCATGTGGGGATATTGGTAGGAGTGTCAATGATTTCTCCTACTTGAAGATAGCCGTATATAACATGCCAATTTGGAGCGTCTTTTTTATAACGTAATTGTCCGGCAATATACTCCGTTTGCCTAAACCAACCAAAGAATAAAAACAAGTCACCGATTCCTACCCCTTGTTTTTGCAAGTGTCTTAATGCGGTCTTTTCCTGTCCGAATGTAGGTTTCCACCCTGTTAGTCTGTCTTTTATTGCCTGTCTGATATCGGGGTCTAAATGACAATTGTATTCTTCTTTTATTTTGTTGTTGGGACTTAAAGTATGGATGATATCGTAGTATGAACTATTGCTATAGTATAAATCTCTATACTTTGTTTCCATATCTGTTTTTGAGGGTATCGGCAATGACAGTAATGTCCCGTCCGGCAATATTGGACTAGGCATTCCACCATATTGGGAATCAAATCCTTTTCTACTTAGTATAACTTTCATTTGGCATCAGTGTATTTGCATAGTTCAACATGTTGTTTGACGTAGTTTATAAATTCTGCGGCATCCTTTGTTATTACTCCATAGCTTGTTTGCACTTTAGGAATGTTGGGACGTAACTCAACAGGGATATCCAATGGGGACAAACGACTGAAATAATAAAATTCTTCACAGATAAGAACATATTCCCCTCTCAAATCTTTGTCCATTTTGTCTTTTCCATGGAAATTGTTTTCTATCTGTATAAATTCTTTTGGCGTAGTCGGATTAGGTTTATATATGTTGTCTCCATAACGTTGTATAACTTTAGTATCTTCTGTTTTTACAGGTCGTTTTTGTTCATACTTTTCCCAGTATTCAGCAAAAGATAGTTTTTGTGTCACTTTTGCTAAATAGACAAGTTTTTCTTTTCCAACTTCGGTCGGACTATCCTTTAGGTGTTTTGAAGTCCATCCCGCAATCCAGTTTCCTATTTTTGTGTTGCGACGCATTGCAGGCTTACATGTTGCAAGTGTTAGTACTCCAAATAAAGGGTTTGGAGCAAAACGGTTGTCATGCTTCATTTTATAACTGTACAGTTTGTAATCTGTAGTTTCCATATTTGTTGGTGTTAAGAGTAAATATTGATATTTAGCTTTTATTTCCGACGAATATATCAAGCATTATCTTAAAAAACGATATAAATGGGATATTTTAATTATATTTGTCGTAATTAGTTTGTGGTGATGCTTCATCTGTGTAGATATGAAGAATAATGGGGGAATTTAGCAAGTTTATGTATAATCAATGCAATTATATTACTATGGTAGAAAAAGACAAAAACAACAAGGTTTACACGTTCATTCCTGGCGAAAGCGACAAGGAGTTCAAGCGGATGTATCAAGCCGCTTCCCCAAAGGAACGCAAGAAGTTTGGTTTTGACTTACTAAACGAAGCTGATGCAGAGGAATTGGAAATTAACCGTTTGGCAAACGAATGGTTACGTGATGGCAAACTAGTAGATTATACACTGCAATTTGCTTTAGTTTGGACTAAATATCCCGAAAACTTTAATCGAATTTATCTTGCACACTTTGTCTTTTTCAAAAAGTTCCTGATAATTCCCGAAAACTATGCAGTCATTTATAGAATCAAGGCATCAAATTACTTGTTCAAAGTAATGAAACACTTTGTTTCCTATAGAGAAACACTTTGTTCCAAGTAAGTAAACACCTTGTTTCAAGCCTATGAACACTTTGTTTCAAGTGCTTGAAACAAATGGGAACTACCGTCAACAGGAAGGAATAGCTAAGTAATCACAGCAGATGTGTGCAAGATACTTTTATCTTGCACACATCTGCAACGGTATCTTGCACACTATTATATCTCTATGTATCAATCGAATAAATACAAAGAGTGTAGGTGTGCAAGATAATTATATCATTTGTAGGATAGATTAAATTCCCATACATTCGCGATAGAAGTCGAGCATTTCGAAGATAGTGTCCTTATCGGCAGTCTGATTGATGCAAATGTCTCCGATATCTTTCAGTAAGGTGAAATTGATAGTACCTGAAGTATTCTTTTTATCATGCGTCATAAAGGCATACAATTGGTCATATTTTTTGCAGTCGAAGGTAAATACGCCATAATTCTCCTTGATAAACAGGATCGTTTGCCGCATTTTCTCTTTCGGGAAACCTACTTTGAGATGAGAAAGATACAGTTCGCACACAATTCCCCAAGCTACTGCATATCCATGTAATACAGGACGGTTTTCTGCCAGTGCCATACTTTCGAACGCATGTCCTACGGTGTGTCCCAAATTTAATGCTTTGCGGATTCCATGTTCGAGGGGATCCTGTTCTACGATATCTTCTTTCACTTGTACCGATTGACCTACCAATTGTTTGAGAGCTGCATAATCAATACTAGAGGAATCGAATTTGAGCAATTCTGCCCAATGTGCCGTATTGCTAATCAAACCATGCTTCAACATTTCAGCATATCCGGAGAAGAAATTGTGTGTATCCAATGTGCGCAGGAATTCAGTTTCAATCAATACACTGTTTGCCGGAGCAAAAGCACCGATTTCATTTTTCAGTCCGTTGAAGTTGATTCCAGTTTTACCCCCCACTGATGCGTCCACCATAGCGAGCAGAGTAGTTGGTATATTGATATAGGAAATGCCCCGTTTGAATGTAGCTGCGGCAAAACCTCCGAGATCTGTCACCATCCCTCCTCCAAGATTGATAAGTAAAGAGTGGCGGGTAGCCCCTTGAGTGCTTAATGCCATCCAGACGGAAGCGAGTGTTTCCAAAGTTTTATGTACATCTTCTGCTCCGATACAGATTTCTACAGCATCTTTCAACAGACCCGATTCTTTTAGAGAGGGGAGACAAAGACGCTGGGTATGCTCGTCTGTGAGGACGAATAATTTGTCATGCGGACATAGCTCAATGGCACGACCGAGGCTCGTTTCCAAGCTTTCGCAGAGAATAACTTCTTGTTTACTCATGATTCTTTTTGCTTTTTTACTCTGCAAATGTATATAAAATATCTTTTTTTGCTTACTTTTGTCTCGTTAAAACGTTTAATCATGAAAGCATTATTACCTGTATATTGTCGTCCTTTGGGATATGTTGTCTTGTTGGTTGCTCTGTTCATCCCTTTTATTTTGGTGATGCAGGGAGTGGTGACTGATACTAATTTGCTGTTTTATAAAGAATGTACAAAGTTGTTGATGATGGCAGGATGCTTGTTGATAATCTTTGCATTAAGTAAGAATGAAAGCCGTGAAACGGAGCAAATCCGGAATTCGGCTGTTCGTAATGCCATCTTTTTGACATTCTTGTTCGTCTTTGGTGGTATGTTGTGGCGTGTTATGCAAGGAGATGTGATAAACGTCGATACTTCCTCTTTCCTGACTTTTCTGGTTTTTAATGTGCTTTGTCTGGAGTTTGGTCTGAAAAAAGCGCTTGTTGATCGATTCTTTAAAAGATAATTTTCTTTTCAATTAAACCTTTTGCGATTCGATTTGTCAAAAAGGCATTGTTATTGCTACTAATATAATCGTAAATAAGGTAAATGAAAAGATTTTCAGCAGGGTTGGTGCTGATGTTGCTATGCACCTTCTCAATTTTTGCACAGAATAAGGTTATTACTGTTTCGGGACGTGTGGTGGAAGCCGACACAAAAGAGCCTGCAGCGCAGGCTACAGTTCAATTGTTATCATTACCCGATAGCGCTTATGCGGCAGGTATAGCCAGTAGTAACCAGGGATGGTTTACTCTCCCCAAAGTGAAAGCCGGAAAATATGTGTTGAAAGTTTCCTATATTGGATTCCGAACCAAGTTCGTGCCGGTACAATTATCTGCTAACGCCACTGATAAAAAAATGGGAACCATTGCATTGGACCCGGATGCTGTCATGCTGAACGAAGCGGTGATTACTGCCGAAGCACCTCCTGTAACTGTAAAAGCTGATACGACAGAGTACTCTGCAGCTGCTTATCCTGTACCTGAAGGTTCAATGTTGGAAGAATTGGTAAAGAAGATTCCTGGTGCTGAAGTTAGTGATGAAGGTAAGATCACTATAAATGGAAAAGAAATCAAAAAGATTATGGTTGATGGTAAAGAGTTTTTCTCCGATGACCCTAAAGTCTCAATGAAAAATTTGCCTGCTAATATGATTGAAAAAGTAAAAGCCTATGATAAGAAAAGTGATATGGCGCGTATCACAGGAATTGATGATGGTGAGGAAGAACCTGTTTTGGATTTAACTGTGAAGAAAGGGATGAAGAAGGGATGGATTGGAAATTTGATTGCAGGCTATGGAAGTCAAGAACGATATGAAGGTGGGGTGATGATTAGCCGTTTTAAAGATGATTCCAGTATCTCTGTAATTGGTTCTGCTAATAATACCAATAATAAAGGTTTTTCAGAATTTGGTGATGCCGGACAGGGATTAGGAGGTGGAAATGCAGGTTCCGGTATTACAACGGCACAATCTTTGGGTATTAATTTTGCTAAAGACACAAAGAAATTTCAAATTGGAGGACATGTTCAGTATGGACATTCTGATAATGATGCCCGTCGTAAAACTTCTTCAGAAACATTCTTGGGCGAAACTTCTTCTTTTGCCCAGAGTGAAAACTATTCAAATCGTAATCGTCATGATTTTAAGGTTGATTTTCGTTTGGAATGGCGTCCTGATACATTGACTACAATCATTTTTCGTCCCAATGGTAGCTACTCACAGACGGAATCAAGTAATAGTTCTTGGTCAAAAACGGAAAATAATTTGCATAGCCCTGTTAATGAAAAGGAAGCTGCCTCTTCTTCTAAAAGTCATAATGCATCTTTTAATGGTACTTTGATGGCCTTTCGGAGGTTGAATAATAAAGGGCGAAATTTGTATTTAGGAGCACGTTTCGGCTATAGTGATAGCGAATCAGATTCTTATTCTAATTCAAGCACTGAGTTTTTTGAGTTGGATAGTATTTCTGACATTGCAAGATATACAGATCGTAATAGTGACAGCCGTAATTGGAGTATATCTGCTTCTTATACTGAACCTGTTTTTAAGAACCATTTCTTACAATTGCGTTATGAGTTTGCTCATCGTAAACAATTGTCACAGGCATTAGTATATGATAGCATTAATCGTTATCCATATCCGGAATACATGGAACGCGGATATGATAATGATTTAAGTACGCGCGTGGAAAATTTTTATGATACCCATACTGCAGATGTTTCTATGCGCGGTATTCATCCTAAAATGATGTATAGTGTTGGCGTTGGCTTAACTCCTCAAACATCTTTAAGCAAAACAACTATTGGTCCTAATTACAAAAAAAACTATCCTGAACAAAATGTGCTGAATTGGGCTCCTTCAATAATGTTCCGTTATATGTTTAATAAACAGCATATGTTAATGTTCCGTTATCGTGGACGGAGTAACACTCCTAATATTGAAGATTTACAGGAGGTGATTGATATTACCGATCCAATGAATATGAGATATGGTAATCCAAACTTGAAGCCTTCATTCAACAATAGTTTCACGCTTGATTATAGGAAGTATGTGCCAGAAGTTATGCGTAGTTATTCTGTTAATTTATATTATACAAATACATTGAATTCTGTAGCTAATAAAATGACGTATGATCCTGAAACTGGTGCACGGGTTTATAAAAAGGAGAATGTAAATGGGAATTGGCAGGCGAGAGGATATTTTTCTTTTAATACTCCGTTGAAAAATAAGAAATTTACAATCTCATCTAGTACAAATGCTAGATATAGTGATGCGGTAAGTTATACAAGCGTTGGAAATAATAAAAATTTAGATCAGGAATTAAGTACTACGCATAATCTAGCTTTGGGCGAACGTTTTACGAGTAGTTACCGTAGTGAATTATTTGATTTGTCTTTAAGCGGTTCGGTCAATTATAATTTGGTTCGAAATAGCAAGCAAGAAAATAGTAACCGCGAGACGTTTGATTATTATATAGGAGGTAATACTAATGTAAATCTTCCATGGCAGATATCTATTTCTACGGATGTAAACTGTCGGTTTAAGGATGGATACACAGGTGGATTAAATAATAATGAGGTGTTATGGAATGCCCAGATATCTAAGAATTTCTTGAAGAATAATTCTGGAACTATTCGTTTTAAAATTTATGATATCTTGAAGCAACAAACTAATTTATCCCGTTCTATTAGTGAAACAATGATGAGTGATACGGAATACAATACTTTAGGAAGTTATTTCATGGTGCATTTTGTATATCGTTTTAATACTTTGGGTGGAAAAGCAGGTAATAGACATGGCTTTGGAGGCGGCCCAAGAAGAGAACATGGTTTTGGTGGCGGTGGTAGACCCATGCGCTTTTAATTAATACAAAGTCTGGATAAACAGGAAGTCCCGGCACAACAATTCAATGTTGTCGCCGGGACTTCTTTGTTAATCCGAGAATTTACTCTATATTTGTTGTTTAGTATCCGTATGAAAGGAGATTCCTATGATTGATTGGAACTACATGCTTAGCCAGATAGCAACAGTGGCTTTTGATATTCTTTATTTTGGAGCCATTATCGGTACGATTGTCATCATCATTCTTGACAACCGGAATCCGGTTAAAACCATGGCATGGATACTCATATTGCTTTTCCTTCCTATTGTCGGACTTGTCTTTTATTTTTTCTTCGGGCGGAGTCAACGTCGCGAACGTATTATTGGGCAAAAAAGCTACAACCGCTTATTGAAGAAACCAATGGCCGAATATCTGGCACAGGATTGTTCGGATGTTCCCTATGAATACTCTCGTCTTATTCCGCTTTTCCAGCAAACGAACCAAGCGTTTCCATTTGAGGGGAATCGTGTGGCAGTCTATACCGAAGGATATACCAAACTTCAATCATTATTGCGTGAACTGCAAAAAGCGAAGCAGCATATCCACATGGAATATTACATCTTTGAAGATGACGCTATCGGGCGTATGGTCAGGGATGTGCTGATAGAAAAGGCTTCTCACGGGGTTGAAGTACGGGTTATCTATGATGATGTAGGTTGCTGGCATGTACCTAATCGTTTTTTTGAAGAAATGCGCAATGCCGGTATTGAAGTCAGGAGCTTTCTGAAGGTACGTTTTCCTTTATTTACCAGTAGGGTGAATTACCGTAACCATAGAAAGATTGTCGTTATTGACGGACGTGTGGGCTTCGTTGGGGGAATGAACCTGGCAGAACGTTATATGCGTGGTTTCTCTTGGGGTATTTGGCGCGATACGCATATCATGTTGGAAGGCAAGGCGGTGCATGGTTTACAGACGGCTTTTTTGCTTGATTGGTATTTTGTAGACCGTACCTTGATAACCGCTTCCCGTTATTTTCCGAAGGTTGACTCTTGCGGAAGTTCTTTAGTGCAAATTGTCACGAGTGAGCCTATCGGACCATGGAAAGAAATCATGCAGGGATTGACTGTTGCCATAACCAGTGCCAAAAAGTATTTCTATATGCAAACACCTTATTTTTTGCCTACGGAACAAATATTAGCGGCTATGCAAACAGCTGCATTGTCTGGGGTGGATATACGCTTGATGTTGCCGGAACGTGCCGATAACTGGATAACTCATCTAGGATCGCGTTCCTACTTGGCAGATGTGATGCAGGCAGGTGTTAAAGTCTATTTTTATAAGAAAGGTTTTCTACATTCTAAGCTGATGGTTTCAGATGATATGCTTTCCACTGTAGGGTCTACCAATGTTGACTTCCGTAGCTTTGAGCATAACTTTGAGGTGAATGCTTTTATATATGACGCAGAAACTGCTCTTGAAATGAAAGAAATATTCCTTCAGGACCAGCGCGAAAGTACACAGATCTTTTTGAAGAATTGGGTCAGACGTTCGTCAATGCAAAAAGCAGCGGAGTCTATCGTGCGTTTATTGGCTCCGCTACTTTAATAAGGATGAAATTGTATTTAGTTCTTATCTGAATAGTGAGAAGTTCACACTTCCATACACCCTTCTCTCAAGGAAATGTGGATTTTCTTCGAACTTATTCTCTTTTCCATGCTCCAATACCAATAATCCTCCTTCTTTGAGAAGATTATTCTGAAAGATTAATTCGGGGATTGTTTCCAACTCTTTTAAAGCGTAGGGAGGATCGGCAAAAATGAAGTCGAACTGTTCGCGACTATTCTTGATAAACTTGAATACATCTCCGCGTATCGGCAGACATTTGTCTGTCTGCACCTCTTTCATGATTTTGCAGATGAATGAGTGATGTGCAGGGTCTTTCTCAATACTGATAACACGGTCGCATCCACGGGATACCAGTTCGATACTGATGCTTCCCGTCCCGGCAAACAGATCAAGAGCTGTTACTCCTTCCTCAAAATCGATATAGTTATTGAGTACATTAAACAGATTTTCTTTGGCGAAATCTGTTGTAGGGCGTGCTTTAAATGTCCGAGGCACGTCAAATCTTCTTCGTTTGTAAATACCGCTGATTACTCGCATGTTAATAAGGCTTGCATGTCAATATTAGTTGCAGGATTCATAACGAATACCTGTAGGATAAACTTTTTCAGTTCACTCATTAAAACATCTTTCTCAGGAAGTATTCCGGTTAGGTGTAACTCATCCCGTTCCTGATTAAACTCCAACTGTTTCCAGGCGTATAATAAATAATAGATACGGTCTTCTGTATGAGTACATTCAAAGGAATTAGCCAGAAGCAGATGTCCTCGTTCAAAGCAATAGATGTCAATGCCGTCTTTGCGTACAGAAACATACATCTTCTTACTGTTTCCTGATCTGCTTTTTGCAGAAAAATAATCAATGAATGAAGTGGATTGAGAATAGAAACGAGCTTCGGGGTATTGCCCATTCAAAAAAGTTTGTGCGCTTTTATCTATGCCGAAGATGACAGCTACATTATTCTTTCTTAGAATATTATGGAGCACCGTTTCGTTTTCTCTTTTTTGATGATTATGATAAAACAGCAGTTCTGCCTGTTCCTCCTCAAACAAGTCTAATGGCGCGATTGTAAAACGCTTGCTTGCCATCATTATATTTACCTGTTTGTAAGGATGATTTAGGAAGTCCGATTCGTGAAAGACTGCCTTTAGATTGGCTGTAAGTGATAGAGATGTATCTATCTCTTTCTCTATTATTGAAAGCGAATCATTATGAATCGGGTTATAGATAGAAAAAGAAAATCCATCCGTACTAAGACGGATGGATAAAGTATATTGTTTTGATTTAGTAAAATCAATCATTATTCCCAGTTACCAGCACCATTGTTTGGAGTATCGATAGAACCTACCATCAAACCGCTATATCTGCCTAGTTTAGAATCCAGGTCTTTCAGGTTGATGATTTCTTGTTTGTCAAGTCCGCCTAAGTATGTCTCGTATGGAGCTTTTACTTCGAACAAATATACTGGGGCACCAGATTTGGCAGTATCGTTTTTAACGTTCATTTCGAATTGAGCACCATTACCGTGAGGAATATATTTCATAGAATCTGCATTGAATCCTTTCGGATAAATAGTATCCAATACAGCTACCCACATAGTGTCACGTTTGAAGTTTTCAAGTCCCCATTTCTTAACTTCATCGTATCTGCCGGTTTTTTTCGCTTTTTGGATGATATCTACAGCTTTCTTTTCCGTCAATCCATCTTCCAACTGCTTATCTGTCAGCTGTCCGATTTTCATAACGAACGGCAATTTTTGATTTTTAACGAAATCAATCAATGTGTCTAATTTGGGGGCATACATTCCGCGATGTAGCATACGATACTCCTGCTGTGCTTTACGGATGTCAATCAGGCGGGCGATAACAGCTTTTTCCCTTTCCTTCTTTGCCTTTTCAAAATTGATAGGACCCATAATGCTGCTGTAGCAGATATAAACTAATGCGGCAGCACAGAGCACTAATACAATATTAAATACTGTTTTCATGATAAATTATGTTTTTAGTTGTTATATTCGCATCGCAAAAATAGAATAAATAAATTTAAATACGATAGTTCCTTGAACTTTTTTCTCGTACAAAAATGATAAATAACTATTTAGAAAGGCAAATTAAGGAAAATTTTCCTTACCAACCAACTTTAGAGCAGGAAATTGCTGTAAAATCTCTTTCAGAGTTTCTGTTATCTACGCTGGCAGATGAAGTCTTTATCTTAAGAGGGTATGCTGGTACTGGTAAAACATCGTTGGTAGGGGCATTGGTGAAAACGATGGATCAGCTGCAGCAGAAGTCTGTATTGTTGGCTCCTACAGGGCGTGCGGCAAAAGTCTTTTCAGTGTATGCAGGACATCCGGCTTTTACTATTCATAAAAAAATATATAGACAACAATCTTTTTCTAATGAGCTTAGTAACTTTTCGATCAATGATAATTTAGCTACCAATACATTGTTTATTGTCGATGAGGCTTCCATGATTTCAAACGAAGGATTGTCGGGCAGTATGTTTGGAACAGGACGTTTATTGGATGATTTGGTGCAATTTGTGTATTCGGGGCAAGGTTGCCGACTCTTGTTGATGGGAGATACCGCACAGCTTCCCCCGGTAGGTGAGGAGTTGAGTCCTGCGCTTTTTGCTGATGCATTGAAAGGTTATGGACTTGAAGTGCGTGAGATTGATCTTACCCAAGTGGTTCGGCAGGTGCAAGAAACCGGAATATTGTGGAATGCCACGCAGTTGAGGCAACTGATAGCGGAGGATGATTGTTATTCTTTACCTAAAATAAAAATAACAGGTTTTCCTGATATAAAGATGATGCCGGGTACGGAATTGATTGATGCCATTACCAGTTGTTATGATCATGACGGCATGGATGAGACGATTGTGATTTGTCGTTCTAATAAACGCGCGAACCTATATAATAACGGAATACGTGCACAGATCCTTTGGCGGGAAGATGAACTGAATACAGGAGATATGTTGATGATAGCCAAAAATAATTATTATTGGACGGAGCAATATAAGGAAATGGACTTCATTGCCAATGGAGAAATTGCAGTCGTGCGTCGTGTCCGTAAGACACGGGAGATGTATGGTTTTCGCTTTGCGGAAGTGACTCTCAGATTTCCTGACCAGAATGATTTTGAATTAGATGCGAATCTATTATTGGATACCTTACGTTCGGACTCACCTGCATTGCCGAAAGAAGACAATGACCGATTGTTCTATACGGTACTTGAGGATTATATAGATATTCCAAACAAAAGAGACCGGATGAAAAAGATGAAAGCCGATCCACATTACAATGCTTTGCAGGTGAAATATGCATACGCAATAACCTGTCATAAAGCGCAAGGCGGACAGTGGCAGAATGTATTTTTAGATCAGGGGTATATGACAGATGAATATTTGACTCCAGATTATTTCCGGTGGTTGTATACCGCCTTCACTCGGGCGACGAAGACACTGTATTTGGTGAATTATCCGAAAGAGCAGGTGGAATAGATGGTTGGAATATCAAATATGAAATCAGTTAGTTTGAAATCAACTGATTTCAAACTAACTGATTTCATACTTTATTCCTATTTTTGCACCAAAACAGATGAATATGGAAACTCCTTTTTTATATGGGCGAATAGCTGAAAACGAGAATTTTACGAATCGTAGGAATGAAACAGAGTTCTTAAAGAAAAACTTTAAAGGGCTGATAAATACTGTTATTATATCTCCTCGTCGTTGGGGAAAGGTGTCTTTGGTGCATAAAGTCGCTAAATTGATATCTGAGGAAGAAAAGGATGTCATCATTTGTCAGGTTGATATTTTTAATTGTCGTACAGAAGAAGAGTTTTATACTGTTTTTGCAAATTCCTTATTAAAATCTACCACTACTGTTTGGGAAGAATTTGTCGGTGGGGTAAAGAAATACTTGGGACGGCTGGCTCCTATAGTTTCTATATCTGATGCAACTCAAACTTATGAACTTTCGTTTGGTATTGAATTTAAGGACAGTCGTTTGTCTTATGATGAAATTTTGGATTTGCCTCAGGTGATTGCTAATGATACGAAAAAAAGGATTGTTGTTTGTATTGACGAGTTTCAAAATATCAATGAGTATGAGGAACCATTGGCTTTTCAACGTAAACTTCGTTCCCATTGGCAAAAGCATACTTCTGTTTGTTATTGTTTGTATGGTAGTAAGCGGCATATGTTGCTGAATATATTTAATAACTATGGTATGCCATTTTATAAGTTTGGTGATATTCTTTTTCTTTCAAAGATAGAACGTGCGGAGTGGGTTACTTTTATTTCTGAACGTTTCGCTGATACGGGAAAACAGATCTCAACAGAATTGGCAGGACTTATTGCCGATAAGATGAAAAATCATCCTTACTATACTCAACAATTAAGTCAACAAGTTTGGTTTCGTACGCCGGATAGCGGTTGTACGAAAGAAATTGTTGAAGAGGCTTTTAGTAGCTTGATTGCTCAATTGAGTCTGTTATTTGCTAATGTTGTTGATTCTTTAACACCCAAACAAATTAATTTTTTGCTTGCAGTAGCTGATGGGGTTTCTAATTTCTCTTCAAAAGAAGTGTTGACCAAATATAAGTTAGGTACATCTGCCAATATTAAAAATTTGCGTAAGGCAACATTGGAAAAGGATTTAATTGATGTATTGTCTGGAAATATCATTGAAATTCAAGATCCTGCATTTGAATACTGGTTGAAATATGTGTATAGATAGTAAGATTTACTATCACGTCAATTAAAAAATGAAAACCACAATATTAATGTCTGCTTACTTTAATATTGCGGTTTTTCCTTGTATATTCATAAGGATTGGTGTGATGCCTTTATTGGTAGTCTTTATGATTTTATAAAAATTGCACAGACTCCAATTTTTATAAAAATTCTCTTTTTCTTTATAAATTATTGATTGCCAGTTAGGATGAATAGAAAGATACTCATTGTGGGAAAGTAAATATGAGATTATATTTATTTTTTTTCAAAATCCTCTAAGTGTTTTTTAAGGTATGGGTTGTTATATAAACGTGAATCGAAAATAATACATAGCATTTCGATTCTAATTTTTGTTTAAAAACTAATGTTTAATCTTAAATTCAAATGTATGAGAATCAATGACTCGTGTAGAGGCTCGAAGATTTTTCGGGCATTGTTGATCTTGTTGCTATTCGCCCTTCCGGCACAATCTGCAATAGCACAGTTGACAATTAGGATCTCCAATTCTTCTTTAGGAACTGTGATTAAGCAAATCCAGTCTCAATCTAAGTATCAATTTTTTTATGATGACAATTTGGCTTCAATGCGCATAGAGTCATTGAATGTTAAAGATGTTTCTTTGGTAGAAGTACTGGACAAGGCTTTGAAGGGGAAAGATATCGTTTATAAAATTGATGACAATGTCGTTTATTTGTCGAAAGCAAATGCATCTTCTACGACAAAGTCGGCTCAACAACAACAGAAAGTAACAGGTAAGGTGGTAGATGCCAATAACGAGCCTCTGATTGGTGTTTCTGTTTTGGAAAAAGGAACAACTAATGGTACTATTACTGATTTTGATGGTAATTATACATTGGTCGTTACAGGTTCAGATGCAGTTTTGCAATTTTCGTATGTTGGGTATCAAACTTTGGAGAGGACTGTAGCAGGCAATACTACTATTAATATCACTTTAAAGGAAGATGCTCAAGTCTTGGAGGAAGTCGTAGTTACAGCATTGGGAATCAAACGTTCAGAGAAAGCGCTGTCTTACAATGTACAGCAAGTAAATGCTGATGCAGTGACTGCCAATAAAGATCCTAACTTTATTAATTCATTGAGTGGTAAAGTGGCAGGTGTTAATATCAATGCTTCTTCGTCCGGAGTGGGCGGTATGTCCAAGGTAGTGATGCGTGGTACAAAATCTATCATGCAGTCTTCTAATGCATTGTATGTAGTAGACGGTGTTCCGATGTACTCCAATGCAAATAAAGTGAATGGAACGGAGTTCTCTTCTAAAGGAAATACTGAGCCGATTGCCGACATTAACCCGGAAGATATTGAATCAATGTCTGTGCTGACTGGTGCGGCAGCAGCTGCGCTTTACGGTTCCGATGCTGCCAATGGTGCGATTATCATTACTACTAAAAAAGGAAAAGAAGGTCGTGTGAATATCACAGTGAACAGTAGTGTTGAGTTTAACGCTCCTTTGGTAATGCCTCGTTTCCAGACACGTTATGGTACAGGTATTGGTGGTGTGAAAGATGATAACTCTAGTCGTAGCTGGGGTCCTAAACTGACAGAAGCCAGATATTTCGGATATAATCCTCGTGATGATTATTTTCAGACTGGTGTTATAGGTACAGAAAGTGTATCATTCTCTACCGGTTCGGAAAAGAATCAGACTTATGCTTCTGCTGCAGCGGTTAATTCAAAAGGTATCGTTCCTAACAACAAATATGACCGTTATAATTTCAACGTGCGTAATACTACTTCATTCCTCGATGATAAAATGACATTGGATGTAAATGCCAGCTACATTTTGCAGAAAGACCGCAATATGGTGAACCAGGGTACTTACAACAATCCATTGGTCGGAGCTTACCTGTTCCCTCGTGGCAATGATTGGGAAGATATTAAAATGTACGAACGCTATGACGTTGCACGTAAGATTTACACTCAGTACTGGCCGACAGGTGATGGTAATATGACTATGCAGAATCCTTATTGGGTGAACTACCGTAACTTGCGTGAAAATAAGAAAGACCGCTATATGTTAGGTGCGAGTCTGAATTATCAGATTCTTGACTGGTTGAGTGTTTCCGGACGCGTCCGCCTGGATAATTCTAACAATGATTATACGGAAAAGGCTTATGCCAGTACAAATACTCAGCTGACAGAGTTGTCTGATCGTGGCCTTTATGGTGTTTCCAGAAGCTACGAAAAGCAGCTGTATGCAGACTTCCTGGTAAGTGTGAACAAAACATTCGGCGAAAAATGGTCTTTGCAGGCTAATATGGGTGGATCGTTTACTGATATGCGATATGATGAAATGGCTGTACGCGGACCTATTGCTGATAATTCACAAACATTTGCCGGTGAAAAAGCCGGATTGACAAATGGCTTCTATATTCAGAACCTGAGTACGACTAAGACAAACAAAATGCAGACTGGATGGCGTGAACAGACTCAGTCTATCTATGCATCTGCTGAAGTTGGCTACCAAAGTACTTATTATCTGACATTGACAGGTCGTAATGACTGGCCTTCACAGTTGGCAGGTCCTAACTCCGTCAATAAATCATTCTTCTACCCTTCGGTAGGTATGTCTGTAGTGTTGTCTGAGTTGATGCCTAAATTGAATAAGGACTATCTGTCTTACTGGAAGATACGCGGTTCTTTTGCTTCTGTGGGTACAGCATTCAAAAGATATATAGCTAATCCTCTGTTTACATGGAATACTAGTATTGGTCAGTGGAGTAACCTGACTGACTTCCCGGTATATGATTTGAAACCGGAACGTACCAATTCTTTTGAAGTGGGTATGAATATGCGTTTCCTCAAGAACTTCGAACTAGATGTGACTTATTATAACGCCAAGACAATGAATCAGACATTCAATCCTGAGTTGCCGGTAGGTGAATATGCGCGTATCTACATTCAGACAGGTGCAGTTCGCAATCAAGGTCTTGAGTTAGCGTTGAACTACAATAATACATGGAAAGATTTTACTTGGAATACAGGAGTTACTTATTCAATGAACAAGAACAAGATTCTTACCTTAGCTGATAATGCCATCAATCCTATTACTGGCGAGAAATTCTCTATTTCTTCTTTGAATATGGGTGGTTTGGGTAGTACCCGTTTCATCCTGAAAGAAGGTGGAAGCATGGGTGACATTTACTCCTTGATGGATTTGAAGAGAGATGCCAATGGAGCTGTTTATATCGATGAGACCAACAGTGTTGTAACAGAGAGCCTGGAAGCTAATAATTACATCAAATTAGGTAGTGTATTGCCGAAAGGAAACTTGGCATGGCGCAACAATTTCAGTTGGAAAAACATTAATGTAGCATTCCTTGTTTCAGCTCGTCTGGGTGGAGTTGTGTTCTCGCGTACACAAGCTGTTCTCGATAATTTCGGAGTTTCTGAAGCATCTGCTGCTGCACGTGACAATGGTTATGTATCGGTAAATGGAAACGACCGTGTAAATCCGGAAGGCTGGTATTCAGTAGTAGCCGGTGGTACGGCTGTTCCTCAGTATTACACTTATTCTGCTACTAATGTTCGTTTGCAGGAAGCTTCTATCGGTTATACTATTCCGAGAAAATGGCTGGGCAATGTGTGTGATATCAAAGTTTCATTGGTTGGACGCAATCTTTGGATGATCTACAACAAGGCTCCTTTCGATCCTGAAAGTGTGGCATCTACTGATAACTTCTATCAGGGAATTGACTACTTTATGATGCCTTCATTGCGTAATATTGGCTTTAATCTGAGCTTTAAATTCTAAATAAATCAAGATAGGTATGAAAAATATAATAAACAAAATAGTACTTGGATCTCTTACCGTTGCTCTGTCTTCGTGTATCGGTAACTATGAGGATATCAATTCAAACCCATACGAAGCTCCTGATTTGTCAGCGGATGGATACGCTTTGGGATCTGCCATGAATAACCTGGCAGGTTGCGTGGTATCGCCGGACGTAAATACAGCTCAGTTCACTGACTGTTTGTTGGGCGGACCTTTGGGCGGATATTATGCCGATTCTAATGCCGGATTTACAGAGGCCATCTCCACTTTTAATCCCAAAGACGACTGGAGCCGTGTGTTTCTGAAAAGTGATAAGATTATTCCGACATTATATTCTAATCTGACACAAGTGAAACTGGTATCGCAGAACACGAATGATCCGGTTCCTTATGCCATTGCACAAGTGATAAAGGTGGCGGCTATGCATCGTGTAACTGATGCTTTCGGTCCGATACCTTATTCTCAGATTGGTGCGAATGGCGAGATTGCTACTCCTTATGATACTCAGGAAGTGACATATAATACATTCTTCGATGAGTTGACTGCAGCTATTGCCACACTTAATGAGCATTCTAACGAACAGCTCGTTCCTACAGCCGACTATGTATACAAAGGCGATGTAAAGAAATGGATCAGATTTGCCAATTCACTGAAGTTGCGTCTTGCTATCCGTATAGCTTATGCCAATCCGGTGAAAGCTCAGCAGATGGCTGAAGAAGCTGTGAATCCTGCAAACGGAGGTGTTATCGAATTGAATGCGGACAATGCAGCATGGAACTACTTTGAGACCTCACAAAATCCTATTTATGTAGCTACCCGCTACAATCAGGTACAGACTTCCGATCACGGTGGTGACCCCTGTCTGACTGGTGGTGATACACATGCTGCTGCCGATATCATCTGCTATATGAACGGTTACAAAGATAACAGACGTGAGAAGTTCTTCACTAAATCTGAATGGGCAGGACAAGACTATGTAGGAATGCGTCGCGGTATTGTCATCCCCGAACTGAAGGTAACCGGACATAAATACTCTGGTGTGAACATTGCTCCTACCTCTCCGCTTTATTGGATGAATGCAGCCGAAGTAGCTTTCTTACGTGCTGAGGGACAAGCTGTTTTCAACTTCAACATGGGTGGTACAGCCGAATCATTCTACAATCAAGGTATCCGTTTGTCATTTGAACAATGGGGTGCAGACGGTGCAGAAGACTATCTGAAAGATGATGTAAACAGACCGACTGCATATACAGACCCGGCAGGTACGAATACTTATCAGAATGCTCTGTCCGATATCACTATTAAATGGAATGATAGTGCTGACAAAGAAGAGAAGCAAGAACGCATTATCGTGCAGAAGTGGATTGCCAACTGGCAATTGGGTAATGAAGCTTGGGCTGACTTCCGTCGTACCGGATATCCGAAATTGATCCCGGTGAAAGAAAACAAGAGTGGTGGTGTAGTTGATTCAGAGAAAGGTGCACGTCGTATGCCTTATCCGTTGGATGAATTTGTCAGCAACAAGGCAAATGTAGAATATGCGATTGCCAACTACCTGAACGGTGTAGATAATATGGCTACAGATGTATGGTGGGCTTCTAAAAAATAATATTAAACTTAAAGGAAAGTATATATGAAAAATAACCTGAAATATAGATTGTCTGCTCTGCTGTTTCTGGCATCAGCCCTGACAATAACTTCATGTAGTGATTGGACGGATGTGGAAAGCCTCCAATTGAATTCTCCTACATTCGAAGAGCAGAATCCTCAATTGTATGCCGACTATTTGAAGGATTTGAACAGATATAAGTCTGAAGATCATAAGGTCACTTTTGTTTCTTTCGAGAACCCCAAGGGATCTCCCGGCAAGCAGGCTGAACGTCTGACGGTTGTACCTGATAGCGTTGATTTCATTTGTCTGAATAATCCGGAAGTAAGTCCCGAAGTACAGGCAGAGATGGTCAAGATACGCGAGAAAGGAACTCGTACGATTTACAGTATTGACTATTCCAGCATTGAAAGTGCCTGGAAGGAGAAGGCAAAAGCCGAACCGGGGTTGACAGAAGAGGATGCTCTTCAGTATATCGCTGAACGTACCAATGAGATGTTGGCACTTTGTGACAAATATAACTTCGATGGTGTGATTGCTGATTATACGGGGCGTTCATTGGTGAGCCTTCCGGAGGCAGCTCTGAAGGAATATAATGATCGTCAACAGAAGTTCTTTGGCGAGGTGATGAACTGGCAAAGCAACCATGATGACAAGACTCTGGTGTTCTACGGAAATATACAATATTTAGTGCCGGAGAATATGGATATGTTAAGCAAGTTTGACTACATCATGTTGAAAACTGCTGCTTCTACCAATGCCGATGATCTTGCTTTGAAAGCATATTTGGCTATTCAGGCAGGTATGGATGCAGTAGGCGGTATAGAAGGAGGAGTGAATCCTGTTCCGGCTGATCGTTTTATCGTTTGTGTTGAATTGCCGCAGGCTGACGATAAGGATAAAGTAAAGGGTTACTGGAGTACAGTGGATGCAAATGGCAATAAACTAATAGCAGCTCCGGGAGCAGCCCGTTGGATGGTTGAAGCATCTCCTAATTACACCCGGAAAGGAATCTTTATTATGAATGTCCATAATGATTATTATAACAATACTTATGGATATGTGCGTGAAGTTATTCGTATTATGAATCCTAATAAATAAGAATAGAAATGAAACTCTATAAATATTGTTTTGCGCTTTTGGCTCTTACAACAGTCACAGTAAGTGGTTGTAAGAATGAAGATATCAATGAAGAGCATCATTATGACAATAAACTCTATGTTAGTTCGGCTCCTGTTTGCGATGATTTGTTGATTAAACCCAATTTATCAGAGACCACTCGTGAACTTAGCTATCGCATAGCATCGCCGGCAGAACAAGATATTCAAATAAGCTTTGATGCGGCTCCCGCTATGACAGCAGCATATAATTTGATTTACAATGATAATGCAACTGCACTGGACTCATATTTTTATAATATACCGACAAAAACTGCCACTATTAAGGCAGGGGATATTTCCAGTGATAATATTGTGATTGACTTTAAGAATACCAACGAATTGGATAAGTCAAAACGATATGTATTGCCTGTCACCATTATAGATGCATCCAATATTGATGTACTCGAAAGTGCCCGTACTGCTTATTTCATATTTAAGGGTGCTGCCCTTATTAATGTAGTGGCAAATATCAAACAGATCTATTTCCCAATTAGCTGGAAGAGCAGTGTGAATAATCTTTCTACTGTTACTGTTGAAGCTTTGGTTCGTAGTGAAGACTGGGTAGCAGGACGTGAAAATCCTCTAAGTTCTGTTTTCGGTATTGAAGGTCACTTCCTTGTACGTGTTGGTGATGCCGACCGTCCGCGTGATCAAGTTCAGGTAGTAGCTCCCGGTGGTAATTTTCCAGGTCCGAATGTTGTTCCGGGCTTACCGGTTAATGAGTGGGTACACATTGCCATTGTTTATGATAATACGACAAAAGAACGAATCTATTATAAAGATGGTGTGGCTGTTTATAAAGACGGAGCCACTTCGGGCAATGTATCCTTGAACAGTAATTGCCATATTGGTTATGCATATGACAATACTCGTTGGTTGCCGGGAGATATTTCAGAAGTCCGGGTGTGGTCAGTGCAAAGAACGGCAGAGCAAATTGCTACTAATCCTTATGAAGTAGATCCTGCCAGTGAAGGACTGGTTGCGTACTGGAAATTTAATGAAGGTGCCGGAAAGGCTATTACCGACCATACTGGACATGGTAATGATATTGTAGGTACGGGCGATCCTACTTGGGTAAAAGTAGAGATCCCTAAGATAAATTAATTGTTGGTTTAATGTTTTATTCAAGAATTCATTATGAATATGAAATATATAACTTCGGGTTTGTTAGCTGCCATGATTGTGAGCAGTACTGCATTCTTGACCTCTTGTGCTGATGATCTTGAGGTTGGAAAGAATATTGATGAGTCGGTCTACAGTGGCATTTATGAAAATAATGCATATCTGCGTGATGGAAAGTCGAACTTGGTTTCTAAGGTTGTCGAATTACACGGTGAGACTTATGCCACTACCGTAAAAATGGGGTTGAGCAAGACGCCTAATACAGCTACATCGGCAAAAGTGAAAATTGATGCTGCTTATTTGGAAACGTATAATAAAGCGCATAATACCGATTTTGCATTGTATCCGCAGGATTTGGTTACCTTTGCTGATGAAGGAATACTGACTGTGAACGCTAATACTAAATCGGCGGAGGTAGAGATGACTATTCGGGCAGGAGAAGGTTTGCAGGAAGATAAAACCTATGCTATTCCGGTAGCTATCAGTGATCAGAGCAGTGATATCACTATTAAAGATGAAAATGCAAAACATTGTATTTACTTGGTGAAAGATATGCGAAATGCCGGTGATACTTATAAAGGTGAAGATGTTGTAAAGGGCTATTTGTTTTTCGAGGTAAATGCCGTTAATCCATTGAATACTTTTTCTTTTCAATTAGAAAACGGTAAACTTATGTGGGATGTTATTGTGCTGTTTGCTGCTAATATTAATTATGATTCTGAAGCAGGACGTCCACGTGTACAGTGTAATCCGAATGTACAATATCTGTTGGATAACAATGAAACTTTTTTGCAGCCTCTTCGTAAACGGGGTGTTAAGGTTCTGTTAGGGTTACTTGGAAATCATGACATTACAGGTTTAGCTCAACTTTCTGATCAGGGTGCAAAAGACTTTGCCCGCGAAGTGGCTCAGTATTGTAAAGCATACAATTTGGATGGAGTAAATTATGATGATGAATATTCAAAATCTCCAGATTTGAGTAACCCGTCTCTTACTACTCCGAGTAGAGCTGCAGCGGCTCGTCTTTGTTATGAGACTAAGTTGGCAATGCCTGATAAGTTAGTAACTGTATTTGCGTATGGTCAAATGTTTGGAGCAACTACAGTTGATGGTGTGGATGTGAGTGAATGGATTGATATTGCTGTTCCAAACTATGGTGCCAGTGTGCATCCAATTGGGAATATGACTTATGAACAATGTGCAGGTATAGCGATGGAATTCCATTTAGGTATTGGTGGTACTTTATCACCGTCAGTGGCTCGGGACTTGATGAGTTTTGGATTCGGTTGGTATATGGGATTTGCTCCGAGTCCAGAAAAATATTCAAGTATTTTTAATCGTTTGACCGGTGCTGAAACATTGTATGGATCTCAAATAAAACAACCTACAATATTCTATAAGAAGGATGATCCGACGCCTTACAAATATCCGGATGATCTTCGATAAGAACAGTAAATGTAAAGCTTTCCATAGCGATTGGTATCTTAATCGCTATGGAGAAATAAAAACAAATAAAAAACAAGAATATGAAAGCACATTATAAACTCTTTTTATCTCTGGCAATAGGTTCATTCGTTACTTTTGCCGGATGTCAGGATGATGAGGTGGTAGATTTGGTTAAATATCCGGTGAATCAGCCTGCTATAACGATTGACGATGCGGAAGGAGCGTCCAAAGCGATGTTGACTGCGGTTTACAAATCTGATGGTACATTGGAATTAGATGGTCTTGCCACTAGAACTTATACATTCCATTTTGCTGCATCACCGGAAGATGCTACAGTGACTTTTGATATTATAAATACTAATATCCCCAAAGAAAATATAGAGATCAGTACCACTAAAGTAGTTCTTCCGGCCGGTTCAACAGATGCTTCTGTCACTGTGGCTTTAAAGGATGAAGATTTTAACTTTGCAGCATCCAATTATGATGCGACTACTTATGAATTGGGAGTGAAAGCCAGTGTGGAAGGATATAAGATAGGAACTGAACCAATAGAATCTAAAGTGGTAATAGAGAAGGAGGCATACTCCGCTTCATGCTATGTGGTTGGTGAGAATGGAAATAGCGCAACATTCGAACGCGCTTTCTCTCAAGGAACGATTGTTAACCCTGATCCTATATCCTATACCTTCAAGATGAAGTTGGATAAGCCGGCAAGAAAAGACGTAAAGGTGAAACTTGCCACTACAGGGCTGGGCGAACAATTTATGAATGATATCACTGTTACTCCTGCTGAAATCATCATACCTGCTGGAGAGTTAGAATCAGCAGATATTACATGGTCTATTACCGACGCCTTCTTGTTGACAACTGCAGATCCTGAAACTTATACGCTGGTGGTGACTGCTTCGGCAGAAAGTGAAGACCCTGTTGTTGTAGAAAACAAGGAGGAAAACTTCCTTACTTTCAATGTCAATAAAGTATTCAGAAACTTTGGATATATATCTGATAAGATTACTAATTGGGTTGAACTGGATAAAACAGGTTGGTCGGTAGAATTGGATCCGGGTCTTCGGCAGAATGGTAATCTGCTTATTGACGGCAAAGGTGGAAGTGGTGGAAATAGTGTCTATAGGTCTGCTGATTGGTGGTTTGTAGTTGATATGAAGTCGGAAAAGACTATGACCGGTTTTGGCATTGATTATTATGAAAATGGTACACCATCATCTCCTAAAAAGGTAACTATTTCTACCTCAATGGATAATGTAACATGGGTTACACAAGGTACAGTTGATACTCCTCAGATTGATAGCCATTATTTCCAATTCTTTATTCCGCAAAATGCTCGCTATGTGAAGGTTGAATTGGCGGGACTTTATAACAGATATCTTGATGTAACTGAAGTTTATGTCTACAACGCTCAGTAAGGTCTAGTCATTAGCATACAAGTTAATTTTAGAGCCGGGCTTCATTCAGAAAGCCTGGCTCTTTTTTTTGTATTTCTATAATTCAATAGTTGATTAAATGTATAATTTATTCAACTGCTACCTTCATTATATCTACTTAGAAAACAAACCTCATCCCCCCCTTTTTCTCCGCCTGCTTGTATTTCTTAATCTCCATTGAAAGATACTTCATTTGTTGAGCAAACATGAAATTACGGATAGGGCATAAGTCCGGTTCCTCATCATCTTGAGGACGTGATGCTTCCAATGCCTGATAATATTCCAGTTTGTCCTCTTTGAAGATAGTGGCTAAAGGAAGTTGATGATAAGAGAGGATATAGTTCATCAATAAACGTGAAGTTCTCCCGTTTCCATCAGCAAACGGATGAATACTGACTAGATAAAAATGGGCGTCGAAAGCTAACTGATAGATAGAGTCGGGCGTCTGAACTTGTTTGATACGCTGATTTAGTATTTCGCATAGACGGGTTACTTCACGTTCTACTTTTTGATAGTTTACGAAGTAACGGTCACCTACATGTACGGAAGATTTGCGCCAGTCTCCTTTAGAAGAATCATAATCTCCTGCGCTGGAATGAATTATACTTCCTGTTGTACGCATTACGTGGGCAGAAATTTCCTGTATAAAAACAGGAGTAATTTCACGTCTCTTCTTGGCTTGTTCCACTATAAAACGCAAAGCTTCGAAATGATCCTTCACCATATTATGATCGTACAACGGCTTTCCCTTGGCGGTGATACCATCTACAATTAACAATCGACTTTCTTCTTCGGTGAGTGAAGAACCTTCTATTGCTGTGGAATGATGAGAGATGAAAATCTCGTTCATGAGTTCGAAATTCATAGCCTCTTTCAACTTCAATTCCTTAAATTCCTCTAGTAATGGGTGTATGGACATATTTTTATAGATTATTGTGGCAAATATAAACAATTTATAGTGAAAAAAAGATAGTGGTATGAGGATATTAGGTCAACTACATTAACATTATATCACCTTGATTAATGTTTGTGCCAACGGCTTGGCACAACTGTGCCATCACGGTGTCATTACTGTGCCAAGCCGTTGGCACAGTCGTTTCATCCCTATGTGACACTTGTGTCGATAGGATGTGACAGTCGTGTCCTTCGGATGTAACAGTTGTGTCGCCCGAATGTGGCGATTATGTCAGTTGGGAAATACGATTACCAGTCGTAGGCTTCGACGTATGCATCAAACTGTTGCGGGGTGGAGACGCCGCAGTTCTTGAGGATATTCAATATGTGTTGTTGTTCGGAAAGGGAGAGAAGGCGTTCGCCTTTGCGTGAGCGGTAATAGGTTCTACGGCCGAGGTAGCTCATTAGATGTAGGATGACGGTTTGCATCTGTTTGTAGGGAAGATTCTCCAGCATTCTGATGAATCCCTTAGCATAACGTACTTTGGCATTAGAACGATAATAAGGACAATTCCCTTGTTGGGCAGCGAGATGTTTGGGACTGATGATAACCCAGTGTTCAATCTTTTCCGGTGCGCTTTGTGCTGTAAGTTGTCTTAAACAAGTGTTTGCTTTTGAACATTCTCGGTTGAGGCACATTGCGTACTGATAGGGGACTTTTTCGAAGTCTATTTTTTCTTCCATGATTATAGGTTGTTTAATCAATATGTTAATCTTAATCTTCCGCCAGCCACTTCTCTATGTTTCTTGTTTTGCTGGAGAAGTTTACCCCTATCCGAAGTAACTTTCGAGAATCTGCTTCGAACGGGAGGGCATAATGTTTTTCTTTGATTTGTTGCAGAGCCTCTTCCGCAGTGCCGTTCAGCTTGAATTCCATAATGTAGATGTACTGGTCTGTTTGCAATACGAGGTCGATGCGTCCTTCGTTTGTGTGATATTCCACTTTTGTGTAGAATCCCATCAGTTTGAAGACGATGAAAAGTACATTCTGATAGTGCAGTTCCAGTTCGCGTTCTTTATTGTCGGTGTGGCCGGTAATCGTTTCATAAGGGGTGTCGGCAAAGAAACTTTGTAAACGGCGGAAGAAACTGTTGTAGTCTCCCTGCTCTATTTCTTTCACGAACTTTCCTATTTCGAATGCAGACCTGCTTGTGCTTACATTCGCGTAGAATGGGAGAAGAAACCTAACGAACCCTTCCTCTACTTCACGGTTCGGAAAACCAAGGCGGTAAGTTCCGAAACGGGCATCGTAATCCTTTATGGTCAGATAACCGCTTTGATAAATTACCGGAATGGGATCGGTATCCGCACTGTCTATTCCGTCCAATACATCGACCGATGTCTCTTCGTGAGTAATATGGGTAAGGTCGTAGTTGTGCTTTTGCAACAGGGTGACGAGATAAGTGGGTGTCCCTGTAGCAAACCAGTAGCTGCCGAACTCTTTCCGTTTGAATGTATGGAGCAGGCTGAAAGGATTGTACATGCCAACGGAGTTGTGCGTGAAGTGATAACCGTCATAATATTGTTTTACTTTCTCGCGGGCAGCTTCGTAGGTCATTCCATTTGCATCCGCCAGTTCGTGCAGGTCATCCTTGAAGTTTATCTCTAGTTCCCGGTCGCTGATGCCACAGATTTCGATATATTCGTTCCACATTGATATGTCGTCCAGATTGTTCAGGTCGCTGAATACGCTGACCTTGCTGAATTTGGTCACTCCCGTCAATATCCCGAAACGGATGCAGCCGTCTTTGCTTTTCAGTGCTCCGTAGAACCCTTTCAGCGTATTGCGGTAAGACGTTTGCAACGCCTCGTTGCCGATAGCCTGAAGCATGGGCTTGTCATATTCGTCAACGAGGATAACTACACGTTGGCCTGTCTTTTCGTATGCCCGTTGAATGATTCCTTCAAATCGTGATGCTAATGATTTTTCGGCGGGGTCGCTTCCATAGAGCTGTTCCCAAGCGGATAGGGCACGTTCTAATTTCAGTTCCAGGTTTTGGGGGATACTGTAGTTTTCGGTGTTTAAATCTAAATGCAGGATGGGATAGGCAATCCACTCTTTTTCCAGTTTCTCCATTGCTAGTCCGGTAAAGAGTTCCTTTTTCCCTTGAAAGTAAGCTTCGAGGGTGGAAATCAACAAGCTTTTGCCAAAGCGGCGGGGACGGCTGAGGAAGTAATAACGTCCGGTTTTTGCAAGATTGTAGATTATCTCTGTTTTGTCTACATAGTAGTAGCCATCTTTTCGGAGACTTTCAAAGTTTTGGATACCGATTGGATAAAGTTTGCTCATAATCTCTGCTTTTATAATAGGAATAAGAACAAAGATACGAAGAATTTTCTGTCACAGAAGATAATTGAGGAATTTTTATGCAGATGATGTCCGCAATAAACAGGAGGTAGACTGAAATTGCCGGAAAACACCTCAGCGAGAAATGAGATGGATTCCGGCAATGTTTTAACTATGTATTTACGGAGAAAGGATTATTGTTCTTTAGAGAAAGAATAAGGCATATCCTCTTCTTTGGTTCCTCTGTTCACATTCGGCCGATTACTCATGTTTACTTTGATAGTACCTCCCTTGAACAAATCTTCGTGATGCAGATAGTTCTTGGTATAATCAGTACCATTGAAGCTCATGGAATCAATATAGAAATTCTCCTTGCTGTTATTCGGCGCGTCGATAACAAGATTATTGCCGTTCTCGAAGTGAAGAGTAGCCTTTTTGAACAGAGGAGCTTCCATCACATATTAAAGAGGGGTGGCTGAAAGCCGGGGTGGTAGGTAAAATAAGGTTGTATCTAATTTGCTATGAATAAAAGAATTGTGTGTTCACCTACCACCTCCCCCTGCGGGTACTCCTCCTTCCCGAAGGAGGAGAATGGAGATACTACCGACTTTTTAGTCAGTCTCATTTTAGATACTATTGACTTTTTTAGTCTGCCTCAATTGGGAGAATTGTTACTTCCCCATTGTGTAGGATGGTCAGTCATTTTGATCTCCATGATTCCGCCCGCTACAATGTCCTGATGTCCGAAGAATGGCGTGTCCAAAGGTTTGCCGTTCAGTGATACGCTTTCGATGTATTTGTTGCTTTTAGAGTTGTTCTTCACCACGATGCTGAATGTCTTTTCATCGGGGAGATTGATCACAGCTTTGTCGAAAGCCGGACGTCCGATAGAATACACTGGTTTGCCCGGGCATACCTGATAGAATCCCACCGAGTTGAGTATGTACCATGCCGACATCTGTCCGCAGTCTTCATTGCCGGATAATCCGTCGACGTTGTTGGCATACTGGCTCCGGTAGACACTGTCTACTAATTCCTGCGTTCTCCACGGGCGATTCACATAGTTGTACAGATGAATCACGTGATGACTCGGCTCGTTGCCATGTGCATACTGACCGATCAGTCCGCTGATATCTGCCGAGGTGGTTTCTCCGTCCAGACTTGAGTCGGCTGTAAACAGCGAATCCAGCTTTTCTACAAAAGCGTCCTCGCCTCCCATCAGTTTCACAAGTCCTTCCACATCGTGCGGAACAAACCAAGTCCACTGCCAGGCGGTTCCTTCACAATAGTCATCACTACGGTGAGTGGAGGCACGCGGGTTGAATGGGGTGCGCCATTCGCCATTCGAATCCAGTCCGCGCATGAAGCGGGTCGATTTGTCAAAATAGAATTCGTAGGCTTTGGCGAAACGTTCATACTTTGCTTTGTTTTCGAAGTCGTTCATCGCTTCGGCAAAGATGGAGATACACCAGTCGTCGTAGGCATATTCCAGCGCTTTGGCTACAGATTCGTTTTCGCGGTCGCAGGGGATGTAGCCGATAGCGTTTTTATAATACTTCGCTTTAGGCATCAGATGCGGCAGCACCAGATCGGGGCATTTGATGCCTGTCGTGTCATATTCGGCTGTCCGCAGGCTGGCTTTGTATGCTTCGTGAGCATCAAAATTGCGGTAACCTTTCATATAGGCGTCCACGATAACGGGAACTGCATGATATCCGATCATCGTTCCGGTGTAGTTGGAAGCCAGATCCCACATCGGGTATATTCCGCCTTCCTGATGTTTCCTGATCAGTGAGTTGATGAACTGATTGTTCAGATTCGGGTCGATGATCGTCATTAGCGGGTGCAGTGCGCGGAACGTATCCCATAGGGAGAAGACAGTATACAGCGGATTGATGGTATCTCCCTGATGTACTTCGAGGTCCATGCCGAGATAGCGTCCGTCCGCATCCGTAAACAGGTTCGGGCTGATGGCAGTGTGATACAGGGCGGTATAGAAAATGGTTTTATCTTCTTTATCGGAAGTGGTGATGTCTATTTTAGACAGATAATTGTTCCAGGCAGTACGGGCATCTTTTCGTATCTTGTCGAAGTCCCATTCGGGAATTTCGGATTCCACATTCTTGCGTGCACCGGCGATATCGACAGCGGATACGCCTACTTTTACCAGCACTTCTTCGTCTTTCTTTGTATTGAAGTGCAGCAGCGCTTTGCATACAGGCAGGCGCTTGCCGTTGTCCATCGTGACAGAATCGGTGATGAGGGTGTATGCGAACGGTTTGGAGAACTTGGCGTAGAAGTTAATATACTGGTCGAAAGCCCAGTAAGTCGTCTTCTTGTGTCCGCAGATTTCCGTGTCGCTGATAACTACGATTTCCATCTCGTGGTTGGTCTGCCGTTGCAGGCTGTAGTCCAGATCGATGATGAATCCGGATTCTGTGCTTTCGGGGAAAGTGTAGCGGTGGATGGCACCGCGCTTGGTAGCCGTGAGCTCTGCTTTTACCTGATAGGTGTCGAGGAAGACGGAGTAATATCCGGGTTCCGCAGTCTCATTCTTGTGCGAGAAAGCAGAGGCGTAAGCCAGTTTCTGGCTTTCCGGATCAGTTGTCAGATACTGCGGCTTGCCGACAGTCGGCATCAGTAATACGTCTCCGTAGTCACAACAGCCTGTACCGCTGACGTGGGTATGCGAAAAACCGTTGATCGTGTTGTCTTCGTAATAATAGCCGGGGCAGGCGTCCCACCCGTCGATCCGGGTGTCCGGACTGGGCTGGATCATACCGTGCGGAACTACGGCTCCGGGGAAAGTATGTCCATGTCCGCCGGTGCCTATGAAAGGATTGACATAAGCACTATAATCTTTTACACTGGGGGATTCTGTGCAGGAGTTGAGCATTATAAATCCTCCGAAACATCCTATCAGAAGTGTTTTTAATTTCATGTCGTTTATTAGTTTAAGTTTAACACAGGACTCATTTATCGTCTGAAGAGATAAAGATGTTGTTTCCTACGATTTTATATTCAATAGGTATGGAATTCTGCAAGGATTTCAATACCGATTCGATGGTTGATTTTTTCTTCAACACACCCGAATATGTTTTGTCCGACCGAATGTCGGGAGACAGAATGATCTTCACGTCGTAGAAACGTTCCAGTGCCTTGGTGATGGTAAATATGTTTGCTTTATTGAATGGTATCAGATTGTCATGCCATACGGCATCCAGTTTTGCGTCGACCTGTTTCACAGTCAGCCGTCCGCTGTTTTTGTTCAGTTCGGCACGCTGACCGGGGGCGAGGACAATTTGTCCTTCGTCCTTGTTGCCTCTCACTTCGATTTCTCCTTCGATCAAGGTCGCTTCGGCTATCCGGCAACGTTTGTCGCACTTGAAATTGAAAGTGGTTCCCAGTACACGTACGCGCATAGCGTCGCTTTCTACCGTGAATGGTTTATGGCGGTTCTTAGTCACTTCGAAATAGGCTTCTCCGTCCAGATACACATTACGTTCTTTTTCGGAGAATTCGCGCGGGTACTTCAGCGTGGCGGCATTGTTCAGCCAGACTTTCGTTCCGTCTGGCAAGACAACTTCTTTCACGATGCCTTCATTGGCTACGGCTACCAGCATCAGGTGATCTGGCCGGTTGTAGAACCAATATCCGGCTCCTCCGCCCATTAGTAAAGCAACGGCAAGGATGGCGGCATATCTCATCCAGCGATGTATATGCAGTGCTTTATCTTTTTTCTTTTTCTCTTGCGACAGTTGTTTATAAAGCCTTTTTTCCGCATTAGCCATTCTCTGTTCATCGGCATAATGGTTAAACTCGCCCAGATGATAAATTTCTTCCATGCGGAACAACCGGCGGGCATTTTCGTCCGATTCGCTGATCCAGGCATTCACCTCGATCAGCTCTTCTTCAGAACACTGGCCAGTCAGATATTTGTTTATTATTTCTTCGCTCAGATTTCTCATTTTCTTTTCCTTCATATAACTAATACAACTGAATCCCTAAAAACACTTATCTTTAAATCGATAAAAATAAGAGGAAAATGGACCAAAGATGTCCGAGACGATTTCGTAGGAATTTCAATGCCTTATACATGTGTGCCTCTACCGTGCGGAGTGAAATCCCCAGTACATCGGCTATATCTTTATTTTTCATGTCGTGCAGATAGCTGAGCTTGAAAACTTCTTTGCACTTGTCCGGAAGCTCATTGATCGCATCGTGAATCTCTTTCCGTAATTCCTGATCTTCGATCTTGCGGATTACTTCGTTGTTGTCCGGCTGATAAAACTCTGCACGCTTCCGGTTTATCTCTTCCATGGCGGCGCAATAGCCATCTTCTACATTGCGATGTTTCAATACGTTAAGGGCACGTGTATAGACAGCACGGTAGAGGAAAGCCTGAATCTGCTCTCCTATCTCTATGCTGTCTTTTCGTTTCCAAAGCTCTACGAACACGTCCTGCACTACATCTTCCGCCTCTTCTTCTCCCACTAGTCGGGTGGCATAGAATATCAGGCTGGGATAGTACCTGTGGAATAGAGCTTTGTAGGTTAAGTCGAAGTCTTCATTCATTTTTCCGATAGATTAGTTTAGGGAGACCTACTGGGGTTGTTCCTCAAATTCGACTCCTACTAAGGGAGTATTCCCCATTTCAAATTCGACGGTAGCACCGCTCATAATCTGTTTATGGGTAAGGTAGGTCTTATCGTACGGTTGACCGTCTACTTTGATAGATTGAATGTAAATATTCTCTTTGCTCACTTTGGGAGCAAGTACTGTAAATGTCTTTCCGTTAGCCAGATGCAACTTCATCTCTGGGAACAAAGGAGTACCTATTTCATACTTTCCGCTGACCGGATTGACGGGATAGAATCCCATCGCGCTGAATACGTACCAGGCAGACATTTGTCCGCAGTCTTCGTTTCCGCAAAGACCGGCAGGCTCGTTCTTGTAAAGCTCGCTCATTACTTTGGCAACGTATTTCTGTGTCAGGTTCTGTTGTCCTACGGCATTGAAAAGATAGATTACGTGGTGGCTCGGCTCATTGCCGTGAGCATATTGCCCGATCATTCCTGTGCTGAAGATGGGAAGTTCTTCGTCGGCTGCCGGATGATAGGTAAACATACTGTCCAGTTTCTCAGCAAAGCGGCTTGTGCCTCCTGTGAGATCAATCAGACCGTCTATGTCGTGCTGCACGGACCAGAAGTATTGCCAGCCGTTGCTTTCGCAGATATGCGGAGTATATTCGTCGGCTTTGAAGTCTTTGATAAAGTTTCCTTTATCGTCACGCGGCTGCATGAACGAAGTGGCAGGGTTGTAAATATTCTTGTAGTTCTGAGAACGTTTGTAGAATTCGTCTGCTATTTCCTTCTTGCCCATCTTGTTCGCCATCTCAGCGATGCAGTAATCGTCAAATGCATATTCCAATGTCTTGGACAGTGACCAATTTTCGGCATTGTAATGATCGGTCACATTGTAAGGAATATAACCTAATTGTTTGTATAGTCCGATGCCTCGGTAGTTATCCAGGTTGGCGGTAGCTACACAGGCGGCTAGTGCTTTCTCTGCATCAAAGTTGCCTATACCTTTCAGATAAGCGTCTACAATCACGGGAACGGCATGATAGCCGATCATCATATCGGTTTCGCCCCCGTAGAAGTTCCATACAGGCAGGCGTCCGTTCTGTTCAAAGAAGGCGATGAAGGATTTCACCATGTCGTTTACACGTTCCGGTTCGGTATACGTGAAAAGGGGATGGGCGGCACGGTAGGTATCCCAAAGGGAGAAAGTGCTGTAATTCACCCAGCCGTCACTCTGATGTACTTTTTTGTCGGGACCGTAATAGGCGCCGTCTACGTCACTGTAAATCGTAGGTGCAATCATCGAGTGGTACAGAGCTGTATAAAAGTTTACCTTGTCGTCTTGATTGTACCCCTCAACTTCGATCTTTCCCAGTTGGCGGTTCCAGTTTGCTTTTGTTTCTGCCAGATACTTGTCGAAGTCATTTTCGGGCACTTCGGCTTGCAGGTTCTTGGCTGCGCCTTCCATGCTGACGCCGGAAATGGCGGTATTGACGAGAATCTGTTCTCCTTCTTCGGTGTGGAAGTCAAAACGTGCGATGACAGCCGTACCGATGTGTTGCTTGTCTTTGATAATGGCAGTCGTGTCCAGTTCCACCTTGTCGAAAGGTTTGGAGAAGCGGGTGCGGAAGTAGATTCGCTGGTCGCGCGCCCAGCCGTCGGAGTAACGGTATCCTTGAATTGTTACAGAGTCCACTACCTCGATGTGCGAGTCGTTCGTGAAGTCCCAGTTCATGGCTTTCTTCAGATTCAGGAAGATGGCGGATTCGGCTTTAGGGAAAGTGTATCGCTGGATGCCACAACGTTCGGTTGCGGTCAGTTCCACGTTGATATGGTAGTCTTTCAGACGTACTTGATAGTAGCCAGCATAGGCGCTTTCTTCATCGTGAGAAAACTTGGAGTAAATGCCCAGCGGTGCTTCTGCCTCTTTGTAGGGCAGTGTGACCGGCATGAAAGAGATATCATACAAGTCGCCTGCACCTGTTCCCGAAAGGTGGGTATGGCTGAAGCCGGCGATTGTGCTGTCCGGATAAAAATAGCCGGAGATGCGGTCCCATCCCGGAAGTCCGTTATCTGGGCTGAGCTGCACCATGCCGAAGGGGGCTTGTGCGCCGGGATAAGTGTTTCCTGTGAAATCGGTGCCAATAAAAGGATTTACATACGATGTGTAATCAATTTCAGCTTGTGTCTGTTTGGTGTTGCAGGATGCAAAAATGCAAACGATTAGAAGTAGGTAAATAGGTGTTCTCATCGGTGTACGGGTATTGGTGATTACTTATTTTATTATTTGAAGGATAAGAAAAATAATTAATCTGTTTACAAAGGTAGGAAAAAGTTATGATAATTGAGTTTATATCACGAATATTTTTGGCAGGAGACCGGTTGGTTGCAGATGGCGCGCGGGATTAGAAACAAAAAAACCGTGCCTTAAAGTGCGGATGACTTTAAGACACGGTTCTTGTATGGGATGTATGTTACTGCTTTCTTAGATACCTGCCAGTTCCAGTACTTTTTCAACTGCCGCCGATAGTCCGTCAGTATTTTTACCTCCTGCAGTAGCGAAATGAGGTTGTCCACCGCCGCCACCTTGAATCAGCTTGGCAGCCTCTTTCACCAGATTACCAGCTTTCAGGCCACCTGCAACCAAATTATCGCTAAGCATAACTGTCAGCATCGGTTTGCCGTTGTCTGTACTTCCGGCCACGAAGAATAAGTTTTCTGTGATTTCACCCCGAAGTTGGAAAGCGATATTCTTCACTACTTCTGCCGGTAGCGGAGCACAGAACTTAATTACTTTGATACCGCGGATCTCTTGTACATTTTTCAGTAGTCTTTCCTTCAGAGCTGCTTCTTTCTCTTTCATGAAGTCTTCTACCTGCTTTTTCAATCCGGCATTTTCATCCAGATATTTACGGATGGCAATTCTTAAGTCAGGTGCATTATTGAAGAGAGCCTTCAAGTCGCTAAGTGTATCTTGTATCGTATCCAGCATTTTTTCCACGCGTGCTCCGGTATAAGCTTCAATACGGCGAACGCCGGCAGCAACAGAACTTTCGGAGATGATTTTCACCATACCGATATTTCCGGTTGCAGCTACGTGTGTACCACCACAGAACTCAATAGAAGTACCGAACTGGATTACACGAACTCTGTCGCCATACTTTTCACCAAAGAGGGCAATAGCTCCCAATTCCTTAGCTTCCTCGATAGGAATATTGCGATATTCTTTCAATGGGATGTTAGCGCGGATTCTTGCATTGACGATATGTTCTACTTTACGGATTTCTTCATCGGTCACTTTCTGGAAGTGAGAGAAGTCGAAACGCAATGAATCCGGTGTAACCAATGAACCTTTCTGTTCGATATGTTCACCCAACACTTCACGCAAAGCAGCATCCAGCAAGTGGGTCGCTGAGTGATTAGCTGCGCAGGCGGCACGTTTGTCGGTATCCACACATGCCATCATCGGAGCTTCCGGATGTTCGGGCAGCTTTTTGGTAATATGTATCGGAAGATTATTCTCTTTCTTTGTATCGACCACTTCAATCGTCTCGAACTCGCTCACCAATACACCTGTATCACCTACCTGACCACCACTTTCTGCATAGAACGGAGTATAGTCGAGTACAATCTGATACAATGTCTGGTTCTTTTGTTTGATCTGACGGTAACGAAGGATAGAAGCTTCGTATTCAGTGTAATCGTAACCAACAAATTCAGTAGTCCCTTCTTTCAGTACAATCCAGTCACCTGTTTCGATGGCGGCAGCATTACGTGCACGCTGTTTCTGTTGCTGCATTTCTTCATTGAACTCTTCAATGTTGACAGTCATTCCGTTTTCACGGAGAATCAGCTCTGTCAAGTCGAGCGGGAAACCGAATGTATCATATAAAGTAAAGGCATCTTTACCGCTGATTTCAGTTTTTCCATTGGCTTTGGTATCTTCCATTGTCTTGTCCAATAGACGGATACCAGTTTCCAAAGTGCGGAGGAATGATTCTTCTTCTTCCTTGATTACTTTTTCAATCAGTGTCTTTTGTGCAATCAGCTCAGGATAAGCTTCTCCCATGTTATCAATCAATACAGGAAGCAACTTATACATAAATGCCTGTTTCTGTCCGAGGAAAGTATATCCGTAACGAACAGCACGGCGAAGGATACGACGGATCACGTAACCTGCCTTTGCATTAGAAGGCAACTGACCATCTGTGATTGAGAATGCAATGGTACGGATATGGTCGGCAATCACACGCATAGCGATATCTTGCTGCTTGTCTTTTCCGTATTCTGTACCCGACATCGTTGCAATAGCTTTCAGCATTGGCTGGAATACGTCTGTGTCGTAGTTGGATGTTTTGCCTTGCAGAGCCATACAAAGACGTTCGAATCCCATACCGGTATCAATAACCTTGGCAGGAAGCGGCTCAAGACTGCCGTCTGCTTTGCGGTTGTATTGCATGAACACGAGGTTCCAGATTTCAATTACCTGCGGGTGATCGTGGTTCACGAGGTCGCGACCGGAGATCTTGGCACGTTCTTCAGCAGGACGGAGGTCGATATGGATTTCGGAACAAGGTCCGCAAGGTCCTGTATCACCCATTTCCCAGAAGTTGTCGTGTTTGTTACCGTTGATGATGTGATCTTTCGGTAGGAACTGTTCCCAATAGGAAGCAGCTTCGTCGTCACGGCCCAATCCTTCTTCAGGACTTCCTTCAAATACGGTTGCATAGAGATGTTCCGGATTCAGTTTCAAGACTTCTACCAGATATTCCCACGCCCAGCTGATAGCTTCTTTCTTGAAGTAATCGCCGAACGACCAGTTGCCAAGCATTTCGAACATGGTGTGGTGGTACGTATCGTGTCCTACTTCTTCCAAGTCATTATGCTTTCCGCTTACACGCAAACATTTTTGCGAGTCCGCGACTCTTTGGTATTTCGCCGGATGGTTACCCAAAATAATATCTTTAAACTGGTTCATACCCGCGTTCGTAAACATCAGGGTAGGGTCATCTTTAATCACCATCGGAGCCGAGGGAACGATGTGGTGTCCTTTCGACTCGAAGAAATTCTTGAATGAATCTCTGATCTCTTTTGCAGTCAACATATAATGAAGAATTATGATTTATGAATTATAAATTATGGGCTGTGGGATACGAGAGAGGGGAGGAATCCCCAATAAATCATAAATCACAACTCATAAATTCGTAAAAACTGTGCAAAGATAGCTTGTTTTTATTACTTTTGCCGTATTAACAAGCGAAATATTTCCAAAAAGATGCGCAAAGTATACTACATCTATAATCCACAGACCCAGACTTATGATCGAATTTACCCTACCGTACGGCAGCGTGCGCTTAGTATCTTGCGTCGGCTTTTCTATGGAATGGGGTTGGGAGCAGGTTGCTTTATTGTATTGCTTTTGATTTTTGGTTCTCCGTCGGAGAAGGAATTAAGAATTGAAAACAGCCGGCTTCTGGCACAGTACAATGTGCTTTCCCGGCGTTTGGATGACGCTATGGGGGTGCTTCAGGATATTCAGCAACGTGATGATAATCTGTATCGGGTGATTTTACAGGCAGATCCTGTTTCTCCGGCTATTCGTCAGGCAGGTTATGGCGGGACGAACCGTTACGAAGAACTGATGGATTTGGCGAATGCCAAGTTGGTGGTGAATACGACTCAAAAGTTGGATGTGCTTTCCAAAAGGCTTTATATCCAGTCGAAATCTTTCGATGATGTGATTGATATGTGTAAGAACCACGATGAAATGCTGAAATGTATTCCGGCCATACAGCCTATTTCGAATAAAGATCTTCGTCAGACAGCATCCGGTTATGGTACACGTATCGACCCTATTTATGGTACGACAAAGTTTCATGCAGGCATGGATTTCTCTGCTCATTCGGGAACGGATGTATATGCTACCGGCAACGGAACAGTGGTAAAAGTGGGATGGGAAACTGGATACGGTAATACCATCGAAATAGATCATGGTTTCGGGTATCTTACTCGGTATGCTCACTTGCAGGGATTTAATACGAAAGTTGGAAAGAAAGTGGTACGTGGTGAGATTATCGGAAAAGTGGGTAGTACAGGAAAAAGTACCGGTCCGCATTTGCATTATGAAGTGTACGTGAAAGGGAAGGTAGTGAATCCGGTCAATTATTATTTCATGGATTTGAGTGCCGAAGATTATGAGAGGATGATTCAGTTGGCAGCCAATCATGGTAAAGTGTTTGATTAAAATCTTAAAACAGGAGTAGGAGTGTTATGCTTAATACCGACAAAGAATTGAAATTATATTATTCGATAGGAGAGGTTGCAGACATGTTCGGAGTCAATCCGTCATTGCTCCGTTTTTGGGAAAAGGAATTTCCGCAAATTTCTCCTAAGACAGCGGGAAGAGGAATACGTCAGTACCGCAAAGAAGACGTAGAAACGATCGGTCTTATCTATCATTTGGTAAAAGAAAAAGGTATGACACTTCCCGGTGCCCGGCAACGTTTGAAGGATAATAAAGAAGCTACGGTTCGTAATTACGAGATTGTAAATAAGCTGAAAGCGATAAAAGAAGAGCTTTTGGCTATTAAACGCGAATTGGATGGACGGGAGTAGAATAACGTTGATCGATAACGAATGTGTTGATCAACATTATTCTTCTACGCGGCTCACCTGTTTGATATTCTGTATTTTCTTCAGATTGTTACAGATGGTTTTCACATCATCTACATCATGTACCCATAACTGAATTTTCCCCTCAAAGATACCATCTACCGTTTCGATGGTCAGCTTACGGATATTTACATTGAGCTGTCTGGAGATGACTTGAGTGACTTCATTCAAAAGTCCCATGCTGTCTATACCTTTTATATATATATATACCAGGAAAGAAAGTTCTTTGTGCGTATCCCATTCTGTCGCTAATATACGGTTGCCATAACTGCTCTTCAGTTTGGCAGCAACAGGGCATTGACGTTTGTGGATAATGATCCGGTCGTTTTCATCCACATATCCCAATACGTCATCACCGGGAATAGGATGGCAACATTCCGCCATGATATATTTTTTCTGCAAGCTTTCTTCCGTCAGCTTGAGCACTTGCTTCGGATTGATTTTTTCTTTTTCTTGCGGCTTTTCTTCTTGCTTCTCTTTACTGTTGCCGAAAGAGAAAGTCAGATATTTCTTCCAGTTACTGGTTTGCTTTTCTTTCAGTTCGTTCTTATCCGCTTCTCCCAAGACGATTGCTTTACTGCCAATGGCAGCCAGCAGTTCTTCTTCATTCTTGGCATTATGCAGTTTGCGCAGCTTCTCAATAACAGCTTCTTCAGGGCGGATTTCCTCTTTTTTCAAAAACTCGTTAAGGATTTCTTCGCCTATCTTTTGGTTTGCTTTACGCTCTTTGCGGAGGATGGATGCTATCTTGGCACGGGCACGAGCAGTGGTTGCAAAAACTTCCCATTGCGGTTGTACACGTTGCGATTTTGAAGTCAGGATCTCAACCTGGTCACCACTTTGCAATTTATGGCTTAATGGAACTAATTTGTGGTTGACTTTGGCACCAATACAATGGCTGCCGATATCCGTATGCAGGGAAAATGCGAAGTCGAGAGCCGTAGAATTCTGCGGCATAGTCTTCAGCTCACCTTTGGGGGTGAATACGAATATTTCAGAAGCAAATAAATTAAGTTTGATGGTATCCAGAAAATCAATGGCATCCGGTTGCGGATCATCCAATATCTCCTTAATGGTTTTCAACCATTTTTCCAACTCTCCTTCATCTTCGCTGCCTCCTCCTTCTTTGTATTTCCAGTGAGCGGCGAAACCTTGTTCGGCAACGTCATTCATTCGTTCACTACGAATCTGGACTTCAATCCATTGTCCGTTATTACCCATCAGGGTGACATGCAATGCCTGATAACCATTTGCTTTAGGATGGCTCACCCAGTCGCGCAGACGGTCCGGATGAGGCTTGTATATCTTGGAGATGGAAACGTAAATGTCGAAACAATCGTTGAGCTCTTCTTCTATATTACGTGGCTCGAAGATGATACGGGCAGCTAGTAGATCAAATATTTCTTCAAAAGGAACATGCTTGGTCTGCATCTTGTTCCAAATAGAATAGATTGATTTTACGCGGGCAAGTATCCGGTATTTCAGTCCCATCTTATCTAACTGTGTACGGATAGGAGCAGTGAAGTCGTTGAAAACTTTGTCACGTTCGGCGGCTGTGGCATTCAACTTCTCTTCTATTTCCGCATATTCTTCGGGATGTTCATATTTGAAGCTTAGATTCTCAAGTTCTGTTTTTATTTTATAGAGACCCAGGCGGTTAGCAAGTGGCGCATAGATGTAGAGCGTTTCGCCTGCAATCTTATATTGCTTGTTGGGCAACATGGAACCGAGGGTACGCATGTTGTGCAAACGGTCGGCTATCTTGATAAGGATTACCCGGATATCGTTCGACATGGTGAGCAGTAACTTCTTGAAGTTCTCTGCCTGTGCTGAAGCACGGTCACCGAAAATTCCGCCGGATATCTTGGTCAGTCCGTCTACAATTTGGGCAATCTTCGGGCCAAAGATATTTTCAATGTCTTCTACTGTGTAATCAGTGTCTTCTACTACATCATGCAACAAGGCTGCACATATAGAAGTTGAACCCAAGCCGATCTCATTACATACAATACTGGCAACAGCAATCGGGTGCATAATATAAGGTTCGCCCGAACGACGTTTGATACCTTTATGCGCCTGATTGGCGAAGTTGAAAGCCTTCGTAATAATTTCAACCTTTTTGCGATGTTTAGTGTTGAGATAATCATTCAGTAGCTCGTGGAACGCCTGATTGATCATTTCTTCATCACTTATTTCTTTAGGGGGCAGATTATCCATAATTGTTATCCTTTCACTTGCTTAGTTCTGCAAAAATAAGCAAATTTCCGAACGATGCAAGCAGGAAGCAGTTTATTTGTATATTTTCAATCGTTTTCCTGCTGCAATTTTGGTGTTGGACATTCCATTCCACCTTTGTATATCCTTAACTGTGACGCCATACTTTCCGGCGATGGTTGACAAAGTGTCTCCACTTTTTATTGTGTAGTAGGTCGGTTTGCCTTTACCGGCAACAGCTGCTGTCGTTTTACGGGTTGAGGGGGTGATTTCCTTTACTGCAACGGTTTTCCGGTTGCGGAACAATTCGTCGGCGCGATGTGCATAGATTGTATCTTGCTTATCTATAAAGTTACTGATAGCATCGATGGGGAGTCTTAAAGTATAAGGCTTGCTGTCACCCGGAATCATTTGCTTCTTATATTGCGGATTCAAACTCTTGATTTGATCCAAAGGTACGTTGCAAAGATCAGCAATCTGTTCGAAATGCAGATTTTTGTTCACTTGTACTGTGTCGGTACTTGCCGGGATATTTGTTTCCATCGGACAAATATTATGGTCACAGTAGTAAGTCATCACATAGTTAGCGGCAATAAAGGCAGGTACGTAACCACGTGTCTCTTTAGGCAGGTAATTATAAATTTTCCAGTAATCCGTTTCGCCATTGGCACGGCGGATTGCCTTGTTGATAGTACCGGGGCCACAGTTATAAGCAGCAATCACAAGATTCCAGTCTCCATAAATGTCATACATTTCTTTGAGATAGCGTGCAGCGGCCCAAGTCGCTTTAATCGGGTCGCGGCGTTCATCCACCAGGCTGTTTGATTCCAAGCCATAGATCTTACCTGTACTGATCATAAATTGCCATAGACCGGAAGCACCAGCACGTGATACGGCAGAGGGGTTCAGTGCTGATTCGATAATCGGGAGATATCTAAGTTCCAGTGGAAGTCCGTATGCATCCAATGCTTCTTCAAAAATCGGCATATAGAAGTTGCAGGCACTTAACATGAAAGAAACCTGATTGCGCAAGCGTCCTGTATACATGTCAATGAATTTGCGGATAATATCATTATAAGGCATTTCCATGATAGCCGGAATGCGTGACAAGCGGTCGATATAGACAGAGTCGCTGAATAAAGGGTTGATTTCAGCTGTACTGCAATCTTTGCCTAGGTCAATATAATTTTTGGCTTTCCAGTCGTTCAACAGACTGTCAAGTGGATATGTCATACTTTTAGGCAGGTCGATGCTTTCTTTGCGTTCAGTTCCATTTTCACGAATCACTACATCTACACTTTGCGCTTTTACCTGCGACGTTGCCACTAGTAAAAGAAAAATAATCGAACAATAGTTAACTAATTTCTTCATGCTTCAATAATAAGATCAATCTAAATTGTGTTTTTAAAATCGTAATACGCATTGCAGACCAACCGACTTATTTTTTAAACTGTTGGAGCGGAACTGGTTGTTATTGTCGATAACAGCCGGTTCTACTTTCATACTCAAGTCGGGGGTTATATCGAAGTTAGACAACTCTGCATCTACATAAGCGTCGATGATAGAGATCAGATAAACTCCGATAAAAGCAAATATACTAAGGTCCCGATAACGGCGGAACATATCTTTTCTTCGTTTTAATGTGTTTTTTAGCTGCTCCTCATTATAAGTGGAGTTCGGGGGCAACAAATCTTCGTAACTTTTCGTATTCGGATTGCTGTCCATAATGTCCAGATAGGCTTGCGAATAGTCTTTGTACATCTTGCCGTTCCAGCTTAAGGCGTAAGCACAACCTGCAAATCCTCCATATATAATAGGTAATTTCCAGTATTTACGGTTGTAAATCTGTCCTCCACCGGGGAATACGACGGCAAGCCACGTTGCTTTGGTCGGATTCGGGATAAATATTTTCTTGTTAATATCTTGAGCTGGTGGCGGCACAGTGTCGGTTTTTACAACAATGGGGGCAGGTTGCTCTATCTTTTTTAGTTCTTTCTTGTTGGCTGCATCCAAGCTGTCTGCTATCTGTATTTTAGCAGCTGACAAACTGTCGATGACCGGAAGCTCTTTGGATGGTATGATCCGGATAGAATCTTTCTTCACCGAGTCTTGTACGGCGGGCTCACGATGTCTTCGTGCACGGGCTTTCGGCGCTTCGCGCTGTATGATTGTTGTATCTTTCCGTGCCGGAGTAACAGTGGATTGTGCATACACATCAATCCCTGCCACCTGTAAAAAACAGAGAAGCAGGGCGCTGACTAGTAACTGATATTTCTTACTTTTTCTTGTCATTTATTTCTTTAGCGTATCGAAGATTTCCATGATACGTTCCAGTTCCTCCTCGTTACCGAAAGGAATACTGATCTTTCCTTTTCCCTTTTCAGAGCAGGTGAGTTGTACCTTGGTGTTGAAAAAACCGGAGAGTTGTTGCTTCAATAAGTTGAATTCTTCAGGAAGTTTGCCACGTTTGGGGGTTATTTTCCGTGTGCCGCTTTTCACAGCTTCTCCTTCACTTAATGATTTAACAATTTCTTCTACTTTGCGGACTGAATATCCGTGTTCTTGTATTTCTTCGAATATTTTAACTTGTAGTTTAGGGTCGCCTAATGAAATCAGTGCACGGGCATGTCCCATGTCCAACTGCTTGTTTTGCAGGGCCATCTGTATCGGAGCCGGCAATTTTAGCAAGCGTAGATAGTTAGCGATCGTCGTTCTTTTCTTTCCGATACGTTCGCTAAGACGTTCCTGTGTCAGTTCGTACTGATCGAGCAGATGCTGGTAGGCAAGTGCGATTTCTACGGCATTCAGGTCTTCACGCTGGATATTTTCAATCAGCGCCATTTCCATCATGTTTTCGTCGTCGGCAGTGCGTATATAAGCAGGGATTGTTTTCAGTCCGGCTCTTTGTGACGCACGATAACGACGTTCTCCCGCGATGATCTGATACTCATCGTCCGAGAGTTTGCGTAAGGTAATAGGTTGAATGATACCGATTTCCGCAATGGAATCAGCCAATTCCTGTAATGCTGTTTCGTCAAACTCACGGCGGGGCTGGTTGGGATTGACAGTAATCTTAGCCAGCTCTATTTCATTAATGGAAGAAGACCCTTCGGTTTTCACATCATCCATTGAGAGCAAGGCGTCGAGACCACGTCCTAATGCATTTCTTTTTTGTGTTGCCATATCTTCTTCTTTCTTTTATTTATTTCGGTTGATAATTTCTTTAGCAAGGGCCAAGTGATTTTTGGCACCGGTAGATTCCGCATCGTAAAGGATGGTCGGGACACCGTAGCTGGGAGCCTCGCTCAATTTCACATTTCGTTGAATAACGGTGTTGAATACCAGTTCCTGGAAATGACGTTTCACTTCATCGTAAATCTGATTAGCTTGACGCAGACGAGAGTCATACATTGTCAGTAAGAAACCTTCGATTTCTAAAGCCGGATTCAGTTTCGACTTGATGATTTTGATGGTATTCAATAATTTGCTGATACCTTCAAGAGCAAAATATTCAGCTTGAACGGGGATAATCACGGAGTCGGCTGCCGTCAGGGCATTGATCGTGATCAGTCCTAATGAAGGCGAACAGTCTATCAGGATATAGTCATATTCTTTCTTCAAAGGCGTGAGTACTTCTTTTAGTATCTTTTCTCGGTTTGGGAGGTTCAGCATTTCAATCTCTGCTCCTACAAGATTGATGTGCGAAGAGATTACTTTCAAAGAATCAATCTCCGTGTCAAGGATAGCGTCCTGTACGTTGGCTCTATCAATAATACATTCGTAGATAGTGCATTCCGACTGCTTGATGTCTACTCCCAGACCGGAAGAGGCATTAGCTTGCGGGTCGGCATCTATCACGAGTACCTTCTTTTCCAGTGTAGCAAGTGAAGCTGCGAGATTAATCGTAGTCGTTGTCTTTCCTACACCGCCTTTTTGATTGGCCAAAGCAATAATTTTTCCCATATTCTCTAAATTTATTGGCAGCGAAATAAGTGATAAATCCTTAGAGCGCCTACGAAAAAAGAGAAACTTTGCAATTTCTGTTGATAAGTCGCCTGTTTTGTTAATAACTGTCGGACGAAACGGTTACAAAATTTCGACAGGTTCATTATCTGCCTTTCTCTTTATGAGCTTGCAAATATACATATTTATATTGGATATTTATTTCTTTTTTTGCTCGCTTGCAGAAGATTAAGATTTGTAAACGGGTAGGAGTGGGGTGAAAGAGACTTTTCGATTTGATGTGGGGAGGTGTTTGGCGATACGGCTTCTTTTTGTTACTTTTGTGCAAATATAAAAAGGAAAGGATTGAATATATGGAAAAAGAGAAGCCGTTGATACTTGTTTCGAATGATGATGGCGTGATGGCAAAAGGTATTCATGAGCTGGTGAAGTTTCTTCGCCCTTTGGGTGAGATTATAGTGATGGCACCTGAGGCTCCGCGTTCCGGTAGTGGATGTGCGCTGACGGTGACGCAGCCGGTTCATTATCAGTTGGTAAAGAAAGAAGTAGGCTTGACTGTTTATAAATGTTCGGGAACACCGACCGATTGCATCAAATTGGCACGAAACACAGTGCTCGACCGGACTCCGGATTTGGTAGTCGGTGGTATCAATCATGGAGATAACTCTGCCACTAATGTGCATTATTCCGGTACGATGGGAGTGGTTTTTGAGGGCTGTTTGAATGGAATTCCTTCTATTGGCTTCTCCTTGTGCAATCATGCACCTGATGCTGATTTTGAAGCTGCCGGTCCTTATATCCGCAGTATCGCTGCTATGATCTTGGAAAAAGGACTTCCTCCTTTAACTTGCCTGAATGTTAACTTCCCCGATACAGCCGATATAAAAGGAGTGAAAATCTGTGAACAGGCGAAAGGGTGTTGGACGAATGAATGGGCTGCCTGCCCTCGTCTGAATGATCCTAACTATTTCTGGCTGACCGGTGAATTTACCGATCATGAACCTGAAAACGAGAAGAACGACCATTGGGCTTTGGCAAATGGCTATGTTGCTATCACCCCGACTACGGTTGACGTGACAGCTTATCACTTTATGGACGAACTTAATAAATGGTTTAATTAATTGAGATTTGAAAGTTGAAAAGGAAAGCATGGCACTCTGTTAGTCGTGTACCTTTGCTAACTCATAACTTTCAATTCTCGATCTTCAATTTTCAATTCTATGAAGTATTATCTGATTGTCGGCGAAGCTTCCGGTGACTTGCACGCTTCTCATCTGATGGCTGCCTTAAAGGCAGAAGACCCGCAGGCTGATTTCCGTTTTTTCGGAGGTGACTTGATGGCGGCTGTCGGAGGAACGATGGTGAAGCATTATAAGGAGTTGGCGTACATGGGCTTTATCCCTGTATTACTCCATTTGCGCACTATCTTTGCAAATATGAAGCGTTGCAAAGAAGACATTGTTTCTTGGGAGCCGGACGTTGTTATTCTGGTAGATTATCCGGGATTCAATCTTGATATTGCCAAGTTTGTCCATGCAAAGACACAGATACCGGTTTACTATTATATTTCTCCGAAGATATGGGCGTGGAAAGAATATCGCATCAAGAATATAAAACGAGATGTAGATGAGATTTTCTCCATCCTTCCTTTTGAAGTGGAATTCTTCGAAGGAAAGCATCAATACCCCATTCACTATGTAGGAAACCCTACCGTGGATGAGGTGGCGGCCTATCAGGCAGTTCATCTGAAAAATAAGGAGCACTTTATTGCGGAAAATCAGTTGGAAGATAAGCCGATTATCGCTCTTCTTGCCGGTAGCCGGAAACAGGAAATCAAAGATAATTTGCCGGATATGTTGAAGGCTGCTTCCGCTTTTCCTGATTTTCAGCTTGTCTTGGCAGGGGCACCTGCCATTGCTCCCGAGTATTATAAACAATATACAGGAGAAGCGAAGGTGAAAATCATTTTCGATCAAACTTATCGCCTGTTGCAACATGCAGATGTAGCTTTAGTTACTTCGGGTACAGCTACGCTTGAAACGGCGTTGTTTCGTGTTCCTCAAGTGGTTTGTTATCACACGCCGATCGGAAAAGTGATTTCTTTTTTGCGGCGTCATATCTTGACAGTGAAATTTATTTCATTGGTTAATTTGATTGCCGACCGTGAAGTGGTAAAGGAACTGGTAGCGGATACGATGACCGTGAAGAATATGCAGAGCGAATTGAAAAATATCATTGAAAATGAAGCATATAGAAATGAAATGCTTTCGGGATATGAATATGTAGCCGAACGGTTAGGACCTGCCGGTGCTCCCCGTCACGCAGCTCGTGAAATGCTGCGTTTGTTGAAAAAATAACTTTCTTTTTCTGAATAAACGTAAAGCCGATGCAGTAAATGCACGGCTTTTTTATTTATAGAGCAGAAGACTAAAATCAAAGAAAGGAAAAAGATATGAAAAAATTTAAGTGGCTTTTAGGAATCTTATTATTGGCATTAGTACCAATGTTGCAATCATGTGATGATGATGGCTATTCTATTGGAGATTTCAGCTGGGACTGGGCGACTGTTCGTGCAACCGGTGGAGGAGGGTATTATTTGGAAGGTGATAATTGGGGTGTGATTGATCCGGTTGCTACTTCTATCCCTTGGTTTAAACCAGTGGATGGTGAACGTGTTGTGGCTTTTTTCAATCCTTTGTATGACATGGAAGGAGGAAAAGGAGTTCAGGTGAAGATGGAAGGGATACAGGAACTGTTGACAAAACCGGTGGAAGATATGTCGACAGAGGAAGAAGCGGAAGAATTCGGAAATGATCCTATTTTGATTTATCAGGGTGATATGTGGTTGGGAGGAAAGTTTCTGAACGTAATTTTCCGTCAGGAGCTGCCTCGTTCGGAGAAACATCGTATTAGTCTAGTGCAAAATAAGATGGAGCTGGGAGAGTCAGGTGAACCTTCAGAACCGGGAACATTCAATATGGATGAAGATGGTTACATACATTTGGAGCTGCGTTATAATACGTATGAGGATGTGACTGACTATTGGGGATGGGGACGAGTTTCTTATAATCTGGAAAAATTCTTCCCTACGCCGAAAGATTCCTGGGTAGCACCCAAAGGTTTTAAGGTGACAATAAATTCAAGAGAACATGGAGAAGGAAGAGTGATTGTGCTTGATCTGGATCACCCGGTTGGTGTACCGGAAGCAGCGAAGGATGCTCATTCCACTTCTTCGATCCGATAACTTAACTATGATATACTGTGTGTGAACAAAAGAGGCTGTCTAACTTTTGGGGTGCACTTCACTTTTGGGGTGCACTTCATTTTTAGACAGCCTCTTTTGATTTTGTTGTAGCTCTATTTATTGTAGCTCTAATGATTGAGAAAGAATCCCCGTTAGAACCATGTTAATGCATATAGATAAATGACTGCTGCCGGTATAGCCATCAGAGAGCTGTCAAATCGGTCAAGCATCCCACCATGTCCCGGAAGAATAGTTCCCGAATCTTTAACGTGCAACTGGCGTTTCAATAACGACTCCGTCAAGTCGCCCCATGTACCGAATATAACAACCACCAGTGCTAGTCCTGCCCATTCAATTATTGACATAAATGGGAAGTAGTGAGCGAGTATAAAAGATACTCCGATTGCTACCACTCCGCCACCGATAGAACCTTCCCATGACTTCTTGGGAGAAATGCGTTCGAACAACCGGTGCTTACCAATTAATGAACCGATGCAATAGGCTCCCGTGTCATTCAGCCAAAGGAAAATAAAGATAGATAGCGGTAGGATAGGATTGTAACTTACACTACTGTATTCCGGATCGTTATGAAAAGCCAATACATTCAGCAAAGCAAAAGGCAGACCGATATAAAGTTGGCTAAGCATAGAATAGGCCCAGTTAAGTACCGGGTTTTCCTTTTTCAGATACAACTCGCTAATCATCATGTAAAGCAATAAAAGCACATACGGGATGAATATTTTCGAATCGGCCGCATCAATGCAGAATCCCATGACTGCAAGGAACAAGTAAGCTCCACCGAGCATATTAATGGTCTTGTTTATTTTCACCCCTTCTGCACGCATATTCACCAGCTGCCCAAACTCATAAATGGTCAGTGCGCTGATAGCAGTGAACAGAATTCCAAAGCTGAATGCGTCATAAAGGATGCACCCCACCAAGATGGCAACGAAGAGTGCACCCGTAATAGCTCGTTTTATGAAATTGTTAATCAAAATCTATTCGTTTTAATTAGTTGGACCCGTTAGTTTGTTCTTCTCCATCAGACTTACCCTCTACGGAAATTTTGCCTTCCATAGTAACCTTTTTTACCTTTTGCGGCAGCTTTGGTCTCTATGGGTGCTTGTTTTTCTTTTGCGGTATTTTCAGCTTCCTCTTCTTTGATTTCTTTTTCTTCTTCTTTCAGCTTTTGAACAAGTTCTTGTTCAGCTTTAGCGGCATCCTGGCTTTCTTTAGCGGCCATGATTTCTTCTGAGCGGGAAGCCCAGGGGCGTTTACCGAAGATACGTTCAACGTCTTCTGCGAAGATTACTTCTTTGTCAATCAGTAATTGCGTCAGTTCATTATGTCCTTCTTTATTCTCTGACAGAATTCTCTTAGCGCGTTCGTACTGCTCGTTCACCATTCTCTTGACTTCTTCGTCAATCAATTCGGCGGTTTTTTCGCTGTATGGGCGGTTGAAAGAATATTCTTCGTTATTGTAATAGCATAAGTTCGGCAGTTTGTCGCTCATACCTAAATAAGCAATCATGCCGTATGCTTGTTTAGTCACCCTTTCCAAGTCGTTCATGGCACCTGTTGAGATACGGCCGAGGAATAAATCTTCAGCGGCGCGTCCTCCTAAAGTAGCACACATTTCGTCCAGCATCTGCTCTTTGGTAGTGATTTGACGTTCTTCCGGCAGATACCAGGCAGCTCCCAATGCACGTCCGCGAGGAACGATCGTAACCTTAATCAATGGGTTGGCATATTCCAACAGCCAGGAGATAGAAGCGTGTCCTGCTTCATGCAAAGCGATAGAACGTCTTTCAGCTTCCGTTGTAATTTTGGTTTTCTTTTCCAGACCACCGATGATACGGTCTACCGCATCCAGGAAGTCCTGTTTGCTTACGAATTTCTTTCCGTGGCGGGCAGCGATCAGTGCAGCCTCATTGCAGACATTGGCAATATCCGCACCCGAGAATCCCGGAGTCTGGCGTGCCAGCAAGTCTACGTCTACACTATCGTCTATTTTAATCGGACGCAAATGTACTCCAAACACTTCTTTACGTTCGTTCAAGTCGGGCAGGTCCACGTGTATCTGACGGTCAAAACGTCCTGCGCGGAGCAATGCCTTGTCGAGTACATCTACACGGTTGGTAGCAGCAAGGATAATTACACCGCTGTTGGAACCGAAACCGTCCATTTCTGTCAGCAACTGATTCAATGTGTTTTCGCGTTCATCATTTCCCCCCATTGCAGGGTTTTTGCCACGAGCACGTCCTACGGCATCAATCTCATCAATAAAGACGATACAGGGAGCTTTCTCTTTTGCTTGTTTAAACAAGTCGCGAACGCGGGATGCACCTACACCCACAAACATTTCCACGAAATCGGAACCAGCCAATGAGAAGAAAGGCACATTCGCTTCGCCGGCCACCGCTTTGGCAAGTAAAGTCTTACCGGTTCCCGGAGGGCCTACCAGCAGTGCTCCCTTGGGTATCTTACCTCCCAAATCCGTATATTTCTGCGGTTCTTTCAAGAACTCTACAATTTCTTCCACTTCTTGTTTGGCTTCAGCCAGCCCCGCTACATCCTTAAATGTAACCTTGATGGCTCCGCCTTTTTCAAAAAGCTGGGCTTTTGATTTTCCTACATTAAATACACCACCGGGACCACCACTGCCGCCTCCACTCATACGGCGCATAAAGAATATCCATAATGCAACCAGCAAGACAAGCGGGAGTATCTGAATCAGAATTGAAGGGAAAATATCCGATTTGGGCGGATAGTCAGATGAACCGTCAAAATGACCGGCTTCCTTTTCTGCCTGCAAAAATTCTTCCAACTTATCGGTGGATGGTGTTCTACTTGTAATGACAGGATTGCGTCCTACTTTGGTAGAGTCTGCTCCAAAAACAGCTCCTATGGCAGTCGGTTTGAGGAAAGCTTCGATTGACTTATCTTCATAACCCAATACTTTGCTGACATAACCCTTTCTTACGTAATCCTGAAACTCGCTGTAAGTCACCGTTTTGTTTCCAACTCCCTTTGATTCACTGCCCCACCAAAGGCCGAGAAGCATAAGGGCAATAATCATATACATCCAGTTCAGGTTGAACTTCGGCATATTAACCTTATTGTTAGGTTTATTGCTATTATTGTTATTATTGCTATTATTATTGTCCATAATCATTAATTAGTCTAAATCGGGGATTAGAGTAAGTTTGGCATCTGCCCAGAGGTGTTCAAGATTATAAAAAGCTCTTGTTTCCGGCAAAAAAACGTGTACCAGTACGTCGGCATAGTCCATTGCTACCCATTCAGCATTCCGCAGTCCGTCAATAGCAGATGGTTTGCTGTCCGCGCCTTTGCATGTAAATTCCTTGATTGAATCTACTATTGCATTCACTTGACTGGGAGAATTTCCCTGACAGATAACGAAATATTTACAGATGGTATCTTCTATACTGGTTAAATCGGCAACGACTATCTTTTTACCTTTTTTCTCTTGAATTCCTTCTTTTATTTTTTCAATTAATACTTTAGTATCGTTCATTCCTGTAATTGGGATTAATAATTCATGTTCTTTATTTGTCTATAACAAAAAAAGGTGACCCTTTGTTTCTGATAATAAACGTGATATTTTTGACAAATATACGCTGATTTATTGGATACAAGAAAGTTATCCCTCAATTTTTGTGTTTTTTAGTGGAGATACTTTTGTTTGGAAAGCTTATTTGGACATTTTTGCAAAAAAAACATCGAATTTGTTTTGAATTCCCAAAATATTTGTATCTTTGCACCCGCAAACGAGAAACATTGGGCTATGGTGTAATGGTAACACTACAGATTCTGGTCCTGTCATTCCTGGTTCGAATCCAGGTAGCCCAACAAAACACCAGCTTTTTAATGACAAAAACCCGCTAAAAATGCAATTTTAGCGGGTTTTTTTGTGCTTTGACAAATACCATCCGAAAAAAAATGGGGCAGTCCGAAAAAGCCTGTGGGTATGTTAAATTTCTGTTGTTTATTGAACGGCTATTTTATTTT
>CAPYSS010000022.1:0-52130 GCA_948742525.1 Bacteroides caecimuris | reverse complement strand
AGTTGTATAGTAATGAATAAAAAAGAAGGTGTATCGTGCATTACGACACACCTCCTTTCTTTTTTATGTATGTTTTCATTGCTTGGTTGTTCGTTTTTTCTTTATCTTTGCATCCATTAAACGAAAGTTCATAAAAAGTATAGATATGCTTACCATTAAACAAATTACAGAGAACACAGAGGCGGTACTCCGCGGACTGGAAAAGAAGCATTTCAAGAATGCAAAGGAAACGATCGATCAAGTGATCACTCTTAACAACAAGAGACGTAGCACACAAAATGAATTAGATAAAAACCTGGCAGAGGTTAACTCACTTTCGCGCACTATCGGCCAACTGATGAAGGAAGGAAAAAAAGAGGAAGCTGAAACTGCACGTGCCCGCGTTGCCGAACTGAAAGAAGGCAACAAAGAACTGGATGCTGCCATGACACAAGCTGCAACGGACATGCAGAATGTACTTTATACCATCCCCAACATTCCTTATGACGAAGTACCCGAAGGCGTAGGTGCTGAAGATAACGTTGTAGAAAAAATGGGAGGTATGGAAACCGAACTTCCCAAAGATGCACTCCCCCACTGGGAACTGGCAAAGAAATATGATTTAATAGACTTCGACTTGGGTGTAAAAATCACAGGTGCGGGTTTCCCTGTATACAAAGGTAAAGGAGCACAACTTCAACGCGCTCTTATCAACTTCTTCCTGGATGAAGCACGCAAATCCGGATATACCGAAATCATGCCGCCGACAGTAGTCAACGCCGCTTCCGGCTATGGCACAGGACAGCTTCCGGACAAAGAAGGACAGATGTATCATTGTGAAGTAGATGATTTATACCTGATCCCGACAGCAGAAGTTCCCGTGACTAACATCTACCGCGATGTAATTCTGGAAGAGAAACAATTACCTATAATGAATTGTGCGTATACACAATGTTTCCGTCGCGAAGCAGGTTCTTATGGTAAAGATGTACGTGGCCTGAATCGCCTGCACGAGTTCTCCAAAGTAGAATTGGTTCGCATCGACAAGCCCGAACATTCCAAACAATCTCACCAGGAAATGTTGAACCATGTAGAAGGATTGTTGCAAAAACTGGAACTCCCCTATCGCATTCTCCGTCTTTGCGGTGGAGATATGAGTTTCACTGCTGCTCTTTGCTTCGACTTCGAAGTATATTCAGAAGCACAGAAACGTTGGTTAGAAGTAAGTTCTGTATCTAATTTTGACACTTACCAAGCTAACCGCCTAAAATGCCGTTACCGTAATGCAGAAAAGAAAACCGAACTCTGCCACACACTGAACGGTTCAGCATTAGCACTACCACGCATCGTTGCTGCCCTACTCGAAAACAACCAGACTCCGGAAGGTATCAGAATTCCGAAAGCATTGGTTCCGTATTGCGGCTTTGACATGATAGACTAATACTTGACATGACAGACTAATAAAAGTAGCCATATACAGAAAGCCACTCACCAAAAGAGTGGCTTTTCTTTTATATTTCGCAAATTAGCTGTATCTTTGCCAAAATTTATATCATTCTGATAGCAGTTACGTAATAAAAACAACAAATTAATTAGATAATGAACAAAATCATTAGCAAGGAACGCTTTTCTGAAAAAGTATTCAAATTTGAAATTGAAGCTCCTTTAATTGCTAAATCCCGTAAGGCAGGACACTTTGTCATCGTGCGTGTAGGTGAAAAAGGAGAACGTATGCCATTGACTATCGCAGGTTCTGACCTCAAAAAAGGTACCATTACTTTGGTAGTGCAAGAAGTCGGGCTTTCTTCTACCCGTCTCTGTGAACTGAATGAAGGCGATTACATCACCGATGTAGTAGGCCCGCTCGGACAAGCTACCCACATTGAGAAATTCGGAACAGTGGTCTGCGCTGGTGGTGGTGTAGGCGTAGCTCCGATGCTTCCTATCGTACAAGCTTTGAAAGCAGCCGGCAACCGTGTTATCACTGTATTGGCCGGACGCAACAAAGACCTGATTATTTTAGAAAAAGAAATGCGTGAAAGCTCTGACGAAGTAATTATCATGACTGATGACGGCTCTTACGGTCGTAAAGGTCTGGTGACGGAAGGCGTAGAAGAAGTGATCAAACGCGAGAAAGTGGACAAATGTTTCGCTATCGGTCCTGCCATCATGATGAAGTTCGTTTGCTTGCTGACTAAGAAATATGAAATTCCGACTGATGTTTCATTGAACACCATCATGGTGGATGGAACAGGTATGTGTGGTGCTTGCCGTATCACTGTAGGAGGAAAGACTAAATTCGTTTGTGTAGACGGTCCCGAATTCGACGGTCACCAAGTGAATTTTGATGAAATGCTGAAACGTATGGGCGCGTTCAAAAATATCGAGCGCGAAGAAATGCATAAACTGCAACCGGAATGTGAAGCAACCAAAGAAATCGACGAAAAAAGCCGTAATGCAGCCTGGAGACAGGAATTGCGCAAATCAATGAAACCGAAAGAACGTACAGCCATTCCCCGTGTAGAAATGAACGAGCTTGACGCTGAATATCGTTCACACAGCCGTAAAGAGGAAGTAAATCAAGGATTAACAGCAGAACAGGCTGTTACAGAAGCTAAACGCTGCCTCGACTGTGCTAATCCGGGATGTATGGAAGGCTGTCCGGTAGGTATTGATATTCCTCGTTTCATTAAGAATATCGAACGTGGAGAGTTTCTTGAAGCTGCTAAAACATTGAAAGAAACAAGTGCGCTTCCGGCGGTTTGCGGTCGTGTGTGTCCACAGGAAAAACAGTGCGAATCAAAATGTATTCATTTGAAAATGAATGAAAAGCCCGTCGCTATCGGCTATCTGGAACGTTTTGCAGCTGATTACGAACGTGAAAGCGGGCAAATCTCCGTACCTGTCATTGCAGAAAAGAACGGCATCAAAATAGCTGTGATCGGTTCGGGACCTGCCGGGTTGGCATTTGCCGGAGATATGGCTAAATATGGGTATGATGTAACTGTATTCGAAGCATTGCATGAGATTGGTGGTGTGTTGAAATATGGTATTCCAGAATTCCGTTTGCCAAACAAGATTGTAGACGTAGAAATCGATAACCTTAGCAAGATGGGTGTTAACTTCATCAAAGACTGTATCGTAGGAAAAACAATCGGCGTAAAGGATTTGAAAACTGAAGGTTTCAAAGGAATATTTGTAGCTTCCGGTGCCGGACTGCCTAACTTTATGAATATCCCGGGAGAGAATTCCATCAACATCATGTCGTCCAACGAATACCTCACTCGCGTTAATCTGATGGACGCTGCCAGTGAAGATTCGGACACTCCGGTAGCTTTCGGTAAAAACGTAGCAGTAATCGGTGGTGGTAATACAGCGATGGACTCTGTTCGTACTGCCAAACGTCTTGGTGCAGAGCGCGCTATCATTATCTATCGCCGTTCGGAAGAGGAAATGCCTGCACGTATCGAGGAAGTAAAACATGCTAAAGAAGAAGGAGTTGAATTCCTTACACTACATAATCCGATCGAATATATTGCAGATGAACAAGGTTGCGTAAAACAGGTTATTTTGCAAAAGATGGAATTAGGCGAGCCGGATGCTTCCGGACGTCGTAGTCCTGTAGCCATCCCGGGAGCAACAGAAACAATTGATATCGACCTGGCAATTGTCAGCGTCGGGGTATCTCCTAACCCAATTGTTCCAAGCTCCATCAAAGGACTGGAACTAGGACGAAAAGGAACCATCACTGTAGATGACAACATGGAATCTTCCATCCCTATGATTTATGCAGGAGGCGATATCGTTCGCGGTGGAGCTACTGTTATTCTGGCAATGGGCGATGGCCGTAAAGCCGCTGCCGCCATGAATGAACAATTGAAGGCAAACGCTGGTAACTAATTGCGGTTTTTAGCCCCTGGGATAAACTTCCCCAAAACGTGGGATAACCTGTTCTAACACGTGGGCGGAAGTTTACCGACACGTGGGCTAAAGCCAACTCACACGTGGGCGGAATATTGCTCGTCCCACAACTAAAATAAGAAAAGCCCCGTCTACAAAATGTAAACGGGGCTTTTCTTATTTCAAATATCAAAGATACTTTCTACTTTACCACTTTGTTCGTCGCAGGATCGGGGAAGATTACAGTCGGTTTAAACGACTTGGCTTCCTCAAAATCCATCAATGCATAGGACATGATTATAACGATATCATCCGGTTGCACCTTGCGGGCAGCAGCACCGTTCAGGCAAATTTTACCCGAACCGCGTTCACCTTTGATAATATAGGTTTCAAAGCGTTCACCATTGTTATTATCAGCGATATACACTTTCTCTCCCGGAATCATGTTTGCAGCATCCAGCAGGTCTTCATCAATCGTGATACTACCCATGTAGTTCAGATTTGCCTCCGTGACACGTGCACAATGAATTTTCGACTTCAACACTTCAATCATCATAAGGTTTCGTCTTTTTAGTTATTCTTTATATTTAATATTATCAATCAGCCGGACTTCTCCACAGAATACTGTGATGCATCCAACGGCATAGGAAGTATCTTCCCAATTACTAATTTTCTGCAATGTGTTTCCGTCTACAATCTCAAAATACTCCATGCGCAAACCCGGAGCAGCTTCAATTGCATCTTCCACCATCTTTTGCGTCTCGCTCACAGTGTGAGTGGCTGCAAAGTTACGACTTTTAAATAAGGTCTGAGAAATATTTAAAGCATTTTCACGTTCTTCTGCCGATAAACGTGTATTACGGCTACTCAATGCCAGCCCATCTTCCTCACGCACAATTGAACAACCCACAATTTCAAGGTTATATTTCAATTGTCGAACCATCTCACGAATAATTGCTAACTGCTGAAAATCCTTCTCCCCGAAATATGCGCGGTCCGGCAGTACGGCATCAAACAGTTTGCTGACAATCTGGCAAACACCGTTAAAATGTCCCGGACGGAAAGCACCTTCCATCACCGTATCTAATGGTGCATAGCTAAATTGACGAGTGTCCGGTTCCGGATACATTTCGCTTACCGAAGGAGCAAAAGCGAAATCCGCTCCGCATTCTTCCAACAAACGGCAATCTGCATCTAATGTACGCGGATACTTCTCTAAGTCATTTTTATCGTTAAACTGTGTGGGATTCACAAAAACACTCACAACAGTTACACCATTCTCACTTACGCTGCGCTTTACCAGAGATGCATGTCCCGCATGTAAAGCACCCATTGTAGGAACCAGTCCCACCTTTTTACCTTGGGCTCTCAAGGCAGTCAATTCTGCCTGTAAGTCCTTGATAGTGTGCACTACTTTCATTTTCGTCAATTGGTTTATGTTTTACTCGTTTGCAAAAACTCTGCAAAATAAACTAATATTTGCCACATAAAGAAAGAATATCTTATTTAATGTGTCTTTTTTTTCGTATCTTTGCAGAATATTATAGTGAACTATTGTTATTATGACAAAGGCGAATAAAGTTTTATTTATTACTCAAGAGATTACACCTTACGTTTCAGAATCCGAAATGGCCAATATAGGTAGAAACCTTCCACAGGCGATACAAGAAAAAGGCCGTGAAATCAGAACCTTTATGCCCAAATGGGGAAACATCAACGAACGCAGAAACCAGCTGCACGAAGTGATCCGCCTCTCCGGTATGAACCTGATCATTGACGATACTGACCACCCCTTGATTATAAAAGTTGCTTCTATCCAATCTGCACGCATGCAGGTGTATTTCATCGACAATGATGATTATTTCCAGAATCGTATGCAGACAGCGGACGAAAATGGTGTAGAATATGAAGATAATGATAGTCGTGCCGTTTTCTACGCACGCGGCGTATTGGAAACAGTGAAAAAACTTCGCTGGTGTCCTGATGTCATTCACTGTCATGGCTGGATGACAGCTCTAGCTCCTCTTTATATAAAGAAAGCCTATAAAGACGAACCTTCTTTCCGCGATGCCAAAGTGGTATTCTCTGTTTATGAAGATGATTTCAAGAGTACACTTAGCGATGATTTCGCAACCAAATTGATGCTGAAAGGTATCTCCAAAAAAGATTTAGGTGATTTGAAAGAACCCGTAGATTACGCTGCTCTTTGCAAACTCGCCGTTGATTATTCGGACGGAGTCATACAAAACAGCGAAAAAGTAGACGAGTCTATTATTGAATACGCCCGCCAATCTGGTAAATTGGTACTTGACTACCAGAACCCGGAAAACTATGCAGATGCTTGCAACGAGTTCTACGACCAAGTATGGGAAGCCACTGCAAACGAAAAAGAAGAATAAAAAATCAAGATACGACGATCATGAAAGCAAAATACGCCTTAATAGCTTTACTGGCAATCGCCTTTTGGGGCTGTGATGACAACACTGCCGGACTGGGATTGGGAATGTTTCCGGGAAGCGACCGGGATATCAACGGACAATTAAAAACATATCCCGTAACAACAAGCTCTGTGGCTGCCGGAAGAATTTATGCTAAAACAAATATCGGATATGTCGGTAAATTCACAGATGATCAATTCGGTACTTATCAGGCAGGATTCCTATCTACGCTGAATTGTCCGGAAGGATTGACTTTTCCTGGAAAGTATAACAATACTGCTTTCGATAATAATAAGAAGATTACCAATACAATGGTGGACAAAGCATCTGATGATATCGCGTTAATTCATAAGGACCCAGATAATGAAAACAGCGAAGTTATAGGCAATATCCACACTGTCGAACTTTATTTATGGTATGATAATTACTTTGGAGATTCATTGACTGCCTGCCGTCTAAGTGTTTATGAGTTAAACAAAGAATTGGAAAAGGCGGACAACAAAGATTATTATTATACAGACATTAACCCCGATGAGTTTTATGAAAAGAACGGCATTTTAGGAAGTAAAGCATATACAGCCGTTGATCTTTCTGTTAAAGACTCTATTCGTAACTTAGACTCCTATGTTCCAAGTGTACATCTTACTTTTGAGAAGCCTATCGCAGCAAGAGTAGGAGGAAACATATTAAGAAAATTCAGAGAAGCACAAGAAAAAGGTGCTAAATTTGATAATAAAGAATTTTTTGAAGCCTTCAAGGGATTATATGTAAAGAGCGATTTTGGAGACGGAACAGTATTATATGTCAATCAGGTTCAAATGAATGTTGTGTATAAGTGTTATGCTGTTGATAGCATAAAAGGAACGCCACTTACGACACACGATGGAAAAGATTCTACCTATTATGCTTATCGTGTCTTTAACTCTACACGTGAAGTTATTCAAGCTAATCAACTCAATAATGATGAAAAAATTAACGAACTAATTAAGAATGATAAGACTTGTACATACTTGAAAACTCCTGCCGGAATTTTCACAGAAGCAACTCTTCCTATCACCCAAATTAATGAAGAATTATCAGGAGATACACTCAATGCAGTAAAATTGACATTCTCCAATTACAATCAATCAAATAGTAGTAGTAATTTTGGAATGTCTGCACCATCTGATGTAATGCTGATACGGAAAAAAGATAAAGATAGATTCTTTGCAAAAAATCTGTTGATTGATGAAGTTTCTTCTTTCCGCACTTCTCATTCTACCAGCACCAACCAATACACTTTCAGTAATATAACCAGACTTATCAACGCATGTATCAATGACAAAAAAGCTGCCGAAAAAGATATAAAGGAAAAAGGGAAGGTTGAATATACAGTGTATAATACAAAAACTGGAATTGATGAGATTAAATCAACTAATAATATCACTATATGGGAAAACGATACAGAATGGGATAGGGTAGTATTAATTCCGGTTCTGGTAACTTACGACTCTTCTAGCAGCGATAATTACTATGGTACCTCCAACAATATCATTGGTATTCAACATGATTTGAGACCTGGATATGTAAAATTAAAAGGAGGAGAACTTGGCGGAACACTGAATTTAGAAGTTGTTTATACCAGTTTTACCAAAAGCGGCAACTAAAGACTAAATATAAAAGTTAAGTCCTAAACTCAAAGAGGCTGTCTAAAAAGTCGTTAGTAACTCTAACTCCCCTCCTTCAGGAAGGAGGAGAATTAGGATAAAACCGACTTTTTAGACAGCCTCATCGCTCGAATTAAACAGAAATGAGACGAAATCATAGGTCAGTCCGAAATCATAATCATCCACTAATCAAGTTGTGAAACAGTGTAGTATAATAATCTGAGATATTCAATAAATATTCCTTTTTCCTAGATATGGAGAAACAACTCCCTAAATAGGACTCTCTATAATACTTGCGCAAATATCAAAAAAACCGCGAGTTTGATTTTATCTCACTCACGGTTCCATATAATAAACTCTTATACTTCTTATTTAGCTGTAACCTTCTTAGCTTTTCCCGTGGCCTTCTTCTTCGGCTCGGTTGTTGCTTTCTTCACTTCAGCTTTCTTTGCAGCAGGTTTTGACTTAGCAGCAGGTTCCTCTTTCACTACCGATTCTTTAGCAGTTGTAGTTTTTTTTGCAGCCGTTTTCTTTGCCGCTTCTACTTTTGCCTGTAATTTAGCCAATACCTTTTCCAATTCAGTAATCTCATCCCCCTGATTCTTAATGGTAGTCAACAAAGAATTTAATTCTTCACTGTCTACATCAACAGGATACAGTGCATCTACCCGTTTGATAAAATCACCCAAAATGTTCATGTAGTTGGTGAAAGCATCATAAGGAGAATCATAGATACCACGATTCAACCACATACCATTGTTCTTCGTTGTCATAAAACGGAAATTATTGCTAGCCTGCAAGTAATCCCAATCCTGCTTAATACGACGGTCATCACACAAATGAACACGTTCGGCTACACTATACAGTTTATTGAAAGCCTCACGTTGCATAACATTACCCAACCAACAACTAGTATCTCTTTCTTCATCCACCCATGACATCGGATAGGCAACATCAAGCTGTGATACTGATTTCAACTTCGTCACGATTTCCGTCGGTGTAGAGAATGTGATTCCTTTAGCTTTTGCACATTCAGGCAGTGCCTTCATGAATTCAAGAATATTAGAAGATAAAGGTTGAGCCATACCAAGTGCACTCAATTCCATAAAGATATTGATGACTTGTTCTTCTTGGGGCAACGCATCGATCCAATTAATATACTTATCGGCAAACAAAGGATATTCCGCCCATTCCGAATTAGAAAAGCGCAAACTGATATCGTCAGAAAGTTTGAAATCCCGCAACAAGAGCTTAAGACTTGGAGCTTGATTACAGTGATAAACATAATGCGGGCTCTTCCATCCCAACGCATGTTTAGCACCTTCCGTCAACATCCCCTTGAAGCCCATAGAAGCTACCAATCCACCAATTTCATCAGAATAAATAAGACTAGAGTTACGGAATACTTTGGGTTCTTTACCAAACATCTGCTTCATCTTATCACGTTGACGAAGCACTTCTTCACGGAAACAATCCTCGTTGGCCAGCGAAGACAAACCATGCGAATAAGGCTCACATAAGAACTCACAACAGCCTGTTTCATTCAGCTGGTGCAATAAATCAATGACTGCCGGAGCATGAATTTCCAATTGTTCCAAGGCTACTCCCGAGATAGAAAGCGCTACTTTAAAAGCACCACCCGAGTTTTTCGCCATCTCAATCAATGTATTGAGAGCAGGAATATATGAACGTTCGGCAACCTCATTCATCCCTGTTTCGTTGGCATAATCATCATAATAGTAATGGTCATTACCAATATCAAAGAAACGATAACGTTTCAAATGGATAATTTGATGTATTTCAAAATAAAGACAGATAGTTCTCATTTTTATTCATTGTTTTGTTATTTACCATAGTTTCTTAACACAGCCTCATAAAGAGCACGGATTCTCAAGCCGACTTTTTCCCAAGTAATCCCATCTACTTCCTTCTTTCCCTCTTCTTTGAGATATTCGAAAAGAGACGGATTGGTACACAGAGAATGGATAGCGTCAGCCATCGCATGGATATCCCAATAGTCCGTTTTTATCACCTTATCAAGAATCTCGCCACATCCAGACTGCTTAGAAATGATGGAAGGTGTTCCACACTGCATAGCTTCCAGCGGAGCGATACCGAAAGGTTCAGAGACAGACGGCATGACAAATACATCACTGTTCTTATAAACCTCATATACCTGTCTGCCCTTCATGAAGCCTGGGAAGTGGAATCGATCGGCAATACCACGTTCGGCAACCAAGTTAATCATGGCGTTCAACATATCACCCGACCCCGCCATTACAAAACGAATATTACGAGTACGCTTCAATACAAGCGCAGCAGCTTCTACAAAATATTCCGGTCCCTTCTGCATAGTAATACGTCCGAGGAAGGTGACCACCTTTTCTTTTGAGTGATCGGGACGCGGAATATCCAGCAGTTCCTGCGACAATGGATAAACAGCATTATGCATTGCAAATACCTTTCTGGGATCTTGATGATACTCGTTAATAACAGTGCGGCGAGTAAGCTCGGATACGCACATGATACAATCGGCATGATCCATACCATTCTTCTCAATCGAATAAACAGTAGGATTGACTTTGCCACGAGAACGGTCAAAATCAGTAGCATGCACATGAATGCAAAGCGGCTTTCCACTAACCATTTTGGCATGTACACCGGCAGGATAAGTCAGCCAATCGTGTGCATGGATAATGTCAAATTCCTGCTGACGGGCTACTACTCCGGCAATGATCGAGAAATTATTAATTTCCTCGTGCAAGTTCCCGGGATAACCACCTGCAAATTCCATACATCCCAAATCATTCACATGCATATAAGAAAAATCAGCATAGATATGGTCGCGGAAAGAGTAATATTCTTCCGGTGTCATTTCCAACAAGCGGGATTTCAAGTAGTCATAGTGAACATCACGCCACACAATGGGCACTTGATTCATACCGATTATTTTCAAGAACTTTTCTTCTTCGCCGCTAGGTTTAGGCATACAGAAAACCGTCTCCACATCACCTTGCAGACTCAAGCCTTTAGTTATTCCATAAGAAGCAACTGCAAGACCACCATATATTTTGGGAGGGAATTCCCATCCAAACATTAAAACTTTCATCTTCGTTCCTCCTTTTTTAATAATACTTAGACAGTAGCTTTAAAACACGCAATATTTCTGCCACATTCATCGCAAACGATACCGCACCACGTCCCTTGAAAGGCGGGTTCCCATCAAACAATTCGGGAATGGAACCAATACAATGACTTGTCATCTCATCATCATAACCAATCAGCTGACGTTCAACGAATGACAACCCGCTCATCTTATAAATTCGAAGATAAGCTTCCAGATAGAATCCCATCAACCAAGGCCAAGCGGTTCCTTGATGATAAGCATAATCCCGTTGTATCTGCGGACCTACATAGTTTGGATTATATCCACCGCTCTTCGGACTCAACGAACGAATTCCTTTCGGAGTGAGCAGCTCTTTGGTCACAATATCGAGCACCTGTTTCTTTTGCGCACGATCCAAAGGAGAATAATCAAACGCTACGGTAAATATCATATTAGGACGTACACTCCAGTCCATCATATTACCGTCTACGTAATCAAGCAAATAACCATATTCATTACGGAATACCTCGACAAAAGATTTTCCTGTCACTTCTGCCTGCGCATCAAGTTCATCTGCCAAGTACACGTCACCACCTTCACGCACCAAATCAGCGATAAAACGCAGTGCATTATACCATAACGCGTTAAATTCAACAATATATCCAGTACGAGAAATCACCGGATGCCCGTTCACAGTAGAATTCATCCATGTAATCGCTTTATCCGTACCATTAGCAAAAAGTAATCCGTTGTCATGCAAGAAAAGATTTTCATGTTTCCGCTGACGGATAAACTCCATAATATCTTTCAGAAGCTCTCCATATTTCTGACGGCATTGTTCGCGGGAAGTCTCTTTAGCATATTGTTGCATAGCCCAGACAGCCCAAAGCAAAACGTCAGGATGCTCCATTTCATAAATCTTGTATCCTACAGGTTCTTCATTGATAAAGTTACGGATCGCCTTTTCCGCCGTTTTCATCACATCCTCAAACTGGTCGATCTCATCAAGTGCAAGCGTCAGTCCAGGCAAGGCGATAAACATATCACGAGCACGGCATTTAAACCACGGATAACCGGCAAGAATGTAATGCTCACCTTCCTGTTGGTTATGGAATTGATGGGCAGAATTCTTCAGGCAGTGGTAGAAACTGTCACGTGGCGTACGGTCGGCCACTTCCGCCTCAAAGGTCTGTTTCAGTTTACGCGGAGTTGTTTCTGAAATTCCGGCAGAGAATACAATACTCTCCCCTTTCTTTATATCCACTTCGAAATAGCCGGGAACATAAAGGTCTTCATTGAAGTCATACCCACGTTCCTGTTCTTTCGGGTATTCAATCCCCCGATACCAGTCGGGCGTGAAATGGAACTCACACTTTTTATTCAACTGCATGTAAAGTTCCGGATAACCGGGATACATACAGGTTTTAATACCATTTTCCACCAATTGATACTCGCGGCTTGCCTGCGGGTTTTCGTGAGTGTACTCACGTACACTTCTGAAAGCAAGGAACGGCCGGAAGCGCAGAGTTGTAGCCGAATGCGCATCAAGTAAAGTATAACGAATCAGGATTCTATTTTCATGATGTACAAAGATTTTTTCTTTGCGGAGGACTACACCTCCGACACGGTAAGTAGTTGCCGGGATATGCTCACAGTCAAACTCACGGATATACTTGTGTCCATTAGGACTAAAGTTGTTTCCCTGATATTTGTGCAATCCCAAGTTAAACTCCGCACCATGTTGAATTACCGTTTCATCAAGAGAAGATAGCAGCACATGATTTTCATCGTCGAGATTGGGAACTGGAATTACCAATAGGCCGTGATATTTGCGTGTGTTACAATCAACAATCGTCGTACAATGATAAGCTCCTGCTTTGTTCGTCCGGAGAATTTCTCTCTGAAGAGATTCTTCCAGATTCGTCATGAGGGTCTTGTCAAATCGTAAATAACTCATAGTTGTGCATTATTAAAGGTTAATTATTGGTCATCATATCGTATATCTATTTTTTTGTCACAGACCATAATATATTAGCTGTAGCAACATATACAATAGGTATAACGCCCAAATGTACAAATTATAGATAAAAACAAAAATAAAAAGGCTTTTTATTTTCAGATTTTGTGCAAATATTCGTAGTATTGCGTAAAATATCTAAAGAAAAGAATATCATGAAGCAAGATATTCAACATATCATGCAGGCTGCAACAAAGCCTTTGTTTCTTATTTTTATTCTCTATATACAAGAAGAACAAACAATATTTTAAAATAAATCCGGTATCAATGGAATCCTGTTCCACTCATACCGGAATAATCGAACACAAAATATAGTATTCTATCTATAAATACATAAATTCAGACTAATTCTTTGTAGACAATATCTCTTTTATAGCATTCTCCAACTTATAATCATGCAAATTACGAACTGCAATCTTACCTTTCCGGTCAATAACAAGGATAAAAGGAATCGCACTTATAGCATAATCTTTGGTTATCGTACCCTTCCAGCCTTTTAAGTCGGAGATTTGCGGCCAAGGAATCTGATGTTTTCTCACAGCAGCTTCCCATGCACTTTTCTTGGTATCCAAAGAAACACTCACAATATCCAATCCCTCTTCATGATAAGTTTGGTACAGAGATTTCAGGAAAGGAAGTTCCTGTACACATGGCACACACCAGGATGCCCAAAAATCAATCAAGGTCACACGACCAGGATGAATATAATCCGAGAGGTTCACATCCTTTCCCTCGATATCCATACAGGTAAAGTCGCGATAAGGATAGCCGACCTCTGTTATTTTCACAGATTCCTTCCAACGTGCAGCAGCCTCTTTTTCCTTTGCTTTCTTCAATTCCGACTTGTGGAGGTAATTCTTACCTACCGATACTAATAGTTTCGCATATATCTCCGCAGGGTAATAACTCTCAGGATAATAAAAAAAGAAGAAAGCGCCCATTTCAGTTCCTATATAGTCAGAAACAAAAGAGATGTGTGCCGGTTGTAACTCTTTATACAATGCACCGATACGTTGGTTAAAAGCCTCCATCTCTTCTATACCCAAAGTACGTAGTTTTCCCAAAGAATCTCTTTCGGCCACAATGCTATTATTTCTTTTCTTGATTTCCCGAGTCTTGGCTAATATCCGGTTATCATATTGCTGATTCAAGACTCCCCCTTTCAATTGTGTTCCCAGAGGAGTATAGTCCAACTTCACATTCCCCTCTTCCACAATACAATAACAATCCGGCAAACCATACACAAAATGATCATCTTTGGGTGGCAAAGCTAATGTTGCCACAAACGGTTCACCAGTAACGTGATATTCAAAACTAAAATGACCATTACGTATCAACGCACTATCCACTTTCCGGTCATCCTCTCTCGAAACGACATCTGCATGAGTGAGATAAATATACAACCCGTCATACTCATTCGTATGCACATCCGCCTCCAATTTAAAAATTGAAGAATGTCCGCACGAGGACAGACAAGCACATACCATAAGGATATTCATTACTATACATTTCATATCAATTATTCTCTTTTTATTATCCTACTTATTATTATCCCCTTTCATCCATTCCGGCATAGGCGCATCTTTCAGATAGTAATCAAAAAAGCCGATTAAACGCTGCATAAAATCACGACACTCAACATCTCCGCCCATCTGATGTCCTACATCCCGATAGTTCAGCAACCAGGCAGGACGTCCCAATCGACGCATCGCAAAATATAGAGCCATGCCTTGATATATGCGTACACTTGTGTCTTTTTCACCATGAAATATCAACAAAGGAGTATGAATCTTATCAGCATGCATAACCGGAGAATTCTCAAGATAAAGTTCCCGGTCTTCCCAAAGTGTTTTACCCAAACGACCTTGTGCGTCCTCTTCAAAATACATATTAGGCTGACCTGTTCCGCGAAGCATCAGATAATCTGCCACCTGATCCGTAACTGCCGAACAAGGAGAGGCGCATTTAAATATATTAGTACGCGTCACCAACCAGGCAGTCTGCGAACCGCCCCAACTATGTCCATTGATTCCGATGCGTTCCTTATCAGCAATTCCATCCTTAACAAGCTGCTCTACACCACTTACCACCGCATTATAACAACTTTCATAAGGAGCACCGATACGATAACTGATATCCGGGCAGAAAATGATATATCCATTACTTACAAACCAGGGAATATCAATCGTCGCACTACTATACTCCGGCAAACGATAACTATTAAGCTCCTGTGACATCTTCTCATAGAATAGTACGATGACAGGATAACTTTGACCTTCCCGGTAATTCTCCGGCAGAAACAAAATTCCTTCATTTTTCTTGCCTTCCAAATTTGTCCAAGTATAAAGCCGGGTAGTTCCCCAGTTAATATCTTTCACCTGAGGATTGGAGTCCGTCACCCGCTTCGGATTTCGCAGAGTCAGATCAGAAACCCAAAAATCTCTTTCTCCATAATCTTCCTTCGTCCAAAGTACTACTTTACCATTGTCCGTGTTAGCTTTTACGACCAGATTCGATTGAGAATCAACAGCCATATCACGCAGGTTCTTGCCCGCCAGCAGGTACAATCCTTTCGTTTTACTTTTTTCATCAAATCCTTCGAGATACAATTTATCTCTTGAAGAAACCGGATGCTCAGCCTTGCGGAATGTTATCAGCTCTTTTCTGCCCTTCCCTTGTGTCAGACAGACAGGAGCTTTCTCGCCTTTCACATCCAGACTCCACAAATCATATCGGTCGTATATGACCACAGTGTGATTGTCCGGATTCCAATGTGCCACTCCATAAGGTGCAGCATCAAAAGAATAGTCATGCTCTTCTTCATATACCGGATAAGGCAATTTCCCTGTTGTCAAGTCCCGGTCGCTCCCCGTAGCCATATCAATCAGCCGCCATGCTTTCAGGGCAGGATCGTACAATAAAACTTTGGTTCCATCGGGACTCCAACTTAAGCCATATTTTCCATGACTTGCCAGCTTCTTCTTCTCGCCATTCATTCCAATATAATAAACATCGTCATTGGGAGACATCGTCCAGTCAGATTCCTTATACCAGGGAGTAGCGTCGAAAGCAATACATCCTTTGACCTCTTCTCCCTGCGGAAAAGCCAAAGAAGACAGACCTTTTGTAGGCAAAGTAAAACACTCCCCTGTAGCAATATCATAGACATACTTGTCATACTTAGATGCATCAAAACCTGAGCGTTTGAAAGATCGGCGGGGAGAAATGTTCTCGTCCCATATCCACAATTCCAGATTTACCTGATCCGTTTCCCTTTCCATCTGCGGATAAGCTACCGGTTCCAAATCAATCAGCAACTGAGTCTTATTGTTTATCAATCGAGACATAGAAGAAACTTTCGTCCCCTCAGGCAGACCAGTTATATCTTGATAGGACAACAGTTTCGAACAAATACATTTATTCAAATCATATGTATAGATAGAGGTTACATCAAAACGAGTATCATAAGTAGAAGCACATGATAAAGTTCCACATCCTTTGGCATCCGGATTAGCGATACTTGCAATATAACCGGGAACTTCCCCTACTTGGGTTTTTCTTCCTTTCTCCCACAGATACAAAGTCGATTTCAAACTGTCCGCCACACTATAAAGCAACCGACCTGCCTCTACCTGCCCGAAGGTATTTATATCCTCAATACACTGTTCCTCTCCCGTCAGCAAATTTACAAAAGTAAAGTCTGCCTTTCCGGTTGGCTTATATTGTACATAATAAGCCATGTCTGTTCCTGCTATAGGGACCAAAAAGATATTCTTAGCCCATTGTTTCTCTTGCTGCGTAAGCAAATTTAATGTATAAACAGATGGACGTCCCGAATTATCTCCTTCTTCCTTCTTTTCATATTTCAACAACTTGCCGTTAGCCATAAACGAAAAATTAGAAAGACCGGCCTTAGAAGTCGTTTCTCCTGTCTGTACATTGTATATATAAGTTGTATCAAGATCCTGACGGTACAAGGCACGATAGTTATAAACTACCCATTTCCCGTCTGCCGATAATTGTATCTGATCTACCGAGCGCCACAACTTACAGTCGTCCAGTTTCATCGGACGTTTCTGAGAAAATGCTCCCTCTGCACCCAACAGGAGAAGCAATGTCAAATAAACATATTTCTTCATTTATTTCTTTCGTATTAATTCGACTGCATAATTAATCTCATCAGCCAATTGTGAGGGACTTCCGGAATATCCTTCAGCCGTATAAAGCATCCTGCCGTTCTTTAAAATAACTTTACGGGGAATACCGGATGAATTGAATTGACGGGAGAAAATGCTGAAAGCCTTGTTATACCCTTTGGTTCCTTCTTTTAAAGTATCGAACAATACTTTAAAATGTGAATATCCATTATTATTCAAATACTTCTCAACTGCCGGTTTTCCCTTAATTCCGAAATCCATGGTATTTACGAAATAGAAAACGACCTCCGGATCGTTCGCATAAGCGTCTACAGCAAGTTTCATTCCCTCAAACGCACGTTTACAAGGTGCGCACCAGTTTGCCCAAAAATCAATCACTACAATCTTATCTTTGAAACTGTCACTGCTCACAACATTCCCGTCCATATCCAGCAATTCGAAAGTAGGGATTTCAACATCTGTCATATGAGATTTCACTTCCTCATATAACGCCTCTTTCAATGCCGCACCTTTCAATTTATCAAGATAGACTTTAAACTCGGCATCAGATGCCGGTTTCACTTCCTCACGCAGAGCAGTCATCATATCAGTGGTAATCGTATTATATTTCACCGAATTTTTCAAAACCTCCAATGCTTGTTCTTTCTTTCCGGTAGCTGACAAAATCTCATAACGTACCTGATTGACTGTAGCATCCGCATAAGACAATACATCATCCTTATAATAAGAGAGCCATGTCAAAGCCTCGTCATTCTTATTCAAATCCTTTAATAATTGCAGATAAATTCCCAAACGTTCGTAAAACTGAATGTCAAGCAATTCCTGTGCTTCTTTCGGAGTGTATCTTAATTCTTCCATATTATTAGAAAGGTCATTCCGTTTTTGCACCATTTGTTCCATCAAGGCTTTCGCTACCGGATAGACTGAGTCATTTTTCGCCAACCGAAATTTATAGGCACGGAATATATTCCACCGGAACACTTCACTCAAAGTCACAAAATTCATTGATGGCAAGGCAGCAATAAGTTTGTCATACTGTTTTCCGTCAAAAAGAAAAGAAGCATAGGGACGGGTCAGATTATAATACATATAAGCTTGTTTACGGGAGAACGGATCTTCTATACATTTGTTATATGGATACGTCCTAAAAAATTCTTCAGTCTTACTTACCCGTTCTTCGCCTACCTCCATAGCCTCCACCTGATGAAACATTTGTGCACGAGCAGAAAACCCGTGAGGATATTGTTTTAATATAATACTCTTTATCGAGTCCGCCGTTGCCTGCTCCTGCAATCTGAAACGATAAATATTCTCAAACGTAGAGTAGATGAACTCGGTCATAGCAAACTCTTTATTGATTTTCTGAAAGAAGAAATCAACAGCTTTCCGATTCTTTTCTCCCATACGTAAAGCTACCATGTTCATATAAACATTTACGAACTTCGGCAAATTTGCAGCATAATGCTCCATTTCCTTAGTTGTCCACATCTCTACCGCCTCATCCTGAATATCAAACTTTTGGAAGTAATTTCCAATATGGAAACAAGAAGGTTTACGGAATGTCCCCCATCCCAAATAGCCACCAGGTAACATTTTCCCCTGTGCATCTAATGTCGTAAACACATATCCTCCGTTTTCGTCATTATTATCTATCGTGCGGTTCCATGCTTCACCAGCTAGAAATGATAAAGCGAACAGGGCACAATTGTCAGCCAACCGATAATTTCCTTTCCACTGATTCTTTCCGCTACGGATTAAAGTTACATCGTCCATCCTCCATAAATAATCCTCATAGAGATAGATCGTACAAGACAATGTATCCCGGTTTTCCAATGGTCCTCCTGATGCCTGATAATTAAATGAGATCAGAGAACCTGCCTGCGGTTTTTCAATACCGGACAAACGAGACTGTGCATAAGTAGTTATAAAGTACGCACAGAAAACAAACAATACAAATAATTTTTTCATTTAGTTTTATATCTTATTCTTTATATTTCAATTAATGCAATTGAGAGGTCCTGGCTCCAATCTCATGAAGATCAATACCTAACGTATTTTGAAAATACTCTATCACTGCTTCATATTTATTACGTATCGGATAGCCCTTAACAGAATTCCCCGAAACACTATCATACTGGGTTCCGCAATCAAATTCTTCGGTCAAAAACCTGTTCTCAAATTCTTCCTTATTCATCATAACCAGATATTTCACAAATAATCCGAAATCATAATAATAGTCCATTCCACCATCACGATACTCCAGACAGCCTCCGCCGTTATATCCCCATTCGCCTTCATAATCACCTCCTGCATTGTTTATATAATCGTCGTGATATGTCTGAAACTTTTCAGGAACCTCTATCTTACCTTTCGAAGCAGCATAACCGGCAATGGCAAAAGCAACCTCGCCAATCAGTTCCTTTTTTTCCTCAACGGAAAGTGAAGACAAACGACTATTCACTGCACCAAAAGTCAGATGATTAAGACCATACATAGCTTTTTTAGGAATCTTTTGATAGATTTTATTTCCCTCATCATCATACTCGTATGTATCCTTTAAACTATAAATTTCGGAAGCTAACAGGATTCTATACGGCATATATCTTCTCAGAAAATCGTCACTCCAAATAGACAAGCAATTTTCTTTCAGGAAGTTCCATCCTTCACCTATAGAGGAAGTTTCGGCTTCTACTGCATAGTAAGGAATATACTCTGTAATATTCCAACGGAAATCAACCTCGCCAAACCTATACAAAACTTGCACCCCATATTTATCATAGAACTCAACTATCTCACGATCATATGAAGCATTTCCTTGAGGAAACTCTCCAAAACCCATCGGTTCGGAAGGTGTCAAAGCATCTTCCCCACATGAGCATACTCCAACCAAGAGCAAACAGGATATTAAATATATAAACTTCTTCATACTACTATTCTATTTTATTGTTCCATATTAATATTTAGTTTACCTCGCCTACACGCTCCGGTGCCAATTCATTCTGTATTAAAGCTGAATTTGTATCCATTGCATCCTGTGGAATAGGTAATACATAACCCAGATCTTTCTCCTTCAATGTATATACGGTACGGTTTCCTGATGCATCATACCATGTATGTTCAATAGAAGGCATACCATAACGACGGAGATCAAACCAGCGATGTGATTCAAAACAAAGTTCACGGCGACGTTCTTCATGACAAAATTCCATCAGAGCTGCAGGCGTGGTTAACGTATAAGCCACAAAATTCGACAAACGTTTACTGCGAAGAGCATCCAGGTCATCAACAGCCTTTTGTCCACAAGAGTTATCTCCTGCCATATATTTAGCAGCATAAGCTTCCGCACGATTTAAATAAAGTTCGGCAGTACGCCATACAAACCCCTGTTCCTGAGTTCCACGTTTGGCCATCCAATATTTGTAATACAAAGGACTCATATCACTAAAAAATATATTTCGACGGGCATCCGAAGAATCATATAGTCTCAATAAAGCATTCGAACCGCTCTCAGACACCCTGATTAACGTACCTTCTGTTTTTATACTCCCGCTCATGCTTCCATTAATAAATATTACTTCCGGGAAATTCCTAGAAATTATATTGTTAATAGCATAATGAGGAAAAGCCGGATTACTTAGCTGATATGTAGTCAGGTCAACCAATGCCGGAGCATCGGCCAAAGCCACATCAGCATGCTCTAGCACCTTATCCCAATTTTCCATATACAAATAAATTCGGGAAGCTAGAAGATGTGCTGCTACATTATTTATACGAAACAATCCTAGAGTGTTGTCAGCTTTACCATCCAGCAAACTACAGGCTTCTTCAATATCCTTACATATTTGAGTATACACTTCCGCAACTGTATTACGTGCAATTCCCTCATCTCTAATTTCCGGTTTGATAACTAGAGGCACTCCCAAAAGACTCTCCGGAGCCGTTCCTGCACAATTATAGGGCATAGCATATAAATTCACCAATAAGAAATAATAGTAAGCACGAAGTGCCAAAGCCTCACCTCTTGTCTGCATTTTTTCATCTTCTGTTCCATCCGCATCTGTCAGCCCGTCTATAACCAAATTACAGGCCATAATACATTTATAAAGTTTCTGATAGGTGTGTAGCAGGTTAGTCATATCATAATCAGCCAGCAACAAGTACATATTAGATTGCCACGTATAGACTGCACGATGAGCCAAGTTTTCATCTATGTAATTATCAGATTGTCCCTGAGCTCCCTCCACATCATCAGTCAATACATCTGTGATAGGATCGAGACAAATGGTAGTTGAATATCCCTCACCATTCAACAATTCTTGAAAAGCAGAAGCTGTTTTCGGTTCAAACTCATCTTGCGAAACTTCTTTCAGGAAATCACTGCAAGAGGAACATATACACATTATGTATACAGAAAGGAATATTAATATATATTTACTATTCATAATCTACAAAAGATTTTTAAGGATTAGAAATTAAGACTTACTGAGAACGAATAAGTCCGTGTAATAGGTAATGCAACACTTCCAGTAGAATCTACCTCTGGATCTTGTCCATTAAATTTTGAGCTACACAATGTAAAAAGATTGGTCACATTAAACGAACAGGACATACCTGCGATATTTAACGGTTGAAGCCATTTATCCGGCAAAGTATAAGTCAACATTAGATTACGGCAACGAAAGAAATCGGCTTTTACTACACGTACATCCGAATAATTATACATATCGTATGTATTCTGTTGAGTTGCATTCGCAATCGGAGTATAGACAAAATAATTCCGTGCCTCATCAAAAGCAATACCCGGAATATCAGTATGCTCCTCATCGCCCGGTTCCCGCCAGCAATGCAAGAAATCTGTCGTCAGATTTGTTTGCGGAGTAGGCATCTTCATCGTTCCGCTGAAAAGGAAATTCAAACGTTTCACATGCCCGAAAGCATAAGCAAACTGAGCATTTAATATAAAATTCTTATAACGCAACGAAGTGGAAAGTCCTCCGTTAAACTTCGGATCAGTCGAACCACAATATTTCAGATAACTTTTCGGATCATTACTTTTCTCTACTTCTGATTCATTTGCCGAACAATGTTCAAACATCGCACGGCCTGTTTCATGATCCAGTCCCTTGAACTCCCAGGCATACAGTGCATTTACCGGCTTTCCATTTTCAAAAGCATTACCAGCCAGGTAATCCAGATAAGTATAATCCTGCTTTGCAGTATTGCTTATATTATTGGTGTTTTTCGAATAAATCGGAGTTAATGTCCAAGTAAAGTCACGCGTTTGAACAGGAATAAAAGTCAATCCCACTTCAATACCATAATTCTTCATACTGGCACCATTACGGAAAGTTTGAGTTGTTCCATATTCACTGGCTACCGGCAAATTAAAAATCAAGTCCTTACCTTTACGCACATAATAATCGACAGTACCCGAGATTCTGCCGTTCAACAAAGAGAAATCCAATCCATAATTAGTTGTAACCGTCTTTTCCCAACGCAAATCAGGATAAGGCAGGCGTTTAATTCCCAATTGGTAGTTCCCAGAAAAACGATTAACTGCAAGCGCCATGTATTGTGCTACAAGATTTGGTCCTACAGAAGTAGGAATATTCCCCTGTTGACCATAAGAAAAACGTATACTGAAATTATCTAAAGCTTTCCAGCCTCTAAACCAACTTTCATCATTTATCTTCCACCTTGCTGCCAAACTCCATACAGGAAGAAATTTATGATTTGTGTATTGTCCGAAACGATTGGAAGCATCCCCACGCAAATTAGCGTTAAAAATATAGCGGTTCTTCAACGCATAAACCAAAGTCGCATAAGCAGATACTGCATTATTCTTCGTATTCTTACGAGACACAGTATGTTTTTCCAACGAAGAATTATTCAGGACCGCGCTTCCGGCACTTTCCTTATCATATTCATAACTGACAGCCATCCCACGATCCGGATAATATCCATATTCTACATCATTAAAACCGTCATATTGATTGGAGATTGCCTCATAGCCAATCATACCATTAATGGCATGTTGCTGCATCTCTCCAAAGGTGGTAGCATACGAAAGTTGAGCACGAGCTGTATAGCCCACATTATTCATCGAATTATAATTCAAAATTCCTCCATGAGGCAATTTGCTTTTCTTTTCTTCTTCACCGTTGGGAATCACCGTACCATAATCATATCCACGAATGCCTGCAATATAATAAGAACGTTCGTCCGCCCACTGATAATTAGTAGAGTTAACATAACGCAGACCAAAAAGCGTCTGAAGCGTCAATCCTTTCCATATTTTCACATCAATACCTACATTGCCACTGAAATTACGGGATTTTGCCTCATTACCGGTATGTGCCAGCTCATTAAATATATTATATGTCAACAGATAGTTATTGGATAACCCATCAATAGTATTAATCTGAGTCGTGTAATATTCATCAGGGCCAATAGCGCGAGTAGTCTGCAACGCATAAGTATAAGGATTCGTGGTATAAAAACCATCACTTTTCTGGTCTGAGAAACTTAAACGAGTATAAGCTCTGACTTTTTTAGTCAGATAGGCTGAGATATTAGAAGTCAAACTGTAACTGGTTGAGTTATCTCCTTTAGTAGTTCCCTTGGAATTATTATATCCGATAGATGTATAATAATTGACTTTCTCGTTACCTCCTGAAATACTGGCACTATAATCTTGATTTAAAGCGTTGCGACAAAGAAGCTTGAACCAGTCGGTATTCATTGTTTCATATTTAGCCACTTGCTCGTCAAATTCGCTTTTTGTAATTTTCATACTGTAAAAATCAAACAAAGCACCTTCGAAACCGGTAGCATAGGGCATATAATCATACAAATATCCTTTCTCTACCACTTCTCTTGAAATACCTACACGCTCTTTCGAATTCATCAGATTATACTGCGAATAGCGAGGACGTCCCGTAAATCCTAAAGATGCGGAAAAACTAATCGAAGGTTTCCCTATTTTACCTTTCTTGGTAGTCAGCACAATCACCCCATTGGCTGCACGTGTACCATATATAGCTGTGGCTGAAGCATCTTTCAAAAACGTAATAGATTCAATATCATTGGGATTTACCCCTGCTATCGCATTGCCTAACAAACTGCGAGTAGCATTTTGATTCACCTGATCAAGCATATCGCTTCCCATCAACACATTATTGAGTTCGTCATTAGACAAATCAATAGGATCTTCATAAACAATCCCATCTACCACCCACAACGGAGAAGCATTACCGTAAATCGTCGAGGAACCACGCATACGGATACGCGGAGTTGCATTAGGAGAACCGGAACTGTTTTGCACCATCAGTCCTGGTATAGTACCTTGCAACATCTTATCTACAGAATTGATAGTCGGTATCTTTATGTCATCCATCTTCACCGTAGAGGTAGCACTTGCCATCAAACGCTTGTCCATCACTTGATAACCGGTAACCACCACCTCATCAACTGCGTTCACCATTTCTTCCAGTTTCACCTGTACTCCCCAACCGTCATTCACCATTTTTTCCACAGTCTTTTTACCTATGAAAGAAAAAGTCAGCATAGCACTTTGCCCTTCCTTTACGGGGATGGAAAAGCCGCCATTCAAATCCGTCAGTGTACCTGTAGAACGACCATTCTTCACCCTGACAGACACACCGGGCAGCGGTTCATCATTTTCATCCACTACCTGCCCTCTTAATAAGCCTTTCTCTAAAGTTTCCTTTTTATCTTTTTTTAGAAACACATGGATATACCTGCCATCAACCGAACTTTTAACAGGATGACCGGCAATGAGTTTTTTCACAGCTTCCGGAGCTGCCAACTCCTGAATAGAAGCATTAACACGAATGGAGTGGAGTTCATTGTAACTAAATACAATTTTGTAACCAGATTGCTTTTCTACCCTTTTTAAAGCGTCTGTCAACTTCTCATTCACGCATTTCATCGTGACCTTTTTCTCTTTCTCCTGCGCTGCCAATCCTGTAACAAAGGCAAACATTAACAGGAAACCGACCAGATACTTCCAACTCTGTATACACGGTCTTTCTCTACGCTCTTCATTCAATCGTTTCATCATATATTATTTGCTAATTTAAATGTAAAGTCACAAATAATACGTAATCAACGATAATCGGGTACCGAATTTTAAAAGAAAAACATCAAAAAGTTAATAGATAATAGATTTTACTGAATTATTATTCGGTTTCCATCCAAAGTCACATAAAATATACCGAGCGCATTCAAATTGCGGACTGCATACATCAGACTTTCCGTACGACTGGCTACAAAGTGCATTTTATAATCGAGCATCTCATCATTCTCAAATACCACATCTACATTGTACCAACGCCCCAACTCCTGCATTATCTCTACAAGCGATACATTATCAAAATAGAAATAGCCGTTCTGCCATTCCAGATAAGGGTAAATGTCCACCGCTTGTTTTCTTAACATTCCATCTTCCGTCAGCGACGCTTGTTCTTCCGGCTGTAAAGTCAACGCTGGCGCCATATCGTTGGCAACAGTCACTTTACCTTCCAATAAAGTAACATGAGCATCAAGTTTAGAGTAGGAACGCACATTGAACTTTGTTCCGAGAACTACCGTTTCAAAATAGTCCGTTTTTACAATAAAAGGATGTTCTTTATCAGGAGCTACATCAAAATAGGCTTCTCCTTTCAAATAGACAATACGCTGTTCTTTCACAAAAACATCCGGAAAAATCAATTGACTGGCAGCATTAAGCAAAACAGTAGTCCCGTCGGAAAGAGTAACCGTATAATCCTGCCCGCAAGGAGTGGTCAACGTTTGCAATTGCTCTTCAATAGGCAAAGTGGCAGCTTTCTTTGTACTCAAATCAATAGATTTATGGGTAGCAATTATTCCATGAGCATATAACTGCCGGTCCGGTGTTTCTTCCTTAATTATATAAGTAATATCTCCAAAATTCAACTTTGGATCTACTGCCGACTTATCGGCAGCAAACACTTGAAGCTGCACTACAGAAGGATGATAAAAGAAGGCACCCAAAAATAATCCGAGAAAAAGTACAGCCGCTACCGATGCAGCAATACACCAGCGTTTCAAACGTAACATCTTTATATTTACACTCTGTTGCATCTCATGGGAGGAGGGACGCACTTGTTTTTGCTTCTCCCAAAAACGCTTCCGCTCTTCTTCCATATCGGGAAGAGGAACCTTATCCATAGCCATGGCACGTTTATAATCCAATATCAGGCGAATATCTTCCTTATCGTTTATATCTTCTATCATATTGCTACAACTGTCTTTTATATTTATACGGAGTCGATCCTTTTTGAGGCACTTTTTTTACGGTTTTATAACAGATAAACGTTCACGAAGTATAGCCAATGCCTTCATAATGTGTTTCTTTACCGCACTCGAAGTGATATCGAGAATTTCTGCTACTTCCCTATATTTTTTATTATTAAAATAACACTGTTCCAAAACAAAACGCGTACGAGGCGGCAGTTCCGATATAATCTGTTTCACATTGTTCATCCGTTCTTCGTATTCCTCCGGAGTCATTCCTTCTTCATCTTCTACTGCCTCTTGCAAATATTCCGCATACTGCCGGGCAGCCTGGTCATGTCTCAAATAATCAATACATTTATTCCGTACGCACGAATACAGGAAACTACCCACAGTAGCATTTCCCAAACGCTCTACATTTTCCCATGCCTGACCGAACACATCCGATACAATATCACGACAGATCTCTGAGTCTTCCACAAAACCATAGGCATAATAAAGGAGTTGAGGATAATATTTATCATATATCCTGTCAAATTCGTCCATCGTAATCTTCGAACTATCTTTATGCGTCTTCATCTGCGAATGATTTGGCGGTTTATTTTTCTACCTCACTTCTGTGAGAATGCGAGTAAAACCGCCAAATATATAAAAAGAACAAATAAAAAGCAAAAAAAGGGGAGATAATACTCAGGATTTATGCAACGCTTCAAGCAATAACGTTATATTGGCGGTAAATAACCTTACAGAAATAGCCAATAAGATGATACCAAAGAACTTACGAATAATATAGATACCTCCTTTTCCCAGGAAACGCTCTACACGACCAGTCATACTCACTACAAAGTAAACCCAAATCATGTTCAATACTAAAGCTATAATGATATTGACACTGGCATATTCCGCCCGAAGAGAAAGCAATGTTGTGAAAGCTCCGGCACCTGCCAACAAAGGAAAGACAAGCGGCACCAAAGTAGCTTCTTTGATAGGACCCTGATTCTTGAATATCTCAATATCCAGAATCATCTCCAAGGACATGAGGAAGATAACGAACGCACCGGCAACTGCAAACGATTCAATATCTACATGGAAGAGCTTCAGCATCATATCTCCCGCATAGAAAAATCCGATCAGCAAAATAAAAGAGATGACGGTAGCTTTCATTGCATTCACATCTTTCCCTTTTTCTTTCAGGTTAATTATAATAGGTATAGAGCCGATAATGTCTATCACCGCAAAAAGTACGATAAACGCACTAACCATCTGTTGCCAATTGAAGCCTGCAAACATAATTTCCTCCTTTTTTTTCTGCAAATATACTCTATTTTTATACATTCAAACAATAAAAAAAACAAAAAGAAGGGTCAGATATTGGCAGCCGTGTTGTATTATGAGTAAATTTGTACGATTAACAAGAGATTACAACTTATGGAAACAATGTTCGACACTTTGCTCCAATTGCCTTTATTTCAAGGTCTTTGTCATGAAGATTTCACATGTATTCTGGATAAAGTCAAACTACACTTTATCAAACACAAAGTGGGAGAAACTATCATTGAGAGTGGTAGTCCGTGTAAACAACTATGCTTCCTGCTAAAAGGCGAGATTTCTATCGTCACAAATTCCAAAGAAAATATTTACACCGTTATTGAACAGATGGAAGGACCTTACCTGCTGGAACCACAGTCGCTGTTTGGCATGAACACCAATTACACCTCTTCTTATGTAGCACATACGGAAGCACATACTGTCAGTATCAGCAAAGCATTTGTACTTAGCGATTTGTTCAAATATGAAATATTCCGCCTCAACTATATGAATATCGTGAGCAACCGGGCACAAAATCTTTACTCCCGTTTATGGAATGAACCCACGCCGGATCTGAAAGGCAAAATTATCCGCTTCTTCTTGTCACATTGCGAAAAGCCACAAGGGGAAAAGACTTTTAAAGTAAAGATGGACGATTTGGCACGCTGTCTGGATGATACGCGATTAAATATTTCTAAAACACTGAATGAATTACAGGATAGTGGTTTAATCGAGTTACACAGAAAAGAGATTCTGATTCCGGATGCTCAAAAACTACTTTAAAGGTTTGCCCTCACGTTGCTACCATTCATTCTATTTTCAGTAAATGATAAAGTGTCCCCTTAACGGACTTCCGGCAAGGAATATTCAGCTTCTGAAGCGCACGGCCAAACACAGCTACCTTATTGATAGCCAACTTGTCTCGTGTCTTCGTCTGCAAATAATTCAGAATCTGCATGGATGTCATCCATTCACCTTCCTCCTCTTCTTCCGCCGGACGGAAATAACAATGGAACAACTGTTCCAACGGGCTCGCCTGCTCAAATTCACGGTTCGTCTGCTTCAAAATCTTTTCATCCTCATCATTCAGCCAGTAACGCTCACCCTTATAAATGGCTTCCATCGCCTGAGCGTAAAGCTGTTTGTAATTGATGGTAGCATTGGTTTTGATAGGAGCTATCACCTCAATGCAGATAAAACGACGGCTGCCACTGGGATCGGTAAGCAAATCTTTCTGATTGCTGGTGCCGATAAAGGAAGCATAACGACGCATTTCACGAATAGTATTGCCATGAGGCTTGCGCAAGTTAGCAACAGGCTTTTGCAACAAATGTTTCAGAAACCCCTGCTGACTGAGATTGATCTGATCAAACTCATCAATGTTGATCAGGAAAAAACGTCCTAAATAACGCTCCGCTTCCTGCTTACTCTTGAAATCGATACTGTCCGTATAGCCGAAACGCAATTCGGGCGGCAGGATAATCCGGCAAAATGTTGACTTACGATACCCTTGCGGACCGACAAGCAAAGGTGACGTACTGTTTCCATGCTGCCGATCTACCCCTCTCCAATGTGCCACCATGCTCAGAAACCAACGATAAAACAACTCCTGCCAGTACGGATTCGTGCATGGAACCAATCCTGCCAATGCACGGATACGATCTTTCCCGTCCCAACAGCCGACATCATAAAGATATTCTTCTACAGGATTGTACAAAGGAACATATTCCGAATTCAGGAAACGGTCTACATCACGATCCCAGGCATTGATGCCTTCTTTCAAGGCACAGATAGAGATACTGTTGCGCACACGTTTGTCCACAGGCTTAAAGTAAAAGTGGATGGAATCACGCTGGCGGTATTCCAGATCATCCAACACAGTGTTGTAGCGGAATTCATAACGACGGTTCATAAATTCTTCCAGCAGAAAAGCCGTCTGCTGCTCCCTTCCGATACTGTTTTTCTTACCAAAACCCTTACATTCCTGATAAAGATTATGAATCGTTGAGCGTATGATTTGCTCATCTTCTTCCCGATAGTAATGAATGAGCGTCTGCCGCACCGCTTCTTCTTCGGGGATGCCCGCTTTGAAACAATGCTCGGCAAGGTGTACAAGCAAAGGTTGCAAATCATCTCCCCGCTTCCAGTCTTCCATTTCCTGAAATGCCCTGTTCAACGCTGCTTCATAAATCTTCGTGAAAGTTTTCGCAGACTCATATCCCGGTTGCAGGCGCGACAAGAGATTCTTCTCGCCCTGCTTACGCTGCCGGAAAGTTTCCTCACCGGGCATCGTGAGCGGTTGTTCCAGACAGAAAGGAACCGCATCGGGATTATAATAAGGAGATTCGTCCAATGTCATGCGGCATTTCTGCGTCAGCACTGGTGCTTGCAGATTAATATCGTAAGGAAGCATCGGCTGGTAGCACTTTACTGCCAGCCAGTAGGCATGGGCATGAAATAATTCCGCTTCCGCTTCTTTTTTGGGCAGTCCTCTGTCGTCCGGCAAGGCAAAACGCACCCATATCTTCACGCTACGGCCACTGGAACCACAGAATGCGGCAAAAGTCTGGGGCAAAAGCGCCGCCTGCCGTTTCACATATTCCATTTCGGACGTGCCTGCCAGCCGTTTCACTTCCAACTGTACCAGTCCGTTATATTGTTTCATTTTTCGTTCGCCTTCTTTAGTGCGGGTATATTCTACGGCAGAATAGATGTATGGCAGTTTGTCTATATGTTCGTACTGGCTGTACGTACCTTCCAGCATCGGTATCAGGTTTCGCAAAGCCGTAATGTGTCTCGATTTTGTCTCTGTTTTCATTTTGTTGAATAATGTACCTGCTTCACAGATGCTTAGAGCTTCTTTTCCACTCCCGCTGTCTTGTCTGATTAAAGTTATTTTCATCCTTTATTATCTGTTTATCTACCAATATTGCTTATCATTTAATTCCTGTAAAGGTACGATATTATATTACGGCATACAAACTTTTCCTCTAATAAAAACAAGCTTTTTCCCAGCATTAACCTTATAACAAAATGCGACATCGATCACACGTAGATGTCGCATTTCTTTCTTACCAAGATTTCCCTATATCATTGTATCTGAATGGCTTGCTGTTTCCTTTAGTTTCATGCCTTGGAACAAAGTGTTTCATGCTTTGAAACAAAGTGTTTCATGCCTTGGAACAAAGTGTTTCATGCCTTGGAACAAAATGTTTCATGCCTTGGAACAAAATGTTTCATGCTTTGGAACAAAGAGTTTCAAGGCATGAAACTGTCACTTCGCCTATATAATTGGATTGACTTGACCGCATGAAATGTTTCAATGAACCTGATCTTTCAGGAAGCATTCAATCACATATCGATCAATAATACGTGAGTTATCAGCTATTAACACCTGATTTCTCAATTATTAATGACTGAAATGACAATCGTTAATAGTTGAGACTTCAGATATTAATACTCTGTAAATCAAACAATAGCACCTAAGAAACGATGTATAATACTCTGTAACAGAGTGAGGGCAAGCAGTTGCTCTCATACTTGCTACCACACTTGCTACCATACCCGAAACATCGATGAATAAAGGGATACAGGCGAATAATGAGAGCATGAGGGCAAAACTGCTATCAAATTGCATGTGGAGTTTTGAGGAGATAGCAAACTGTTTATTGTAGGTACATTACATGATATTCATATAGTATCACTAATCTTTTCCTTCTATTCTCATGTTATTAAAGTCAAGGATTACCTTTGTTCCCAATCTGTAGAAAAAATGTACCCCCACCGTACCATCAAATGAATCAAAGTGCCTCATTCTGTTCACTATAATCACTCTTTCATCTGGGTTAATCTGCTTACCATTTGAATAAATCCAAGGATCTTTTACAACTTCATAAGGTAAATTGAAAGCACTTCCAGTCATACCATGATATGATAAAGGTGTTTTTTGTATCACCGAGTCTATTTGTATACTACTTCTATTTCTCTCATAAAAAGGAAATTCGATACTCAAAAACTCATTATCCCCACTATCTAAATATCCAGTATATGATAATCCATTTATTTTTAATCGAGTATAAGGGGTTCTCCATACAAGATATATATTTGGCAAATTATTAGTTTTTTCATCTCCAGTATACCCGGGGAAAGATATTGTACGTTTGTTCCAATCAAATTCAACCTTTCCAATCAACAGCATAGTTGGTAATCCCATTATAACTTGGTTTTCGCTTAAAGTATCTTCTATTTTTGATCTCACGAGATCATTTAACGTATCGGGTAAGTGAGAATAAAATGGAGCATCAAAAACCATTACTGGAATATTAAACAGCTCCAAATTTCCTATATTTATTTTATCTATAACACCTTTTAGAGCTTTCGTTTCAACTCCATTGAATTTTATTACACCATTTTGCTTTGTATCAATTATTCTCACTCCAATCTTGTCTGCTATTTTTTTCGTTACAAAAAAATACTCGGAGACTCCTGTATCGAAAAAAGTTTGAAAAGGAATATTATTATATTGAGCATTGAATCGAATATATTCACCCTCATTAAGTTTTATAGCATTTTTCTTATTATTAGTTCTAACAATTTTTATCCGAGGCTCATTTAAATCTCTATTCTTTAATGCAGACTTAACACTATCCGTCCAGTTAATGTCACTACTGATGATATTCTGATTCAAGTCAAATGGATTCCTTTTTAAATAGCCAAGAAATTTATCACATAATTTTATTCCATCTTTGAATCGCTGCGTATCATCATAGACCTGCAACAATCGCACATAATAGGCTCCAATCATCGGACCCATTATCAATTCATGATTGGTAAGCAAATCTTCCAAATAGATCGCTGCACTATCTGGTTTATTGAGAAATAGTGACATGTGCGACTTGTATAACTTCTCTAATACTCTATCGTTGGCAGGTAACTGATCAGCATGTGTTATACATAGATCCATAGCATCAAAACATTTACCTTGTTGCAGAAGATCAACAAGTTCTTGAGCATAATTACGTTGAGCAAAAGATGATATAACGAAGAAAACAGATAAAGATAGAACTGAAAGAATTTTTTTCATTACAAATTATAGTTTTTATGTTTTAACTCATGAAATTACAGATACACCATTTTTACTTAATTCATCTCCCTTCGTATTATTTATTCTCCATTTCTTATCTCCATATTATTGAAGTCAAAGATAACCTTCGGTCCCAAATGAGTAAAAAAGTCAACACCAATCGTTCCATCAAAAGTATTTAAATGTAATAACGTCCCATCTGAAATTAAAACATTACGCATATTGGAATTTACATTTTGACCATTAAAATATATCTTAGAATCTTTTACTATTTCGTATGGTACATTAAAGAAAGCTCCTGTTCCCCTATAATGATTAAGCACCTTTTTTTCTGCTACTGAATCTATCTCTATATGACTTTTATTCTTTTCATAAAAAGAGAACGTCATATTAACAAAATCGTCATCTCCCGTATCAACATGTCCCACATAATTCAATCCGTTAACTTTTAGTCGTTGATATAGGTTGTTGTTAGTCACAAAAATATTTGAAGAGCCATTTGTTACAGCTTTCTCTACACTTTCAGGGAAGCAGACTGTACGATTTTCCCAGTTAAATTCAATCATTCCAATCATCTTCATCGTAGGTAGTCCCATTATTATCTGCCTGTCATTTAATTTGGCATCACGACCCAAAGTATCACTCATATGTGGAAAATATTCTTCGTGAATCATTACAGGAATATTATAAAGCTTTACACTCTTCAAGTCGATGCAGTCAATTATTCCAGCCAATGCTTTTATTGGAACTCCATTCATTATTTTTATACTGTCCTGAGTGGTATCTACTATTCTTACACCTATTTCTTCAGCAATTTTCTTTGTTACAATGAAGAAGGTTGAAACTCCGGTATCAAACCATGTTTGCACAGGAATATTGTTGTACATAGCATCAAATTGAATATAATTACTATCTTTAAGTTTTATGATAGCATTTTTATTTTTAATCCTTTCAACCCTTCTTCGTGGCTCATTTACATTTCTTTTCTGAAAAGATGATTTTGCATTTTCCACTTGATGAATTTCATTTCGAACAAAATCTGGTGCTAAACCAAATGGATTTCTATTGAAATAAGCAAACGCTTTATCACATACCTTTATACCTTTTTCAAATTGTTGTGTATCATCATATATCTGTAATAATTTTCCATAAAACGATCCTATTGCCGGTCCTAATGCAAATTCATGATTAGCTATCATATCTTCCAGATAAATAGAAGCACTATCAGGTTTATTAAAAAATAGAGCCATTTGAGATTTGTATGCTAAACTAAAAGTTCTATCATTCAAGGGTAGTTTATCCGCGTATTGAGCACATAAATCTCTAGCTTCAAAGCATTTATTTTGTTGCAATAAGTCTAGCAGTTCTTGAGCATAATTACGTTGAGCAAAGCTTGAGTGCATAGAAAAAGTACACAGAAATAGAATAAAAATATTTTTTTTCATATTATATCGTTTTAATGTATAAGCTACTCTTCATTCCGTATAAGATTGGAGATATTCCAGAACTCAGTTCATTCTATATCATGAATTATAATTTTAATAGCATCTAACAAAGGAGGCAGATTATGCCTGATTACCTCAAACACAACACCGAATAGGTCTCTTCTATTTTCCGCAGAATCTGCATTTTTTTATAACTACTACAAAAATAGCATTTTATCTATTAGGTTGAGCCGGTTCCCTCACTTTTTCCACAAAAAAAATCCCAAAGCAGTTTACGGCCTTGGGATTTATATATCAACAGGAGCAACTATTCCCACTCAATTGTTGCAGGCGGTTTGGAACTGATATCATAGGTTACGCGGTTTACACCTTTCACCTTATTAATAATATCATTCGACACCTTACCCATAAATTCATAAGGCAAATGCGCCCAGTCGGCTGTCATTGCATCTGTAGATGTCACAGCACGCAAAGCAACGGCTCTTTCGTATGTACGCTCATCCCCCATCACGCCTACAGACTGTACCGGCAACAAGATAACTCCTGCCTGCCATACTTTATCATACAATCCCCAGTCACGCAATCCCTGAATAAAGATATCATCAGCATCCTGCAGAATACGTACTTTTTCAGGAGTAATATCACCTAGAATACGCACTGCCAAGCCAGGTCCCGGGAACGGATGACGAGTAATCAGATGTTCCGGCATACCCAACTCACGACCTACCCGACGCACCTCATCCTTAAACAACAAACGAAGTGGTTCACACAACTTCAGATTCATCTTTTCAGGAAGACCACCTACATTATGATGGCTCTTTATCACTGTACCCGTAATAGACAATGACTCGATGCAATCCGGATAGATTGTACCTTGAGCCAGCCATTTCACATCTTTGATCTTATGAGCTTCTACATCGAACACATCAATGAAACCTTTACCTATAATCTTACGTTTGGCTTCCGGTTCGACCACACCAGCCAGTTCCGTAAAGAACTTTTCGCTGGCATCAACACCAATCACATTCAGGCCAAGACATTCATAGTCCTTCATCACATTCTTGAACTCATTCTTACGCAGCATACCATGATCTACAAAGATACAAGTCAAGTTCTTGCCAATAGCTTTATTCAGCAGCACTGCTGCAACCGACGAATCGACTCCGCCACTCAAACCGAGAACGACTTTATCATCACCCAACTGTTCTTTCAGTTCGGCAACCGTGCTCTCAATAAAAGAAGCCGGCGACCAGTCTTGCTTGCAACCGCAAACATCTACCACAAAGTTCTTTAGGATTTGAGTTCCGTCTTCACTATGAAATACTTCCGGATGGAACTGAACACCCCATACCTGCTCCCCTTCTATCTGATAAGCAGCAATCTCTACTTTATCCGTCGAAGCTATTTTCTTGAAATTATCAGGAATAGCAGTAATCGTATCTCCATGACTCATCCACACCTGCGACCCATCACGCACTCCTTTTAACAGCACATTATCTTTGCAGAAAGAAGCCAAATGAGCACGTCCATACTCACGCGTTCCGGCCGGTTCCACTTTTCCGCCATTGGTGTATGACAGATACTGTGCACCATAACAAATACCCAATATCGGATATTTACCACGAATTTCACTCAAATCTACTTTGAAAGCATCTTTATCGTAAACCGAAAAAGGACTTCCGGAGAGAATGACTCCTTTAATAGTCGGGTCTTCTTTAGGAAATTTGTTATAAGGAACAATTTCACAATACGTATCCAATTCACGTACACGACGGCCTATAAGCTGTGTTGTCTGCGAACCGAAATCAAGAATTATTATTTTTTCCTGCATATCAATGGTTGGATTTTGAATAAATTGAGTTGCAAAAGTAGAAAAAAGTACGCAATCTATAATTAATAATGAAGAGAAAAATAAAGGAGATTCACAAGTTTACACCTGGAATCTCCTTTATTTTAATTAGAATCAATTATTCTTTTCTTTCAGCAAATCGCGTATCTCCGTCAACAAAACTTCTTCTTTCGTTGGCACAGGAGGAGCTGGAGGAGTAACCGCCGCTTCTGCCTGTTTTTTAGTTGTCAGTTTCGTAATCAAACGAATAAATAAAAATATAGCAAAAGCAATAATCAGAAAATCAAAGGTAGCCTGCAGAAACTGACCATAATCCAATGTCACAGCCGGAGCTATCTCCTTACCGTCAGCACCGACCTCTGCCGCCTTCATCACCCATTTCAAATCTGTAAAGTTCACACCGCCAACCAGTAAACCAATCGGAGGCATAATAACATTAGCAACCAATGATGATACAATTTTTCCAAATGCACCACCAATAACAACACCGACAGCCATGTCTATGACGTTACCTTTCATGGCAAACGCCTTAAAGTCCTGTAAAAATGTACTCTTTCCCATCTTTTTTCAATATTTAATGTGAATTTAATGCGCGAATATAAAAACATTTTTGTAATTTTGCACCGCATTTGAAAATAAAACAAATGCGGAGGCAGAGAGATATTTGAACAAATATTATAAAACCCTTAAAAGTTTAAACAAAATGATTAAAGTAGGTATTAATGGATTCGGACGTATCGGACGTTTCGTTTTCCGCGCTGCAATGAAAAGAAACGATATTCAAATCGTAGGTATCAATGACCTTTGCCCGGTTGATTACTTGGCTTACATGCTGAAGTATGATACAATGCACGGTCAATTCGACGGTACTATCGAAGCAGATGTTGAAAACAGCAAATTGATCGTTAACGGTCAAGCTATCCGCATCACAGCTGAAAGAAATCCGGCTGACTTGAAATGGAATGAAGTAGAAGCTGAATACGTTGTTGAATCTACAGGTTTGTTCTTGAGCAAAGACAAAGCTCAGGCTCACATCGAAGCTGGTGCAAAATATGTTGTAATGTCAGCTCCTTCTAAAGATGACACTCCGATGTTCGTTTGCGGTGTAAACGAAAAGACATACGTAAAAGGTACTCAATTTGTATCTAACGCTTCTTGTACTACTAACTGTTTGGCTCCTATCGCTAAAGTATTGAACGACAAGTTCGGTATCCTTGACGGTTTGATGACTACAGTTCACTCTACAACTGCTACTCAGAAAACAGTTGACGGTCCTTCTATGAAAGACTGGAGAGGTGGTCGTGCTGCTTCTGGCAACATCATCCCTTCTTCTACTGGTGCTGCTAAAGCTGTAGGTAAAGTAATCCCTGCATTGAACGGCAAATTGACTGGTATGTCTATGCGTGTTCCGACTTTGGACGTATCTGTAGTTGACTTGACTGTTAACTTGGCTAAACCGGCTACTTACGCTGAAATCTGCGCTGCAATGAAAGAAGCTTCTGAAGGCGAATTGAAAGGTATCCTCGGTTACACTGAAGATGCAGTAGTTTCTTCTGACTTCTTAGGTGACGCTCGCACTTCTATCTTCGACGCTAAAGCAGGTATCGCTTTGACTGATACTTTCGTTAAAGTTGTATCTTGGTATGACAACGAAATCGGTTACTCTAACAAAGTTCTTGACTTGATCGCTCACATGGCATCAGTTAACGCTTAATTAGACGTTTGAACCATATAGAAAACCGCTGCGGGAAACCGTAGCGGTTTTTTTATACATTTCATTTTATATATTGTTAAAAAGCAACGTGTTATCCGTTGAATAAGCAACAATTTTAGTAGTTTTGTATTTCTATGGAGAGATTATTAATAACATTGATACTAGTTTGCACTATGAGCAATATAACAAACGCCCAGAATCCTTTCTACGGGCAATATCATACGCCGCACGGAACCGTGCCGTTCGACCGGATTAAAACTGAACATTATGAGCCTGCTATCCTCGAAGGAATCAAGCTGCAAAATGCTGAAATAGAGGCTATCATACAGAATCCGGAAAAGGCCGATTTTACCAATACGATAGAAGCTTTCGAAGAATCAGGGGAATTACTGGATAAGGTAGTTGCCGTCTTTGGTAATATGTTAAGCGCAGAAACGAACGACGATTTGCAAGAACTCGCTCAAAAAATAATGCCGTTGCTTAGTGAACACAGCAACAATATCACACTGAATGAAAAGCTATTCGCACGTGTGAAGGAAGTGTATAATCAAAAAGAGACTTTGCAACTGACACAGGAACAAAAACAGTTACTGGAAAATGCATACAACAGTTTTGTTCGTCATGGCGCCAATCTGGAAGGAGAAGCGCGGGAAGAATACCGACGTCTGACTACCGAATTGAGTAAACTGACACTCACTTTCAGTGAAAACAACCTGAAAGAAACAAATGCCTATCAGATGCTGTTGACTAAAAAGGAAAGCCTCGCCGGATTACCCGAAATTATCATAGAAGCTGCTGCTGAAACAGCCAAAAGCGAAGGAAAAGAAGGATGGGCGTTCACGCTTCATGCTCCAAGCTATGTTCCTTTCATGACGTATTCCGACAATCGTGATTTACGCCAGAAGTTGTATATGGCTTATAATACCAAATGCACGCATGATAACGAATTCAACAATATCGATATCGTAAAAAAGATAGCTAATACACGCATGAAAATAGCCCAGCTATTGGGATACAAAGATTATGCGGAATATACGCTAAAGAAAAGAATGGCGGAAAACAGCGAGTCTGTATACAAGCTGCTCAACCAACTGCTGGAAGCATACACTCCTACCGCACAACAGGAATACAAAGAAATCCAAGAACTGGCCCGTGAAGAACAGGGAAATGATTTTGTTGTAATGCCTTGGGACTGGAGTTATTACTCAAACAAACTGAAAGACAAAAAATTCAATATCAATGAAGAAATGCTTCGCCCTTACTTCGAATTGGAACAAGTGAAGAAAGGAGTGTTTGGGCTTGCAGAAAAGTTATATGGAATTACCTTCCGAAAAAATACCGAGATCCCGGTTTATCACAAAGAAGTGGAAGCCTTCGAAGTGTTTGATAAAAACGGAAAATTCTTAGCCGTCTTATATACTGACTTCCATCCGCGTTTAGGTAAGCGCGCCGGAGCTTGGATGACGAGTTACAAAGACCAATGGATAGATAAAAAGACTGGCGAAAATAGCCGTCCGCATGTATCCGTTGTGATGAACTTTACCAAGCCAACCGAGAATAAGCCTGCTTTATTAACATTCAATGAGGTAGAAACATTCTTGCATGAGTTTGGACATAGCCTGCATGGTATGTTTGCCAATTCCACTTACAGAAGTTTAAGCGGAACTAATGTATATTGGGATTTTGTGGAGCTTCCTTCGCAAATTATGGAAAATTTCGCCATAGAGAAAGATTTCCTCAATACATTTGCCCGTCATTATCAGACAGGAGAAGTTTTACCGGATGAATTAATAAAACGTCTTGTAGACGCTTCTAATTTCAATATTGCTTATGCGTGTCTGCGGCAACTGAGTTTCGGCTTACTTGATATGGCGTGGTATACTCGCAACACTCCTTTTGAAGGAGACGTGAAAGCTTATGAACAGGAAGCCTGGAAAGATGCACAAATATTGCCGGTTGTACCAGAAGCTTGCATGAGTACACAGTTCTCCCATATCTTTGCTGGTGGATATGCCGCCGGATACTATAGCTATAAATGGGCAGAGGTACTGGATGCCGATGCTTTCTCATTGTTCAAGCAAAAAGGAATATTCAATCAGGAAGTTGCAGACTCGTTCCGCAATAATATTCTGTCGAAAGGAGGAACGGAACATCCAATGGTACTTTATAAACGTTTCCGCGGACAGGAACCAAGTATTGATGCTTTATTAATCAGAAATGGAATAAAGAAATAAGTATTAAGTATAAGGTATTAAGTATTAAACATAACCGCATGAAGAAGAATATCTATAAAATAGTAGGATTATTACTATTGCTTCCTTTATTTTCAGGGTGTAATGATTCGGACGATGTAGCCGCTATCTTTACAGGAAAAACGTGGAAACTAAATTATATCACTGTGGATGGAGGTCATGAGATGTTTCCCTTCTGGGAAAATGAGGAACAAGAAAAAGCTAGTATCAAAGAACTTAATAAAAACGGTACATACAACATCGTATTTGATGGCACAGTAGATGGAGATGTTATGAACGGAAATATAAAAGGAAGTATTATTGCAACCGGTACTTTTGAAGGAAAATGGAGTGCCAATGCCAAAAACAACAGCTTTAAAGCTACTGTTACCACTGCTGGTAATTATGGTAACGACCAACTCGCCAGAAATTTTATAGAGGGACTTAATACAGCCACATCTTACGAAGGAGATAGTAACAACTTATACCTTTTATACAAACCGGCACCCGATAAACAAACTTTCCGTATGGTTTTCCGGGTAGTAAATAATAAATAATAAACAAACATGAGCACTGAAAAGAAACAATTAGAACTAGACAAACGTTATATTCGTATGGCCAGTATATGGGCTGAAAATTCCTATTGCCAACGCCGTAAAGTAGGAGCTTTAATTGTTAAAGATAAAATGATTATCTCCGACGGATATAATGGAACACCTTCCGGTTTTGAGAATGTATGCGAAGATGAAAACAATCTGACAAAACCATACGTTCTGCATGCGGAAGCAAATGCCATTACTAAAATTGCACGTTCAAACAACAGTAGCGACGGTGCTACCATGTATGTCACCGCCTCTCCTTGCATCGAATGTGCGAAGTTAATCATACAGGCAGGAATCAAACGGGTAGTTTACTCCGAACATTATCGCCTGGAAGATGGAATTGAGTTATTAAAACGGGCAGGAATAGAAGTTATCTACACAGAATTAGATAACCATTCCTCTCCGAATAAATAAGAAGACGAACGTTTTAAAAAAGGAATAGACATGAGTACAAAAAACTCTTCACGTTTTACACCTGTCATCATAGCAGTCAGCGTGGTAGTCGGGATTCTTATCGGAACATTTTATGCCAAGCATTTTGCCGGCAACCGTTTGGGTATTATCAACGGTTCCTCCAATAAGCTAAACGCATTGTTACGCATCGTAGACGATCAATATGTCGACACTGTAAACATGGCAGATTTAGTGGAAAAAGCCATGCCGCAGATTCTAGCCGAATTAGATCCACATTCAACGTATATCCCAGCCCAAAATCTCGAAGAAGTCAACTCGGAACTGGAAGGTAGCTTTAGCGGAATCGGTATCCAGTTTACCATACAGAACGACACCATTCATGTGAATGCAGTTGTTCAGGGTGGTCCTTCTGAAAAGATAGGATTGATGGCGGGCGACCGTATTGTTACTGTAGACGACAGTTTGTTTGTCGGTAAGAAAGTAACCAACGAACGGGCTATGCGCACTCTGAAAGGTCCGAAAGGTTCACAAGTGAAATTAGGTATCAAACGAACGGGAGAAAAAGACTTACTGCATTTCAATATTACCCGCGGAGACATTCCTCAAAATACCGTTGATGCAGCTTATATGTTAAACGATGACATCGGTTACGTGAAAGTCAGCAAATTCGGACGTACCAGCCATGTAGAATTGTTGAATGCACTGGCACAACTCAACCATAAAAAATGCAAAGGTCTGATCATTGACCTCCGAGGTAACACTGGAGGATATATGGAAGCTGCCATCCGCATGGTGAATGAGTTCCTGCCCGAAGGCAAATTAATTGTATACACTCAAGGCCGTAAATATCCACGTGCAGAAGAATTCGCCAACGGTACAGGCAGCTGTCAGAAAATGCCACTCGTTGTATTGATTGACGAAGGTTCTGCTTCTGCCAGTGAAATCTTCACCGGAGCTATTCAGGATAACGACCGGGGTACAGTTGTAGGACGCCGTTCCTTTGGTAAAGGACTTGTGCAACAACCGATCGACTTCAGTGACGGTTCGGCTATCCGCCTGACAATCGCCCGCTACTACACTCCATCCGGACGCTGCATCCAACGTCCATACGAAAGTGGTAAAGATCGTAACTACGAACTGGATTTATATACCCGTTATGAACATGGGGAATTCTTCTCACGCGACAGTATCAAGCAGAATGAGAGCGAACGTTATAGCACCAGCTTGGGACGTACTGTTTATGGCGGTGGTGGTATCATGCCGGATATATTCGTACCGCAAGATACAACGGGAGTCACCTCTTATCTTTCTACTGTTATCAACCGGGGGCTGACTATTCAATTCACATTCCAGTACACCGACAACAACCGGAAGAAACTTAGCCAATATGAAACAGAGGAAGAATTGCTGAATTACCTTCGTCATCAGGGATTGGTAGAACAGTTTGTCCGTTTTGCCGACAGCAAAGGAGTGAAAAGAAGAAATATCCTCATTCAAAAGTCATACAAACTATTGGAGAAGCACCTCTTTGGTAATATCATCTACAATATGCTTGGACTGGAAGCTTATCTTCAATATTTTAACAAAACAGATGCTACCGTTATTAAAGGTATTGAGATACTTGAAAAAGGAGAAGCTTTCCCAAAAGCTCCGGTAGCCGTTGAGGAGGAAGAAGTGACGAAGGACAAAAAAGATGGAAAGAAAAAAAGAACTGCGCAAGCGTATAGCATTACTGAATACCCAACATGCGGATTCGACTATGCGAAAGCTGCAATCAGCTAACATACTGACCGCCCTTGAAGCCCACCCGGCTTTCAGGGCGGCAAATACCGTACTACTATACCATTCGCTAAATGACGAAGTAGATACACATGAGTTTATCCAAAAATGGAACAATAAGAAGCGAATCTTGCTCCCCGTAGTGGTAGGCGATGATTTGGAACTTCGGATATATACCGGACCTGAAAATATGTCAATCTGTAGTGTCTATGGCATAGAAGAACCAACCGGAGAAGCATTCACAGACTATGCAGCCATCGACTTCATTGTCGTTCCCGGAGTAGCTTTTGATGCCAAAGGTAACCGTTTGGGACGAGGAAAAGGTTATTATGACCGTCTCCTGCCACGCATACCAACTGCTTACAAAGCTGGAATTTGTTTCCCATTTCAATTAGTGGAAGAAGTTCCTGCGGAATCATTCGACGTCCGCATGGATATAATTATAACCATTAATGAAGACGAATTATCACACCCATCCCACCCACTGCCAACATGCGACAGGAAGTGACGAAGAAACACTTCGCAAGCTGGGTATAAAGGTTATAGACAGAATCCCTTTCCTCAACGAAAAATAATGTTTGTAATAACCATAGCACCGACTTTCTGATTGAGAGTGCGCACCAATACTTCACGCCCCATCATCAACTCCTGCCGGAGAGCAGCAGAAGTAAGATGCACATACAATGTCTGATTACGAATATAAAGATTGTTGGTATAAGCTGCCGCCGGTCCTAAGATTTGAGGCCAGGCATCCAACAGCCTTTGTTCGTTCAGCGGAGACTCCAAGCTCTCCTGACGAAGAAACTGTTGAATCAGTTTTCCTATTTGTTCGGCATCATTGCGCTTCATTGTCAGCCTCCATTTCTTGAATTGTACCCTCTTCTACACGAAATATCTTATAATCACTACCTACCTTATATAAAATACGGTCGAGATGTTCCCGGTTCGTATCCGTTATAAATATCTGCCCGAAATTGTCTCCGGCCACCAGCTTCACTATTTGCTCTACACGGGAAGCATCCAGTTTATCAAAAATATCATCTAATAATAATAAAGGAACAGTTCTGCCCGTGCGTTTCAAGAAATCGAACTGTGCCAGTTTCAATGCCACCAGATATGTTTTATTCTGTCCCTGCGAACCTTCTTTCTTTATCGGAAATTCACCCAACAGCATATTTAACTCATCTTTATGAATCCCCCGCAAAGAGAATCCCATTATCTTATCCCGCTCCCTACTCTGCTTCAACACTTCCAGCAAAGAAGCATCCCGTGCATGAGACTCATAAGATAATCCCACAGCCTCTTTATCCTGAGAAATAAAAGAATAGAAAGATTGAAAAATAGGAATAAACTCCCGGATAAACGCTTCACGTTTCCGGAATACGATTTCACCGGCTTGAGACATCATTTCCTCCCATACAAGAAACAACTCCTCCTCCACCGGAAACTCACTCTTCAGCAATGTATTACGCTGCACCAATGCTTTATTATACCGTATCAATGCTTCAAGATATTCTTTATCATACTGCGAAATCACTACATCCATAAACCGACGACGTTCATCACTCCCTCCGGCTATCAATTCAGAATCGGCAGGTGAAACCATCACCAAAGGCAGGAAGCCGATGTGGTCCGAGAAACGACTATATTCTTTCTTATTCCGTTTAAACTGTTTCTTCGAACGACGTTTCATCCCGCAATAAATCTCTTCAGGAGTTCCGTCCTCCGCTTCATAGAAACCCTGGATGACAAAGAAGTCTTGTTCATGACGAATATTCTGAGAATCAATCGGATTGCCGGAACTTTTACAGAAGGACAAGAAATACACTGCATCCAGCAAATTCGTCTTCCCCATCCCATTCAGTCCGAAAAAACAATTCAGTTTGGCAGAGAATCCCAGCTCCACCTCTTCCAGATTCTTATAATTTAATATGGATATTCGTTTCAGTATCATTGTGCACACGTTAATTTGTCCACAAAAGTAGCAAGATTTTCGTGGTTTTCGGGTGTAAAACAAAAAAAGATGCTTCTAAATTTCATTTGTAGATATAAAAAAACTACTTTTTCTTGGAAACGCAATTCATTTATTATGAGCGTTGTTTTTAAGTGAGTTAATCAGTAAAAAGCTCGTTTTTGCCATAAAAATAACTAAGTTAAGAACGAGAATCAATCTCAAACTTTAAGAACAATATGGAAGAACAGCTTTTCTTTAATTTCAATTTAAACTTTAACCTACGCAACCAAAAGTGTGAAAAACCAAGTCTTATATATAGTGTTGTGACGTGGCAAGGAAAACAGCTAAAAGTAAGTACGGGCATGAAAGTCTTTCCTGACCAATGGGACAAGAAAAAACAACTATGCAAAGTAGGAACAGGGTTAAGCAAATTGGATAATCGAAATAACACCATCGCAAATAACAAAATTAAAGATACATTATTTGCATTTTCAGAGCTAAAACTTTTCCTTTGTGAACAAGACGAATTCAATTATGAAGACTTTTATACAATCTTACGCAAATATTTAAATCCCACATTAAAAACAAAGAAATTAATTACAAAGAATATGAAAAATGCAACAATTACAATATCAAGGCATATAGATAAAGGTAGTCAGTCTGAACAAAGTAAGAAAATCTATCATGGAAACATCAATACTTTTAAAAAATTTCTAAATGTCAGTGGCATACAAGACACATGGGCTAATATAAATAAAGATACTATAGAAAAATACAAGCAGTGGTGCATTGATAAACACGAAGTTTGGAATACTACAAATAATAAAATAGATTTTATTAAAAACATTCTTAAAGAAATTGATGAAATAAACGGAATATGGGATTACAATAAGAGTAAAATAGACAAAATCAAAAGAATTCCCTGTAAACTTTCCAATAAAGAACAACACGAATTACAATTGGCATTAAATGAAAAGGAAATAATAACCTTATATCGTCTTAACCAACTAAGTGAAGAAGAAACTGAAATAAGAGACATTTTCATATTACAGACCTTAGTAGGGCAGCGCATTGGAGATATGCACAAAGTTTTTGATGGAAGTATAGCCATAAACGAAAATGCTACAATCACAATTACACAGCAGAAAACAAAAGAAAGTGCCACTATACCAATTTTCCCACTAACCCAAGAATTACTACAAAAGTACCAACAGGGATTTCGGTATATTGATACAAACCTAAAAAAAGACCAAGATAAAATCAATACAGCCATCAAAAAGATAGCTGCACAAGCAGGGCTAACCACATTGCAAACATACGTACAACAATACGGATATGACAGAAAAAATATAAGTAAAAGAATGTGTGACAGAATTCACACACATACAGCAAGACATTCATTTATTACTATGATGTGCCTATGTAATGTTCCAAAAGAAGATGTTATTATTGCTACGGGACATACAGATACCAAAATGATAGATAAGGTCTACTTGCATCTACAAGATGCAGACAAAAGGAATAAAGTTAGTAAGTCATTCGCTAATTTAGACAGTTCCATATTCGGAGGATATAACTCTGATTGTATATCCGAAAAACAAAATAACAATCCTCCCACTTCTTTAAGCAGTAATTCTGAAATAGGTGCAATCAAAGAATTAGCCAAAGAAAATGTCATATTAGAACAAAACAACAAGAAAGTACAAGAAAAACTCAACTCAATATTAAATATAAATGAAATAGTTAAACAACATGATGAATATACCACAGAACGTCTGCAAGAGTTTATAGAGTATGGTTCTCTTAGCGGATTTGAGGATAATGACATTGATGATGATTTGGACATTGATATATCCGATAATAGCCTGAAATAATACTGTTTGGCAGGTGTATTGTTTTTCAATTTGTCAGGTTATTATATTTCTTCAAATCATTGTTTGACATATTTACAACGCGGTTTGTGGGGATTGGAGAGGTTGATAATGAAACAAAAACACGCAAGTATGGTACTACGTATCCCCGCTTTTAAAATAGCAGAATATCTTCAACCTTTCTACTTCACAGCCATTTGCCGTGTAAATCATTTTTTTTCAGAAAATAGTGCAGTTAAATATTGAACTTTCCTACTCTTTTAACTACTTATCTATATAATATTAGATTAATATATGAAAGAGGAAACAAAAAAGAAAATTAGTATGCGCTTGCGAGGACGAAAAAAATCTGCAACTCATTGTAAGCACATCTCCCAAAGTCTTCAAGCATTGAAGAAGACTAAAGAGCACAAAGAACATCTTAGTGCTTCGTTACGAGAGTACCATAAGAATAATAAAACAAAAATAGAAAGAGATGAGAAAGAAAAAGAGCATAATAAGTGTTGATAAATTAACCCTTTGTTATAAGGCAACTGATGAAGTTATTGATAAATTGAATGAATATAACGAATTAATAGATAGTGATGATAGTTTTACGCTTGTGCGTGTGCCAAGTGATGAGGCTTTATTCGCCAATAGCTTTCATGTAATGGTTTCTTTTGATGGGTTCGGTAGGACACATCAAAAGAAATTCGCCACATTAAAAACAAAATTACGTAGCATGGGAGATGATAAAGTTAATTATGTGTGGTTGTATATTGAAAATTGGGTCTTCTATGAGGTGTTTGGCATATATGACAGTGGTAAATGTAATTGGTTGGCTTGTGTGGACTATATTGCGGATGAATTAGGATTAAGCCTCAACAACATTACGGATTTGCACGTGGCATTAGATACAAATATTAATTTTGCGAAGAAAATCAAACATGCGCAGTTTAATGATGATTATGAGGTGATATTAAACGGAAAGGCGCGTTTAGACAAGAAAGAAGTGTTAGATGAAATTTTGCACATACAAACGGGAGACCAATGTCGTTTAAAGACTTTAACTATTTGTATTAGCCCGAAGAAACAAGACGGACTGTCATTAAAGGTGTACGATAAGAAAAAAGAATTGGAAAAATCGAACAAAAAATATATTCCACAATGGAATGGACTTAATGATAAAGATTATCGGGTAGAATTAACGATAAAAAACGAGCATTTGAAAGAGTTTTATCAATGGAAAGGTGAAGTTATTCCCAATGAATTGCTAATGGCTACATTAGCGTCACAATCGCAAAGTCAAAATTTGCTTTTTGATATGCTTTATTATTTTTCTAATAGGCTACTGCGTTTTCGTTATGGTGGAAAGTGCATTTCAATTTTTCAACTTTGATATTAAGGTTGCTTTGAGCAGGGGTATTAGCAAACCACCCTGCGAAGCAGCTCTTTAAAGCTCTAATTAATTATCAATTAATATTTTATATGGTACAAAATGCGTAGCACTTATCTTTTATGTATTCAAATTGAAAGTGTATTCAAATAAATCTACAATACGATAAAATGAATACTACATATTGTATTCAATTTATTCTTTGATTAATTTGCATACAACAAAATAAATGATTATCTTTGTCTCATAATCAAAAAGTCAATATATGAGAGCGATAATATATGCACGTGTTAGTTCAACGACTGACCGACAAACAACCGATAGACAAGTGGAAGACTTAAAATCTTATGCGGAATATTCCAAAATGGAAGTTGTAAAAGTCTTTGAGGAAAAGATAAGTGGGGCAAAGAAGAATACGGAGCGTCCAATTCTCGTTGAGGCTTTGAACTATTGTCGGACGGAAAATATAGATATGTTGTTGGTATCTGAATTAAGTCGGTTGGGGCGCAATGCTTTTGAAGTATTAGAGGCAGTGAAAGGTTTGGTTGATGACGGAATTAATTTATACATGCAAAAAGAAAAATTTACGCTATTGGACGATGAGAAACAACCGTCCATGTTTGCACCCATAATGCTTGCTACCTTGTCAACCTGTTCTCAATTAGAACGGGAGAACATTAAGTTCCGTCTTAATTCGGGACGACAGCAGTACATTGCCAAAGGTGGGCAACTTGGACGGAAAATGGGTAGCATAAAAAGTGCGGACAAAAAGAAAGAAGAGTATAAGGACGTGCTAAAGGCATTAAGACAAGGATACTCTGTGAGGAAAGTGGCAAAACTTACCGACACGTCAGCCTCAACCGTTCAGCGTTTAAAGAAAGAGTTTCAGTTATGATTAAGGGTGCGTAATTTACGCACCCTTAATACAGTTGGATTATTTCCCGAAATCATACATTAGGGTTACAGTGCCATTAAATTTGTAAATATCGCCTTTATATACCATTTCAAGTTGTTCAAATTTGATGGTTATTTCACTTTTTTCTTTGTTGGTATCCATCACAGTTGCTTTGCCGTTTTGATACGAATAACTTTCCCAAGAAGAGGCTTCGGGAGGGGATAATGTGAGTTGCATTTTTGACACATCATCTCCTTTTTTAAGGTCTGCGGCACTTTGAAAAGAGAACATATAATATTCAAGGTCATTAGTGCCATTTTTTACATTGTCAACAGTGATTGTAAATTCTCCGCTACCATTACTCCAAGAACCCTCCAATCCTGCGATAGTGGATATAGTTCTCATTACACCGTTAATTTCAATGGTGTTACCATTTGTTTCATTGTTTTCATCGTCATTACCACATGACATAAGAGTAAATGATAATGTAGCTAATAGTATTATAGAAAAAAAATATATATACTTCTTCATAGCTTTTTTTGTTAAGATGGATTTATATTATTCTTTTATTTGATTTTAATAACGCGAAAATTGTTCTTGTTGTCAATGATTACACCATTTGCGCCAAGTTTACGAGCCTTACGTGCGGCTTTCCATAAGAGGTATTTTTCAAGTCTTGGGCGTTCGGGTCTCACTAATGGCAAAATCCACGGAGTGTATGCCCCCAACGCAACCACTTCAAAATCTTTTCCTACCTCATTTTCATTCATATACACATTTACATTTTCATAGGTATCTTTTTTCTTCTTATCAGTCTTGAACAAAGTTTTACCAAGCAATGTAGTGTGATTGATTTTTTTCTCGTAATTCGTTTTCAATTTGTCAGTACTCATATAATTCACCGTACTGCAAGATGAAAGAGCGATACACCCGATGAGTGCAAAGCCAATTACATGTTTATTCATATAAAATAAGATTTTGTGTGTTCGGCAGCCCCGACTGAACGTTAATATAAAGAAAGAGGCGTGGGTACTGTTAGTTTATTCACTGTTAAGCATCGCCAAACGCTCCTACTACAAATAAACAACAGCCCACGCCCTTACTTATGTAAGTACGTGAGCATTCAGTTGTCCATCCCGTAGTAGTCTAAAATTTGGCGATTTTAACAGTGGGATTTCACTAAACGCATCTCATTTAAATTCTAAAATGTCGGTGCAAAGATACAAAGTTTTTTTTGTTTGGCATGGAAGAAAAGAATAATTCATTATCTTTGCGCAGAATTTATGGCAGCAATAGTAGCAGATACTAATAACCAACTTTATAATTAGTTGTTTTTCAGTACCCAATATAAAAAAACTACTTTTGCGAGTCGAAATATCAAACTGTGAATAATAACAAAAAGAATCATATAAAATGGCAGAACAAAAGAATCAGAACGAACATCTGAACGTAGAAGATGCACTGACACAATCAGAAGCATTTCTTATCAAGTACAAAAACGCAATTATTGGCGGTGTTGTTGCTGTGATTATTATTGTAGCAGGTTTTATCATGTACAAAAACCTCTATGCTGAACCGCGTGAAGAAAAAGCACAAGCAGCTCTTTTCAAAGGACAGGAATACTTTGAACAGGATGCTTTTGAACAGGCTTTGAACGGTGACAGCATCGGTTACACAGGATTCCTGAAAGTTGCTGATGAGTACAGCGGAACAAAAGCAGCTAATTTGGCAAAAGCTTATGCTGGTATTTGCTACGCACAACTTGGCAAATATGAAGAAGCAGTGAAGATGCTGGATAGCTTCAATGGAAAAGACCAAATGGTTGCTCCGGCAATCCTGGGTGCTGCAGGTAACTGCTATGCACAACTTGGCCAACTGGACAAAGCTGCTTCTACTTTACTATCGGCAGCAGACAAAGCTGACAACAACACATTAAGCCCGATTTTCCTGATACAAGCCGGAGAAATCCTGGTAAAACAAGGAAAATATGACGATGCAATAAACGCTTACACTAAGATCAAGGATAAATACTTCCAGTCTTATCAAGCTATGGACATCGACAAATATATCGAACAGGCTAAATTGATGAAAAAATAATACCTTATTATATAAGGAGATCGAGGCACGGATTACACCGGATTAAGCGGATTATCTATTCAAACCGTGAAATCCGTGAAATCCGTGCCTTTCTTCTTAAATTTCCCCATACCCCCAAAACTTCATTTTATAATTCTCAACTTTTAATTTACTATGGCAACAGCTTACCATAACTTATCCGAATATGATTTCAATTCCGTTCCGAATGCAGAAGCAATGAAATTTGGCATTGTCGTATCCGAATGGAACTTCAATATTACCGGTGCTTTACTGAAAGGCGCAGTAGATACATTAAAAAAACATGGAGCAAAAGACGAAAATATTCTGGTAAAAACTGTACCGGGAAGTTTCGAACTAACTTTTGGCGCCAATCAAATGATGGAAAATTGCGATATTGATGCAATTATTGCAATTGGTTGCGTAATTAAAGGAGATACTCCACATTTTGATTATGTTTGTATGGGAGCAACCCAAGGAATTACCGAATTAAACGCAACTGGCGATATACCAGTCATTTACGGATTAATTACCACAAATACAATGGAGCAAGCAGAGGATCGTGCCGGTGGCAAACTGGGTAACAAAGGAGACGAATGTGCAATTTCTGCAATAAAAATGATCGATTTTGTTTGGAGTTTAAATAAATAGTTGTATCTTTGCACCGCAATTGAGAAACAAACCTCCTCAAAAGCAAAAAAGGGCAAATACCAGAGTGGCCAAATGGGGCAGACTGTAAATCTGCTGTCTTTCGACTTCGGTGGTTCGAATCCATCTTTGCCCACAAAAAATTGCGGAAGTAGCTCAGTTGATAGAGCATTAGCCTTCCAAGCTGAGGGTCGCGGGTTTGAGCCCCGTCTTCCGCTCTCCAAAGAGAATCTAAGAAATTAGATTCTCTTTTTTTGTTTTACCTTAGCCCACTAAGCATGCGGTACATTGGGGCTCAGTTGTAATTCTTGGGGGATTGCGTTAAAATTCTTATTTTTGCATCATG
>CAPYSS010000021.1:0-52863 GCA_948742525.1 Bacteroides caecimuris | reverse complement strand
TCATATCTTTATTAGAACGACATATAGCGGTCATTATTCCTCGTTTGGGAATGTATAAATCTTCTTGTAACATAGTCTATTTTTTAGAAGTACATTTTTCAGATTCCCCCTATAAAAGTAAAATCTTTCAGAAAAAGTACCATTAGCCGGTAACTTGCGTAGATAGTATTTCTCTAATTGTTGAAGCCACATAGAGATTCGCAAACAGAAGAATAATCAATGCTATAATTCGTTCCGATTTTGAAAATTTAAGTTGGCGCAGAATATAAAATAATCCTATCATCAGTCCAATCATAAATATTACGCCTACTATCGTAGCTTCCAATTCAGTCATAGTCGGTGGCTCATCACAAGCACAAGAATAGTAATTGTGTTTGTGCGTTGGGGGGTGCAGTATTCGACCAACTAAGCAACCTAAAAGGAGATAGCCCATAATCGTTGCTATCATTGAGCCAAATGTTAGCCCAATAGTTATTGCTGATTTCTGAATTATAGTCTGATACTGTTTAATCATCAAATTGTAGTGTTTGCCATTCTTTCTTGTTTTTTCTTCCGAATCTATTTCTTTTTAGAGGTTCAATAGTGATAGTTGAATCATTGCCGAATCTGTCATCAACTATAACTGTTTTATTTCCAAATTCATCGTAACTCTCTCGTTTAATGTGTCTGAATGCTCCATTAGTAAAATAGTTTGGCGTCCTCATTAAAGGAACAATAGTTACGCTATCTTTTGTCAAAGTATAGAAGTATTCGCGGACTTTCATCTGTTCATATTGAGAGAGCAATACGCCAACGAAGATACGATTTCGGTTTTCTTTATAAATCGCATTATCATTGAATACGAAATAGCGGACTTTTGCATCGTTATAATCGGGATATATTTCTTCTTCAAGTATTGCAGGCGTTAGTTCTGCTATCTGCGTTGAAAAATACATCCGTTCCTCATGGTCTTTAATATAGACATATTTACCGCCATTTTTTGTATAAGAGTATGTTTTAAGAGAATCAAGGCTAAATATTGGCATTGGCACTTCTGATTCCAATGTGAGATTTTCAGAGATAGCGTAGTTGTGCTTCTCTGTTTCGATAGAATCACAGACCATGTCCGTTGTTTCATGCTTTTGCTCTTTAGTTTGTTGTGAACATGAAACAAGCAATAGAGATAAGAATATATATTTGTTCATTTTAGAATTAGTGGCTATAAATAGCCCTTATATAAGGGATTATTTCCGCTATTGTTAATTAATAGAAGATTTATAAAAGTTGTATTTTTCGGCAATCCCATTACGTGAATCCAAAATAATGTGATTATACTTATAATCAATCAGTAATTGAGATTTATGATTTCCACTTCCTTTCACATAGAAATAGGTTTCGGGATATTTGCCCCATGCGCTACTAACTATTTCATATTGCTTGCCATCAATAGATACAGTTGAATTATCTGTATCAACTACTATAATCATGCTTTTAGATTGAGTTTTCATATCTCTGCCATTCTGTATATTAGTAACAGATTTGACATGATAAGAAAATTTCTCAGCATGAACCGCTATTGACGCAAGCGACAGAAAAAAGAGAATTGTAAGTTTTCTCATCTGTATGTAACGTGTTCCTCAATCCTCAGCGGAACGGTTACGATTGAACATGAAAAAGGTGTGAGGATTGTATTTTGTTTTATCCTAAAGTCAGGTCTTCGCATTACCTATTCCACGGATAAAACAATAGCCCCACACCGATTTTGCTATATAATCTGCCATTCTCGGCAGGGTATAAGCAACCGATGCAGGTGCTATTGCCAACCTTATCTCCGTGGAAATTCAAATTTGCGAAGTTTGACTTTAGAAGATAAAATTTCAATAACACCTTTTGTAATAAGATGTGATTCACTGTTGCCAACTCTTTGGGTCTGTGAATCAAGTGCAAAGTTACTAAAAAATGTCATTGGTGGGGCTATGTTGGATAATGTTTTTCAGCATAAGGCTGGCTGTTTCGTAAAACCATGCTTCCCGAAACCTCACAAAAAAGAAAGAGAACACCCACACAATCAGTGCAAGTGTCCTCTTTTCTGTTGGATTAGTCGATAAACCATGAATAACGGTCATCGCCATGCAGGGCGGCGTTGATGCCTTGTGCTACTTCGGTTGCGTTATACGAGCGGTCAAGGAAGCTATCAATGTAGCTGCTCTTGTTTGCCCCCGTAAGGAGATTGTAGAACTTCCACATATCAATGTCAGAGCCATAAGAGCCAAAGTTTTCATCGCTGATGTAGGCTTTAGCAACCGCATTGATTTGTGTGTCTGTTATCAGCAACCGTGGAATGTTGCGCTGAATCTTTTGCGGTAGTGCTTGATACAGTCGCATTTTTCCAAGAATCTGACAGAATTGGTGTTCCGTCATGCTTGTGTTGCCAAGAGTCTGCATTAGGTGCAGATGTTTGGCAGGGTTGTAGCGGTTGAGCATTTCCAGAGTGCGGAGATAGAGGTCAGAAGTGTTTGAAACTTCCAACTGCTCAACGAATCCGTCAGATGAAACACAGAGGTTGCAACACACGAGGTTTTTGAAACCCACGAAGATTTTAAATCGCTCTACTGACTTTTTGGAGTAGAGATTCATGTGATTGTAGGCACGCACACCGCCGACGGTCAGAGTGAGCTTGTTTCCCTCTACCGTTTCATAGATAGTGGGGACTTCGATGCAGAACATCATTCGCTCGTAGTAAATCGTTTTGTCCGATTCCAAGAGCTGATTAGCGGGCTTGTGTATCGCTTCGGGGATTCTCCCTTTAATGATGTGCGATACTCGGATTTCGGGCGTTTCGATTTTCTCTCCGTTGTAGAATGTGCTGACTGCTTCCGCTACCGTTTCGATAAACGCAGGGTGTGAGATTGTCAGCTCATTGTCCTTGCTGAACACAGGAACAATGCACTCGTTTTTGAGGTGCGACAGTTCGACAGCCTTTGTGTTTGCTTCGATAAACGGAAGTGTCTTTTTCTCTCTTTGCGGAAGCTCTGTAATAACTTCCGCGTCTGTTGCGTACTCGTTGAGCCAACTGAATCTTTTAGGCTCAACCGCAGGTAAAATCATTAGATTTTCCATAAACGTGCGATTATTAGAGGTTAATAAAACTGTTTTGTCTTTTTATTCAAGAAAGGTGGGGGGACTATCATGTGAAGTGGAATCTTATGCGCAGAATTAAGTCAAATTTTTAATCATGGTATTTATGATTGGGGAGAGGGGGCATTTTATAGAGTTACCGGCGTATATATGCGTGTGCCTTTAAGTATGGATTAAAATTGCAGAGGGCTATTCTCCTTATAATTGAAGTCTGGATTTTTCAGAAATGAAAAAACTCCATAACCGAAGCTATGGAGTAGTGGTAGATTTTTCAGAATTTTCAGATTCTATGGTGGAGTTGCAAAAATTGTACCGTCAAACTTGAAACGGATAAGTTTATAAGAGGGTGGCTTTTTCGATTGGGAGTTGTAAGCCTCATAATAATCCTCTATTGTTGACTGTATTACTTTATGCTTTATGCCAAATTGAGTGTATATTCTTTTAAGGCGCGACTTTATATCTTCTTTTGAGATATAAACGCCAAGTGAAAATTCTTGATGTATTGCATTTAGAATGTCAGGCATAAAACGCCGTCGTTCTGCTTCTTTTTCATCATATTCAGCTGCTGCTTTGTCAAGTGCGGTTTTTAGATAATTGCAATCCTCACACCCTTTATAGCCAATTTTTCTATAAATCGGCAGAATATAGGCGGTTTCATCAATCCGTTTCAGCGCATCAATATATGCTTTTGCAGATTCTGTGTTTATGCGTCTGTTTTCCAAGTCCAACCGTATGTGTTCAAGAGCAATTACTATCTCTTTCCGTTTTGCTATGTCTGTCTTAGACTGACTGATACGCAAAATATCATCATTGCCAACAGTATAAAGATTCTCAATCAGATTGACATTAAAATGTTCGGATGCTTCATAAGCTCCATATAGAGTTTCAGCGGAATTATAATATGATTTTACCCTTTCTTCATTATATAGATTGTCCACGGCAAACGGATTTATTTCTCCACTCTCATCTATAAGTGCATTGTACCGTAGGCTTTTTAGGTCTTTCGCTATGGCTTCTTTTCTAATAACATCTTCTGTTTGCTCTAATTGAGTTGTGAGATTCATATAATTGTCGGCAAACTGAGATAGCTCTATTGCTAATTCCTCATTGCTCTTGACACGCATACTCGGATTTATTGTAGAAATGTGCGTCAGTGAATTATAAGTATTGCCATTAGCACCGTTCCCGCGAAAACGACCTTGTATCTGTATAGCTTCCGTAAAAGGGTCTATCATCGTATAGGCTGCTACCCTTAAATCGGTGAGTATAATAATGTCGGGCAATATTGGAAGAACTGTGATGTCAAGTCCAGAATAAAATCGGCAAGTGAAAAAGTTGTATTTAGCCAAAGGATAATTGATTTCGGAAAAGACATTGGAAATGCCACGTTCACGGAGTTTCTTAACGCTCTTTTCAGAACAGAAAACCTTGTAGTCAGATATGTTGTATTGTTCGATAATGGCATTGATGCAGTCTGTTTTGTTCATAAAGATACAGACACACGGACTATCGGACAATTCTTCAAGTTTGGATTTTAATGTTGTATTAAAACTGTTTGTGACTATCAGCGTCAAGTCTTTTTTATAATCGAATATGGGGGTGAGTTTTAATCTTATAAAACCTTGTTCGTAGAGCTTAGGGTGTGTAGGCGTGAGTGGTGTGGCTGACACCATAGCTTTGTTCTTGAATCTGAAAAAATCATAGATAGGCTGACTTATGGCATTTCTATAATCATGGTCTTGTGTGATTTTCTCGCACTCATCAAATAAGCAGAACCAATCTTCGCCGTATATGTCTATACCGAGTGATTCAGCTTCATTTCTGATTTTATAAAAGCTCTCCGGCGTTGTCAGAATCTTTTTATATGGAATATCCTCACGTGTGAGATACTTGCGTAAAGGCATGGGGCGTACCTCTGAATATATACCCTCCAACGGCATTTCTTCGTTGTCAAGTTTGCATTGAATCACTGGCACATTTGGCTCTATTATAATGGAATTCCTTTTTGCGTGAATCTCGCAGTATGTAGCGCCAACGCCCGTAAGCGTTTTGTCAAGAATGACATTTGTAGGGATATTTTCTCCATGACCGCCACGCCTTAATGCGTCTGACAGCCATTCATTGTTATGTAATTCAAGGGTTGTCGTTTCCATATATTTCTGATTTTTTGAAAAATTCAGAACGGTAGAAAATTGGAGATTTTCCATGATTAGTATTCACTCGCCAAAATTGTACCGTTCTGAATTTGAGGCATTATTCCAAGTTGTCACATAGAGAATGTAGATTTATTTATGCGGCTTGTCGTTTGCGTAGTTCTTCTATAAAGCTGACAAGTTCAGCCACGAGGCAACTTTCTTTTTCATGGCACTCGCTCATTTTGTAAAGCGAGATTGTAGAAGCAGGGATTAACTCCAGAGCCATAAGTACGGTTTCATAGTCGTATTTGGTGATTGTAGCGTTTATGGCATTGATAGCATAACGCTTGCCCATTTCTTTTTTGCCAAATACTACTTCGACGGCATCAAGCAACGAATTAGCTTGTTCGGGAGTCCGTTTGAGGTTAGGCACTTCTTCAACTGCCATTCCTAATGCGAGTTTTGTCGTATGCGTTTGTTTCAGCCGGACACCAAAGAACGCCATTGCAGTGTTCATAGGTATCTCACGTGTTCTTGCAAGAGCGTGAATCTCCTTATATGTGGGATTCTTAGAAGCGATAGAAGCTATACCGAGAGCTTCAACATTGTTGAGTTTACGGCTGAAAAGCATCGTTGTGCCGATTGCCTTTCCATATTCTTGTACGGTGGAGAAGTTATGTATTTCCACTTCTTCCAATACTTCATCGGTTTCAAACCGATAGTATGTGTCGGCAGTGTCGCACGGAACGTACACATTGGGTGTATTAGGTGGTATTACCTCTCCGTCAGAATCGACAAGGGTTATTCCCTCGTTCCAAAATGGCTTTGGAACACAAAGGTGAAATATCACTCTGAGTTGATTTTTGCGGTCTATGGCAGACAGCAAATCTGACTTGTCTTTGGGTCGCTCCATGTTATATGGTGAACGACCGATAATAATTTCTTTTACTGTGCCGTCTATGACAGCTTTAACTTTTTTACCCATATTGTTTTGTTTTAATGGGGTGAATATTATTGTAATTCCCCAGCCTATGCGCACTTGGCTTTCGATTACGCTGCAAATTTAGATAGTCCTCAAAGGGTGCGCAGAGAGTAAATTGTAAGCCGTTGATTACTCCCCCGAATTAAAAAGAAAAATCCCACCTCTCACGAATGAAAGGCAGGATTGTATATTGCTGATTATTGTGTGGTTGCGCTAAAAGTATAGGTTGCCTAATGTTTCTATCTTCTTGTTCTTATACTGTTTGAAAAATCCTTTGAGGGTTTCATCGCTTTCTCTGAAACTTGGATTGCGTGAAAGTCCGAGATTGAAAATCAGAGTGGATATAAGGAGATTCTTGCTCAACGATAAGCCGTCACATTTTTTCGATTCCCCCTTATATTGGGGATTCAGCTCAAAAAAGTACCGCATAAGAGTTGCAAAGTACCATATCAATACTGAATCTGATTCTTCATTTTGCAAGAACATCTGTTGAGGGTCTGACTTGTCAAAATCGGATAGGCAGTCTTTATTCACCGTTGAATCATATCCTTGTTTAATCCATTGTAGAATTGTTGTTAATGCCTTTCCGTCTGTCAGAGTGATTTTTGATTTGCCCGATTTTAGAGTGAGTTGGATTTTGTCAGAATCGTATTCTTCTAAGGATTCAGCGACACGGATAAACTTCTCTATTAGGTCTTTGGAATTATCGCCAAACTTCAATCCTCCGCAACGGTCTAAGGCATAATCAAAACAGAAAATTGTTAATAGCCAAAATGCGTCAGCGTCAAGTTTAAGCCCACGGATAACGGTTTGCAGGTCTTTATCTGAAATATATTGCTCGTAAGTATATCGTGTGGCTATCTCGTTGTTATTGTAGCGGATTTCAAAGGTTTCTATTGCTAATTGTGGGTCAGCGTTAATCATGCTTGGAAACCTAATACTACCGTCAGTCAGCCGGTGTGGTTCTCCTTTCCCTCGGATTACGGAATAGATGTATTTGAAAAGTTGCTCGTTGTCGCAGTCTATTGGTTTATCCATGTTGCTGTGATTTAGGACTGTAAAGTTACGAAAAATCCGCCTATCTGTGAATAAGCGGATTCTGTAATTATAGGGGGAAATGTATCAGAGCAAGTGTTTCATAGCATTGTCTATCTGCTCATTATCGAAGCTGTCAAGATATATCTGTGTTACTCGTTCAGAGCTGTGACCCATGATTTCACGGATTACGGCTGTTGATACCCCAGCTCGTTTCAACACGGTTGCCTGACTATGCCGTGCGACATAAGTAGTGAGAGTTAGGGGTAAGCCTAAATCCTCGCCTATCTCTTTAAGCCGTTTGTTCACTTTGGCTATGACCTTATGAATACGGTTGGACTTCTGTATCTCCGTTTCGTGGAAGTCTGATAGGATTGGAAAGAGATACGGACTGTCTTTACGATGATACTTCTTTATAAGCTCAATTGCTTGTGGTTGCAGTGGGATTTTGATTAGCTTGCTTGTCTTGTGTCGCTTATAGACTAACTTCCCCTCTATGATGTTTGCAGGGGTGAGGTTGGCAATATCTATGAAGTTGATTCCGCCACAATAGTATGTAAAAGCGAATATGTCAATAGGGAATCGCATATAGCGGTTGGTGGACTTGTAGGCAAGAATACGGTCTATGTCCTCTTTGGATAGGGAGCGTTTTGCCGTTTCCTCATGCAGTCGTGCCACCTTATATTTCTTGAAAGGATAGTTTTCAGAATCGGCTATATTTTCCTCCATTGCCAAATTATAAATGGCTCGTAGCGTTCTAAATCTTATGCCGATTGTGTTTTCTGCCAATCCATGCTTCCGTAGCCATGTTTCATATCTCCGTAGGAAACACACATCTATGTCTGAAAAACAGATGTCAAGATGCTTGTTGAACGAAACAAGCGAGTTATAAACTTGTTTCACGGACAGCATATAGCCACGCCTACCCTCGTCAGTGAGCCGTTGGATTTGTTCACAGAATAGGTCATGCACGGTTTTTGGTTTAACTCGCTTGGCTCTATCGTCTATTAAAGTACTTGCAGTAAACTCTTTACGTTCAGATTTCAGTTTAACTATCTCTGCTGACAGCTCGCTTGCCTTATCTGCTATCAGCTTGCTAAGATACTCATAATTAGGGCAATTAGGTTTCAGCGTGTTTCTCTCAAAGTTCCAATACTTAGGATTGACGGACACGCCTAAACTCTTATACTTCTTTTTGCCGTCTTTGCACACGCGAATCATTAGAGGGTGTTCGCCATTTGCGAGAGTTTTTGACTTGTAACACACAATGTTAGCTGTTACGTTCATGCGGTTTGCTTGGTTTAACTCTCGGTTTAACCGTCAACTTCCGTGGGGCTGCCGCAGGCGTGCAAGGGAATAAAAAAAGAGAGCTACATTTCTATAACTCTCTGATTTTCAGTGGTGCCAACGGGAATCGAACCAGTGACACAAGGATTTTCAGTCCTTTGCTCTACCAACTGAGCTATGGCACCTTTCTCGTTTGCGGGTGCAAAGATAAGTATATTTTTTAATATTGCAATAACTTTGCGGGAAAATTTCGTCAAATTCTGACCAGTGAAAATATAAATGTATTTTTGTTAGAACAAATATGTAGACAACTCATTATTTATGCAACATGTTTTATAAATTTATGCACTGAAACTATCAAAATATTATAAACACTCTAATTCTATGTCATCACTGGCAATTATTATTATAATAGTTCTATCAGCTACCCTCATTTATGTGTGGGCAAAGTGCCAGTCACTTTTTCGATCTTTCTCAAATAGAATCCGGGACGATAGATTTCGTTTATACGGAGTCTGATGCCAATGATTTGTAGAGAGAGTTGGACGGAATATTTAAGATAAAATAGAATAACTCGCCGGTAGAATTGATTAAGTTGCAGCACATAAAGTAAATCGCCCTTACTACAGTTGTAAAGTGTAGCTCAAAAGTGTTAAGTCTGACTTTTTTGGGGGGCTTCACTTGATTGTAGTAAGGGTGATTTTATAAATTCAAGGCTTCTTAAATTCTCTTGAATTTCTTGATGAACAGGATGAATGTTTAGCCTTTACGACTTACGTGCATCCTTATCTTTGTTTCCGGTTCCCGGAGATGCTTTGCTGGCAGAGGAACTTCCGAAGGAAGCTGAACCGGAGGATGCTGTACCTGAAGTTGCTGCATTAGAAGCAGTTGCCCTAGGGTTAGCTGTATTTGCCCCGATTATTCCTCCTGCATGTGCAGAAGTAGCATTAGCAGGACGGGAGGCATTAGCGCTGCTTGTACTAACATTTGCAGTGGCAGGTTGAGCCTGAACTTCCCAATGGAACGGTTCGAAATTAGAATTAGGATCTACCCAAGACGGTTTCTTGGAAGCGTAGATAATAAACGGAGCAACGACAACGATAATTGCACCGATAATTAGTACGGAGAACCAAACGGTGTTGCTACCAGTAGAAATCTGGCTGGGCGGGATGAAGCTAAGAATAAAGGCAAGCAATGATCCGCAGAAGCCAAGACCGCCAACAAACCACATCAGACCGTTACCGGACTTACCGATACGGAACGGACGGTTGAGTTTCTTCATCTTATAACGCAATGCGATAGCTCCGGAGAACATCAATAGGTACATAATCAGATAAAGAATAACTGTCAGCTGTGACAGAATCTGATAAAAACTCTGTACGGAAGGCATAACAACAAACAACAAACTTAATACGGTTACAGCGATACCCTGTACGAGCAAGATATTCTTCTGTACACCCAGCTTGTTTGTTTTCTGGAAGAACGGAGGCATATAACCGGCTTTACCTACGGCAAATATACCTTTGGACGGACCGGCAACCCATGTCAATACACCAGCCAATACACCGAAAGCAAGAGCGACCGCAATGATTGGTGACAACCAGGAAGCATGAATATATTTGAAATAGTTGTCGAAACCGACGAGCAGGCTTTGAGTCAGGTTGATGTCTTTGGCAGGGATAATCACACCCAATGCGAAAGTACCTAAAACGAAGATCAACACTGTGATAAGCGCACCAATAAATACCGCTTTCGGATAATTTTTAGAAGGGTTATCTACGTCTTTTACGTGGATACCGCCCATTTCCATACCGGCATAAAATAAGAAGATGCTGGCAGCAAGAACGACGTTATCAAAGTTGGTAAAGTCGGGGAAGAAGCTACTGTTGAAATCCATATTGGAATGTCCGCCTGTTGCCAGGTAAATGATTCCTAAGATAATCAACAGTCCGGCCGGGATAATGGTACCGACCATACCACCGATTTTGGCTACTTTACCTACCCAGCTCATACCTTTCAGAGAGATGAAAGTGGCCAGCCAATAGATGATAAGTACGACGACGAGCGTATAATACTTATTGTTTGCCAGTGACATGTCATGTACGTCATTCATTCCGATGAAAGCGATAGATACGGCACCAAACGTTAATACTGTCGGATACCAGATCGTACTTTCAATCCATTGCACCCAGATGGCGAGGAATCCCAGCTTCTTGCCATGAGCCTCGCCTACCCACCGGAACACACCGCCCTGCTTATCCTGAAACATCGCTGCCAACTCGGCTGCAACGAGCGATGTAGGGATTAGAAAGACAATAGCTGCAAAAAGATAATAGAAGGCCGAACTCATTCCATATACGGCCTCGGCTGGTAGTCCACGCAAGGATACTACTGCCGTAACATTCATGATAGCAAGGGTAAACACACCCAGCTTCACTGCATTTTTAATATTTGCCATAAGTTAAGGTTTTAAGTGAAAAATATTTTAAAGTCAGTGTTATAACAACATTTTGTGCGAGATGTTTCCGCAATCCCTTTCAAAGTTCGTTAATTAACATCGCCGGAATTGGAATACTGTAAACCCCGGTTTGCCTGTTTCGAAACAATTACTTTTCTCGATTGTTTCTAAACAATCTAAATTATACATCAACCATTTTATTATCAATTAAGTAGTTATGAAATCAGCGTTTTCAGATTTTATTTCCGGGAAAAAGGGGATTTACGGTATTCTTCACATTATTATATTGGTGATGTCCCTGTTTTTGGTTATCAGTATCTCGGTAGATACTTTTAAGGGAATCCCTTTTTATACACAGTCTTCTTACATGAAGGTACAGCTATGTATCTGCCTTTGGTTTCTTTTCGATTTTGTATTGGAGTTCTTTTTGGCAAAGCATAAAGGACGCTATCTGCGGACACATTTTATCTTTTTATTGGTGGCCATTCCTTATCAGAATATTATTGCATATTATGGATGGACATTTTCGCAGGAGATCACCTACTTGCTTCGTTTCATTCCTTTGTTGAGGGGAGGATATGCGCTTGCTATTGTGGTCGGCTGGCTGACTTACAACCGGGCTTCTAGCTTGTTCGTCTCTTATCTGACGATGTTGCTGGCAACAGTTTATTTCTCCAGTCTGGCATTTTTTGTGCTCGAGCATCGGGTGAATCCATTGGTAAATGATTATGGAGATGCCTTGTGGTGGGCTTTTATGGATGTCACTACCGTGGGGTCGGATATTACAGCGCAGACCGTGACTGGGCGTGTGCTTTCCGTTCTGCTCGCTGCCTTGGGTATGATGATGTTTCCCATCTTCACGGTTTATATTACAAATCTGATTCAACAATCCAACGAGCGTAGGAAGCAATATTACGAAGAGGAGGAACAACAGAAAAAGGCTTCTGCCCAAAAGGAATCGGCAGAAAAAGCTGTCGTACAGAAGGTTAATACATAATATGCTTGGGTGGGGATAAAAACTGAGAGAGCGACGTTGGGCGTAAAATGCTGAAAAGCAATAGTAGATTACTTTTCTTAAAGAAAAAGAGGCTGTCTAAAAAGTCGGTTCTATCATTATTCTCCTCCTTCCCTGAAGGAGAGGAGTTAGAGTTACTGACGACTTTTTAGACAGCCTCTTTACCTACTTATAACAGAGATCGAGAGAGAGTTTTAATCAACAACGGTGATATGGTTGTTGCTAAACACATTTAATTCCAGCTTGTTCATGATGTATTGAATAGCTAGCTGTGCTTTCACGGAGTTGCCCGATCCATCCAAAGGAGGAGCAAAGGCAGCAATGCCGAACTGTCCGGGCAGTACCCCCATCACACCGCCGCCTACACCTGTCTTGGCGGGGATACCGGAAGTGTACATCCAGTCGCCGGTATGTTCGTAGAAACCTACTGCGGCAATCATGGCAGTGATTTTAGGAGCTAGCGCGGCATCAAAAACTTCTTTCTTAGTCACCGGATTTACACCACCGTTGGCGATTGTGCCGGCTGCAATGGAAAGCTGCAATGCAGTCACTCCCAAAGAGCACTGACGGGTGTAAAGGTCTAATGACATATCCGGATCATCATAAATCCGGTCATAGTTTTTCAGCAACCATGCGATAGAACGGTTGTTGAAGTTGGTATCCGATTCGGACTTGTACAATTCATCAATCAATTGTGGGGCACTGCCGCATAAATCGGTCACGTTTCCTACGATGGCATCCCATTTCTTGGCAGAGTCGCCAATGGGCTGCACCATGCTGCAGGCGGAGATAGCTCCGGCGTTTACCAACGGAGTAGACGGATGATCGTTCTCTAGCAAGATGGCGATAATTGAATTGAAAGGCAAGCCTGTTGCGTCGGCTCCAATCTTGTCCAGGATTTCTTTGGCACCATATTGGCGCAGTGCCAGAATAGCTGTATGTACTTTGGATACGGATTCTATACCGAAGCGGTAGTCAGTATCTCCCACATGGATGGTCTGCCCGTTGAGCAGGCAGACACTGATTCCAAAGAGATCTTTGTTGACATTTGCCAGGTAGGGGATATAGTCGGCGTTCTTGCCGCCGGTGTGGGTCTTTACCTGATCGTATGCCTCCTGTACCACTTCTTTCAATTGAGCGAGTGTTACTTTTTTATTCATAGATTCTTTTTATTTTTTACAGTTTTACGACAACCGCCGTGGTTGAACATCTTAGCTTCTACCGGAAGATTCTTTTCTTGAGCCATACGGGTAGGAGTAGGATATTCCAGCTTTTCCAGTTCGGTAATAGCGTTGTTGATGTCGCCCAGTAGCATATCTGCCATATCGCGGCTGAATCCCTGACGGACAACGATACGCATCACTACATAATCTTCCAGTTTGGAAGGTAAGGTGTAAGCAGGAACCATCCAACCGTGTTGGGATAGTTTGTCTTGCAAATCGTACAAAGTCCATTTGGCGTTCTTTGCATATTCCGGTTTCAGATACCAGATGAATAATGGGTTCACAACATCATTAGAGTAGTTGACAAACGGAACCATCTTGGCTATTTCGCTGTGGATATATTTAGCAATTTGCAGGGAGTTGTACTGCACTTCTTTGTATCCTTGGAATCCTAAACGGATGAATTGATAATATTGTCCCAGGATTTGTGCGGCGGGACGGGAGAAGTTCAAACCTACCTGTGTAATGTTGGCACCCAGATAATTTACGCTGAATGACATTTCTTCGGGCAGATATTCTTTGCCTTTCCAGCAAACCCATCCGAGTCCCGGATATACCAAACCAAACTTATGGCCGGATACGCTGATGGAAAGTACCCATTTCAGACGGAAGTCCCATTTCTTTTCCGGATACAGGAACGGAAGGATGAAACCACCACTGGCGGCATCTACGTGGATAGGAATGTCGTAACCGGTCTTGGCATTGTAAGCATCCAGTGCTTTGTCCAATGCTTCGACGTCATCATTCAGACCGGTCCATGTAACACCTTGGATAGGCACGATACAGATGGTGTTTTCATCACACATTTTCAAAGCTTCTTCGGGGTCGAGAGTGGTTTTTTCGAGTGTCAAAGGCACTTCACGCATTTCAATCTGCCACAACTGTGCAAACTTTTCCCAAACAACCTGGAAACCGGTAGAAATAACAAAGTTTGGTTTATCAAACGGTTTGCCCTGTGCTTGTCTTTTCTTGCGCCAACGCAACCAGGCAGCTACGCCACCTAGCATACATGCTTCCGAAGAACCGATAGCCAGCGCACCGGTTTTCCAAGTGTCTTTTTCAGGAGAGTTCCACAAGTTGGCAACGATGTTGATACATTTACCGTTCATCACTGCAATACGCGGATATTCTGTTTCATCAATGTAGTTGATGTTAATGGCCTCATTCATCAGCTTAGTGGCATATTCATCCATATAAGTGGTTACGAACGTAGCCAGATTCAACCGTGGTTGGGTTTGAGCAAATGTTTCATCTTTCACCATTTGATAGGCGACTTCAGGAGTAGTAGGTCCATCGGGTATTTTCTCTACCGGGGAGGGTTGTAACATTCTGTCCGAACCAAATACATCGGTTTTTGCATCACCTTTTCTGAAATTTAAATCTTCCATACTAATTTGTTTTTTTAAAGGTTTAGGGCGATGGGGATTTTCCCCGTCGAATTTCCCACAACAACAGTGGATAGTTTTTAAAGTTTCCCGGTTTTGCATTATTTGGCGTTTATTAAGGAGGAGGACGCCCTTATTGAAACGGAGCTTTTGTGATTGGGTTGAAAAGCTCATGGCCATGCACGGAAATGAATGAGATTTTGTTTTCAATAACTGATTTGCATAAGTATATCATGCACTTTTGATTTATAAGTTCCACCCGTTTCACCTTATAACTGAAACATCGATGAATAAGTAGATAGCGGGTGAAAGCGTAGAAAAAAAACAGGTGAAGTCTTCCATTATCGCTTTCACCTTTGGAATTTATTTATACCGATTGCTGGACATATAGGACCACCGTGATGGACATATATAGCCACCGTGCTGAATATATAGATGCAATACGGTGAGTATATAGATGCAATCTGTTGAATCTATAGATGTACCAATTCAAGTATTAACAGATGAGAACCAAGGCGTTAACACCTGACGACTAGGCTATTAACATCTGATAGTTCATCTATTAATACCTGACAATGGATTTGCTATCAGCCTATTTTCATTAGCTATAATGATATCCGGATTAGCTATAATGATATTTGTTTTAGCTCAAAGGATATTTTGAAAAGCCAAGGTGAAACCGATAATGTTCTGTTTCACCCAATTTTACCCTTCGCTTTCACCCGCTATCTCCTTATTCATCGGCATTTCAAGAATCAGGTGAAATCGATGAATGGCAATAATCTTATAGTGGCATTAATGATACTTTATTTATAAAGAAAGAAGTAAGTTACACAGTATTCCGCTATCGAATGAGTCAGAACTGCACAGTTTAGCTCATTTATGCACCTATTTGAACTTTATAAAGCGACTATTGTTTTCTTCAAACCTAAACTTTTAACGAATAAGCATTATGAAGATACAGACGGGACGAGGAACAATTCCTCTTATCACTTTAATTGCCATCTGGTCTATTTCGGCATTGACTTCATTGCCGGGACTAGCTGTTTCACCTATATTGGGTGACCTTACGAAGATATTTCCGAAAGCTACGGATCTAGACATACAGATGTTGACATCATTGCCATCATTGCTCATCATACCTTTTATATTGTTGGGTGGTAAACTGACGGAGAAAATCGATTATGTTCGTGTATTGAAAGTCGGACTCTGGCTTTTTGCCGCAAGCGGTGTTCTATATCTGATATCCAATCGAATGTGGCAATTGATTGCGGTTAGTGCTTTGCTCGGTATCGGGTCCGGACTTATTATCCCTTTGTCTACCGGATTGGTTTCCAGATATTTTGTGGGAACTTATCGGGTGAAACAGTTCGGGTTGAGTTCCGCCATAACTAATTTCACGTTAGTGATAGCAACTGCCGTGACAGGTTATCTGGCAGAAGTCAGTTGGCACCTGCCTTTCCTTGTCTATCTTCTCCCGTTGGTTTCCATTCTGCTGGTGGGACATTTGAAAGAAGACCGGTCCGAAGAAGTCGCTTTTACGGCATCTACTTCGTCTGCTACTGCTGCTACTACTATTACTACTACGGCGGCAAATGTAGCAACTGCGAATGTGGCGACGGTGACTGTGCCGGAGACGGGTTCAGCGGACGACAGCAAAACGGCCCGACAGTCTGCCACAGACATAGGAGGCAGCAAATATGGTATTCACATCAAGCATCTGATAGAATTGATGCTTTTCTATGGGGTGATTACATATATCGTAATAGTAGTGATCTTCAATCTGCCTTTCCTGATGGAAAAGCATCATTTCTCCAGTGGTAATTCCGGACTGATGATTTCGCTTTTCTTCCTGGCCATCACCGCTCCGGGCTTCTGTCTGGACAAGATTGTAGGCTTGCTTAAAGAACGTACGAAGGCATATAGCCTGTTGTCGATAGCATTGGGGCTATTATTAATTTGGATAGCTCCGATAGAGTGGCTGATTATTCCCGGATGTATTCTGGTCGGTTTAGGGTATGGCATTATCCAGCCCATGCTTTATGACAAGACCACACAGACTGCATTACCGCAAAAGACCACATTAGCTTTGGCATTTGTGATGATGATGAACTACCTGGCTATTTTGCTTTATCCCTTTATCGTCGATTTTCTCCAGTGGGTATTTCATACCCAATCGCAAGAGTTTCCGTTTATCTTTAATCTGCTGATTACCATTGTGACTCTTTTCTGGGCATGCCGGCGTCGTCATAGCTTTTTGTTTAACGACCAATTGACCAATTGAAATAAAAAAAGAGCGTCCTTCTCAGAACGCTCTTGCTTATTTCATCATCATGTTTTATAGAGAGAAGTTGATTGCTTGTGCTATGGACTTGAATTCTTCATCCGACAATTTCAGTTTCGGATTCGAGAACAACATATCCGATTCCTTTTGAATAGGAATTAAATGAATATGTGCATGAGGGACTTCCAGTCCGATAACCGCTTCGCCTACCTTTTTACAGGGGAAAGCTTTTTCAATGGCACGGGCCACTTTCTTTGCAAATACATGCATCGCAGCCAGGTCTTCATCGCTCAAATCGAAAATATAGTCCACTTCCTGTTTGGGCACCACCAATGTATGTCCCTTTACCAACGGATTGATATCAAGAAATGCAAAAAACTTTTCGTTTTCCGCCACCTTGTAGCAGGGGATTTCGCCTGCGATGATTCTACTGAATATTGTTGCCATAACTTTTATTGATAAATGAAGGCAAGCCCCACAAAGAGACCTGCCTTTACGTTAAATTGATATGTTTACTACTTCCAATGCAATTTTACCTTGTGGAACAGTGATTTCGGCTATATCACCCACCTTCTTGCCAAGCAGACCTTGTGCAATCGGAGTGTTAACGGAAATCTTTCCTTCCTTCAGGTTAGCTTCACTTTCGGAAACGATGGTATAAGTCATCTTCATACCGTTCTTTACATTCTTCAGTTCCACTTTATTTAAAATCTGTACAGAATCTGTTTTCAGTTTAGATTCATCAATGATTTTTGCGTCTGCAATGGTAGCTTTCAATTTGTTGATGCGCATTTCGAGCATACCTTGCGCCTCTTTGGCAGCATCGTATTCTGCATTTTCCGATAAGTCTCCTTTATCTCTTGCTTCGGCTATTGCCGCAGAGATCTTCGGGCGTTCCACTGTTTCCAGTTCCTTCAGTTCCGCCATCAGTTTCTTGTAACCTTCTTCTGACATATAAGCCATGATGTTTTCCTCCTTTAATTGTTTTAAATGGTCATATAAACAAAAAAGAATTCCAACATGAGCCATGTTGGAACCCTCTTATCATTATTTCTTTGCAAAGATAGACTTTTAAGTGATACGTGTCAAGTGAAAAAAGATGCTATGTAACATATTTAAATGAAATATGCTAAATTATAACAACTTAGAGCAATGACTTGACAGCTGCTTCCAAATTCTTGATATCTTCGCCGCGAAGCTTCAATTCGTTGTTACGGTTAATCAAAAAGATAGATGGAACCTGACGAACATTATATACAGCTACGTTGGTAGAATACACTCCGTTTCCATCGCGTACACAAACCCAGGGAAGGTTGTCTGCCGCAGTTTTCCAGTAGTGTTCGTCCGCATCGAGAGATACCTGGTATATTTCCAGCCCTTGTTTTGCGTATTCATTATATAGTTCGCGAAGCATCAGGTTGTGAGGAGATCCGGCAGGCGACTGGAATACAGAGAAGTCGAGCAATACAACTTTCCCTTTCAGATCGGTCAGTTTGCGTACATTTCCTTTTACGTCACGCAAGGCGATGTCGATAATTCCGGTTTCCACTATTTTCTCTTGAGGAATCTCCAATGCTTTCGCCTGTGGCTGGCGCGTGTTCTTCATTCCCTTAATTACAATATTATAAAGGTTCTTGGAACGTACGGCATGAGGGAACGCATTGTTGAGGCTCGTAGCGACAGCAGCGAAACATTTCACATCATCTTTATTGTTCAACGGATCGAATATCAGGTAATTATTGAGTTTCTGGAACAGGGCAAAGTAAGCGGCTGCCGTGTTGGGAGCAGCGAAAATATAGTTCACTTTGACATCTTCCTTATAATTGTTGAGCAACGTTGCCAGACTGTCTTCAAATACATCATGCCCCATTCTGTTACTGCGTAAAGCTGCCAGCAAGTCGTCCACCTCTTTTTGAAGGCGGATCTGCTTCATCGTCAGCTCTTTTATCTTGTTGCTGTTTTCCGAACCTTCCACCGTGTAAGTCGTGGAGAAATCCGCATACGGCGCTTTAATCTGAATCGTTTCGATAGAATCTACAGAAAAATTGATGATTTTGTCGTCAATCCGCAAGCGATAAAATTCGGGTGATTCGGGACGAGGCTGCTTGAAACTGAATGTACCTTCTCCCTTCAGCTTCACTGAATCGAGCGGAACAATACCTTCCAGACCGGAAGCTTCGAGATAAAGCATTTTACCATCGGCTCCTGATATATCCCCGTTCACCTGGAATTTAGGACCGGAACTACAAGCAGTAATAGTAAGTGCGGCGAGCGCTGCAAAAGTAACCTTTTTCATATAGTGTGTGTTATTAACGAGATGCAAATATACTTCTTTTCGAGATTAGTCAAAGCATTTTGCCGGGTTCTTCATCCTAATTTTGAAAAAAAATCAGTTCACCACTAACTTTTTACCTCATTTCCACCTGATTACCACGATAAATGTATATCTTTGCAGGAATTTTGAAAGAAAAAGTATAGATAAAACAATTTTTATGATTAACCCAATTGTTAAGACAATCGAGTTACCTGATGGAAGAACCATCACACTCGAGACGGGAAAGTTGGCAAAACAGGCAGACGGTTCTGTAATGCTTCGCATGGGCAACACCATGTTGTTAGCTACTGTTTGTGCCGCTAAAGATGCAGTTCCCGGAACAGATTTTATGCCTTTACAGGTAGAGTACAAAGAAAAATTTGCGGCATTCGGCCGTTTCCCTGGTGGTTTCACCAAGCGTGAAGGTAGAGCTTCTGATTATGAGATTCTTACTTGCCGTCTTGTTGACCGTGCTCTCCGTCCTTTATTCCCCGATAATTATCACGCAGAGGTATATGTAAACATCATCCTCTTTTCTGCTGATGGTGTAGACATGCCGGATGCATTGGCAGGACTTGCCGCTTCTGCAGCACTTGCCGTTTCAGATATTCCTTTCAACGGACCGATCTCTGAAGTACGTGTGGCACGTGTTGACGGTCAGTTCGTTATCAATCCTACTTTTGAACAACTGGAAAAAGCTGACATGGACTTGATGGTAGCCGCTACTTATGAGAACATCATGATGGTAGAAGGTGAAATGCATGAAGTATCCGAAGCTGAATTGCTGGAAGCAATGAAGGTGGCTCACGAAGCTATCAAGATTCATTGCAAAGCGCAGATGGAGTTGACTGAAGAGGTTGGTAAAACTGTAAAACGCGAATACAACCACGAAGTAAACGATGAAGACTTGCGCAAGGCTGTTCATGAAGCATGTTACGACAAGGCTTACGCAGTTGCCGCTTCCGGAAACAATAACAAACACGAACGTTTTGCTGCTTTCGAAGCAATCCGCGAAGAATTCAAAGCTCAATTCTCTGAAGAAGAGTTGGACGAAAAGGCTGCATTGATCGACCGTTACTACCACGATGTAGAAAAAGAAGCCATGCGCCGTTCTATTTTGGACGAAGGTAAGCGTCTGGATGGTCGTAAGACTACTGAAATCCGTCCGATCTGGTGTGAGGTTAGTCCTCTGCCTGGCCCTCACGGATCTGCTATCTTTACTCGTGGTGAAACACAGTCATTGACTTCTGTTACTCTGGGTACAAAACTGGATGAGAAGATTATCGACGATGTTTTGGAACACGGAAAAGAACGTTTCTTGTTACACTATAACTTCCCTCCTTTCTCTACAGGCGAAGCAAAAGCACAACGTGGTGTAGGTCGTCGTGAAATCGGTCACGGTCACTTGGCTTGGCGTGCTTTGAAAGGACAGATTCCTGCTGACTATCCGTATGTAGTACGTGTGGTTTCAGATATCCTCGAATCTAACGGTTCTTCTTCTATGGCTACCGTATGTGCCGGCACATTGGCATTGATGGATGCAGGTGTGAAGATCAAGAAACCGGTATCGGGTATCGCTATGGGATTGATTAAGAATCCGGGCGAAGAAAAATATGCTGTATTGTCTGATATTCTGGGTGACGAAGACCACTTGGGAGATATGGACTTCAAGGTGACCGGAACAAAAGACGGTATCACTGCTACACAGATGGATATCAAGGTGGATGGTCTGTCTTACGACATTCTGGAACGTGCTTTGAACCAGGCTAAAGAAGGACGTATGCATATCCTTAATAAGATTACTGAAACAATTGCTGAACCACGTGCTGACCTGAAAGAACATGCTCCACGTATCGAAACGATGACAATTCCTAAAGAATTCATCGGTGCTGTGATCGGTCCTGGTGGAAAGATCATCCAAGGTATGCAGGAAGAAACTGGTGCTGTGATTACTATCGAAGAAATTGATGGTATGGGACGCATCGAAGTTTCCGGAACAAACAAGAAATGTATTGATGATGCAATGCGCATGATTAAAGCAATCGTTGCTGTTCCTGAAGTAGGCGAAGTTTATAAAGGTAAAGTTCGTTCTATTATGCCTTATGGTGCATTTATCGAATTCTTGCCGGGTAAGGATGGTTTGCTGCACATCTCCGAAATTGACTGGAAACGTCTGGAAACAGTAGAAGAAGCCGGAATCAAAGAAGGTGATGAAATCGAAGTAAAACTGATTGATATCGATCCGAAAACTGGTAAATTCAAACTTTCACGCAAGGTATTGTTGCCAAGACCGGAAAGAAAATAATAAAATGATTCGAATGGCTTTTATAAGCCATCTTGAAGATATGAAAAGAGCGGGAGTTGACTTTGTCAGTCGATTCCCGCTTTTTTTAATTAGATTATGCATTCATTTATGCAGCTAGATCGGGCGCTTCGCCGCTACCTTCTAAAATCGGTTCCCCATGTCGTTGTCCAGTAGTCCTAACTGCTGTTTCTATATTATCAGTCAGATGGGTATAGATCAGTCTGAAAAATCAGGGGGCAGTTGGGAAGTCTGGATAATGTGCTTCAAGGCAGCCTATATCACAATAATTTATTCATGTCTGCACGGAAATGAATTAATTCCCTATGGGGTAATACAGTAATATCGTTTCAGTCAATTTGAATTCAGCTTTAGCCTCCAGGTGTATTTTTGATTTTCATTTCTCATAGTGTCCTTGCCAGTCCATCTGTAACAAGAATAAAGAAACAACTAGTCAACAATTACCGGAGAAGTACAGATTCTCTTTGTCCCATATATTGTGGGAAAGTATTCCCTATTAACTGGGAAAAGATTCCCTTATTTTGTGGGAACAAATTCCCATAATATGAGGGAATACTTTCCCACAATATATGGGACAATCGGAACTAGTTTATCTTCAACCGTGAAAAAGGGGAGAAAGATAGTAGTTGACTATGAGAAATACCTTGAAATAGTAATGAGAATAAGGTGGATTTTAAGCTAAAATACGGGTAAACTTATGAGAAATGCCATGTTAGAAAGTGTTTCTCATAAGCTATTTGTTTGATTATTTGTTGTTTATCAGTCATCAATGAGAATATGAGAAATGAAATTTGAAATCTTCTCTAGTAGGGGGAGGACAGTTTGAGATACTATATATGCACCGAAATGATCATTTAGTTCATTTATGCATTGGTTTCTAGTTAAATGAGAATTTAATACAGACAGAAGAACATAAGAACAAAAATAAAATAGCCGTTCAATAAGCAACAGAAATTTGACATACTCACAGGGTTTTCAGACTGACCCGATTTTTGTTTATATCATGATTGCTTATGAAAAAAGAATCGGAAAGTACCCCCATACTTCCCGATTCGAAACAGTCAAAAATCGACCTTAATCAATTTATTAACTTAACACGTCGCAAAGATATGAGAAAAATTTCTTTGAAAGAGCTTTTTTATTTAAAAAGTTTATGATACAGGCAAATATACCTGTTAATAAAGTCGTTTTCTACCTTTAAAACCAACCGATGGAATCGATAAATCAATAGCTTATGTCACTTATAAACTTGTATCGGCAATTCCCCTTTCAACGCTCCTATGGCATTAAAAGCCAACGACTCCATTTCATTCTCTCCCGGATAAACATAGATGGGAGCCAGGAAAGAAATTCTTTTTTTCAGCCTTGAAACTACATAGTCCGAATAAGCGATTCCTCCTGTCAGGAGGATAGCATCTACTTTCCCGCAAAGTACAGTAGCACTGGCTCCTATCGCTTTTGCAACATTATAAATCATGGCGTCCAGTATCAGTTCCGCCTTTTTATCCCCTTCTTTTATCGATTGGATGATGGAGGGCACATCAGTCGTACCTAAATGAGCAGTCAATCCGGCACGTCCGGAGATACGTTTCTTCAATTCGTCTTTGGTATGCTGACCGCTAAAACAAAGGTCGATCAGTTGACCGGCAGGAAGTGTGCCGGCGCGTTCCGGTGAGAAAGGTCCTTCGCCGTCCAACGCATTGTTGGCGTCGATGGCTCGTCCGTGGTGATGGACTGCGACAGAAATACCTCCTCCTAAATGGCAGATGATTAAATCCAAATCTTCGTATTGCGTCCCTTGTTCTTTGGCAAAACGCCGCGCGATTGCTTTTTGGTTCAAGGCGTGCCAGATGGTAATTTTCGGCATTAACGGAGAACCTGTAATGCGGGCTACGTCTTCCAGTTCATCCACCACTCCCGGATCAGCAATAAAAGCCGGACAGTCGGGTAGGGTGGCGGCTAGTTCGCTGGCAATCAGTCCTCCCAAGTTGCAGGCATGGGTACGCATGGCATGCACTGTATCACGTTTCATGGCATCGTTCACCTCATACACTCCGCCCGGTATCGGTTTCACCAAACCTCCGCGTCCGATGATTGCGTCAAAAGAAAAAGGGATCTTGTTGTTCTCCAATTCTTGTAATACCAAATTTTTCCGGAATTCAAACTGATCTATTACCTCGGGAAAAGCGGACAGCTCTTCTACGGAATGTTTTATATTGCTGATAAACAGCGGAGTTTCGTTTTCGTAAACCGCAATCTTTGTAGAAGTAGAGCCGGGATTGATAACCAGTATTTTCATGACTAGTGAGTTTTAAGTGGTGAATTTAGAATGATGAGTTTGCGATCTGGCTAGCCTGTTTTCTGCACTCGCAATCTCCTGACACTTGTAAGCATGCCATCGCAATGCTATAATATTTGGACAAGCCGGAATCGCTACGCGACGGAAGAACTACAGGACAAATAGGTCCTTGAAGCAATCCTGCCATCTCTGCCTTTGCAAACAGGGAGACAGATTTGTAGAATGCATTGCCCGACTCGATGTTCGGGAATATCAGTACGTCTGCCTGTCCGTTGATAGGAGATACAATCCCTTTAATATCACCACTTGCCTGTTCGCACGCAGTACGTACATCCAGCGGACCGTCGATAATCACATTTCCGAATTCTCCCGCTTCGGCAAGCTCTACGATATTCACATAATCTAATGAATGAGGGAATTTGGCACTCACTTTTTCCGTACAGTGAATCAATGCGACACGCGGCTGCTCGATGCCAAAGTGGCGACAGCTACAGATAGCATACCAAATCATCTCTATGCGTTGTTGTAGCGTGGGACGCGGAATAACCGCAGCATCCGAAAAGAAAAGCAGTTTATGATAAGTCGGAATTTCCATCACTGCCAGATGCGTGAGGATTTTTCCTTTCGGCAACAACCCTTTTTCTTTGTCGAGTATGGCGTGTAGTAAGTTGTCTGTATTGATAATCCCTTTCATCAAAATATCGGCTCCCCCTTCGCGAACGATACGGACAGCCTCGCGTGCCGCTTCGTCCGGATTTTCGATATGGATAGTTTTTACATATTCGGGATATTGTTTGAGCGTGGGATATTTCTTCAGAATTGTAGAATCTCCAATCATAAGAAATTCTGCAATTCCCTCTTCCAGCGCACGAGAGATGGCATACTCTGTGTTAGGATCGTTGGCACAGACCACGGCAATTCGTTTTCTATGGTTTAGTTTTTTGAGATGGGCCGTTAGCTGGGCAAAATTTAGAATAGGTTCCATAACGTTAGATTTTTAGCAAATATCAGAAAAATGATTGAAAAAATAACGATTATAATCCGAAAAATGCATCTATTATGTAACATTTTGCTATATTTCATTTGTTTTGACTGTTGGATGTGCATGGAACCGTTTTTTCCTGTATTTTTGCAGATGAAAACAAATGCATCCGGGCAGTCTGGTATTTTATCAACGAAAGTCAATTAAATAAGAATATATATGGATATTCAATTTCCTCCCTTTTTGCAGAAAGGTGATAAAGTGGTTATTGTATCACCTTCGAGTAAGATAGACCAACAATTTCTGAAAGGAGCCGAGAAACGGTTAGAATCATGGGGCTTGAAAGTGGCTATGGGAAAATATGCCGGAAGTTCATCCGGGAGATATGCCGGGACAATCAGGCAGCGGCTGAAAGATTTGCAGGATGCGATGGACGACCCTGAGGTGAAAGCTATCCTGTGTAGTCGCGGAGGGTACGGGGCGGTACATTTGATTGATAAGATTGATTTTACAGCTTTTCGTGAACATCCTAAATGGTTACTGGGTTTTAGCGATATAACAGCGTTGCACAATCTGTTTCAGAAAAATGGATATGCTTCCCTACATTCGTTGATGGCCCGTCATCTTACGGTAGAACCGGAAGATGATCTTTGTACGAACTATCTGAAGGATATCTTATTTGGAAATATCCCTTCTTATACGTGCGAGAAGCACAAACTGAATAAGCAGGGGACTGCGCAAGGCGTTTTGCATGGTGGCAATATGGCGGTAGCATATGGTTTGCGGGGAACTCCATACGATATTCCGGCAGAAGGGACGATATTGTTTGTTGAAGATGTCAGCGAACGTCCGCATGCCATCGAGCGTATGATGTATAATTTGAAATTAGGAGGCGTACTCGAAAAACTGTCCGGACTGATTATCGGTCAATTTACAGAGTATGAAGAAGACTGTTCGTTGGGTAAGGAATTGTATGCAGCTTTGGCGGATTTAGTAAAAGAGTATGATTATCCGGTCTGTTTTAATTTTCCGGTAGGACACGTGACTCATAATCTGCCGCTTATAAACGGCGCAAAAGTGGAACTTGTGGTCGGAAAGAAAAATGTGGAACTGAAGTTTATATGTTAATAAACCATTCCATCTGAACGATGCTGTGATGAAAATAACTAATTTTGAAGCCCTAATAGATGAAAGGACGATGAAAAAGAAAACTATGATAGTATTAATGAGTGCCTTTTTGTTATTATCAGCATTCTCTTGCGGAGGAGGTAATAAGGCAAATAGTACGAGTGAACAAAGCGAAGAGACAGCAGTGAATGTACCTCAATTTGATGCGGATAGTGCTTATTTGTATGTAAAGAATCAGGTGGATTTCGGGCCTCGTGTTCCTAATACAAAAGAACATGTTGCCTGTGGCAATTACCTTGCCGGTCAGTTGGAGGCTTTCGGTGCTCAAGTGACTAATCAATATGCAGATTTAATTGCTTATGACGGAACTCTGTTGAAAGCGAGAAACATTATCGGTTCTTATAAGCCGGAAAGCAAAAAACGAATCGCTCTGTTTGCACACTGGGATACACGTCCATGGGCTGATAACGATCCTGACGAGAAGAATCATAATACTCCGATTTTGGGTGCCAATGATGGTGCCAGTGGTGTAGGGGCTTTATTGGAAATAGCTCGCTTGGTCAATCAGCAACAACCGGAGTTAGGTATCGATATTATTTTGCTGGATGCAGAGGATTATGGTGCGCCGCAGTTCTATACGGGGCAGCATAAAGAGGAATTCTGGTGTCTCGGATCACAGTATTGGGCACGCAATCCTCATGTACAGGGATATAATGCACGTTTTGGCATCCTGCTCGATATGGTGGGCGGTGAAGGTTGCGTGTTTATGAAAGAGGGATATTCTGAAGAATTTGCTCCCGATATAAATAAGAAAGTCTGGAAAGCGGCGAAGAAGATTGGCAACGGGAACACTTTTATGGATGGTAACGGAGGATTTGTAACCGACGACCATCTGTTCATTAATCGCTTGGCACGTATTAAAACAATCGATATTATTCCATATAATCAGGAGGGTGACTTTACTCCTACATGGCATACGGTCAATGATAATATGGAACATATAGATAAGAATACGTTGAAAGCAGTAGGCCAAACGGTATTGGAAGTGATTTATAATGAGAAATAACAGGATTAAATAATTATTTATAATGTCAATTAATGAATTACAGGACGAAGTGATTGCAGAATTCAGTGACTTCGACGATTGGATGGACCGTTATCAACTACTTATTGACTTAGGAAATGAGCAGGAACCACTTGAAGAAAAATATAAGACGGAACAAAATCTGATTGAAGGATGCCAAAGTAGGGTGTGGCTTCAAGCGGATGATGTAGATGGTAAAATCGTTTTTAAAGCGGAAAGTGATGCCTTGATAGTCAAAGGAATTATTGCCTTATTGATAAAGGTCCTTTCAGGACATACTCCTGATGAAATCTTGAATACAGATCTTTATTTTATAGACAAGATCGGGTTGAAAGAGCATCTGTCGCCAACGCGTAGCAATGGTTTGCTGTCGATGGTGAAACAGATACGAATGTATGCATTGGTATTTAAAGCAAAAGAGAGATAAAATTCCCCACAGAGGACGCGGAGTACACAGAGCTTTTTGCCATCACACATTTTGCGATTATTATATATCCCTACTGTTGGTATAAACCTTTGTGTCCTCTGCGTCCTCTGTGGTGAGAATTCATGATTGATATGGTGCAAATAAGTAGCAGGACTGAACCGGCCAAAGCGATGAGATAAGGAGTACCGTTAATCAGGTCATCCATATTTTCGGCTTCGGGATATTTAATGCTAAGATATAGGGATAGCGAGTTATTGAGCACATGCATGAGTATACACGGTATCAGGCTACCTGTTTTGTAATAAGTCCATGCCAGCAGAATGCCAATTAGAAATGCCGGAAGGATCTGGGCCGGATTTATATGAAAGACACCGAACAGAAGCGCGGAAATCAGAATGGCTTTAGTTGGATTATATTGTTGAAGCAAGGCTTTGGTAATGGCTCCGCGAAACAAGATTTCTTCAAGTACAGGACCGATGATAGCTATTGCAAGAATACCGCCCCAACCGGATTGGAGAATGTCGAAAGATTGCTCCATGATGTTGGGTATCCAGTCTAGCAGTCCCATAAGTGCAGATACCAGAAAGCCGGCGGTGAGAATAGCTAGCCCGCTACAAATTAGGAATGGTGCTGATACAGGCAACCATGTCGCCTTTTGTGTACTGATATAGCCGGCTTTCCATAGATAAATACCCATCATAATCTGACCGGTTAATTGGGCCGGAATCATAATCATTTGTGTCAGAGCAATCTTATCCAAATCTCCTGTGGTGACTAACAAATAGATCGTACAGGGAATTACAATCAGGATAGGGGCGACAATCTGCGCAATGAGAAGGTCTATTAATATCAGTTTGATAGCTGTTTTCATTGGTCTTTAGTTAGTTGTAAAGAAACTATAGATAAACATAGCTAACATCGAAATAGCTATTACCACCAAAGAGATGCTCATAAATGACTTTTGCATAAGAATCTATTTTTAAGTTTTTATTATTCGGTTATTGTGTTATTTATTTTGTTTCTCTACTGTTACCGCCTGCCTTGCTGGCAAGAAGAATAGCTTCCGTATCTTCGGCATCTTTATGGAGTTGCACTGTTAACTCGTCGATACTAGAGAATTTCAGCTCGGGACGCGTCCGTTTTACGAAAGTAAGCCGGATGAATTTATCGTATATGTCCGAATGGAAGTGAAGGATATTCACCTCAATGGTCCTGTTAGGACCATTGTCAATCGTCGGGCGGACACCTATGTTCAGCATCCCCATATATGTTTTTTTATCAAATGTCACCCATACGGCATATACACCGTCCGCGGGGATCAGTTTATCAGGATCATCCACGCTTAAATTGGCCGTTGGAAAACCTATTTTCCGACCTACCTGATAGCCACCTACTACTATTCCGTCCAGGAAATATTCATATTTCAGGCAATCGGCAGCCAGGTCCACTTCTCCTTGATGAAGAAGTTTGCGGATCAGGGAAGAACTTACCGGAACATTGGGTACGTTCTCTATTTCTATATTGCTGGTATATGCTTTGGCGCGGATCACTTCTATGCCAATTTCTTTCCCATAGCGTACATAATCCTCGAAACCTTCGCTGCGGTTGTGACCGAAACGATGGTCATAGCCGATAACCAGGTATTTTACCTGATAACGTTCTTTTAACAGCTGCGTCATGAACTCCCGGGCAGTAAGCCGGGAAATTTCTGGAGTGAAATCAAGCATCAGACAGTAATCTACCCCGATGTTTGCCAGCAGCCTTATTTTTTCTTCCGGGGTAGTCAGAAGTTCTGGACGGTAATCCACATTCATCACTTTGCGGGGATGAACGGGGAAAGTAACCAATGCAGAGCGTAGACCTTTGGCGGCGGCTATCTCTTTCACTTGCTGAATCAGATAGCGATGTCCTGCATGTACTCCATCAAAAAAACCGATGGTAGCTACACTGGGTTCCGGGTTAATAGCCGATGTGTCACGTATAATCTGCATATCTCTAAAATTATTTGCTGTTGAAAAGATGGCTCCAGTCTTCGCCTGCTTTTGCTGTATAAGTGATAATTCCTAAATTTTGCGCTGCCTTACAGTTCATCTCGGAATCATCGATGAAGAGTGTTTCTTGCGGCTCGATACCGGCATCCTCTATGATTGCCTTGAAGATCTCCGGTTCGGGCTTGGCCATTTTCATTTCAAAAGAGAGGTACGTTTTCTCAAAATAGTCTTCCACCTTAAATGTGCGGTAGGGAAACAGGTGAATACATGCCCAGTCCCAGTGGATTTGGTTGGTATTGCTCAATAAATAGACGACGTATTTCTCACGTAATTTTAATAATAAATCAAGTTTGTGTGTCGGTATGTCTACCAAAAAACTATTCCAGGCTGCATCTATTTGTGTGTCGCTCACTGCTTTGCCTATCATCTGACGAACTCCGTCACGGAATTCGGCGGGTGTAATCAATCCTTTTTCCTGTTGCATCAGGAGTCCGTTCGGATTATGGATGTCCAGTAGGTCCTCCACGTTCCGGAGCCCTAATTTCTGAAAGTTCTCAATGCAACGTTGGCGGTCGAGATTGATAAGTACACCACCCAAATCAATAAGAAGGTTTTTTATTCCTTTACTTTTCATTTCTGTTGTTTTTGTGAATAATACGTTGAGCAAGGCGAATAAGTTCTCCAACCCATAACACCGTGGACGAAACGCCTATAATAAGAAGCCAGGTTTGCCAGTCGAGTGGCTCCGTACGGAATACAGCTCCACCGAACTGTACGATCAGGAATTGTCCGGCAAGAATAGCCAGTACAATGAGCTCCATGCCATACGATTTGGAAAGTCCCTTGAATGCCGAATCGGTAGTGCCGAATACACGGGCATTGAACAGATTCCAGAATTGCAGCATGACAAAGAAGGTGAAGAAAATGGTCAGATTGTGTATATCCATGCCTTCCGTGCTGTGGTCGAAATAATAAATCATTCCGAGCAGTACGATGAGGAAGATGGAGCCTACACCTAATATATTATACTGCATTGCCTTACTGATAATAAAATCAGTGCTTCGACGGGGTTTCTCAAGCATCACGGTTTCGCTGGGCGGAATGGATGCAAGAGCCAAAGCGGCAAAAGTGTCCATAATCAGGTTCACCCATAACATTTGTGTGACGGTCAGCGGAAGTTCCGTACCGATCACAGAACCCAACAAGACAATGAGCAGTGCTACGAAGTTGATCGTCAGCTGGAAAACAATGAAACGCTGGATATTCTTATACAGGGAGCGTCCCCACATAACGGCAGTTCCGATACTGTTGAAGGAGTCGTCGAGCAGGGTAATATCGCTGGCCTCTTTGGCAACAGAAGTACCTGTACCCATTGACAAACCTACTTGGGCATGATTCAATGCCGGGGCGTCATTGGTTCCGTCTCCGGTTACGGCTACGACTGCTCCTTTTTGCTGAAGCAGCTGCACCAGACGTTGCTTGTCAGTCGGGCGGGCGCGGGACATGATTTTTAAATCCATCACCCTATCCAATGCTTCTTCATCGCTCAATTCAGCAAATGCAACACCGGTGATTCGATTTCGTTCGGTATCTGTTTCGGGGTTCCAAAGACCTATCTGACGTGCGATTTCCGTTGCCGTTCCCGGAGTATCACCGGTCACGATCTTAATGCCTATACCTGCGGACTGACATTTAGCAACCGCAGCAGGTACGTCCGGACGAATCGGGTCGGAGATGGCAACTACTCCCAAGAAATTCAGGTCGTTGGCTGAAACCAGTTCTGTACAATCGTTTGGCTCATTTTCTCCGACAATCTTGAACGCAAATCCAAGTGTGCGCATAGCCATATTTTGGTAGCTCAACAGTTGTGCTTCTACTGTGGAACGATATTCTACGGCGTCCACTCGTCGTCCGTCCAAGACTACTTCTTTACACTTGCCCAAAACAATTTCCGGGGCTCCTTTTATATAGAGTATTTTTTTTCCGATCAGTGGCGACTCAACAAGGGTTGCCATGAATTTCCGTTCCGTAGAGAAAGTGAGTTGGTCGAGGATATGTGCTTTCTCGCGAAGTTCCAGATAATTTTTTCCCTGTTTGTTAAGCCAGAGCAATAAAGCCACTTCGGTTGGATTTCCTACGCCTTTGGGTTTTTCTCCCTTGGCTGATTCTTCAAGGAAAGCGGTTGAGTTAGCGCTTATTCCTTCTGCAATGAGTGTGCTGATATCATCGTCGGACAAAACACTGCCATTTTTGATGCCGTAAAAATTGGGTTCGTGCACTTGCATCAGATTTTGAGTCAGTGTACCGGTTTTATCTGTACAAATCACGGTGATGGCTCCCATTGTTTCGCAAGCATGCATTTTCCGCACCAAGTTGTTAGTGGAAAGCATGCGGCGCATATTCAATGCCAGACTAAGCGTAACACTCATTGGCAATCCTTCAGGCACAGCTACTACAATCAGTGTAACTGCCATCATAAAATATTTCAGTGTCCGTTCGAAAACCGGAAGCCACTCGTGCCATCCGTTCAGCGAACCGAAATCAAAATATAGCACTACATCTTTCACAAAGAAAATAAGGAAAGCCAGACCGGCAACGGTGAAACCGATCTTTCCAATCAGATTTGCGAGTTTGGTGAGCTGTATGTTCAGCGGGGTGGGTTCGAGGTTATCCTCTGTACTCTGTCGGGCTACTTTCCCGATTTCAGTAGCATCTCCCACATGCAGTACGCGCATGGTACCATGTCCATCCACCACTGTAGTACCACGCATCACCAGATTGGAGGCATAAGTGGCTTCTTCATCAAAATCGGCTTCTACAGTAGTTTTATTAATAACAGGTTCTCCAGTCAGATTAGATTCGTTTACTTGCAAAGAGATGGCTTCCAGCAGTTCTCCGTCGGCGGGAATTTCTTCACCCGTTTCCAGAATTACAATATCACCTACTACTATGTCTTTGCGGGGAATTTCTTGTACACGTCCGTTTCGGATCACTTTTACCAACGTTTCTTCATTGACAGCATTCAGCAGATCAAACTTTTTGTTGGCATCATACTCGAAAAAGAAACCGATTCCGGTAGCCAGCAGGATGGCGGCAATAATTCCGATAGTCTCAGCGTATTCATTTTCAATGATGGAGATGATTAGAGAAAATGCAGCTGCTACTAATAGTACACGCACCACCGGGTCTTCAAATTTTTCGAGATAAAGCTTCCACAGGGAAGGACGCTTGGGGGGCGTTAACAGGTTGATACCATTTTTTCCCCTGCTTTGAAGGACTTCATTGTCTGTAAGTCCTATATGATAATAGTCATTTTTATTTGTACTCATGCAGATACATGCGTTTAGTTTGAACCACAAAAATACAACATAAAATTGTGATAAATTGTTTAATTAAAACTTTTTATGAAGTCGAGTTTGTTATCGTGGTTTACCACATGTGCGATAAGGAATGGACAATGGTTTGAGAAATTTCTTTAGTTTGGAAAATAGTGTTGAACAAATATCTTGCTATTTGTGTTATATTAGTTAGAAAACCAATTAAAAATACGAACGTTATGAAGAAGTACATTTGCACGGTCTGTGAATATATTTACGACCCCGAACAAGGAGATCCAGAAAGCGGAATTGAACCAGGAACAGCCTTTGAAGACATTCCTGATGATTGGACTTGTCCACTTTGCGGAGTCGGCAAAGAAGATTTTGAACCGTACGAAGGATAAAACCAAGAGAGAGAGAATTATTAAGAGGAGAATGGCCGGGTGTATAGATATATGCCCGGTCTTTTTTGTTTTTCTGGAGGAGAGCTGTTCCGTTGCCTCCGCTGCGTATTTAAATACAAAAGGGAAGGAGTATTCCCCCTTCCCCTGCCTATTGAAAACTAACCAATCCCTTGTATTTATAACTTATACCCTAAAACTCTCGATTTCCCATTTACCTTTACTTCGATTTCCAATTCGTTTTCATTGAATTTCTTATTTTTAAAACGAGCGTTGAACTTGTCTTTGTTATTTTTGTCTTTGAAAGGATAGATTACAGTGATATAGCGCACCGGCTTATCATCTTTTTTCTCTATATTAAACGCTATTGCAGGACGTTCGCTACGTTGGCGATAGCCTGTTGAATACCAGCCTTCCTCTTTAACAACTTTCATTTTGTCAGTGCTGAAGCATTGTAGTTTTACATTGCTTTCATTTTCTAAAGCTGTCGTAAGAGACATCTTTTGGGAGTCCAAAGCTGTTTCTCCTTCACAGAGCTGATAATGCAAATTAACTGTGCCTTTGGCTTTTCCTATTGCCTCATCTACAATGACAAAGAATGAATTGTCGACAAAGAATACAGAACGACGGTGCTTCAAATCTTTATAACCCGGATTTTCTGTTACCAGAATTTGTGTATTTCCTTCCGGCTGCCATAATTTGGTTACTGATTCGGTGACCTCTATGGTCCAGTTATCCAGTGTCAACGTGTTATGTACGGCAGTTGCTCTGAACCAGTTTCGCAATCTCATCACTTCTTCATCGCCCGCAAAAACATAAGAGCCGGAGTCCGGGAACAGGTTCTTCCCGTTGAACCAGAGTTCGAATGTTCCGTTGTCCGGTTGGCAGTGCCATTCTCCTTTCGGGCCGGCTTTCACTACCATTTGGATAGCATCCTGTCCCCATGAATTACGGAATATAAAGAAACCCGAGGTTGTGAATCCTTTAGACAGATAATCAGGACGTTTCCCTTCTTTGCCTTCTGTTGCAAAGTAACGGATGGCTTGATTATCAGGGAATAAAGCAGACCACTTTTTGTAATAGTTGATAGTCGGCTGCTTTCCGGTTAAGATAGCATCACTGAAACAGGGATTGCTGTAATCGGGGAAACAGATGTTGGCGTAGAACATAATCATGCGCTCAATGGTGTCTATATAGCTTTGTGGAAATTCATTTCGGAAGCCGTTGACTGTTCCCATATTCAGTGCATAATAAAAGATATTAATGGTAGCCAGGTGGTAATGAGGATCCAGTTCATATTGTCCGCCGTCCGGATATACCTGTATCTGGATTTCATGATTCAATATATCTATTCCGCTTTTTCTCCATTGGGCAGCATCTTTGAATTCGGGGAAGAAAGTGCCTGCATACAACATTCGTTGCGCTTCGAAAAGTAAATGATTGCCCTGTTTGGAGTAATTTTTAGAGAGAAATAAGGCATGTCTGTGGTAGTTCCACAGAAAATCGGTCAGGAATTCCGGAGTAAACGATTGGGCGGGCAGAAATAACAGAAATTGAATTAATTGTGCCTGTAACCTGTCGCTAACCTCTAGTGGACGCCATGCAAAACGATTGTTTTCGGCTTCGTCCTGAAGTGTACTGTTATCCAGAATCTCATATTCTTCTTTAGAAATCTCCAGAAGTGGATTTTTTTTAATCCAGTCCATATATTGGAATGTCCATTCTTTAGCGTACTTTTCATCCTTACTAGCTCTGTAAGCATACCCCATTGGGATAAACCATTTATGCCTGTGAAGCATCCAACGTATCTCATTATCCTTTATCGGCCAGTATTTCCAATTGATATCTTTCCCGTAAAAGGTAGGTTCATAACCTTCCTGTCCATAAAAGATGTGCTGCATTGCATCATCGGCGCGTTTTTTATTTTCCGGGCTCAGACGGATGTTTTCCAAGTTAATGTCAGGATGGTGGATGTCCTTGCGTTCCCGATAGTAACTGAGCAATGCTTGGGCTGCTTCTTCTTTTTTCTGTGCCTGATAGAGTGCTTTCACTTGTTCCAGTCCGGGATAGTCCAGATTGAGTAATGAAAATACTTTCTCGTTAACACTCGTCTGGGCATTAACCTCTGTTGTATAGCCTGTCAGTAGCCACGCACACAGTAAAAATAAGGTTATTTTTTTCATTTCAATGGCGTTTATAGGTCAGCGTATTTGATTTTCTTCACGTCCATGTATCTTTTCAGGGCTTCAAGATAATAATAATCGGCATAATTCAGCGGGGCGTCTATTTCGAAACCGTTGGGGATAGAGCCTGTCGAATGCATCAATATAAAATTTTGATTGTCACCTATTGGGGCGAGGTAAGTATCGCTCGACAAGTTTTTCAGTATTGTTTCTGCATAGTTGAAATATTTGTCGTTCTGTGTAAGGGTGCTTAGCTCGATGAATGCCGATGCCGTGACTGCTGCCGCTGACGCATCACGGGGCGTTTCCGGGCTCTGTATAGCGTCATAATCCCATAATGGAATCAAATCCTCGGTTTTTACCCGGTTGATAATCATGTTGGCTACATTCTCAGCATGAGTGAGGAATAGGGAGTCTTTGGTTTCCCTGAAACAAGATGTATAACCATAGACTGCCCATGCTTGTCCACGTGCCCAGGAGGATTCATCGTGTTTGCCTTGGTGGGTACGTTTGTATTCTACGGTTCCGTCGTTGTTATAGCTTACTACGTGATAGCAAGTATAATCAGGGCGGAAGTGGTTTCTCATGGTCGTTTTGGCATGTTTGATTGCAACCTCGTTATAGCGGTAGTTGGAAGTTAGGTTATAGGCGTTGAATAATAAATCCAGGTTCATTATATTGTCAATAATCACAGGATAGTTCCATTCTCCGAAGTCCCACGAACGAATACAGCCGATAGTGTCGTTGAAACGTCCGCATAGGTTATCGGCGGTTTCTTTGATAACCTCTTTTATCGTATCATTGGGGGATAATCTCAATGCGTTTCCATAGCTGCAATTCACCATGAAACCGATGTCATGTGTATCTTTTATGTAGCGTACCGGATTGAGTTGATTGGTATAATAGATAGCGAGATTCTTTAAAGAGTCTTTTCGGGTCAGTTCGTACGCATACCATAATGAACCGGGGAAGAAACCGCTGGTCCAGTCGGATACAGGGCAGAGTAGGATTTGTCCTGCCTGTTCGGGGGTAGATTCCGATTCTATCGAATCCTTGAATACGGAAGGGTCGCGTTCCAGTTGCCGGCTTATGAACATAGTGTCGCAGACCTGATGGATACTTCGGGGAAACTTGCCTGTACCTTTTAACTTTTCCCCGGTAATCTTTAATTGGGCGGAGGCTGCATCCAAACTCTTTTTTAACCATTCGTAGTTTTCCTTTTGAGGAGTCTGGCACGATGCCAGCAGAAGGGCCGTGAAGAACAAAAATAGATTGTACTTTTTCATGTTATAAATTTATCGTTTTACTTGATTTTTTCTGTTTGTAAAAATAGTGAATGTTAACCGTATGCATGTGATAAGGTTGTTCAATAGAGTTTAGATTGTAAATAGAGAGCATTAATTTTGTCTTTTATAATGTTGAATTTATCCAATGGCGCCGAAATAACTCCTTAAAACGCCATTTGGGACTATTGGGAACTCTTGTTAATAGGTAGGGGAAATGTGCCGGAATAGATATTGTAACCTGTTCTTTTGCATGGAATAATGACTTGTGTTCTATTATAAGAGGAATGGGTAAATCTCTTTATGAAAGATAATATCTACAATTCTGCTGTCGAAACTGTGAATTTACCTGTTCTGAAATGTGTTTTATCGTGCCTGGAATAGGGTTTAATGGGCTGTTGCGGCTTGTAGCTATATAAAATCTCAATCAAATTGTATAAAAACAACATCGTTCTAAAGCTAATGTCAATTGATTTAGACGATATGGAGACGTCTTCTTATTAAGAGTCCTTAACTTTGTTCCGATAGAAATTCCACTTCAGAAATGAGATAAAAAACAATAAATAGAATTAGTAAATTGTTAACTAAGTCAAGTTTGATTATGAAAATCAGAACAATGAATTATGGTACTTGCAGGACATTACTATTCGCGGGACTCTGTTTATCCAATGTATGTTTAAGTGCTGCGGAAAACATGAATCCGGATAGGAACTCCAATGCAGTGGAACGGTCCAACATTGTGTCTCAAGCGAGATTCAAAGTTTCGGGCGTGGTAAAGGACTCTAAAGGTGAGCCGATTATTGGTGCGACGGTTACTGTGAAAAATGCCGCAGGCGGAGTTTTAACCGATATAGACGGGCGTTTTGAAATTGAACTTTCTGACAAGAATGCAGTGCTTGTTATTTCTTATCTGGGATTTAACTCGGCAGAAGTGAAAGTGGCAGGACGTAAATCTGTGAATGTTGAAATGCAGGAAGATGTCCAAACTCTGTCGGAAGTTGTGGTTGTAGGTTATGGTAGCCAGAAGAAAGAAACTTTGACGGGAGCTATTTCGGGTATTAAAGGAGACGCTCTGCTGAAATCACCGAATGCGAGTATATCCAACTCATTGGCAGGTTCTATTCCTGGCATTTCTTCCGTTCAGACAAGCGGCGAACCGGGAGCCGATGATGCGAAGATTTTTGTTCGTGGTGTCGGTTCTCTCACGGAAGCCGGTGCTACACCTCTTATATTAGTAGATGGTGTGGAGCGCAGTTTCTTTCAAATGGACCCGAACGAAATCGAATCTATATCTGTGTTGAAAGATGCTTCGGCAACAGCCGTATTCGGTGTGCGGGGTGCCAATGGCGTTATCTTGGTGACAACCAAACGCGGTACGGAAGGTAAGGCGAAGGTGTCCGTCACTTCTTCAGTGGGTGTGCAGACACCGACACGCATTGTAGATGTTGCAGATAGTTATACACATGCGGTGATGAAAAATATGCTCGACCGCAACAATGGTGTTTCTGAGGAAGAGTTGATATTTCAACCCTATGATTTGGAACGGTTTCGCTTGGGTGATGAACCGATTATGTATCCGAATGTCAACTGGTATGATTATCTGACCAAGAAGCTTTCCATACAGACGCAGCATAACTTGAATATTTCCGGCGGAACGAAAGATGTGAAGTATTTCGTGTCATTAGGTTTCCTTTATCAGGATGGTTTCTTCAAGAATTTCAAAGAATTGGATTACAACAGTAACTATCAGTATTCTCGCTATAACTATCGTGCCAATCTGGATATGAACCTGACCAAATCGACGGTTCTAAAACTGAATATCGGCGGAATTGTCGGGGTTAAGAACGCGCCCAAGAATCATGAAGATTTCTGGTGGAATCTGATGGCAACCTCTGCACCGTTTTCTTCGCCCGGCTTGGTGGACGGGAAGAAGGTGGTGACGGATCCTGCCCGCTTCCCCGGCTTGATGAACGGGTATGAAATGTTTCAAAATTTCTACGGCACCGGTTATTCAAGGCAGGTAAGCAACACCATGAACTTTGATATGGTGTTGACACAGAATCTGGATTTTGTGACAAAAGGATTGACGTTAGAAGCCAAGGGGTCTTACAATACTACTTATTCTTACACGAAAGATGTAACTACTCAAACAGTAAGCTATATTCCTTTTTATTATTCATCGGTGAAAGACCCGGGACTGGAAATTGGTGATCCCAATTTTAATAAGGAAATTGTCTACAAAACGAGTGGCAGGGACGGAGAACTTCTTTATAAGCAAGGGAATAACAACCGTTCAAGAGACTGGTATTTTGAGACTAGCTTGCGTTATCAACGGAAGTTCGGGAACCACAATGTAGGAGCTCTTGCGCTTTATAATCAAAGCAAAAAGTATTATCCCGAGCAATATGAGGCAATTCCTACCGCGTATGTCGGTCTGGTCGGTCGTCTGACGTACGATTATAGTTCGCGTTACCTGGCTGAGTTTAATATCGGTTATAACGGCTCCGAGAATTTTGCACCGGACAAGCGTTTCGGTACCTTCCCGGCAGGTTCTATCGGATACGTTCTCACGGAAGAACCTTTCTGGAAAAAGAATAACTATCTGACCTATATGAAACTGCGTGCTTCTGTCGGTTTGGTAGGTAATGACAATATGAGGAATAATCGTTTCTTGTATTTGCCCGATGCTTATGTGGTGGATAAACTGGATAAGGATAATGCTTATAAAGATTATTTGGACGGTTACAATTTCGGCCTTTACAATACGGTGGTTGCGAATGGAGCGGAAGAAAAACGTCTGGCAAATAAATTTGTGACGTGGGAGACTGCTCTGAAACAAAACTATGGAGTCGATATGAATTTCTTCAGTGACAAACTGCGCCTGACTTTCGATTATTTTATAGAAAAACGTAAGGATATTCTTATCACCCGCTCTACTATTCCTATTTATACTTCGCTGAGTGCTTCTCTTTTGCCGGTGGTCAATATGGGTAAGGTCGATAATAAAGGATATGAAATCAGCTTGAAATGGAACGACCGGGTGAAAGACTTTAGCTATTGGTTGGATGCCAACATGTCTTATGCCAAGAATAAGATTATCTATCAGGATGAGGTGGAGCCTAACGAACCTTATATGTGGCGTACCGGACAGTCGGTTGGCTCTATTTTCGGTTATGTGACGGAACGCTTCTATACGGAAGATGATTTTGATTCGAACGGAAAACTACTGCCGGAATTACCGCAACCGGGAGAAACTGTGCGTCCGGGAGACTTGAAATACAAGGATTTGAATGGAGACCATGTGATTAATGCGGATGATGTCTGCAAAATCGGTAATTCCAAACGTCCGCTTTATACATTCGGTTTTAATTATGGCATCGAATATAAAGGTTTCTTTGCGTCCATGAACTGGACTGCAGCCAAGGAAGCTAATGTGGAGCTGGCATATTCGTTTCAGACCCCGTTTGACAAGCGCCAAGTGCTTTATCAGTTTATAGCAGACGGCACCTGGACACCGGAAACGGCAAACACAGCCAAATATCCGCGTTTGTCGTCCAACAACAGTAATAAGCAAACATCGACTACCTGGGTGCAGGACGCCTCATATATCAAACTGAAGAATGCGACTATCGGCTATAACATCACGAACAAGAAGATATTAAATGCTATCGGCGCTTCTTTGATTTCGATCAAACTGACCGGATATAACCTGTTGACATTTGACAAACTGGATTTCATGGATCCGGAAGGAGAACCGAACCGGGCACAGTCTTATCCGATTATGAAGATTTATAATTTAGGAATCAATGTAACCTTTTAATTGAATATCAAGATGAACAAAAGTATAAGAGCCCTCTTATGGGTATTATTGGTCGGGATGACAACCGGATGTGAAGATTTCAAGCTTGGTAATGCTTTTCTGGAAAAATCACCGGGTGATGACGTCGATATCAATATCGTCTTTTCGAATAAAAAGTATGCCGACCAGGCTTTAAATCAAGCGTATAGGTCATTGCCGGATTATTTGCCTATGGAATCCCGCGGCTATCGTGGTAACTGGGGTAATACGGATGGTGTGACAGATATTTGTTATAACCGCGAAAGTGCTTATGTATCAGGTAGCCTTAAGGCATCTTACGAAATCGGTTTTCCCTATTATCCCAACAGTACTACGCAGAATATTGGTAATCCGCTGTATGGTATCCGGAAAGCGTATGTTTACTTGGAAAATGTAGACCGTGTGCCGGATATGACCGGAGATGAAAAGAAACAGCGCAAAGCAGAAATGAAGGTCATTATCGCTTACCACTATTCACAGATGCTGAGGCATTATGGGGGAGTGCCATGGATAGACCATGCCTACAATCCTGACGACTCTTTCCAGTTCCCTCGTCTGACTCTGGAAGAGACGGTCGGTAAGATTGTCGCTTTACTGGATGAGGCTGCTGCTGATTTGCCATGGAATGCAAGCGATGCTGAATACGGACATCTGACGGCTGCCGCCGCCAAAGCATTGAAACTGCGTGTATGTCTTTTTGTAGCAAGTCCTTTGTTCAATAATGATGCGCCTTATATGGACGGGGAAGCGGCTGCTCAAAAATTAACATGGTTTGGAGATTACCGCCAGGAACGTTGGAGAAATGCTTTAGACGCAGGTCTTGAATTCCTGAGACTTAATAAACAAAATGGTAACTACCATGAGGTTGTGAAAACTGGTGACGACCCCCGGCAAAATTATGTTGACGGCTATTGGAAACGTGGTAGCAGAGAGATTATTATGGCGTCTCATCGCTATCCTATATATGATATGAGCATGAAATCTTTAGACCGCGGACATAATGACTGGTATATATCCACACGTTCGAGTTATGCGGATATGTTTGAGTGGAAAGACGGAACTCCGTTCGACTGGGACAATCCGAATCATAAAGCTCACCCCTTCTTTGATGAGAACATGAAGCCTACCCGTGACCCCCGCCTGTATGAAACGTTGATAATCAATCAGGATAAATTCCAGAAACTGAATGGTGGGGCGCAATGTTATCAAGGCGGACTGCAAAGCAGGGAAAACTCAAAATATAATAAATCATCCATATACGGTTACAGTATCCGCAAGTTTGTGAGGGATAAGGGAGAGGAAGTGAAGAACCAGCCTTACCAATGCCCGTTGGTTCGTATGCCGGAAGTCTATTTGAGTATTGCGGAAGCAATGAACCAGTTGGGGATTGCCAAGCAGAAAGATGAATTCGGACGGGATGCTTACGATTATATTAATTTAGTCCGCAACCGTGTCGGGATGCCCGATGTCCGTGAGGTGGAAGGACAAGAACTGGTAGATATCCTGTTGCACGAACGTGTGGTTGAATTTGGTGCGGAAGAGATGCGCTACTTCGATTTGATTCGTTGGAAACGTGCCGATTTACTTTCCACTCCGTTGGAGATGTTGACTATCAAGAAGAATGGAGATGGTAGTTTTACTTATGAAAGGTCGACAACTGATGCAAAATATGATTGGAAAGACCATTGGTATCTGATTGCATTCTCACAGGATGAGATAAACAAGAAGTATGGATTAATTCAAAATCCCGGATGGTAATGGGGAGATAGGTTAACTCTTAAACATAGAAGATAAGAAAAATGAATAATAAATTATTATATATTGTCGGTATGGCATTTTTGCTGTCTACCACAGCGAATGGGCAGCAACATGCAGCGGATAGTCTTGGGAACAACGGACTTGATGCGGAGATGATAGACTTGGGATATATCAAGAAAAACCGGTCGAATCTGACACAGGCGGTTTCTACCGTTTCTTCCGAAGTCTTTGAGAACAAGGCTGCTACGATTTTGCAGAATTCTTTATACGGATTGTTCCCGGGGCTGTATGCGAAACAAAACGTTGGCTGGCATGCTGAAGCGACACTGAACGTACGCGGACGGGGTGGTTTAGGCGACGGAACTCCTTTGATTATTGTCGACGGTTTCCCTCGTTCGTTGAACACGATTACACTGGAAGAGGTGGAAACGATGTCTGTGTTGAAAGATGGTGCGGCGACAGCGTTGTATGGTGCACGTGGTGCCAATGGAGTCATTTTGCTCACAACGAAAAGAGGTGCTTACAACTCTTTTGATGTCGATATTAATTATAAGCATGGTTTTACTCTGCCCGTCAACAAGCCGGAGATGGCGGATGCCTATACTTATGCCCGTGCAATGAACGAGGCGTTGTATTATGACGGACTGACCCCCATGTATTCCGAGAGTGACCTGAATGCGTTCAGAAACCAAACCTCTCCGGATATTTTCCCGAATGTGAACTGGGTGGACGAAGGAACACGGAGCATGGGCGAAAACAATCAGTTGAACCTGCTGGTGCGTGGCGGGGGAAGCAAGTTGCGCTATATGGGACTTTTTGATTATAAAAACGATTTTGGCTTGCTGAATGAGAAGTATACTGAGTACACCGACCGTTATAAGTCGCAGATTCGTAACTATGATATGCGTCTGCGAATGAATATCGATGTAGATCTCACTTCCAGTACACAAATGCAGTTTGGCATTGTAGGGGTGTTGAATGAGTCGAAACGCCCGGACGAAACAATCAGTACTATTTTTGAGAATATGTATAAGGTGCCGTCGGCAGCGTTTCCAATCAAGACTTCCAATGGTTTATGGGGAAGCAACTTGCTTCATAATATGAATCCGTTGGCTGTAATTGCCGATCAGGGATATTATCAGACTAACTGGAGAAAACTGGAAGCGAATATGCGAATCACACAGGATTTGTCCATGCTTTTGAAAGGTTTGAAGGCGGAAGCTGCCATCGCTTACGACAATACGGCTACTTTTTGGCAGGAAGGTTCCAAAACCTACTCGTATGAAGTAATTTCATATTCGGACGAGACGGGTAAAGTGGGAACTGTCTATAATGATAATCCTCAATATGTAGTGAACATAGGCAGTGGCTCTAATAAAGTATTGGAACAAACTATCCGCAGTAATTGGGAAGTGAAATTGGGATATGACCGTGCATGGAATAATCATCAGTTGAGCGTTGCCGCTCTTTACCGTCAGGAGATGGAAGAGTCGTTGGGAGTCAATTCCTCATGGTACCGCCATTCTCTGATGGGAATTGCAAGTTATAATTTCCGGAACAAGTATATGGTAGATGTTGTAGCCAATCGTTATGGCACCAGCGTCCTGCTGAAAGGAGACAAGTTCCGCTTTTATCCGGCAGTGTCGGCCGCCTGGGTGTTGTCCAATGAAGATTTTCTGAAAGACCGGTCGTTTATAGACTTGCTGAAGCTGCGTCTCTCTTATGGACGTTCGGCTGTCGATAATCTTTCTTACGGTTTGGGCAAACATTATTGGAGTAGCTTGCGCAAGTATTACTTCGGTGATAGTAACACTGAAGTATCCGGCTATTTGGAACGGAAAATACCCATGCGTTCACTGGAGTTGGAAACAGCGGATAAATACAATATCGGGCTGGATGTGCAGTTGTTCAAGAAACTGAGTTTCACTGCTGATATGTACTATGACAAGCGTTCTAATATTTTAGTTTCGAACAAAAAAGTATCAGGAATGATTGGTATCGACGTTCCACAGCAAAATGTAGGTAAAGTGGAAAGCAAAGGGCTGGAACTGAGCCTTGGCTGGAATGATAAAATCCGTGATTTCCGTTACTATGTCAATGGTAATGTTTCTTTCATGGACAGCAAAGTGCTGGAAAACGGTGAAGGTTATCAGCCTTATGACTATCTGTATGCGAAAGGACACAAGGTAGGACAGGTATTCGGCCTTGAGGCTATCGGTTACTTCCGTGATGAGGAGGATATACGTAAGAGTCCTGTTCAGACGTTCTCTACGGTACGTCCGGGTGACTTGAAATACAAAGACCAGAACAACGATGGACGGATTGACGCTTATGACGAAGTGGCGATTGGTAAGTCGGCTACAGTGCCCGAAATGGTGTACGGCTTGAATCTGGGATTTGAATACAAGGGATTCGGAGTAGACGCAACTTTCCAGGGAGTCGGTGGTATCAGCACAATGCTGACAACTCCGCATGTCTATCGTCCGCTTCGTAACAATAACAATATTTCCACTTGGTATCTGAAAGACAGAATCCGCTGGACGGAGAGTACAAAGGACATTGCCAATCTTCCCCGCCTGTCTACATTGGACAATGCGAACAATTATCGCAACAGTACCCAATGGCTGGAAAACGGTTCGTTCTTTAAATTGCGTAACCTGAATGTCTATTATAATTTCCCGCAGAAATGGTCGGAAAAGCTGCACATGGACAAACTTCAGGTCTATGTGCGTGCACAGGATTTATTCTCTTTAGACCATATTGATTATCTGAATTGTGAAAACCTTTCATTGGGTTATTTCGATACGATGAGCATTTCTTTGGGATTGAATATAAACTTTTAAAAAGAAAGTACGATGAAAATAAAAACATATATAGCGATAATGTGTGCTTCTCTTTTAGTGGCAGGATGTAGTCTGGATTTTGACGAAACCAATGGCGATACGAAAGAGACGGCTTATTCCTACTATGATAATCTGGAAAAACTAGTAGCTTACGTTTACAGCTTTCTGCCGACGGATTTGGATCGCAACAATGGTGCGATGATGGAGTCGGCTACGGACAATTCTATCTATAGCTGGGAGCAGAATACGATTTACGATATCGGCAATAATGTATGGAGTCCCATTAAGACGATTGATACCGGCTGGGATTATTTTGACGCTATCCGAAGCGCTAACTCTTTCCTGGAAAATTTCGATATCGAGGTACTGAATAAGTTTGAGTATAATGACGACTATGAAGAGATAATGGCCAAAGCTACCTTATTTCCTTATGAGGTACGTTTCCTGCGGGCTTTCTACATCTTTGAGCTTGCCAAGCGTTATGGGAACATTCCGTTGCTGCTCCGGACTTATGAACCGGAAGAAATCAATTTTGTGGAACCTTCTTCTTTTGATGCGGTGGTTGACTTTATTGTTACGGAGTGCGACCAGATTATTGCGGATAATGGATTGCCGGTGGATCATAGAGATTACCGGGGTGATACCGGTCGTGCGACGAAGGGAGCCGTACTTGCTTTGAAGTCCAGAGCGTTGCTTTATGCAGCCAGTCGGCTTCATAACCCAAGCGGCGATCCTGCAAAATGGGAAAAGGCAGCGAAAGCCGCGGCGGCTGTGATTGCAATGAATAAATATAGCTTGCCTAAAGTAGGCAGTGACCCGTTGTATATGGGTGATAACAATCTGTTCAATTCGCCCCAGTTGATTTTCGAACGTCGCGACGGAGCACGTACAAGCACTTTTGAGGCACGCAATGAACCGATGGGATATGAAGGCTCGAAGGGAGGAAATACACCGACACAAAACTTGGTGGATGCTTTTGAAATGAAAAACGGTACTCCGTTTGATTGGGATAATGCAGAGCATGTACGTAATATGTACGTGGATGAACTGGGCAACCCGACTCGTGACCCACGCCTTTACCTGAATGTGCTGTATAATGGTGCTACGTGGCTGAAGCAAAGGGTAGAAACAAATGTCGGTGGTCTGCATACCGGTATGGAAGGTGCAACGAAAACGGGTTACTATCTGCGTAAGCACATGAATGCACAAGTCAGCCTGAATCCGGTGAGTCCGCTCGGCAAGGAACATCATTTCCCTTTGTTCCGCTATGCTGAAATTCTGCTGAATTATGCCGAAGCGATGTACCATTGGGTAGGAGAGGACACGAAACCAACCGACTATCCTTATTCGGCTCGTGAAGCTTTGAACCTGGTTCGGGATTGCGCGGATATGAAACATGTGGAGGAAACCGGTAATGCTTTCTTGGAGAAATTGCGCAACGAACGACGCATTGAGCTGGCTTTCGAAGACCATCGTTTCTGGGATATCCGCCGTTGGAAGACGGGTGAAGTCGTAAAGAATATCTATGGCGTCAGAATAACAGGAACCGATACAAACTTTACGTATTCAAAAGTATTGGTGAGACAGAATCAGTGGGATGATAAGATGTACCTGTTCCCTTTCCCACAAGAGGAATTGTATATGAATGAGAATTTGGTACAGAATCCCGATTGGTAACAACAAGTATAATTAAGAAAATATGGATACAAAAATCTTTTCAAGAATAATGTTTGCCTTGTTGTTCTTTATGGCAACAGGGTGTAGCGACGATCAGGAAATCTTTTTCGAGGATTATGCCCAAGAAGAGGCGCCGGAAGTGGTGCATCCCGACCAACGGGATAAACCCTATCCGCGTGAGGAACATGAACTTTATATTAATCCGGCACCTCTGTTGGTGCCGCGGGCCGCAAGAAAAGAAAATGAATTTTTAGAGTTCGAACTGTCGCAAGATATCTCTTTTCCCGAACAGGGCACCTACCGTTCGGGAAAGCTGAACTGGAATGTATTTAACATCCATCAAGAGATGGCGGTAGGGCAGTGGCACTGGCGCTTCCGTACAGTGGCTCAGGATGGAAGGACTGCGGGCTGGAGTAAGGTATACTCCTTTACGGTGACCGGTAAGGAACCGGTGTTCGTTACTCCGGACTTTTCGGTGCTCCGGCAAAACATTCCTGTGGGATATCCCCGTATTCACTGTCACTTGGCTGCTGGTATCGAGACTGCGAAAGCGAAGATACAAGAACATGTGGAATATAGCGACATGATTTCCAGAGCCGATAGGGCTTGTACCGAACAAGGTATTGATGCCGCTAAAGGTTTGTATCTTCAGAGCGCTACATTGAGCGAATACATATTCGACTATCTTTATACGGCGTATTTGCTGACTGGTGACACAAAGTATTATGATAAGATGCTGGACTATGTGCGCAGAATGTTGGGTGAAACGTTGGCTGATGACACTTGGCGCACTAATGACTTCGCCGCTGCTGAAATCGTAACTATTCTGAGTACCGTCTATGATGCATGTCAGAATGACCTGACTGCCGATGAAATGGCAAAAATTGAGACGGAGATAATGAAAATCGCCACTTATTACTACAATCATTTCAGAGGACGTATGGAGAACTGGTTCTTTGACGAACACACTTGGCAGGCTACATTGCGTGGAATGGTGCAGGGAACGTTTGTGCTTTGCCAGAAGAATCCGGAAGCAATGACTATTTTGCAATACTTCTATGAACTCTGGACTTCACGTGCGCCATCCAACGGTTTCAATCGTGACGGTTCCTGGTTTAACGGCGCGGGATACTTCCAAACCAATCAGTATACCTTATATTATATGACTATGCTGTTGTCTCATCTCACGGGAGCGGACTTCTTGCAACATCCTTGGTTCCAGAATGCGGGAAGAGCGCTGGTTTATTCCTGGTTGCCGGACAGTCAGAATACTTCTTTCGGTGATTTCAACAGAGAGGACAGACCGGCCCGTTCCAGAATCGGTTTTGCCGATTTCCTGGCTCGTGAACTTAACGACCCCAATGCTATCTGGTATGTGCAGGAATGTCAACGGTCGAGTATCGCGTCGGAGAGTATGCACAATTTATATCGCAATTATGACTTGCGCCTGTATCGTATCTCTCAGGGAGATGCACCTTATAATGTAGGTGGTCATGAAGATCCGGGATTGGAGAACTTTGTATGGTATAAGGATAGTGGTGAAGGAGTGGCTTTCTCGGATATGAACGAACGCAGCAGCAATATGTCTCTTGCTTTCCGTTCCAGTCCTTATGGTTCGGGCAATCATACACACTCGGATCAGAACAGCTTCCGACTTCTTTATAAAGGAGAATACGTATATATGAATGCCGGTTATTATCAGGTTTATAATGACGCTCATGCCATTCTGCAATATCGCAATACCCGCGGGCACAACACGGTGATGGTGAACGGTGTCGGTCAGCCTTTCACCACAAGAGCTTATGGCAATATTGAGCGTGCGCTGAACGGAGATAATCTGGCTTATTTTATGGGAGATGCTTCGCAGGCATATTGCGGAACGACGGAAAATACGTATTGGATAAACAGTTTTGCCGGAGCGGGCCTGTCGCAGACACAGCAGTATGGTTTTGGCGATAATCCGCTGAACAACTATAAACGTCAGATTTTTATGCTTCGTCCCAATAAGGTGGTTATCTATGATGATTTAGGTGCAACCGAACCTGCCACCTGGCAGTGGTTGCTGCATAGTCCGGTGGAATTCCACGTAGCGGGAAACAAAGTGACTACGGTGAATGAGACGGTAGGATTTACTTCCGTAGCGCAGATATTCAGCGACGAGACACCTAAGATTACGACTACCAACAAGTGGTTCCCGGGCGGTGAACCGGCAAAAGCGGCTGACAAACAGTGGCATCTGACGGCGGAATTCGGCCCGGTGGCACAAAACAAGATTCTTACCATTATTCAGGTGAGTGAAAACGGCAACGTGGAAAATATTTGGCGGGTAGACGATACATTTACAGTGGGCGACTGGACAATCGAAGCTGAATTGAGTGCGGATAAGCCCGCAGCCATTTCTATTGCGAATACGGTGACGGGCACGGTATTCGACAATAGCGACCGCTCTCCGGTGTTAGGCGGTGCGCCTTACCAGCGTATGCAGGAGAAATCTTCCGTGCTTTATGATAAAGTGCGTGGTACGGCACAGACGCAGGAAATAGGAGACAAGCCACTGCAGGTAACCCGTGCGTTGAGATAAGGTAAACTTTTTGTTTAATAGAAATTTCAGAAAGAAATGAAGAAAATAGTTTATATATTAGTAGCTTTGTTTATGACGCTTTTCGTTGCGTGTACGCAGGAGGAAAGTGTGGAAACCTTGAACGGGGACAGCCGGGTGAACTTTTCCTTGAAGTTACCGTCATCGGTAGCTTCCACGCGTGCGGCAATTACGGTTCCCGCGTCTTATAAGATGCGTTGTATCCTGGAAGTGTGGACTGCTGATGATGAACCGATGCTGAAACATCGTGAGGAACAAGCGATTGAGGGTGGTGCTACCCCCTCAATCGACTTCAAGTTGCAAGCCGGCGATTATACTTGTCTGATTTGGACAGACTTTATAGCTGCTGATGCTGCGGAAGAGCAAATTACTACGGAAGACGGATTGACTTATACACGTTATGCCGATACTTTTTATAATACGGAGAACCTGAAATCGGTAACAATTAAAGATGTCAACGGTGCCAATCTGTTTGATACAGATGCATGCGACGCTTTCTTTGCCCGGATAGACCTGGAGAAAAAGTCAGAAGCTGTCGCACAGACTGTGACGTTGACCCGTCCTTTGGCAAAGTTGGTATTTAAGGAAGATGATGCGGAACAATTCTCTTTATTAACTAAATTAAGAGCTTCGTATCAGGTACCCTCAGGCTTTAATGTGGCGACCGGTGAACCGTTGAGTTCTATGCAGTCATTGAACTTTATAAAGAAGGATATTGATAAGGATAATGCCGGACGGGTGTTGTTTTCCAACTACGTGTTCACTCCTTCTGACGCAAAGTTGGAAATGGAAACCATTTCGTTCCAGTTTTCATTAGGCAGTACTGTTCTGAACCGTGAAATTCCTGCAGGTGCTGTTGCGTTGACGCGGAACCAGCAACTCAATGTGAAAGGAGAATTGATAGGTGACGGAACTTTTGTTCCCGAAGAGCCGGAACCGTCAGAACTTCCACAAGTTGGTGATTTCTTCTATGCAGACGGTAGCTGGTCTTCTTCTTATAAGGCAAGCGGAAGCAATCCTTGTATCGGAGTGGTATTTGCCGTGGCAAATGATGGCGGTGTAGCTTCTGCGGACACTCCGGAGAATTATCCTGGGACTGGTTTGAAAGAGATTAAAGGTTGGGTTGTGGCTGCTTATGACCTTAGAGATGATAATACCAAGAATAATCTGAAACCTAGAAAAGAAGGTGTGGTGATTCCTGAAGAATTGAAAGGAGATATGGATGATATTCAGGGGTTCTTGAAAACAGAACTGCTCAAGCAACAGACCTTGTCTGATTATCCTATCGCAGAAATGATTGTAAACTATCAAAATGATGAGAAGACGAAAGCGCCTGCTACTACTAGCGGTTGGTATTGGGGAGCTGTCAAACAATATGAGATGCTTGCAAAAGTGTATGCTACAGTATCTAAAGAGGGTCAGATGACAGAATCTTTGCCAGTTCGTGAGTCGTTGTTGCTTTTGGAAAATGCCGGAATAGGGGAACTTTTTCCTGTAGGTGGTAATGAAAGACGTCATTGGTATAGCACCGCTACTGACAAGATAGGTAAAGGGCTTTGGGCAGGTTTTGTCTGTTTTGGTGTAGAAACGAAAGATTATGGAGGCATCGAAGACGACTGGTGGCCAGTAACAAATAGTGGCAATGCCCGTGCTATTCTGACATTCTAAATATAGTATTTAATTAAATCGATGAATATATGAAAAATATTTTCTTTAATATATTTCTTTTTTGCAGTCTGGGACTATTAACAGCTTGTAGCGAAGATGACGATAAAATTTCTACTGGCATTGACGCGAATGAAGTCCGCTTGTCTGCTTTGTTTCCGGAAAAGATGTCTGAGACACGTGTGGATGCAAGCGCACATAAATTGCGTTGTATTCTTGAAATCTATCGTAAGGAGAACAACCAGTTGGCTTATCGTGAAGAGATAGCGACAACCCCGGATGCATTGGCGGGAAAGCTTTCTTTCGCTTTTGAAATGGAAGCGGGAACGTACAACTGTTTGATTTGGGCAGATTATATTGACGCAAATGCCTCTCAACAGGAGGCGGGCGGCAACGCTGAAACTATCCGTTATGCGGATAAATATTTTGATACGTCCGATTTGACTGCCGTGAGCATGAAGAATCCTTTGGAGCTTGTCAATAACAACGCTTGTGATGCTTTCTTCTATAGCGGTGAGATGCAAAAGAACGATGGCGAAGGACTTGCTATGGAGATTTCCCTGACACGCCCATTCTCAAAAATCAGTATCCGCGAGGAAAACCAGCGTGAATTTAATTTGCTGAAAGAACTGAAAGCAATCTTCCCCGTAGCTACTACTTTCAATGTAGCTACCGGAATGGTGGCAGGTAGTCCGGTGCAACAGGAACATCATGTGACGGATTTCAAACCGGAAGTAATGGCAGAACGTACATTACTGTCATTTTATACATTCGCTAACAGTGAAACACAGAAACTGGGTAGTGTGAGCCTGACTTTCACTACCGGTATAGAAGCAATACCGGAACAGACTGTGAACATTCCTGATAATCTTATCCCTATAGTACGTAACCGTCACGTAAAAGTGAGCGCAGCTATGATGCAGGAAACTCCCGAACCGGAAATTGACTTTAATATTACTTATGATATTGATGTAGCCGATTGGGATGTTGCGGATATGACTGTGATTGCGCAGCAGGGTAAAGTGAAAGTGGGTGATTTCTTCTATAAGGATGGTACAACTTCGTCCAATTATGTGGCAGATGCTGATAACCCGTGTATCGGTGTGGTATTTGCAGTGGCGCATAGCAACGGTGCGGCGGCTTTGGACTCTCCGGAGAACTATCCCGGGACAGCCTTGGCTGATTTAGAGACGATTAATGGTTGGGTGGTAGCGGCTTATGATTTCAGAGACGGAACTAATGATGCTAATCTGAAACCTAGAAAATCGGCAGATGTGGTTATTCCCGAAGGATTGAAAGGGGATATGAATGATATTCAAGGTTTTCTGAAAACAGAATTGTTAAAACAACAAACCTTGTCTGATTATCCTATTGCGGAAATTATCGTAAACTATCAGAAAGATGAGATAACGAAAGCGCCTGCCAATACAAGCGGTTGGTATTGGGGAGCTGTCAAGCAATATGATGCGCTTGCAAAAGCATACGCCACAGCAAGTGGCGGGCAGTTGACGGAATCCTTGATTGTCCGGAATTCATTGCAAGTTCTGGCAAATGCCGGGGTGGGCGAACTGTTTCCTGTGGGTGGTAATGAAAGACGTCATTGGTATAGCACCGCTACTGACAAGAAAAGTAAGGGGCGTTGGGCAGGTTTTGTCTGTTTCGGTGTAGAAACGAACGACTATGGAGGCATCGAAGACGACTGGTGGCCAGTGACAAATAGTGGCAATGCCCGTGCTATCCTAACATTCTAATCAAAACGAGGGTGTCAGAAATGTTGAAGTGCACCCCAAAAATTAGACAAAAAACTTTTGGGGTGCATTCTTTATGAAA
>CAPYSS010000020.1:0-55095 GCA_948742525.1 Bacteroides caecimuris | reverse complement strand
CTCTTGCCAAGTCCTTCAGAGAATTATTAAATCGACGGAGAGCGGACTGATATTCCCGGTAACCTCTTTCATCTGTCCGTTTTTTATCCCCACGAAGAATATCGAACAGATAATCCGGACAGTCAGGATGAGAATTTTCCTTGCTACGAAGCTGATTTATCATTTCCTTTGCAGTATTCAGCACTTCCACACTCATAGGGGTTTTGGTTTTGATACGATTGTATCGCAACACATTCTGATCGAGTGCCGATTTCTCCAGATGAGCTAAATCTGCAAACGACATGCCACAAAATTGAAACATCAGGGCGGCAATAGCTTGCGTACGGCGTAAACGTTCCGATTTGGGATCTTCATACAAAAGCTTATGCAATTCCGTAGCAGGCAAAGCCTTCTTTTGCCAGACATCCACGCCTGTATAGACATCATGAAACAGCCGCGGAATATAAGGCGCACTGCCTGCTTCCACTCCCCGATTGTAAATACTACGAAGCATACGCATGTACGTAGAAATCGTATTGAGCTTCAAGCCACACTCGTAAAGATACTGACCGTAACGTCGTAAACGCTCGCGGGTGATCTGCCTGAACGACACATTAGACGTGCCGCAAAATTTGCTGAAAGAAAAGATGGCATTCTTGTAGACATGCGCCGTAGAATACCGTCCCTCCTTCCGCAAACGACCGATGTAGGATTCCGCACACCGGCTAAATCCATTTTTGTTCATCATTTGCATCACTAATTATTTTTTAGATTATTAACCTATAAAAAAATATCCGGATGCTCACCAAAGGACATCCGGATACCACTCTCTTTCTACCTTTTAACTAATTACCTCTCTGAATAGTTTGCCAGATTGTAACATACCGGCTTCGTGCTATTACCTACGCGGTAGATACCGAACTTAAAGTAATAACCATCATCGTCGTTACGTCCAATCATGATTTTCTCATTGTCCACAATATGTTTACTAACTTTTTTCCCTTTTTCCTGATAGTCCATCTGTACATCAAGCATACCTGGCTTTACAATTGTTTCCGCCTCTTTGCCATAGACCGTCCAATCGATATGAATACGGAAGGTAATCCAACAATCTTTCGGAAAATCGGCAAAAGGCATTTTGTAAGCAATGGTCGATGCTTTATATGTAGATGTCACTGGTTTCATAACCGGTGTCTTTCCCGGATTTGCGTTGCAACGGTCGTCTTTATCTGTCAGCCATTTACGGTCGGAGTTTGTTTTAATATAGAACCATCCGCCGGAAAATCCGAATGCCAATGGAGGATAGCCACCTTGTTCCACCAGCCATCCGTTCGCCTTTCCGGCTTGATAAACAGGATTGCCTTGTTGGTCTTTCACCGGATTACCTTGCTTGTCCAGCTTGGGTTTCTTTTCGTATCCCATGTTTTTCTTAAAAATAGTAGTCTTGTCCAGTACCATGAACTCATCTGCTGTCAGTTTCTTCACTTCACCCTGTGGAGTCTGTACCAAGGTACGATCCGGCATTCCATGCCATTGAGCAAAAATGGTGGAAACATCACTGCCTAACGTAGAAGGAATATATACCGAAAACTCATAATCGCGGGAAGCACCTTGCGGACAAATACCTTTTCCATGATGATATACAGTTTTCATTATTTGCGCTTTCTTATATGTATCGGCTGGCTTGCCTTTGAAATCATCGGAAGTTGCATAACAATAAGAAAATTCCGCACGCCCCTTTGTTTCCCCCGCTGCATATCCGGACAATGTGTTATCATCTTCTTTCAATTCAAAACGATAAGAAGGTTTTCCGTTGAACATAAGGTTGAAATCACGTTGAATGGCATGCGTTTTTTTAGTTCCGACTGCTACCCAGCAACCATCTATAATCTGATTGACACATGCCGAATCTGCCTGTACATTTACACGCTCGGTCAGTGGCACCAAAGTATGTGTTTCTATAGCCGGACCGGGTTTCTCGACTTGTTCAGCCATCGCCGTGCATCCTAATGCCAGCACGCAAATAATAAAAACGTTTTTCTTCATTCTATTCGGTATTAAATTTGTTGATGGTGCAAAAATACGAAAGGCAGCCGATGAGGTTGCCTTTCGTTTGTCTAAAATGTTTTCACATTTGTGTAATTTTGCTGTCAATACCCTCCTGGAAGCTTAATTGGGCGCTTCATCGTTCAAATTTTCTTCAAGCATATCTACTTTCCGTATACTCATTTTTCCATCGGCGGTGATCGTTATAGAAAGCGGCATATACAAATCTGTCTGCGGATAACAAACACTTGCGGCATATACAATGCCCTGCGGAGTGGTCTTGTCGTATACAAGACCTTCCAATATAGATTTCGAGAGAAATTTCGCATCGACTACGGATGAAAAATCATTCTTGGTAAATGTCTTGTTCAGTACCGTTTCGTTACCGCGTGTCAGGCGCAGCACTATTTTATTGTCGACATAAGTATCTCCCATCTCGTTTGTCACATGAGGCAGACTTTCGTCCGGAGTACGTGAAACAAAAGAATGATACTCTTTTCCTTTGAACTTAAAGTTTGTTTCGCTCTTAGACGTCTGCATACGTTGCAATCCGTGAGCATCTATACTGTCTATTCTTGCCAGCAGCGACTGGTTATCTGTTCCTTTTTTACCGCCACATGCACTTACCGCCACTGCCAACGGCAATAAAAGCCAATAAACTAGTTTTCTCATACGTAAGTTTTCTGTTTATAAATAGACGGCAAAGGAACAAAAAGAGCGGGATATTTACAAGTGTAACCGATATTTTTCTTACATTTGAAGATTTGATACCTGAAAATAAAAATGAACATGAAACACCTCAAACAGTTATTAGCTGTATTTTTGATGGGCGCCGCCTGCACTATGCAAGCGCAACGCAGTGAGGCACTGCTGGAAAAGAACTGGAAATTCAGTAAAGGAGACTTTAAAGAGGCTAGTCAGCCGGAGTTCAATGACACTAAATGGGAATCGGTTGTTATTCCACACGACTGGGCGATTTTTGGTCCATTCGACATGAACAATGATCTTCAGAATGTGGCAGTGACACAGAACTTTGAGAAAAAAGCTTCCTTGAAGACAGGACGTACCGGTGGGCTTCCTTACGTAGGTACCGGATGGTATCGTACCTGTTTTGACGCCCCTGCCGACAAAGAAGTGACACTACTTTTTGACGGTGCCATGAGTGAAGCGCGTGTCTACATCAACGGAAAAGAAGCTTGTTTCTGGCCTTTTGGCTACAATTCTTTTCACTGTAATGTGACTTCTTTATTGAATAAAGATGGTAAAAACAATACGCTTGCCGTGCGTTTGGAAAACCGTCCGCAATCTTCGCGCTGGTATCCAGGAGCAGGTTTGTATCGCAATGTACACCTGATTGTGACTGACAAAATCCATGTGCCTGTATGGGGAACGCAAATCACAACTCCTCACGTCAGCAAAGATTTTGCAGCCGTACGTCTCCAAACGAAGATAGACAATACCAGTGAGAAAACAGCCATCCGTGTAGAGACGGAAATTCTTTCTCCGGAAGGTAAAGTTGTTACCCGCAAAGAGAATACAAGCCGCATCAATCACGGACAGCCTTTTGAACAAAATTTTATTGTAAACGCGCCCGAACTCTGGTCGCCGGAAAGTCCGTCGCTTTACAAGGCTGTCTCTAAAATTTATGCGGATGATAAACTGGTAGATACTTACACCACACGTTTCGGTATCCGCAGCATTGAATATATTGCCGACAAAGGGTTCTACCTGAACGGGGAACACCGCAAATTCCAGGGTGTATGTAATCACCACGATTTAGGTCCGTTGGGTGCCGCTATCAATGTAGCAGCACTGCGTCATCAGCTTACACTATTGAAAGATATGGGATGCGACGCAATCCGTACTTCTCATAATATGCCGACTCCCGAACTAGTTGCGTTGTGTGACGAAATGGGATTTATGATGATGATCGAACCGTTCGACGAATGGGACATTGCCAAATGTAAAAATGGTTATCACCGCTACTTCGATGAATGGGCGGAACGTGATATGATAAATATGCTCCATAATTACCGGAATAACCCTTGCGTCGTTATGTGGAGTATCGGCAACGAAGTACCGACTCAATGCAGTCCTGTCGGTTATAAAGTGGCCAAATTCCTACAGGATATCTGCCATCGTGAAGATCCTACCCGTCCTGTCACTTGCGGAATGGACCAGGTGACTTGTGTACTTGCCAACGGATTTGCAGCAATGATTGACATTCCGGGACTTAATTACCGTACGCAACGCTATCAGGAGTCATACGACCAACTCCCTCAGAATCTGATTCTGGGAAGCGAAACGGCTTCTACCGTCAGCTCACGCGGCGTGTACAAGTTCCCGGTGGAGGATAAGAAAGGGGCAAAATATGAAGATCATCAATGCTCTTCATACGATGTGGAAGTTTGTCCCTGGTCGAATATTCCGGACGAGGACTTTGCATTAGCTGACGATCATCATTGGACCATCGGACAGTTCGTATGGACCGGATTCGATTATCTGGGTGAACCGTCACCATACGATACGGATTCATGGCCTAACCACAGTTCAATGTTTGGTATCATCGACCTTGCCAGTTTACCTAAAGACCGCTATTATCTTTACCGTAGTGTATGGAACAAGGAAGCGGAAACTTTGCATATCCTGCCTCACTGGACCTGGCCGGGACGTGAAGGTGAAGTGACTCCCGTTTTTGTGTACACTAATTATCCTACTGCCGAATTGTTTATCAATGGCAAAAGTTATGGAAAACAAAGCAAGAATAATAGTTCGCTAAAGAACCGCTATCGTCTGATGTGGATGGATACAAAGTACGAACCGGGTGAAGTGAAAGTAGTAGCCTACGACAAAAACAGAAAAGCGGTGGCTGAAAAAGTAGTCCGTACTGCCGGAAAGCCTCATCACATCGAACTGGTAAGTAACCGTAACGAACTGACCGCAGATGGAAAAGACCTGGCTTATGTGACTGTTAAAGTAGTAGACAAAGACGGTAACCTCTGCCCTGCCGATAATCGTCTGATAAATTTCTCGGTAAAGGGAACGGGGAAATACCGTGCTGCCGCCAATGGAGATCCGACGAACCTTGAACAATTCCATCTTCCGAAGATGCATGCTTTCAATGGTATGTTGACAGCTATCCTGCAAGCCAGTGAAACTGCCGGAGAGATTGTATTTACAGCAAAAGCAAACGGAGTGAAAGCCGGAAATATTCGTATTCAGACGAAATAAGGTATACACTTCGGCATATAACAAACCTATCGGATTTCTTTACTGAAAAGAAGTCCGATAGGTTCTTCATACAACTATCTCCGCAACTTGCTCACTTGTGCTCAATAAAAGCGACGTTATAAGTACTCTAGCTAAATAGCTTTCCAGAAGGTCTGAAAATCACGATACCTGCCGTAGCAGACCAATTCGTCTCCTTCTTCCACTTTCTCATTTCCTGGTAATTCATTCTTTACATGAAGTTCGGTCAGAGAAATACCCAAGCAGTTGGTAACCTTATTCGCCCGTTTCAATCCTATCATTTTTAAATGAAACTCTTCATCCAAGTTTAGCTCGCTCACAAAATATCCTACAAATTTCTTCGGAACCGTGAACTTCACGACATAATAATCCTGATCGATACGGAATCCTTCCATGTTAGTACCGAAGTCAAGCAGTTGTACCAGGCTACGGGCAGCATCTTCTTCCGGAGTCAGAATTCGTTCCAGATCAAAAGCTTCAAGCACTGCTTTATGTACGGCATCAATAGCACGGGCAAAAATACGGGAAACCTTTTTCTGTTTCAACAAGGCAACGACTCGTATCGATGCACCAAAATTCTCTCCAATCGCTACAATAACTATATCCACACTATTTAATGGCAACACTGATAATGATTGTTCGTCAGTGGCATCAATGACAAAAGCTGTAGCAACCTTATCTTTGATGGAGTCTACACGACTGTCGCTTATATCCGCACCTATAATTTCGTGTCCCAAGGCGGACAGTTCTTCCGCCAACACATGACCGTAATTTCCTAAACCAATAATAATATACTTCATAGCTTTAGTTTATTATGATGTTATCACTCGGATAACGGTATTTTGTATTCTTTTTCTGTTTAACTATTCCCAGCATCAATGTTATCAGCCCCACACGACCAATAAACATCAACAAAGACACCAATAATTTGCTCGCGTCGCACAAATGAGGGGTCAGATTCAGACTGGACCCCACGGTACTAAGCGCAGAGACACATTCGAAAGTCAATGCCATAATGGAAACACCCGGTTCGAGTATGCTCAATGTGAAAATGAAAATAAATAAGACTCCCAATGACATGACTACTGTTGCATTGGAACGCCGGATTGAATCGTAAGACAATTCTCTGCCGAACACTTCCACTCGTTCAGTGCCACGCAATACGGCTACAAGATTCAGAACTACAACCGCAAAAGCATTCACTTTCACACCACCTGCCGTGGACTGTGATCCACCGCCAATCCACATCAGGAATATATAAACCAACAATGTCTGCACACTCAATGATGTCAAGTCGACACTGTTGAATCCGGCTGTTCGCGGACAAGCGGCATTAAAGAAAGCTTGTGTCCACTTATCTGCCACAGGCATACCGGCAAAAGAACCATTCCACTCAAAAGCAGCAATAGCCAATGTACCGATCAATAAAAGTAGGAAAGTCATGATTAACACGATTTTCGTATTCAGGTTATAGAGGTGCTGCATTTTATGCCGATCCAGTTTACGGGTACGAATCAATTTCCAGAAACGATGGAGGTGATACAATACAATATCCTTGAAATTGACAAGGATGGGGAAACCGATACCACCCAAAATAATCAATAGAGAAACGGTAATAAACAGCCAATTGTGGTTAGTCATCACCATCGGATTTCCTAAATTGCCGGAAAGCGTAGAAAAACCTGCATTACAAAAAGCCGAAATAGAATGGAAGGCAGCAAAACCCAACTCTCCTTCCAGGGTCATTCCCAACGTTCCGTGAATACTAAACCAAATCGAGACCATGCCAATCCCTTCAATCACTAAGGTGAAGCCTAATATATATAATAAAGTAGACAGCAAAGAGCTTAATGAATTGGAACTAACCATATCACGCACCACAAGCTGGTTATAAATGGAGGTATTCCCCATAAAGAACATGGCGAAGAAACTGGTTAATGTCATCACTCCCAATCCTCCAATCTGAATCAACAAGATAATGACAACTAATCCCGAAGTGGTGAATGTAGTGGACACATCTACCGGTACCAGACCTGTAACGCATACGGCACTGGTAGCCGTAAATAAAGCGTCTACCCAAGTGATACCATTTACCGTACAGCGCGGAAGCATCAACAACCCTGCCCCAATCAGAATAATAGCCATAAAACTGACTGCCAATATCAAAGACGGATTGGTACGCCGTCCTAACAGACGTACCAGCCCATTAGACAGATTGAGGAAAGAAAGGACTAACAATAACAGAAGATGATAAAACTTCCCATGTAAGAATTCCCAAATATACAAAATAGCTCCTTCTTCTTCCGGACGATGAAATATAACAGGCACTAACGTGAGATATAACAACCCGCTCAATATCCATGCCAATCGCCGGTATTTCTTTTTAGTATTCCGGTATTCCAGCGAGATATGTAAAGTTACATCAATCAGAAAGATAATCCAGACAGTTTTATACAATGTCTGCAAATTCGCCATTTCATCAATAGACAAGGGAAAGCCATGTTCATATACCACTCCGACAATCAATGATAAAGACGCCAGATAGGTAAGCGCTTCTACCAGCCCTAACAAGATACGTACATAGGGTTTTAGAAGTTTATTCTGATACAATAAAAACTTATGATAAATCTTCATATCATCTTTTTTAACAAGGTCGTACAAACTTAATTAAAATAACAATCAAATGCGATTCTTTGTTGACAAAATTTTCCGAATATTAAAAATTTGACTACTTTTGGCAACAGAAAACTAAAAAACCACAATATTATGAGTGAAAAAAGAAAACGGTATATTCTACCGGAAGAAGAAATTCCACATTACTGGTACAACATTCAGGCCGATATGGTGAACAAGCCTATGCCTCCGTTGCACCCGGGAACCAAACAACCGCTGAAAGCAGAAGATTTATATCCGATTTTCGCAAAAGAACTGTGTCATCAGGAGCTGAATCAGACAGATGCATGGATCGAAATACCGGAAGAAGTGCGTGAAATGTACAAGTACTACCGCAGCACTCCGCTGGTTCGTGCTTACGGTTTGGAAAAAGCACTCGGCACTCCGGCTCATATCTATTTTAAGAACGAAAGCGTAAGCCCTATCGGTTCGCATAAGTTGAACTCTGCATTGGCACAAGCTTATTATTGCAAAAAGGAAGGAGTGACCAACATCACTACTGAAACCGGTGCCGGACAATGGGGAGCCGCTCTTTCTTATGCAGCCAAGGTTTTCGGTCTGGAAGCTGCCGTTTATCAGGTAAAGATCAGTTATGAACAAAAACCATACCGCCGCAGCATCATGCAGACTTTCGGAGCACAGGTCACTCCTTCTCCATCTATGTCTACCCGTGCCGGTAAGGATATTCTGACGAAACATCCTAATTACCAGGGCTCATTGGGAACTGCTATTTCGGAAGCTATCGAACTGGCACAAATGACTCCTAACTGTAAATATACGCTCGGTTCCGTACTTAGTCACGTGACTCTCCACCAGACTATTATCGGACTGGAAGCTGAAAAACAAATGGAAATGGCAGGCGAATATCCGGATATCGTGATCGGTTGTTTCGGAGGTGGTTCCAACTTCGGAGGTATCTGCTTCCCTTTCATGCGGCATAACATACAGGAAGGAAAAAAGACTCGTTTCGTTGCTGCTGAACCTGCTTCTTGTCCGAAACTGACACGTGGTAAGTTCCAGTATGACTTCGGTGATGAAGCCGGATATACTCCGTTGCTTCCAATGTTTACTTTGGGACATAATTTTGCTCCTGCTCATATCCACGCTGGTGGACTTCGTTATCACGGTGCTGGTGTAATCGTTTCACAGTTGCTCAAAGACAATCTGATGGAAGCGGTAGATATACAGCAATTGGAGACTTTCGAAGCCGGTTGTCTGTTTGCGCAGTCTGAAGGTATTATTCCGGCTCCCGAATCCAGCCACGCTATTGCAGCGGCTATCCGCGAAGCTAACAAATGTAAGGAAACAGGAGAAGAGAAAGTGATTCTATTCAATCTTTCGGGTCATGGTCTGATCGATATGGCTTCTTATGATAAGTATTTGGCAGGTGATTTGGTGAATTATACATTGAATGACGAAGATATTCAGAAGAATCTGGAAGGGGTTGGTGATTTAACCAAGTGATAAAAGAAATATTCAGGCACGGATTACGCGAATTAACACGATTCTATTAAAATAAAAAACGTGAAATCCGTGCCTACAATGAAAGCTATAAGAGTCTTTTGAGATACCTTCTTTCCGTACGGTTTAGCAGAAATTCTTTGTCAAACATAAATTCCTTCATTTAAGATTCGTTGTTTTAGCCGTTCATTCATGTGCTCACGAATTCGTACTAAATCGACAGAGCACTCCAAAAGCAATTCCAGTTCATTCTGTATGCGTTCTAATGTAAATAGAAAATTCTTTTTTATTTCGTACGGTTTAACGGAATAAATTAAAATGCTATATTGTCATTTACTACTATAGGTTTTATTATCTCCATCTCCTTTTGAACTACTTTCTGTATATCTCCAAGAGGAAGAAATACGATTGGGATTTTTGGCCGCAACAGAAGACCAATAATTGTTGTCTTGTTCATGTTTATCCAATAGACCACGATAGTCAATATACTCTTCATAATACTCAATATAAAACATTCCTATTTTCCATACCTTTCATCCATTATATTAAAGATTTCACTATCTTTGAGCCGTATTATTAATCTTATGAACTAATAATGAACAGACTTAAAAAAACAACAATCTGTCTACTCTTTCTATGCATAGGGGTTAATTATGCTTTTTCTGATATTCCAGAGCAAATCAACTTCTCTTATATTTCTATTAATGAAGGATTGTCACAAAGTACCGTATTCTCTATCGACCAAGACCAACGAGGCAATATGTGGTTCGCAACTTATGATGGAGTCAACAAGTACGATGGGTATTCATTTACAGTTTATCAGCATAATGAAGAAGATCCGAACAGCATTGCTAATGATATTTCGCGAATTGTAAAGACTGACAGTCAGGGACGTGTCTGGATTGGTACGCGAGATGGTTTGTCATATTATGATGAAGAGAAGGATAAGTTCAGAAATTTCTTCTACGAAAAAAAGGGGAAGAAGCTGCAAATCAACGGTATTGCAGAGATTTCACCGGAACAACTGCTTATAAGTACACAAGAAGGTCTGACCATGTTCGATATTAAAGAATCACGATTCGTTGATGATTTTTTTAGTACGGCTATGCACAAGATAGTGGCTTCTGCTCTTTACAGGCAAGGTGATATTATCTACATCGGTACCCCGGTTGACGGGCTTTACAGTTATTCCATTCCTCAAAAGAAACTGGAAAAGATTACTCCGATAACGGAAACGAAACAAATTCAGGCCATTTTGCAGCAATCTCCTACCCGTATATGGATAGCCACCGAAGGAACCGGCCTGCTTCTGCTCAACCCGAAAACGAAAGAGGTCAAGGCTTATCATCATTCTTCTTCCAATCCTAAAAGTATCAGTTCAAATTATATCCGTTCCCTGGCACTGGATTCGCAAAATCGCTTATGGATAGGAACGTTCAATGATCTAAACATTTATCATGAAGGAAGCGATTCTTTCGTTTCCTACAGTAGCAATCCGGTAGAAAACGGCAGTTTGTCACAACGCTCGGTTCGCAGTATCTTTATGGATTCGCAAGGAGGCATGTGGCTTGGAACCTACTTCGGGGGATTGAACTATTACCATCCTATCCGCAACAGATTTAAGAATATCCAGCGTATTCCCTATAAAAACTCTCTAAGCGATAACGTAGTCAGCTGCATTACGGAAGACAAGGATAAGAACTTATGGATAGGAACGAATGATGGTGGTTTGAATCTGTATAATACAAAGACACAACAGTTTACGCACTATATCTTACAGGAAAACGAACGAGAAATCGGTATTGGTTCCAACAACATCAAAGCCGTATATGTAGATGAACAAAAATCACTTGTATATATAGGGACGCATGCCGGCGGACTGACCGTTCTCCATCGAAACAGCGGAAAAATGGAAAGTTTCAATCAGCTGAACAGCCAGTTGGTTGATGAGAATGTATATGCTATTCTTCCTGACAAAGGGGGAAACCTCTTATTGGGGACATTAAGTGCTCTGGTTAGTTTTAACCCGGAAAAAAAGAGTTTTACCACCATTGATAAGGAAAAGGACGGTACCCCATTTACTTCACAACGAATCACCATCCTGTTCAGAGATTCCCATAAACGGCTTTGGATTGGGGGCGAGGAAGGTATATCTGTCTTTCAGCAGGAAGGAATCGAGATAGAAAAGGAGCCTATTCTTCCGGAATCATCTGTAACAAAGACGTTTACCAATTGCATTTACGAAGCCGCCAACGGTATCATTTGGGTAGGTACGCGTGAGGGCTTCTACTGTTTTAATGAGAAAGAAAAGAAAATCAAACGATATACTACGGCTAACGGTTTGCCAAACAATGTGGTATATGGTATTCTGGAAGATACTTTCGGACGTCTTTGGGTAAGTACCAACCGTGGTATTTCCTGTTTCAATCCGGAGACAGAGAAGTTCCGTAATTTTACGGAATCTGATGGGTTACAGAGTAATCAGTTTAATACTTCTTCGTTCTGCCGTACTTCAAGCGGTCAGATGTATTTCGGAGGTATCAACGGGATCACTACTTTCCGCCCGGAACTGTTGTTGGATAACCCTTATACGCCTCCGGTAGTTATCACCAAACTTCAACTGTTTAACAAGACAGTTCGCCCGGATGATGAAACCGGTATCCTGACGAAGAATATCAATGAGACAGAAAGTATCACCCTGAAATCATGGCAAACTGCTTTCACGATTGAATTTGTAGTATCCAATTATATTTCGGGACAACATAATACTTTCGCTTATAAACTGGAAGGATACGACAAAGAGTGGTATTATCTGACAGATAAACGTACTGTCTCCTACTCCAACCTGCCACAAGGCACTTATCACTTTTTGGTAAAAGCCGCCAATAGTGATGGGAAATGGAACGCTGCACCCACGATGTTGGAAATCATAGTTCTCCCTGTCTGGTACAAGACCTGGTGGGCAATCATGCTTTTCCTCGCCACTTTTATCGGTTTTATCACTTTCGTCTTCCGCTTCTTCTGGATGCGTAAGAGCATGGCAGCGGAACTGGAACTTGAACGCAGGGACAAGGAGCATCAAGAAGAAATCAACCAAATGAAGATGCGTTTCTTCATCAATATTTCGCATGAGCTTCGCACGCCGTTAACTCTCATCTTAGCTCCTTTACAAGAAATAATCAATAAGATTAGTGATCGCTGGACTCGTAACCAACTGGAATATATCCAACGCAACGCCAATCGTCTGTTGCACCTTGTCAACCAATTGATGGATTACCGCCGTGCCGAATTGGGAGTTTTTGAGCTGAAAGTAAAGCAAGAGAATGCGCATCAACTGATACAGGATAATTTCTTGTTCTACGATAAACTGGCACGCCACAAGAAGATTACTTATACGCTCCACTCCGAACTGGAAGAGAAAGAGGAACTTTTCGATCCGAATTATCTGGAACTGATTGTTAATAACCTGCTTTCAAATGCTTTCAAATATACAGAAAGCGGGCAAAGCATTACTGTTACGTTGAAAGAGGAAAACAACTGGCTGGTACTGCAAGTTAGTGATACCGGCATTGGTATTCCTATCAACAAGCAGGGAAAAATATTCGAACGTTTCTATCAGATAGAGAGTGAGCATGTAGGAAGCGGCATCGGGCTGTCATTGGTACAGCGTTTGGTGGAACTGCATCACGGACGTATTGAGTTAGACAGTGAAGAAGGCAAAGGCAGCACTTTCTCTGTTTATCTGCCACAGGATATAAATATCTACAAGCCTTCCGAATTAGCTTCTAATGACGCTAAAAATGAGGAGGACCAAGTTTATTCTACCAACTCGAAAGAGATGTATTTCATTGATACGGAAAAAGTAGAAAACGAAGCGATCGAAACCGGTGACAAGAAACGTGGTACGATTCTTATTGTAGAAGACAATAATGAAATCCGCCATTATCTCAGTAGCGGACTTTCCGAACTTTTCAACACATTAGAAGCCGGAAATGGTGAAGAAGCCCTGGAAAAACTGAAAGAGAATGAAGTGGACATTATTGTGACTGATGTCATGATGCCTGTGATGGATGGTATCAAACTATGCAAGAATGTGAAGCAGAATATCCGTACCTGTCATATTCCTGTGATGATCCTGTCTGCCAAAAGCGAAACCAAAGATCAGATGGAAGGTCTGCAAATGGGCGCGGATGATTATATCCCGAAACCGTTCTCGCTAGCTATCCTGACTACGAAGATACAGAACATGATGCGCACCCGCAGGCGTATGCTTGAACGGTATTCCAAATCTCTGGAAGTGGAACCGGAAAAGATTACGTTCAACGCCATGGATGAAGCTTTATTGAAACGTGCCGTAGCCATCGTAGAAAAGAATATGGATAATATTGAATTCTCTACCGACGAGTTCGCCAAAGAAATGAATATGAGCCGTTCTAATCTGCATCTCAAATTGAAAGCTATCACAGGTGAATCGACTATCGACTTTATACGCAAGATTCGTTTCAACGAAGCGGCAAAATTACTAAAGGACGGACGTTATACAGTAGCTGAAGTCAGTACGATGGTAGGATTCAACACACCGTCTTACTTTGCTACAAGTTTTAAAAAGTATTTCGGATGCTTGCCTACGGAGTATATTAAGAAGGCAAAGGGATAAATAAACAACCATAATGTATAAGACTGTACTTTTCTTCTTGACGGATTTGAGCCAAAATATAATCTCACAATATCCCTCCTAAGAATTAAAAAGTGAAAATCTGCTGTCATCTGTCACCTATTTGCATTTAAATATTTGATTATAAGTATACTATAATGTGACAGCAAGCGGTGACAGCACGGTGACGGCATTTTTGCTGTCACCGAATAAAGTTCCAAGGTAGTTTCTCCTAATTGAAACTTAAGTTTCAACAGGAAGAAACTTAAGTTTCATAGGCAAGAAACTAGAGTTCCAAGCGGGTGAAACTTTTGTTTCAAGGCTTGAAACTAAAGTTTCTAAGGCGGGAAACAAAATGTTTCCCTACAGCTAAGAAATAGGAACAAGGTAGGTTGTGATTCTTAAGAGAGAGAAGGAAGAGAAGCGGCGACAGCAAAAAATGCTGTCACCGTGCTGTCACAGCTTGCTGTCACACTATAATATACTTATAATCATGTATTTAAATGCAAACAGGTGACAGATGACAGCAGATTTTTACTTTTTAATTCTCTAGAATACTTCTGCATCATTTAGGGAAAAAATTCGGTTTCAAGCAGAATCATTACACAAAATTGATATACTATTCAATAAAACTAATAACAACAAGGCAACTTTCTCTCATATATTTGCATAAAGAACATATAATAATTATCAAATTCTCTCAAACAAAGTCATACTATGAATCATAAAAACAGACTTTACACTTATGTGATTTTTACTTTTATCTGTATTGTATCAATTAATTCCCAACCAATCAGTCTTAAACAAAATATTAATTGGCCTGAATTTATGAGCCGCCAAGATATGGTATGGGAAAAATTGCCTGAATATTGGTACGAATCGGCTTATCTGGGTAATGGCAGATTAGGATTAATGATTTATAAAGAACCCGGAAAAAATTACTTACGTCTGGAAACCGGCAATTGTGATGTACATGATCACCGCGTCCAAAGAGATGTATTCGGAATTCCCCGACTACTTACCGGATACTTTGCCCTACATCCCAAAGGAGAAATTATCAATGGCAAAATGCGCCTTGACCTTTGGAATGCCGAAGCATCAACAGATATTATCACCACCAAAGGTATTATCCATCTACAAACCTTTGTTCATGCTAATGATATGGTAATAGCAATAAAAGCAACAACAGAAGGGGAAGAACACGACTTCAAATGGGAATGGGTAGCCGCAGAAGCTAACAGCCCACGCTATCTGCTCTTTAAAAGACGGGGACAAACCAATAAAATCCCTAAAGACTATGCACTCAACCCTGCACCGGTAATCAACCGAACAAGAGATATCAATTTATCAATCCAGAAATTATCGGCAGGCGGTGAGACAACAGTAGGCTGGAAAGAAACCCAATCGACTAAAAAAGAGCGCACTTTGTGGATAAACCTCACACATACATATCCTCAAAACAATTCGGGTGAAATATGTAAAACAGAAATCCGGAAAGCTATACGTGAAGGCTATCCATCCATGCAAAGGGCACATCGTAAATGGTGGAACTCTTTTTATCCTAGCAGTTTCATTACATTGCCGGAAGCACAAAAAGAAAACTTTTATTGGATTCAAATGTACAAACTAGCATCTGCCACCCGTGGCGACCGTGCCCTAATAGACAACACAGGTCCGTGGCTGACTGAAACTCCCTGGCCAAATGCTTGGTGGAATCTCAATGTACAACTCACCTACTGGGCACTGAACGCTTCCGACCATTTAGACCTCGCAGCTTCTTTAGAAAATGCACTTTACAATCATACAGACCAGTTACGTCTCAATATCCATCCTAATTATCGCCATAATTCATTAGGAATAGGAGTCGCATCCAATTTGGAGTGTATGACTACAGAGGTAGGTATTCCCGGAAAAGGTAAAGCGCAGGTAGGTCTGTTACCATGGGCTTGCCATAACCTCTGGCTTATTTATCGCCATAAAATGGACGATGATATTCTACGGAACAAATTATTCCCTTTATTGAAAGAGTCAATCAACTACTACCTGCATTTTCTTAAAAAAGGAGAAGATGGAAAATTTCATCTTCCGGCAACTTACTCTCCTGAGTACGACACTACGGAAGATTGTAATTTTGACCTTGCACTCTTACGTTGGGGATGCCAAACATTACTGGAATCAGCCCAACGCCTGAATATTCAAGACCCATTGGCTGAAACTTGGAAAGATGTTCTTCAGAATCTCACTCCTTACCCTATGGATGAAAATGGATTGCTTATTGGGAAGGACATGCCATATGCCTTCTCGCACAGGCATTATTCACACTTACTTGCCATCTATCCCCTATATCTTATCAATAAAGAACAACCGGGCGATATTGAAACGATTGAAAAATCACTCGCTTTTTGGCAAAGCAAACCCAAAGCGCTCTTGGGCTACTCATGTACAGGTGCTTCTTCCATATCTTCTGCTATTGGAAAAGGAAATGACGCACTAGCTTATTTGAACAAATTATTCGGCAAGTTCCTTAGCCCTACTACCATGTACAAGGAAAGCGGCCCGGTTATTGAGACGCCTCTATCCGGTGCTCAAAGTATTCATGATATGTTACTTCAAAGCTGGGGTGGGAAAATACGTATTTTCCCAGCTATTCCGGATGCATGGAAAAACATAGCATATTCCGGTCTGCGCACGGAAGGGGCGTTCAAAGTATCTGCCAGCAGAAAAAAGGGAAAGACACTATTTATCCATATCAAAAGCCTGGCAGGGGAGCCTTGTATTATAACGACTGATATAGTTAATCCTATCTTTAAAGGAGAAAGAGATTTCACAGTACAGTCACTCGAAAACAATACTTACCAGATTGATTTAAAAAAAGGAGAAGAGGTATTCATTTCCCCCAAAGGAGAAGAACCGGAGTTTGTCATTTCCCCAATTCCTCATACTTCCAAAAACTATTTTGGATTAAAAATCATCCAATAAGACATCTAAAAATGTACAAAAGTAATCTTGTAAGTATAATAGGCATAGATTACATTATGGCACATAATAAGCCTGCTATCAGAGTTATAGCAGGCTTTTTAAACAGAAGTAATATATGATTCAACAAATTTAATATCAAAAAAATCATTTTTGAACAAAGCTTAAACAAGACAACTTAGCAATTAGAAATAAACAGATTACATTTGCAAACAGTAAAATATAACTTTTAATAATTAAAACCTAATAAAGTATGAAGAACATCTTCTTTATTTGTATTTGTGCCTTATTTACTACTTTTGGATGCACCGATGATGATGAAATCCTTTTCACAGAAGATAGTGCGAATATTGAGCTACTTCCTACCAACAAGCCCAACGATGTACTTGATGCAAGACTCTTTGAAGTTATCAATCTAGACTATCCGGGATTAGAAAAGGTAAAATCGTATTATGAAGCAAATGAGTATTATTATGCGGCACATGAGTTGCTTAAATACTATCGAAACAGGTCTGACATCAATAACCCGAATATCAACTTGATAAACCCGGCTATTACCGCTTCAGAACAAAATATTGCAGACCAAGCATTAGATTTTCGTTTTTATATACGTAATTTCAAGGAATCAACTGATGCCTCCGGAAATGAAATCTATTATTCTTTTAAAAAGGATGGAAAAATAGACTGGGATTTCGTTCCTGCCGAAATTACAGATCAAGAGTTCAAATCACAAAAACACCGTCATCAATGGATGCTTCCGCAAGCAAAAGCATACAGAGTGAAACAAGATGAAAAATACTTTCAGTCATGGATGGATGTTTACAGCGATTGGCTGAAAACATTCCCATGCCCCAAAGAAGGTATTGTTGACAAAGACAATGTACAATGGTATGGACTTCAACCAGCTGAAAGAGTATTGTCACAAATAGACATTTTACCTTATTTCATCCAGTCGACCAATTTTACTCCCGAATGGCTTTCTATTTTTCTGACTGCATTCGCTGATGAAGTAGAATGTACCCGTAAAAATTACTTTACTGATGGCAGCAATATTTACGTAACTCAGGTACAAGCCGTCACCACAGCAGGTATGCTAATGCCTGAATTCAAGAACTCAACCGAGTGGTTAACGGAAGGCTCACAAAAAATCAGCGAACAAGTAACAGCACAATTCTTAGCAGATGGAGTGCAAGTCGAATTAGATCCTTCTTATCATATAGGAGTAGTTGACGGGTTCTACAATATCTATAAATTAGCCATGCTCAACAATAAACTGGATTTATTCCCCTCCAATTATATAGAATTGTTGAAAAAAGCATCTCGATTTGTCATGGATATTATTTATCCCAATTACACCATTGACAATTTCAATGATACACGTTCCAGCTCATATAGCAAAAGCGTCATATTGAAAAATCTGAAGAAGTATATGGAAATGTTCCCCGAAGATGAAGAAATACGATGGATGGCAACAGAAGGAAATCAGGGGACAAAACCAGCGAATTTGGTTCAAGTTTACGATGCTGCAGGTTATTATATGCTGCGTAGCGGATGGGAAAAAGATGCCGCGATGATGATTCTGAAAAACAATAAAAACACAGATAACAAATGGCATTGCCAACCGGATAACGGAACATTCGGATTATATCACAATGGACGCAATTTCTGTCCGGATGCAGGTGTGTACTCCTACGGTGGCACAAGTTCAAGCAATGCCGACCGTGCAGCATTTGCAGCTACAGCCATGCATAACACAATGACAAGAAATAAAAAAGACATAGCTAAAGGCTATATGAACGGTCGATTGTTATTGCAAGAAAGCAAAAGCAACATGGACATCCTTGTCACTGAAAACCAATCATACAGCGATCTGACTCACCGCCGTGCCGTATTTTTCATCAGAGATAAAAAAACATTTATACTTGTAGACGAAGGATATGGAACTGGCTCCACTCCTACGGTCAACCTCAACTTCAAACTGTGTCCTAATAAAAATGATGTTGTCATTGACGATGAGAGTACTAACTATCAATATGGAGCTCACACCATCTTTGCAGATGACAACAATATGTTATTCAAAACATTTGTTGAAACTACCGAAGGATACGCCGCAGAAAACAATACAGCATATGTTTCCGAAAAACTTGGAGAAAAAACTCATCAACGTAGATTTTACCAAGTAAACATCACCAAACCTGCAAACGGGGCCGCACGTTTCATCACGGTTATTTATCCATTTAAGAAAGAAGCTGACCTTGAAAAGCTAAATATAAACGCTAAGTTCACTGACAATACTGAAGAGAACGCCGGCACGTTCCATCCCAACGGCGCTTCTGTAGAAGTGAATATTGGTGAAGAAAAGTATGAGTTATCCTATACATTATAATTAATAAATATATCTAAGAACAATGAAATCTAATTTACAAAACCTGACTTCAAGATTCCTTGCAATCTTAATGATGATAGGGTTATGTGTATCAGGCGTTTCGTGTACAGACCCTGAGACAACTGACTCTACAAAGTTTGCAATTTTCTATGCCGGAGTAACCGACATAGGCCCCTCAATGAATTTTAATATGTCCGGGCCGACCTATATCGGAGGAACTCCCTCAGATTTTGCAATTACCCGTGTTACTCTTAATGGAGAAGTATATGATACTGATTGCTTTCAGATAGAGACCAATACAGGAGCTATTTCTATATCTGATACCAAAGACCTAGCAGTCGGTTTATATGCTCTAAGCATTTCTTGCCGTGCTAATGGAAGTTTTTATGAATTCAAAGATATTGTATCTGTCAATATGATGAGGGCTGTCCCTGAAGGAATATCTGTTGAGCCTAATAAAATAAAAGTTGATTTTGGCGACATTATTGATAGTGAAAGTACAGCAGAGCTACCGACAGCACAAGTTACAACCGATGGCGAACATATTTCTATTCAAAAATACATCATTACCAACGTATACAAAGATGGAATATTAATAGAAGAGGAAAATAACTTCTTCATGATTTCAAATACAGGTGAAATATCCATAGTAAAAGGAGAATCCAACATTCAACCCGGCAAATATACACTTGATCTCAAATTGACAACCGCAATTGTGGATGAAGAAGCAGAAGAAGGTTTATTTACAAACGCAATTGAAATAGACGTTACTTCCAAACCATTATCACTAATTTATACACCTAATCTTGTTAAGATAGAAGAAAATACAGAAAATATTTCTGCCGCCCCCACCTTTGTAGGTTCAACCGATGGATTAACTTATGCCATTAAATCTATAGAACCGGAAAACTCTTCTATCAGTATCGACCCTGCAACTGGGATTATCACGATAGCAGCTAACAACAATTTGGCAGTCGGAACCACATGTAATATATCTATCACCGCCACTAACCAATATGGAACTAAAGACTTTGACAACATCTATACAATGAATATTGTAGAATTCATTGATCCAATTACCAAGTTCACTTATAACAATACTGAAGAACTTATTCAAGCTGCCGCATTCGAACATACAGTCAACGAAATGGACGGAGCTGAAGTTACCTATTCATTTGTAGAATTAGACAACAAGTTGAGTGATTTGCGTATCGATCCGGTGACAGGTACCATTTCTGCAAAGAAAGGCAATTCTATTCCTGTAGGTCAATATACAGTTACCGTATTAGCGAAAAACACCAAAAGTGAAAAACAAGCATCTTTCACTCTGACAATAAAGAAAAACCCATATTACTTCACCTACGTACATTGGGGTAATAACCTGAATCTGACTCCTGTCATGAATTATGCAAGTCAATTCAGAGCAACTAAAAAAGCCGAATTAACGTCCTTAGTTATTCCGATAGCAGAAACAGATATTCCGGAAGGTACAGAAGTTGAATGGGAAATTGATACCGAAAATTCGACTTTAGCAGCAAGCAATCTCGAATTTGACGCAAACGGTACCATACATGTAAAAGGAGGATGGAATAGTAATAACAAAGTATGGTTTGTTGTAGTTAAAGCAACTACAGGAAAGGGAACTCCTGGTGAGATTACAGTAAAAACACCTGTATTCTTCCATTTTGCCAATGCTAAAAATGGAGTAACTGTCAATTATACACCTTTTGTCCTCCAAGTAAATCCACGTACAGGTGGAACTTCCGCAGCACCTACTGTAACAGGAGCAGATAATATGAGCAACTTCCTTTTAGATTATCGCAGAACATTTGATTATTATAATATTAATGGACCTGCAGAACATAAAAAAGGACAACCCTCTGTAAAAGATTCTTTTATGTACAGTGTATGGGAAGCATATTACACAGCAATTGGTGCAACAACAGTAAATACCGGTGCTAAAGATCCAATGTCTTATTATAGCAACACATCAAGACTAGCAACCCCATTAGGTTACGTAGATGCTACAAAAGACTTGGCGATTACTATCAATCCTAATAAATGGCAAAACGAATATGGCTATGCTAATGGAGTAATGGTTGGTCAAATGACATTTGTAACAGATGGAAATCCTGAAATGCTTAGCCATTCAAGTAACACCAATCAAATCTTCCCAATAGCTATTTGGTTCGATACTAAATTCTAATAACAAAAACATCTTACAATGAATACATATAAGTCTATAATGAGCACATTGAGCAAAAGAGGGTATCTCACCCTCTTGGCTCTCCTGATTGCAATTACTACATTCGGACAGGAAATTACAGTCAACGGTGTAGTTATTGATGAAACAGAGACTCCACTAATTGGTGCGACAGTCCAAGTTAAGAATACTCAAAAAGGAGTTGTGACAGACTTTGATGGAAAATTTTCTATCAAAGCAAATAATAATGCAACATTAATTATCAGTTATATCGGTTATAAAAATCAGGAAATCAAAATCAAAAATCAAAAAAACCTGAATATCAAATTGGAACCGGATAATGCAATGTTGGACGAGGTTGTAGTAGTCGGCTACGGTAGTATGAAGAAAAGCGACCTGACCGGTTCCGTATCTTCTGTTGCAGCCAAATCTATCGAAGGCTTCAAAACAGGTTCTGTGGTTGAAGCTCTTGGAGGGCAGATTGCCGGTGTACAAATTACACAATCTGATGGTACTCCCGGTTCTGGTTTCGATATCAAAATTCGTGGTGTCGGCACAGTAAACGGTGACTCCTCTCCACTTTATATTGTCGATGGATTTGAGGTTGGCGGCATTGACCACATTGCCAACTCGGACATTGAATCAGTACAAGTACTCAAAGATGCCTCTGCTTCTGCTATCTACGGTGCACGCGCTGCCAATGGTGTAATTCTAGTTACCACCAAATCAGGAAAAGAAGGAAAGCCGGTTATCACTTACAACGGTTCTGCAACTTACCGTAATATCCCAAAGAAACTAGATATGTTAAGCACTTATGAATTTGCTGCATTACAAGTAGAGCTCAACCCTGTCAAATACGGAACAACTTACTATCAAGAAGGAAATGATTCAGAAGGCGTCCCCTATCGTCACCAAACCTTAGAAGATTATTTGAACGATCCCGGAATTGATTGGCAAGGCGAATCATTCAAGCCAACTTGGTCACAAAATCATGATTTCAGTATCAGTGGTGGTACCAAAGAAACTAAATATGCCGCTTCTTTTTCACACTTTGATGAAAATGGTATCTTTAGAAACAGTGGTTATAAGAAAAATACCGGTAAACTACGTATCAATCAAAAAATCAATAAGTCCATCACTTTCGATGCTACCGTCAACTATGCTAATACGGTGAAAGAAGGTATCGGTACCTCTGGAACTGGGGGAACATTAAATATGCTCTCCAACATACTGCGTTTCCGCCCTACCGGCGGTAATAGCGTGACCAACGAAGAACTTTTAAATTCTGTTTTCGATCCATTAGAATTGAGTGAAAATGCCACTTATTCACAAATTAATCCTATCAAACAAGCAGAAGCTGTGAAAGATAGAAGACAATCTGAATTGTGGGGCGCAAACGCTTCATTGACTGTAAAACTAATGAAAGACCTCACATTTAAAGCAGCAGCCACTTACAATACAACGAATACACGAAGAGACCTTTTTTATGGCGAAGAATCAAGCCAAGCTTACCGAAGCGGCGGCGTATATGGTTCCACACAAATGCAAAAAGAATTACGTTGGCAAAGTAGCAACACATTGACCTACAAAAAGAATATTAATAAAAAACACTCACTTGATGTAATGTTAGGGCACGAGTTCGTATTCAGAAGTTCTGAACTACTTTACGGTCAAGCAAAAGATTTCCCATTTGCAAACTTAGGTAATGACAACCTAGGAATCGGCGCTACCCCCAGTAGTGTGTCTACATCCAGAAGCGATAAAAGACAATTGTCTTTCTTTGCACGAGGCAACTACAGTTTTGACAATCGTTATTTGTTCACTGCAACTATTCGTGCGGATGGTTCTACAGTGTTCTCTGCAAAAAACAAATGGGGATATTTTCCGTCATTCTCCGCTGCATGGCGTATATCGGAAGAACAATTCATGAAAGATATCACCCCAATATCAAACCTGAAACTTCGTTTGGGATGGGGTACAGTAGGAAATGACCGCATTACAAACTATTTGTCAATGGATTTATATACATCCAGTAAATATGGACTTGGTCAACAGCTTGCCACAGTTTTAAGTCCTAAGCAATTGGCTAATAAAGATTTAAAATGGGAAGGCTCCACTACTGCCAATTTAGGTATCGATTTAGGTCTTTTTGAGAATCGTCTGAATCTTACAGCAGATTTCTTCTTGAAAAACACCAAAGATCTGTTACTTGAACAAAAATTAGCTTATGTAACCGGATTCAATTCCCAATGGCAAAACATAGGAAAAATTCAGAATAAAGGTATTGAGTTAAATATTAATTCTACTAATATCAAGACCCGCCACTTCTCATGGCAAACAGATTTTAATATTTCATTTATCAAAAACACCTTGAAAGAATTGCAAAGCGGAACATCTTATGTACAGTCAGCTACGAAATTCAACAGTAATTTCAATGGAAATGACTATATTTCAATCGTAGGTTCTTCTCTTGGACAAATGTACGGCTATGTATTTGACGGTATTTATCAAACCTCCGACTTCAACATGCTTCCTGACGGAACAATGCAATTAAAACCCGGAATAGCAGATATCAGTACCCATGCAGGAAAAACTGTGGTACCTGGTATGGTGAAATATAAAGATATGGACGGGGATGGTGTCATCACTCCTGATGATCGTACGACAATCGGAAACGGACAGCCCGACTGGTATGGTGGTATTACCAATACTTTCAATTACAAAAATATTGATTTCAGTTTCATGTTCCAATTCCAATATGGCAATGACATTTATAATGCGACACGTATGTTCAATACACAATCGCAAGACGAACGTAGCAATCAGCTGGCAGAAGTCGCTGACCGATGGACTCCGACACATGCTTCAAATCGCGTACCTTCTGCTAAAGGATATGTCAAATATGAATTATATTCACGCTTCATTGAAGACGGTTCATTCCTACGTCTGAAAAATATAACATTAGGATATACCTTCCCCAACAAATGGACAAGAAAAGCGTACATAAACCGCTTACGTGTATACGGTACAGCTCAAAATTTATTCTGTTTTACCAAATATAGCGGTTACGACCCGGAAGTAAATATGAAAAGCAGTCCGCTTATGCCGGGTTTCGATTGGGGAGCATATCCTAAGAGCAGAGTATTTACATTTGGCGTAGAAGTTCAATTCTAAACAAAAAAGACAATGAAAAATTTCAAATACTATTTATACACATTAGCTTGTGCTATTACTATTTCATCTTGTTCATTAGATGAGACTAGCTATACAGAAATTGAAAAACAAAACTATATGAAAAATGCGAAGGAAGCCGAAAATGTTCTTTTGGGTGTATATCGCAATATGGTAAAAGATGGCATATACGGTTTTCATCTGTCAATGTATTTTACAATACCCAGTGACATTGCCAAAGTACAAGGGAACAGCACTGACGGTCTTCGCCTCATTCCGTCAAATGCCTATACCAGCTCTCAAACCGAAATTGCAACTACTTGGGCTAATTTGTATAGTGCCATTTATGATGCAAACAACTTCATTGAGACACTGCAACAAAGGATAGGTGATTATGATGAAAAAAATTATAAACCAGCTGCTATCTACATGGCTGAGGCGCGTTGCCTTCGTGCGTTATACTATTTTGAATTAGTACGTTGGTTCGGTAACGTAGCGCTTATCACCAACACCGCCCAATCGCATCAACATCCATCTACTTTTACCCAGGCAGATCCGGTAGATGTATATAAGTTTATAGAAACAGACTTAAAATACGCCATAGAGAATTTACCTTACGCCATAGATGATAACATACGTACGAATAATAGTTTCCGTTTCTCCAAAGGGGCAGCTCTCGGTTTGCTAAGTAAAGTATATGCCACTTGGGCAGGTTATCCAATTCATGATACAAGTAAATGGGAAGACGCTGCAAAAACCGCTAAAATATTGGTTGAATCCGGAAAACATCATTTGCTTAATGATTACGATCAATTATGGAAAAACACTTGTAATGGCATTTGGGACGATGCAGAAAGTCTGATTGAAGTAAGTTTCTACGCTCCAACAGTAACAGGAGTGGCTGCAAATGACCCTTGCGGACGTATCGGCAAATGGAATGGAGTACAGGCGAGCGGAATCAGAAGTGTCCGCAATGCAGGTAACTGGCGTGTTATACCTACTTTCTTACGTGACTGGAAAGACCGTCAGAGCGATAGAAGATGGGGATTATCTTTTGCCGATTACAAATATGGCAAAGCCACTGATACAGGTGAAAATGGTGTAAAAATTGTAATCAATAGTAGTGGTAATATTGAAGATGCTATTTTGGATGATGCCAAAGATGGATTAAAAAAATCATATATTGACAATGTATGTCCTAGAAAATGGGATACCGAAGATTATGTAAGTAGCGCTAATTATCTTATTGATGCCAACCTCTCTAATATCAACTGGTATATATTACGTTATGCCGATGTACTGCTTTTGTATGCAGAAGCTTTGAACGAATGGAAACAAGGACCGACAGATGAAGCCTACAGAGCTATCAATATGGTACGCAGACGTGGATTCGGGCTTCCGGTAGAAACTGATAACAAAAACTCAGACCTATCCACTGGTATGTCTTACGAAGATTTCCAATCTGCTGTACGCAATGAACGTGCATATGAACTGGCATTCGAAGGACACCGCCGCCAAGATTTGGTTCGCTGGGGAATCTATTACGAAAGTATCAAGCAAACAGCCCAAGACTTAGTAGACTGGTATAGTGGTGGAGACGGATTCTATGTATGCGTTGATTATACTAAGAAGAATAAAAACGAATTATTGCCAATACCACAACAAGAAATGGATATATGTAAGCAGTTTGAGCAGAATCAAGGATGGAAATAACTAAAATAAAATAATATAGAAGCGTTTCAATAAAAGATTTTTCTTATTGAAACGCTTTTATTATCCTAAAGCCTATATATCATAATAAAATGACCAAGGACGGGCAGATGGTAGCGGAATGGGAACATTGTAGCTTGAGAAACTCCGTAGTTCTGGCTATTTCCACTCATTCTTTAAATATCCAATATAAAGACCAAATAATAAAGAGTCATTTTAATATAGGAGAAAGAAAAAAAATTCATTCAAATGACAGAAAACAGGGCTTATACACCTTCCAAAAGGGCATTCTTGACAAAATTAATAGTTTTTTCAACAAAACTAATAGTCAAAATTCTGTTTCAATGTCCTTTTCAACATTTGTATCATTAAAAATAAAATAGTTAAACTACTTTTGTATCAGTTACAAAACTTCTAAAAACAATCACTTAAAATGAATAAAATGAAAAAGAAACTTGTTCTCTTTGCTTCGGTTACTATCGCACTTGCATCGTGCCAGACAACCCCAAAGGAAGACTACAGTTGGATAAAAAAAGGACTGGATGTAGCTTCTGCCCAATTACAACTTTCTGCAGAAGAGGTTAGTGGTACGGGAATGTTGCCACGCTCCATCCGTACCGGTTATGATATGGATTTCCTTTGCCGCCAGTTGGAAAGAGATTCATCAACATTCAAAGATTCACTCCGCGCACAACCGACTGCCGATCAACTGGGCAAACGCCGACTTTGTGGCGTTCATGACTGGACAAGCGGTTTCTTCCCCGGTTCTTTGTGGTACGCATACGAACTGACAGGAAACGATACACTGAAAACTCAAGCCATCCAATATACAAATCTGCTGAATCCGGTACGTTACTATAAAGGTACACACGACTTGGGATTCATGATTAACTGTAGCTATGGCAACGCAGAACGTCTTGCTCCCAACGACACCATTGCCGCTGTAATGAGAGAAACTGCCGACAATCTTTGCGGACGCTTCAACGATTCTATCAGCGCTATCCGTTCATGGGATTTCGGAACATGGAACTTCCCGGTAATCATCGACAATATGATGAACCTCGATCTTCTGTTCAATGTAGCAAAAGCGACAGGTGACAATAAATACAAAGACATTGCTATCAAGCATGCTATGACTACCATGAACAATCACTTCCGTCCGGATTATACTTGCTGGCATGTAGTAAGCTACAACAACGACGGAACTGTTGAACGCAAGCAAACTCACCAAGGCAAGAATGACGATTCTTCATGGGCACGTGGTCAAGCATGGGCTGTATATGGCTACACAGCTTGCTACCGTGAAACAAACGACAGTACTTTCCTGAACTTCGCTATCAAAGTGGCTGATATGATTATGGATCGCGTTAAAACAGACGATGCTATCCCCTATTGGGATTATGATGCGCCTGTGACGGAAGAAACTCCACGTGACGCTTCTGCCGCTTCTGTTACCGCTTCAGCATTGATCGAACTAAGCACCATGGTTCCCGACGGACAGAAATATCTGGATTATGCGGAAAAGATTCTGAAAAGTTTGTCAAGCGATGCATATCTTGCAAAAGTTGGCGACAACCAAGGATACATTCTGATGCACTCTGTAGGTTCACTGCCTAACGGTTCTGAAATCGACACTCCACTGAACTATGCTGACTACTATTATTTGGAAGCATTGAAGAGATTCATGGAATTAAAGAAGTTGAGAGTTGAGCATGGAGAGTTGAAAATGATCCAATAATACAAAAGCAAGAGTGTTCTCAATCGTAAATTGTAAATCGTAAAATCGTAAATTATATCATGAATAAAACTTTAAAGTATATCGTTCTGCTGGCAATCGCTTGTTTTGTAGGCAAAGCTAGTGCCCAAGAACTGAAAAGCGAAGTCTTTTCGCTTCTTAACTTGGACTATCCGGGATTGGAGAAAGTGAAAGCTTTGCATCAGGAAGGTAAAGATGAGGATGCTGCCAAAGCATTATTAGACTATTACCGTGCACGTACCAATGTAAAAACTCCGGATATCAATCTGAACAAAGTGACTATCAGCAAAGAAGAACAGCAGTGGGCAGATGACGGATTGAAACATACATTCTTCGTACATAAAGGTTATCAGCCTTCTTACAACTACGGAGAAGACATCAACTGGCAATACTGGCCGGTGAAAGACAATGAACTCCGTTGGCAATTGCACCGCCACAAATGGTTCACTCCGATGGGAAAGGCTTATCGCATATCCGGTGACGAGAAATATGCTAAAGAATGGGCACATCAGTATATCGACTGGATTAAAAAGAATCCGTTGGTAAAGATGGACAAAAAAGAATATGAGCTGTTAAGTGATGGAAAAATCAAAGGTGAAATAGAAAACGTACGTTTCGCATGGCGCCCGCTGGAAGTTAGTAATCGTCTGCAGGACCAGACTTCACAGTTCCAGTTATTCCTTCCTTCTCCTTCTTTCACTCCGGACTTCCTGACAGAATTCCTGGTGAACTATCACAAACATGCTATACACATCCTTGCCAACTACTCTGATCAAGGTAACCACTTGCTGTTTGAAGCTCAACGTATGATCTACGCCGGTGCTTTCTTCCCTGAATTCAAAGATGCTCCGGCATGGAGAAAAAGCGGTATCGATATTCTGAACCGTGAAATTCATGTACAGGTATACGAAGACGGTGGACAATTCGAACTCGACCCACATTATCATCTGGCATCTATCAACATTTTCTGCAAAGCATTAGGTATCGCAGATGCGAACGGATTCCGTAAAGAATTCCCGCAGGATTACCTGGATACAATCGAAAGCATGATTATGTTCTATGCAAACATTTCTTTCCCTGATTATACCAATCCATGTTTCAGCGATGCTAAGTTGACAACAAAGAAAGAAATGGTGAAAAACTACAAAGCATGGGGTAAACTATTCCCGAAAAACCAAGCTATCAAATACTTCGCAACCGAAGGTAAAGAAGGCGCATTGCCGGATTATATGTCTAAAGGTTTTCAGAAAACTGGTTTCTTTGTGTTCCGCAATTCATGGGGAATGGATGCCACTCAAATGGTAGTAAAAGCCGGCCCGAAAGGAGAATGGCACTGTCAGCCAGATAATGGTACATTCGAACTTTGGTTCAACGGCAAGAATTTGTTCCCGGATTCAGGTTCGTATGTATATGCAGGTGAAGGCGAAGTGATGGAACAACGCAACTGGCACCGTCAGACTTGTGTTCACAACACGGTAACGCTGAACAACAAAAACTTGGAAACTACAGAATCCGTTACTAGATTGTGGCAACCGGAAGGTACTATCCAAACTTTAGTGACCGAAAATCCTAGTTACAAAAACTTGAAACACCGTCGTTCCGTTTTCTTTGTTGACAACACTTACTTTGTCATTGTAGACGAAATGATTGGTAGCGCCAAAGGTTCCATCAATCTTCATTATCAAATGCCAAAAGGAGAAATAGCCAACAGTCGCGAAGACATGACGTTCCTGACACAATTTGAAGACGGAAGCAACATGAAACTGCAATGTTTCGGTCCCGACGGTATGTCGATGAAGAAAGAACCCGGTTGGTGCTCAACTGCTTATCGCAAACGTTACAAACGTATGAATGTATCTTTCAACGTGAAGAAAGACGGCGAAGAAGCTGTACGTTACATCACCGTTATCTATCCAGTTAAGAAAAGCGCAGATGCCCCTAAATTTGCAGCTAAGTTCAAGAACAAAGCGTTCGATGAAAACGGACTGGAAGTAGAAGTGAAAGTAAACGGAAAGAAACAGTCATTAAAATACAAACTATAATAAAGCTGACTAAAAAGTCGGTCGCATCTCAATTTCTCCTCCTTCCGGAAGGAAGGGAATTGGAGATGCAACCGACTTTTTAGTCACTCCCCTTCATCATTATGGAAAACTATTACACCCCCTCTGCCCTACTCCTCCCACTAGCTGCACTAAGTCTCGCTTCCTGCGGCAATCAAAAGAAAGAAGAGACCAGACAACCGAACATCATCTTCATGATGACGGATGACCATACCACTCAAGCAATGTCCTGCTACGGAGGAAATTTGATTCAGACTCCTAACATGGACCGGATTGCCAACGAAGGTATCCGTTTTAACAACTGCTACGCTGTCAACGCTCTTTCAGGACCTTCACGCGCGTGCATCCTCACTGGCAAGTTCAGCCACGAGAATGGTTTTACCGATAACGCAAGTACGTTCAACGGAGATCAGCAGACATTCCCCAAACTGCTTCAACAAGCCGGATATCAGACTGCAATAATTGGTAAATGGCATCTTATCAGTGAACCGCAAGGATTCGATCATTGGAGCATCCTTAGCGGCCAACACGAACAAGGCGACTATTACGATCCTGATTTTTGGGAAAACGGGAAACATATTGTAGAAAAAGGATACGCCACGGATATTATTACTGATAAAGCCATTGAATTCCTCGAAGGTCGCGACAAGAACAAGCCTTTCTGCATGATGTATCATCAGAAAGCTCCGCACCGCAACTGGATGCCTGCTCCCCGTCATCTGGGTATATTCAACAATACCACTTTCCCGGAACCGGCTAATCTGTTCGACGACTATGAAGGCCGCGGAAGAGCAGCCCGTGAACAGGATATGTCTATCGAACATACACTGACAAACGACTGGGACCTCAAATTGCTGACTCGTGAAGAAATGCTGAAAGATACCACCAACCGTCTTTACAGCGTATACAAACGTATGCCTATTGAAGTTCAGGATAAATGGGATTCTGTATATGCTGGACGCATTGCCGAATACCGCAAAGGTGACCTGAAAGGCAAATCATTAATCAGCTGGAAATATCAGCAATATATGCGTGATTATCTGGCAACAGTTCTGGCAGTAGACGAAAATATCGGCCGCCTGCTGAATTATCTCGAAAAAATTGGTGAACTGGACAATACAATCATTGTCTACACCTCCGACCAAGGTTTCTTCCTTGGCGAACATGGCTGGTTTGACAAACGCTTTATGTATGAAGAATGTCAACGCATGCCGCTTATTATCCGTTATCCGAAAGCAATTAAAGCAGGAAGTACCAGTAATGCCATCAGCATGAATGTGGACTTTGCTCCTACTTTCCTCGACTTTGCCGGAATAGAGATTCCATCGGATATCCAAGGAGCCTCCCTGAAACCGGTATTGGTGAACGAAGGCAAAACTCCTGCCGATTGGCGCAAAGCTGCTTATTATCATTACTACGAATACCCTGCCGAACATTCTGTGAAACGTCATTATGGTATTCGCACACAAGACTTCAAATTGATTCATTTCTACAACGACATCGATGAATGGGAAATGTATGACATGAAAACTGACCCAAGAGAAATGAACAATGTCTTCGGCAAACCGGAATATGCTGAAAAACAAAAAGAGCTGATGCAACTGCTTCAAGAAACTCAAAAACAGTATAAAGATACAGACCCAGATGAAAAGGAAAAGGTTCTTTTCAAAGGTGACAGAAGACTGATGAAAAATCGCTAAATGATTATTTAGGAGTTCACCACAGAGGACACGGAGGACACAGAGTTCTTCTCTCTTATTTCCGTAAGTAAAACAGAGCAATAAATACGATTCTAAATACGTGAGACTCTGTGTTACTCTATAGTGAGTAAAAAATAGTAAACCTCTGTGTCCTCCGTGTCCTCTGTGGTGAAATAAATAAAGATTAACCAAAAACAATTATATCATGGATAGAAGAAAGTTTTTAAAAAACACAGGCTGGTCTTTCCTCGGACTGGCAGCTTCGGGCAGCTTGCTCGGTTCTTGCGCAGCAGGAAGCAAAGAGGCTAAGAAAATTATGCCATCAGCCAGCAACCTCAAAATGTATTGGGGCGACTTACACAACCACTGTAACATCACATACGGACACGGCGACATGCGCGATGCTTTTGAAGCAGCGAAAGGACAATTGGATTTTGTTAGTGTTACTCCTCATGCTATGTGGCCGGATATTCCCGGAGCAGATGATCCCCGCCTGAAATGGGTGATCGATTACCACACGGGAGCTTTCAAGCGTTTGCGTGAAGGCGGTTATGAGAAGTATGTAAAAATGACAAATGAGTATAACAAGGAAGGTGAATTCCTGACTTTTGTAGGATACGAAGCTCATAGCATGGAACATGGAGATCATGTTGCGCTGAACTATGATTTGGACGCACCACTTGTAGAATGTACTTCAATCGAGGACTGGAAAGAAAAGGCTAAAGGACATAAGGTATTCGTTACCCCGCACCACATGGGTTATCAGGGTGGCTATCGCGGTTACAACTGGAAATGCTTTACCGAAGGTGATATTACTCCGTTCGTAGAAATGTACTCCCGCCACGGTCTGGCAGAAAGCGACCAGGGCGATTACCCTTATCTGCACGATATGGGACCACGCCAATGGGAAGGAACCATCCAATATGGTCTTGAATTAGGTAATAAATTCGGTATCATGGCTTCCACCGACCAACATTCCGGTTATCCGGGAAGCTATGGCGACGGACGTATCGGTGTCTTGGCTCCGTCACTGACTCGCGATGCTATTTGGGAAGCTCTACGTACCCGTCACGTATGTGCCGCAACCGGTGATAAGATTATTATCGACTTCCGTCTCAACGATGCTCTTATGGGAGATGTAGTTCGTGGCAACAGCCGTCGTATCTATCTGAACGTAACGGGTGAAAGCTGTATTGACTATGTAGATATTGTAAAGAACGGGCAGATTTTGGCTCGCATGAACGGTCCGTTGACTCCGATTGCCCCGGAAGGCGATACAGTACGTTGCAAAGTTAAAGTAGATTTCGGTTGGAACCGTGAAGAGCAATACGTACATTGGCAAGGCAAATTATCATTAGACAAAGGACAGATTCATAGTGTAACTCCTTGCTTCCGCGGCGCAGCATTCACTTCTCCGCAAGAAGGTGAAACAGAATTCCACACACATATCAATCGTATTGTATCCGTTGGCAACAAGGAAACCGAACTGGATATGTACAGCAGCAAGAATCCGAATACGACTACAGCAGCCATGCAAGCTGTAATTCTTGATGTGGAAATGCCAAAAGACGGTAAGATTATCGCAGAGTTCAACGGCAAGAAGTTTGAGCATACATTGGGCGAATTGCTCGAAGGTTCACGTTCGCACTTCATGATAGGCTGGTTGAGCGAAGCAATCCTTTTCAATCGTGCCATGCCGGAAAGCTGCTTCACAGTAGAGCACTACATGGAAGACAAAGAGCCTCAACGCGATACGGATTACTACTATGTACGCGTTCGCCAACGTGACGGACAATGGGCTTGGAGTTCACCGATTTGGGCGGAAAGAGTGTAGTTTTTAAGTATTAAGTATCAGGAATTAAGTATTAAGTATTAACGTGATATGGAGAAAGAATACGCTATAGGAATTGACCTTGGCGGAACTTCTGTAAAATACGCCCTTATTGATAATGAAGGCGTATTTTACTTTCAAGGGAAGTTACCGTCGAAAGCCGATGTATCAGCAGAAGCTGTCATCGGACAGTTGGTTACTGCTATCAATGAAGTGAAAGCCTTTGCACAGGAAAAAGGCTACAAAATTGATGGTATAGGAATCGGAACACCGGGCATTGTGGATGGTACGAACCGTATTGTTTTAGGAGGTGCGGAAAACATCAACGGCTGGGAAAACATTCACTTGGCAGACCGCATTGAAACGGAAACCGGACTTCCGGCTTTATTGGGAAATGATGCCAATCTGATGGGACTGGGAGAAACAATGTACGGAGCCGGTCAGGGAGCCACTCATGTTGTTTTCTTGACGGTAGGAACGGGTATTGGCGGTGCAGTAGTCATCGACGGCAAATTGTTCAACGGTTATGCCAACCGGGGAACGGAGCTGGGACACGTGCCTCTCATTGCCAATGGCGAACCGTGTGCTTGCGGTTCTGTCGGCTGTCTGGAACACTATGCTTCCACTTCTGCTTTGGTACGCCGCTTCAGTCAACGAATAATAGACGCAGGCATCTCCTACCCGAATGAAGAGATTAACGGAGAATTGATTGTCCGTCTTTATAAACAAGGGGATCCGATTGCAAAAATATCACTGGAAGAACACTGTGACTTTTTGGGACACGGAATTGCAGGCTTTATCAATATCTTCAGTCCGCAAAAGATTGTGATTGGTGGAGGGCTCTCCGAAGCAGGAGACTTTTACATTCAGAAAGTAAGCGAAAAAGCACGTAGTTATGCCATCCCCGACTGTGCTGTGAATACTCAAATCATAGCTGCCGCTCTTGGAAACAAGGCCGGAAGCATTGGAGCTGCGTCACTTGTATTTACTCAATTATCTGCTCCAAACCTGATTAAATTATGAGAAAGAATTTAGGAATGTTGGCGCTGATTATGGCGTTCTGGTTCACCATTTCGTTTATTACTAATATTCTGGGACCACTTATTCCGGATATTATCCACAACTTCAATCTAAGTGACCTGGCGATGGCGGGATTTATCCCGACCTCTTTCTTCCTGGCATACGCCATCATGTCTATCCCCGCCGGATTACTTATTGACCGTTTCGGTGAGAAACCGGTATTATTCGGTGGCTTCCTGATGCCGTTCATCGGCACCATCCTGTTTGCCTGTATGCATACGTATCCGATGTTATTAGCTTCTTCTTTCATCATCGGATTAGGAATGGCCATGTTGCAAACTGTATTGAATCCGCTCCAGCGTACTGTAGGAGGAGAAGAAAATTATGCTTTTGTTGCCGAACTGGCACAATTCATGTTTGGAATCGCTTCTTTCCTGAGCCCATTGGTATATACGTACCTGATTCGGGAACTTGACCCTGTAACTTATACAGCCGGAAAAGGTTTCTTTATTGATTTACTGGCAGACGTAACCCCACGTGAAATGCCTTGGGTATCTCTTTACTGGGTATTCGCATTGATTCTGCTGGTAATGTTGATTGCTGTCAGTGTATCCCGTTTCCCGAAAATCGAATTGAAAGAAGACGAGAAAAGCGGTTCCAAGGACTCATACCTGGCTTTATTCAAACAGAAATATGTCTGGTTGTTTTTCCTGGGAATCTTCTGCTATGTAAGTACGGAACAGGGAACTTCTATCTTTATGAGCACGTTCCTTGAACAATATCATGGAGTGAATCCGCAGACTGACGGTGCACAAGCCGTAAGCTACTTTTGGGGATTGATGACTGCCGGCTGTCTGGTAGGCATGGTGTTATTGAAGCTGATTGACAGCAAACGATTGTTGCAGCTCTCAGGGGTATTGACGATTGTATTATTGCTCGCTGCACTGTTCGGAAATAAAGAGATATCGTTGATTGCCTTCCCTGCTATCGGATTCAGCATTTCGATGATGTATTCCATCGTATTCTCATTGGCACTGAATTCCGCCTCACAGCATCATGGTTCTTTTGCCGGTATCTTGTGTTCGGCAATCGTAGGCGGAGCCGGTGGCCCGATGATTGTCAGTACAATAGCGGATGCGACATCACTTCGCACAGGTATGCTGTTTATCCTCGTTTTTGTAGGATACATCACCTTTATCGGTTTCTGGGCTCGCCCACTGATTAATAACAAGACCGTTCGTCTGAAAGACTTGTTCAAACAACGTTGAACGCTGAACAACAAACGACGAATAAAAAAATGCAAAGTTATATGATGAAACAACGAATATCTATTTTTCTCTTGTTCACCATTCTGCTATCCGCCAACGGGTATGCGCAAAAAGGAATCATGCGCCTGACTCAACAGACTTTGATGCATGAGGTCCGCGAAACGTCTTCCCCATTGGACGGACAGCATATAGCAGTCAATCCGCCACGTTTCATGTGGCCGGACAAGTTTCCTCATCTCGGCGCAGTTCTCGATGGTGTGGAAGAAGAGGATTACAAGCCGGAAGTGACTTACCGTATCCGCATTGCACGCGATCCGGAATTCAAGTCGGAGGTAATCACTGCGGAAAGGAAGTGGGCTTTCTTCAATCCTTTCAAATTATTCGGAAAAGGGAAATGGTATTGGCAACACGCTTATGTAGATAAAGACGGAAAGGAAGAATGGTCGCCTGTTTATCATTTTTATGTAGACGACAAGACACGCACGTTCAATCCGCCTTCATTGCAGGAAGTATTGGCTAAATTGCCCCAAAAACATCCCCGCATCCTGCTCGATGCCAACGACTGGGACAACATCATCGAACGGAACAAGAATAATCCGGAAGCACAGGCGTACATCACGAAAGCCAATAAATGCCTCAACCACCCGTTGAAGCATTTGGAAGAAGAGATTGATACGACGCAAGTTGTCAAGTTGACCAATATAGTGCAATATCGTTCCGCTCTGATTCGGGAAAGTCGTAAGATTGTAGACCGTGAAGAAGCGAATATCGAAGCGATGGTACGTGCCTATCTGCTGACTAAAGATGACGTGTATTATAAAGAAGGTATCAAACGCCTTTCCGAAATTCTTTCCTGGAAAAACAGCAAATATTTTGCAGGAGACTTCAATCGTTCCACTATCCTGTCCATGAGCACTTCGGCTTATGACGCATGGTACAATCTGCTGACACCGGAAGAGAAGAAGTTGCTTTTGAAAACTATCCGTGACAACGGCAAGAAGTTCTATCACGAATACGTCAACCATCTCGAAAACCGTATTGCCGACAACCACGTTTGGCAAATGACATTCCGTATTCTGAATATGGCAGCCTTTGCTACGTATGGCGAACTCCCGATGGCTTCCACTTGGGTGGACTATTGCTACAACGAGTGGGTATCCCGTCTGCCGGGACTGAATACCGACGGCGGATGGCACAACGGCGATTCTTATTTTCATGTCAATCTCCGTACATTGATCGAAGTCCCCGCTTTCTACTCCCGTATCAGCGGATTCGACTTCTTTGCCGACCCTTGGTATAACAATAACGCACTTTACGTTATTTACCAGCAACCGCCATTCTCGAAATCTGCCGGACAAGGCAATTCACATGAAACGAAGATGAAACCGAACGGTACACGGGTAGGTTATGCGGACGCATTGGCACGCAAATGTAACAACCCTTGGGCAGCCGCTTATGCACGCACGATATTGGAGAAAGAACCGGATATTATGAAGAAAACATTCTTAGGAAAATCCGGTGACTTGACCTGGTATCGTTGTACGACAAGGAAATCCTTACCGAAAGAGGAACACTCATTGGCAGAACTTCCCATGACAAAGGTATTCAACGAAACAGGAATAGCAACGATGCATACTTCTTTGGGAGACATAGACAAGAATGCAATGTTGTCATTCCGTTCCAGTCCTTATGGTTCCACTTCCCATGCACTTGCCAATCAGAATGCTTTCAATACTTTCTATGGCGGCAAAGCTATTTTCTACAGTAGCGGACACCGTACGGGATTCACAGACGACCATTGCATGTATTCGTACCGTAATACACGTGCACATAATAGCATGCTGGTCAACGGAATGACCCAGAAGATAGGAACGGAAGGATACGGATGGATTCCACGCTGGTATGAAGGGGAAAAGATTTCGTACATGGTTGGCGATGCTTCCAACGCTTATGGCAATGTGACTTCTCCCCTATGGCTGAAACGCGGTGAATTGTCCGGCACTCAATACACGCCTGCGAAAGGTTGGGACGAGAACAAAGTAGATATGTTCCGTCGCCACATCATTCAATTGGGAACTACCGGAGTTTTTGTGATTTATGATGAATTGGAAGGAAAAGAACCCGTAACATGGAGTTATCTTTTACATACCGTAGAACTGCCTATGGAAATACAGGAACTGACGAATGAAGTGAAAGTTATTGGTAAGAATAAAGCCGGAGGTGTCTCTGTTGCCCATCTTTTCAGTTCGGCAAAAACGGAACAAGCGATGGTAGATATTTTCTTCTGTGCGCCAACCAACTGGAAAAATGTGACGAACGCACAAGGGAAAGCGTTGAAATATCCTAATCACTGGCATTTCTCTTCTACAACAGTTCCGTGTAAAACCGCCCGTTTCCTGACAGTGATGGATACGCATGGAAAAAACCGCCCGGATATGCAGGTAATTCGCAAAGGTAATACCATTCAGGTAGGCGACTGGACTATAACTTGTAACCTGACTGAAAAAGGGAAAGCTGCCATTTATGTAAGCAATAAAACGGAAAAAGTTTCTTTAAACTATGATGCCGGTAAAAAGGAAGGTGCAACGATAGTCACAGATCAGGTAAAAGGCAAACAGGTTAACAAAGTCCTGACAGACTATTTACCGGATTTTGAGATTTAATCTCTCCCCGCTTTAGATGAAGAAACATATACTCCTATAAAAACGTTATATTTGCAGAGTAATTTTAAATAAAGAAGTAACCATGAAATATATCGGAGCACATGTAAGCGCGTCCGGGGGCGTAGAGTTCGCCCCCGTTAATGCGCATGAAATAGGAGCAAATGCTTTTGCGTTATTCACCAAGAATCAACGTCAATGGGTAAGCAAACCTTTAACAGAAGAAAGTATCAGCCTCTTTAAAGAGAATTGCGAGAAATACGGTTTTCAGCCGGAATATATCCTGCCACATGACAGTTATCTTATCAACCTGGGACACCCGGAAGAAGAGGGACTTCAAAAAAGCCGTGCCGCTTTTCTGGACGAAATGCAACGTTGCGAACTGCTTGGATTGAAACTTTTAAATTTCCATCCAGGCAGTTCTCTCAACAAAATTTCAATAGAGGATTGCCTGTCTCTCATCGCAGAAAGTATTAATATCGCTTTAGAAAAAACAAAAGGCGTAACAGCCGTTATTGAGAACACTGCCGGACAAGGAAGTAATCTAGGAAGCGAATTCTGGCAACTGAAATATATCATCGACCGGGTAAACGACAAGAGCCGGGTGGGTGTTTGCCTCGATACCTGCCATACTTATACGGCTGGTTATGATATTGTCAATGAATACGATAAGGTATTTGATGAGTTTGACAAGGAAGTGGGATTCAATTACCTTCGTGGTATGCACTTGAATGATTCAAAAAAAGCACTGGGCACCCATGTAGACCGTCACGATAGTATTGGTGAAGGGTTGATCGGAAAAGCATTTTTTGAAAGATTGATGCAAGATTCGAGATTCGATAATATGCCGCTGATACTCGAAACACCGGATGAAAGTAAATGGAAAGAAGAAATTGCATGGCTAAAGAGCATGGAATAATCATGGTATTACCTACTAATTAATTAGAAGTTCGACCCATTAACGGAATTAACTCATTATTGCACGGTCACGAACTGTTTTAGCCTATTCTGACAAGGGTATATTCTCACTGCTATGAGAACTTTTTCTCATTGCAGTGAGTATTTTTTCTCATTACTATGAGTATTTTTTCTCATAGGAATAAGTATAGTTGAGAATATTTACGGAAGTTTTTTTGAACTATAATTGTATGAGTTTACCTCATTTCCGCATCGAAATGAATTTATTCTGCCAACACGCTCAATAAATATTCGCCATACTCACTAAAGGTTCATACAGTTTCTCTATATCCTGTGAGTCCATCTCGATTTGAACTTGATCTCCAGGCATTAATTTCTGTCCTTTGGGAGACCAATTCTTACGGTCACGATGCACATTTATAATTACGCAACGTTCCGGTAAACGAAGTTCATCCACCATCTTGCCATCTAAATAAGACCCGCTCATTACTTCTACAGACAATGTATAACGGGATTCTTCCTTAAAGGCAGGTGAATGAATCATATCATCATATAAAATTACATTGAACGGTTTTATCTGAAGCATTTCCGTAAAGTAATAGGTTAATCCACCTACAACAATGGAAGGATAAAAGACTTCCAAATGTCCCGTAATCTCGGTTATTAAGACAATAGCCGTCAGAGGTGTACGAATGACTGCTACAAGAAATGCCGACATACAAATCAACATGATATAACTGATATTCTCATAAGCAATCATACCCTGTTGAACCATAATCAATCCGACGATTTGCCCCAAAAGTCCTCCCGTCACCAGCGTAGGGATAAAACTTCCTCCCGGTAAACCCGAAGAAAAAGAAAAGGTGCTAAAAACGAAATGCAGCAACATCATGCCGACAATCCAAAGAATATGTGTATCCGGATGCATGGCCTGTGATAGCAAGAACTGTTCCCCTCCTCCCGTCAGATTAAACTCGGCCATAGAAATCAAAAAAGCAATAAAAAGCAAATACAGCATCTTCACGTATTCAGGATGCTTAATAGCGGGATAAATACGTTTCATCTGAAGAGTAGTGACAGAAAAGAATTTTCCAAAAACAGAAACTACTGCCGCCAATAAAAGAAACAGTTTCACCTGCCCCCAAAAAGTCATTCCAGGCACAATGGCATCTATATGAAAATAAGGATTGATGGGAAAAATCCAACTGGCAACCCCGCCTGCCACGACTCCTGCCAAAAGCGTGGTAATGGCTGTTTTAGGTGCATCGAACCGCTCGATAGATTCGATAACCAACAATGAGGAAGCTAATGGGGCAGCAAAAGCAGCCGCCAATCCGGCGCCGGCACCGGCAGACAATAATTGTTTCCGTTCACCACTAAGCACCCTCCCCCATTTTGATACCAAATATCCGACATACGAACCTATCTGTACGGAAGGTCCTTCACGCCCCAAAGACAATCCGGTACTTAATGCAAGTATCCCACCCACAAACTTCGCTACCAATTCCAGAAAAGGATGCTTATAATCAACCCTCCCATTAATAACTCCACGTGTTTGCGGAATCCCCCCGCCGGTAATAAGCGGCATTTTCTTCACCAGCCAGGATACGAATACAAGTATTCCCCACATCAACAGGAAAAGAGGGATATACCAATACCACTTGGGATGAGAATCAAAAAAATCATGGCGGAGATTAAAGAAGAACTGTAACAGGTAATGATAAGGCACGGCAACAAGCCCCGTCAGTAATCCTACGAAGATACTGACAAAGTAAAGTCGTGCATCAATCAACTTCAGTTTAAAAATGCGCCAATGGTCCTTATCTTTTATCTTTTTTATCAGTCGAAACATTCAGCCAGCCTTACATTGTTTTATACGTAGGACATACAACAATCAAAACCTAGCTGCGGTTTTCAAACTCATGAAGATTTAATTTCTAATTATCTTCCTATCATATTCAGACGAAGTATAGCGTGTACCATAAAGTAAGACCCTAGTGCATTATAATCCGTGTCACGAATGGCACTATCCGGTAAAGCCAAAAGCCGGACCGTAGCAAACGGTACCGGCTGATTGGTTTCAGTATCAATCACACGACCGGAAAAAACGCTCTTTGCCGGACTGAGCAAAAACAGTCAAACTAATCAGTAACAAGACATAACAAGTAATCAAACGGTACTGAAAAGAATAAATATGGCTGCCTATGTTCAAATTGTGTTGATTTAGTAAAATAAAACTAATCTTTATTTCGGGGCTTGACGCGGAGCACGATCTTTTTGTCCCTGACGGTGTCCCTGTCCCGGTTTCTGACCTTTTCTGCGATCAAATTCTTTTCTAAATTTATTAGCATTCATCTTTTCCTGCTGATAAATCTTCAAAATCTGCTTCTGCGAAAGTATCTTACTGAATTCATTGTAATACTTTTCACGAACATCCAGCATTTTACGGCTTTGAGTAAACTGGTTTCGCAACATGGTTGCAATCTCGTCGTCAGTCATAGACGGACGTTCTTTCTTAGCATTAGCGTCTGTGCCTTGTGCTTTAGTTTTCTCTGTTCTCGCCTTATGAGTCATCATACGACATTCACGCAATTCTTTCAGATACTTCTCGTATACCGGAGTAAATTTAGCTACCGTTGCATCATCCAACATCAACGTATTTACTATTTGTTTAGTCTGCATCTGCACCATTTGTTCTGGTGTAGGACGCTGTTTTTTTTGTTTATTATCTGTATTCTGTGCAGACAAAGTCATCTGGCTTCCCATCAGGAGAACGGCCATAATTACATAAATAAATTTAGTCTTCATAATCTTCATGTTTAAAATAATTAATTGAGTTACTTAATTCAAAAATATATCATTTTCAGAGAAGCTGACGAGCTCTTCCAACTCCTCATCTGATAGTTCTTTAATCCATTTATCTACCGGTTCCGTACCATTGGCTAATACTTTCGAAGAAGATGTTGTCACCTCATCTGCCTGTCGCAAAGACGGAACAAACAGAAATCCGACCCATACGGCTGCTATGGTAATCACCGTAGAAATAATCAGCTTCGCATGAGACTTCCGCTGTTGCTTCACTCCGGCATGTTCCATCACCTTTCGTTGCACGTCCTCGAAGAATCCATCGGGGGTACGGTAAGGTGTCCGTTTTCCAATATCGTCAAAATCAAAATCCTTTTTCATCGTTCTATCTGTTTAATATATATTCCTTTATCTTCTCTTTCGCATAGTGGTAATTCACTTTTAGTGTATCCACTTTAGTATCCAGTACACGGGCAATCTCTTCATATTCAAGTTCATCGTAATAACGCAAGTTGAATACCAGCCGTTGCTTTTCCGGCAGACTTAAAATAGCTTCCTGAAACTTTACTGCCAACTCATTCTCATAATCAATGTAATCGGAAGCCTTCAACTTGCCCATCAACTCTTCCTGAACATCTTCTGCGGAAACAACTCCTTCATCTTTACGTCCGTTGAGCAAGCGTAAACTCTCATTCGTTGCAATCCGGTAAATCCAGGTTGACAGTGAACTTTCTTCGCGAAACTGATCGATATGCCGGAATACCCGAATAAAGACTTCCTGAAGCACATCTTCCGCATCTTCATGAGATACAACCAGTCTACGGATGTAATTATATATCGGCACCTGAAAAGAGTCCATCAGCATCTTGAATCCCCGTTCGCGATTCGAAGCACAAGCTTCACGGATTTTATTCTCGTTTATCATCAATTCTTTTTCTAAGCTTTATTAGTTAGAACGCGGAAGGCAGGTGAAGTTAAATATGGGATTTGGTATTTTGCTTTTATTAACAAGAGAGGGAGAACTGGCGGAAATCATTGTTGGTATATACAATAGGAATAAACGCATGATTCCTGATGACGTTTAGATGAAGGTAGAAAATTATAGTGACGCTATCCGGCAAAGATAGTGACGGCATCATTGTCTCATACCGTCACTATCTTTGCCGGATAGCGTCACTATGTTTTTTTAGTAGAAATACTCTATTTATAAGCTGTAAACAAGGAGATGATTACCAGAACTTATTGTGTTCCGCACTATATTCAAAGCCTGCGGCTTTCAACTGATTCACTAATTCATCCTTGTTCACATTCATATCTTCACAAAGTTCGTCAAGTGAAGAATAGCAATCGCGCAACTTCATATTGATGACGCTGAACAACATCATCGGATCTTTCGGTAATTCCATAACATACAATCTTTTAAACCGGGTGCAAAGGTACAGCAATCCCGTTGAATAGCAAAACAAATCAATCACCTATTTCTTCTATCTTCAAAGAGATTTTTTCTATCAGTTTGCTGATTTCTTCTTCCAATGGGATCACATTGAAGTCTTTCCAAAAGTTCTCATCATATTTAAAATATGTGTCGGAGAAGATCGTACGGGTAGGCAATCTTTCTGTACGGGGAAACGCGACTACCTGTCCGGTTTCCACCTTGCAAGTAATCATCTCAAACCAGATATGAAGATCACGACTGCCAAACAGCATTTTTGTACGTTTCACTTTGAAATGAAGATCGCCCCGGATATGATGTATGTAATAAGTTCCTTGCCACGGTTTATAAGAAATGGTATATACCACTTTTTGAGGAATCATCCGTACGTTGCGTGCGCGCCTTTCGACGAACATACCCGCCGCATTTTTCACATATACAGGATGAACTTCCAGACGGGCTTGCAATAAGGCGCTCGTTTCAGAATCAAGGAATAGTTCTCCGCAAAAAAGAGGTTCACTGATTCCTTTTTTCTGTTCAAAATGCACCACATTTACAAACCGGTCTTCTAAAAATGTCACGCCCTCCGAAGTATAGGTATAAATGCTATTCTCTATATTGGGAATCAGGAATTCGGGCATATCTTTTATAATATCCATCTGGATACAAGCCTGGATTCCCGACTTTACTTTTACCAATAAGCTATCTTTCGCTTCCACATTGCTTAGCCGACTCATTTTCAACAGCTTCACTTGATCTGGCACTGCTGAATGTGAGGATGTCTTATAAACCTTGAACACTGCTTCCGACAAGTTTTGAAATTTATTTTTCAACTGAACTCCTTCACGATAAAAGGTAGTCAGATACACGGGAGTATGCGAATAGTTCTGTTCCCTCCGTTCAATCATTTCCCGCAAAAGTTTCTTTGGTTCACTTCGACGAATCACTACTTCCTGCAAAGGAACCACTTTAGGTTCGAGACTAAGTATATTGTGCCGTCCAATCAACAAAGCAAACTCTATATCTTGTGAAAGATAACCTATATGAGAAAAGGTAATCGAATCGTTTTTTAAAGAATCGGGTAAGGACAGTTTAAAATCTCCATTCTGATTTGTTATGCTGCCGATAGATGTCCCCCTCACTCCAACAGTAGCTGAAGAGATGGGCACACCCGTCTCCTTATCCAGCAAAGTGCCGGTAATGGAAAAGTTAATAGGCTGCTCCGGAATGGAATCCTGTTGTATATGAATCTTTTTCTCCGAAGGGAGAGTAATCAGAATATGAGTACCAATCACCTGAAACTCCAAACCGGTATCTCCTACTATATCATACACTGCTTGGCGAATAGATCGTTCTCCTCCCTTTATCTTCACGACAACATCATTATCAATAACTTTACTGTCATAAATAAACATATATCCCGACTGTTGGGAGACATTACCTAATAATGAATAAACAGTGCCTTTTGTCTTGGGAAGCCGAACTATCCGTTCCAATACATCGCCCCCATCCGCTCTCATCGTATCGACTACGAAAAAGAGTATGAATAGAATGGATAGATAGCGATAAGCCTGTTTCATTTTCTCAAGTTTAAATGAGTTTTATTCTGATAACAAAAGAATATCCCCTTGCCGGACACATTGCAGACCGAGTGCGCTAGCTATCAGAGTAGCTACGACTTCAGAAGACTCGTCAGAAAATTCAACCGTCAGTCTGCGTTCCTCCAATGCAGGTGAAGCCACTTGAATCTGCAAACTATCCGAATTCAGGTTCATCACTTTCAGAATGTTCGCCAAAGATTCATCTTTAAAACGTATGTGTTTAAAAAAGCTCCCCCACTCTTCATTCTCTTTATCCGCATCGAGAACGACTAATCGTTGCGATTGCACCACTACTGCCTCTCCCGCTTTTACATAACATTCCTGATTTCCTTTTTTTAGAGTAACTTTCACGATCCCTCTTTGTACAGATAAGCGGAACGGAGCATGTTCATCGCTCTGTACACTGAAAGCGGTTCCCAAAACTTCAATTTTAGCTTGTTCCGTATCAATCCAAAAGGGTTGTCCCTGCTTCTTTGCTACGTCGAAGAAAGCATTTCCCTGCAAACTCACTTCCCGTTTATCAGCAATAAAGTGCTCCGGATATAATAAGGAGGTTTCCTTTGCCAAAAGTACCACAGAACCGTCTTCAAGAGTCGTTGCCAAAGTGGAAATGCCTTGATTTTCCTGTGTAAGAAAATTCTGTGCCGGTTCTCTTTCAGAACCGGTCATCCAATACAAAGCTCCCCAGATGACGCCTATCAAAACGGCGGCAACTGCTCCGTATCTGATCCATAGTGAATGTTTGCGTATAGGACTTCTCTCATCAACTTTCGCAAGTAAACGGTCATTGTCCAGGCGATTATACAATCGGTTCCATGCCTGATCTGTCTTTATTTTATAAATTTCTGTTTTCATCACTTCATGTGAATATAAGTTTCAACTTCTTCTCGTAATGTCCGGAGGGCTTTTGTCATTTCAGCTTCTACTGTTTTTACTGAAAGAGAAAGCTGTGTCGCTATCTCCACATATTTCCGCCCCTCCAAACGGTGCATCTCAAAAATCTGTCGTCTGCGGACCGGCAGCTTTTCAAGAGTGTTATTTATGAATTTCTGTAATTCCTCATACTCCATCTGTTGATGAGGATCTGTCGACTGCTCCGGATTGGAAGTGTTCAATACTGCTTCACGGTATCTATTCCTAACTTCTTCGTGTTCACAATACTGCAAAGATTGATTGCGAGTCGCCCTGTACAGATAGCTTTTAACGGACTGGAAAATCTGTAAGCGCACCCTTTCTTTCCAAAGTACATAGAAAAGCTCTTCTACAATCTCTTCCGCTACCGCCATCTGCCCGGTAATGCCTGCCGCATAACAGCAAAGAGGAAAATAGTAACGGCGAAAGAGTTCCTCAAACGCTTTTATGTCACCTTCCTTTATCTTTTTTAGTATGAGCAGTTCATCCAGCATACTTGCTTTTCTTTATGATTGACTTCAAATATAAGAAAACTATCCCTGTTTCAATTCGATTGCTTTTTCAATTTATCCTCTGCGTGCTCCAAAGATTCCGTAGGTTCGATGATATTGTAGTTTCCCCAAAAGTCCGGATTCCAGTATTCGTCTACCTTATCATAAAATATCTGATTCAGGCTAAAAGCTTCTTTGTTGGGTATATTCTCCAATACTCCTTCTTTTCTATCGGTCACTACCATTTCGGAAGCTACCGTATAGCTTGTGGAAAACAACTTCCGCTTCCAGTCACATTTAAAACGGATCGTGTTACGAATATAGTTCAGATACGTTTTTCCATCTACATCTTTATATGTGACCAGGTAAGAGAGTTCTTGCGGTTTGAACCTTAGACCGAGAGGTTTCTTATACAGAATAGCGGTAGTTGCCTTCGATTTATTCTGCATATCCAGACTCATTTCTATACGGGTGAATGACAACCGTTCGCGATCGATATACAATTTACCATATAATAAAGCATACATAAGAATGACTTTCGGGCGGAAATTAATAACATACTGCATACGATTATCTATAAGCATGGATTCTGCCATCCAGAATTCGTAATTATTCAATTCTTCAAAATCGAGTAACGCTCCCTTGTTCTTCACGACATCCAAAGTGACGCCCAGATTAGGTCCACCCACAACTTTGACAGCTAATGTGTCACTCGCTTTCTGACTAAGCAGACGACGTCCCTTCTCCACCCGTACTTTGTCATAGTTTATATTTCTATTGGTATAGGCTGTTTTAGACACATCGAGCACTGCTTCCGATATACCGATATATCGACGCCCTTTCTGTACGGTTTCCCGGTAAAATCCTGTCAGCATATCACGCTTATCACTATAATTTAAAGGGATCTTATTGATTGCTTTCTCTACAATCATACGTGGATTTTCGGCAAATACCACCACTTCATTCAACAGATTGGAATGAGGCGTCAGCCAAACCGTCAACATAGCGGCTGTTTCTTTCTCCAAAGAGATATGAGTATTTACATAGCCGATATGTGAAATGTCCAGTTCACGCGGGGTTTCCGTTTTTTTAATCTTCAAAGCAAATTCTCCTTCCGCATTCGTCACAGTACCGATATTGCTACCATGCACCGATACATTTACGTTCTCCAGAGCTTTTTTATTTTGCTTGTCTTTCACCATACCAACGATCGTAAGATAATCTCCGGCATCTCCTTGCGCCCACACTGGAAAGCTACAAAGCAGCAAACAAACTGATAGCCATCCAACCAAGTGTTTTTCTACATTCTTCATACTGATGCTTTTTAAAGGTAAATAAATTGCGTTTCTACTAATAAGAGCGCTCAAACCGGAAATACCCTACAGCTTTTACAAAAAAAAGAAAAAGAAATCAGATTTCAATACCATATCCGGAAATTAATAGTAATTTTCCCGGCAAATTAATGATAAAAGCAATCACTATGATACGCAAATTAGACAAGACCGAATACGCCCTAGCTGCATCGTTAGCATTAGAGGTATATATACAATGCGGAGCGGAAGACTTCGATGAAGAAGGTTTGAATTCATTTAAAAGCTTTATCTCCAGCGAGCAACTGATGAATGAATTAGTGATTTACGGCGCTTTTGAGGATAAGAATCTGGTCGGCATTATGGGGACGAAGCATGAAGGGAAACATCTTTCTTTATTCTTTATCCGAAAAAAGTACCAATGCAAAGGTATCGGCAAACAGTTATTCTGTTTCGCTATCAATGATTGTCCGGTAGATGAAATGACTGTTAATTCGTCCACATACGCCATTCCTTTTTATCAAAGTCTGGGATTTGAAAAGACTAAAGAGAAGCTATGTACTAACGGGATAACTTATACGCCAATGATATTCAAGAGGACAGTCAGAATCAGTTCCATCGCACCTTGTGGAATGGACTGCGCATTATGTTATGCTTTTCAAGATATAAAAAAGCCTTGCCCCGGTTGTAGAACCCAAACAGGAAAAATTCGGGAAAGTTGCCAAAACTGTATTATTTTCTCATGTGATAAGAAAAAGTATTATTGTTTTGAATGCACAAATTTCCCTTGCAAACGATTAAAAGCACTAGATGCAAGATACCAAAACAAATACAAAATGAGTATGATTATGAATCTTACATTCATAAAAGAACAGGGAGAAGAAAACTTCTTAATATGGCAAAATCATAAATACACCTGCCCCAAGTGCGGAAAACTGCGAACTGTGCATTACGACTACTGTATTCACTGTAAACAACAGAAGTTAACATAACTATAATGAATACCTCCCGATAGAGCTACAATTATAATTGTTAATTATGCTTGTGAATATGTATTTCATATAAAAATAGTTTCTACCTTTGCGACCGTTATGATGAAGTACATATTCTGTATACTATTAGGCGTATTTCTGAATTGGGGATTCCATCTGATTTCCGATGAAGCACAGGAGGCATACCGGTTAGAAACCGGTAGTACCAGTGTACAAACCTATACCAAATCATACACCTCCAAAACTAATATCATACAGCTGGATAAAGAACAGAAACTAGTCAAAACAAAAGAATACACCGGAAAGCAAGATTACAATAACGATAATGGCGTTTTAAATCCATTCTCCTTCCGCCACCTCTCTCCTTTAAAGATACTACGATTCAATATTCCTTCTGTCACTATCCGTATACTAAGCTCTCTGAAGATCCAACTTCCTCAAAACCAATGGACAGGTTTTTCATATTATACCAATCTTTTTAAATATTCTGATAGATATCATATCTATTCATTAGGCCACATACTCATTTAGCCATTTTATATTTTTCCGGCATAAGACTATTCCAGTCTTTGATGCCTCACTTTCGGTTTGCATCCTCCATTTGAGTGAAAAGAGTATTCACTATGGTCTGGAAGCCAATAACATTCTTTTTTTACCATAACAACCAAAGTATATAAAATGGACTTTTTATTAGATTTCATCCTTCATATCGATCAATATATGGTTATGATTGTGCGTGATTATCACGCCTGGACGTATGCCATTTTGTTTTTTATAATCTTCTGTGAAACCGGATTAGTGGTCACTCCTTTTCTTCCCGGTGATTCTCTACTCTTCGTTGCAGGAGCTATTTCTGCCTTACCTGACATGCCTATCAGTGTGCATATACTCGTTATCATTTTATTTGCCGCTGCCGTATTAGGCGATTCCTGCAATTACATGATCGGACATTTCTTCGGTCGAAAGCTTTTTAATAATCCCAATTCCAAGATATTCAAACAAAGCCATCTGGAGAAGACACACGAGTTTTATAAGAAATATGGTGGGAAAACAATTATTCTGGCCAGATTCGTCCCGATAGTACGCACGTTTGCCCCCTTCGTAGCAGGAATGGGAAAGATGAACTATTACTATTTTATGATGTATAATTTAGCGGGTGGTGCGGCTTGGGTCGGCATATTCTGCTACGCCGGTTATTTCTTCGGAGACCTTCCGTTTGTACAAGAGAACTTGAAACTGCTGATCGTTGCCATCATATTCATCTCTATATTGCCTGCAATCATAGAGGTAGTACGGGCCAAACTAAAGTCTTAAAACACCAAACTATAATCTGTATTCATTTGTTACTAATATAAATAGAGAAGAAAAAACAATTTAAAGTTTTTACACTTATGAAAAATTCTTTTTTTAGTCGGTTTACTCCAAAAGAGCCCAAATTTTTCCCATTGCTGAAACAACTTTCAGAAGTACTTTGTAAGGCATCCGTTGTTTTAACAGAAAGCTTGCAACATGACTCACCAACAGAACGTGCAGATTACTACAAGAAAATCAAAGAGCTGGAACGTGAAGGGGACAAACTAACGCATCGAATTTTTGATGAATTGAGCACCACATTCATCACTCCTTTCGACCGTGAAGATATTCATGATTTAGCTTCCTGTATGGATGATGTTATCGACGGAATAAATAGTTGCGCCAAACGAATCTCTATTTACAATCCCCGTCCTATCTTAGAAAATGGCAAAGAATTGAGCCGTTTAATTCAGGAAGAAGCGGTCTACATCCGTAAAGCCATGGACGAACTTGAAACATTCCGCAAGAAACCGACTCTCCTCCGGGAATATTGCTCAAGATTACATGAAATCGAGAATCAGGCAGATGACGTATATGAATTCTTTATCACCAGGCTATTTGAAGAAGAAAAAGACTGCATTGAACTGATAAAGATCAAGGAAATCATGCATGAACTGGAGAAAACGATCGATGCCGCAGAACGTGTAGGCAAGATTCTGAAAAACCTGATTGTAAAGTATGCATAAAGTAAGCCGAAACACATGGAACTATTAGTGACTATCATTATTCTGGCTCTGATATTTGATTATATCAACGGCTTTCACGATGCAGCAAATTCAATAGCTACAATCGTATCTACCAGGGTGCTTACCCCCTTTCAAGCTGTACTATGGGCTGCTTTCTTCAATTTCGTTGCTTTTTTCATTGCCAAATACATCATAGGCGGATTCGGTATTGCCAATACAGTATCCAAAACGGTGGTAGAACAATATATCACTTTACCTATTATATTGGCAGGAGTCATAGCAGCCATCACCTGGAACCTGGTAACATGGTGGAAAGGTATCCCGTCTTCATCCTCACATACGCTTATCGGAGGATTTGCAGGAGCTGCCATTATGGCAAACGGGTTTGAAGCAATTCAACTTAATATCATTCTTAAAATTGCAGCTTTCATCTTTCTGGCTCCTTTTATCGGAATGGTGATTGCTTTCGGTTTCACTCTGTTTGTGCTTTACATCTGCCGCCGTGCACATCCTCATACAGCTGAAGTCTGGTTTAAGAGGTTGCAGCTCGTTTCTTCCGCCCTCTTCAGCGTCGGACATGGATTGAATGACTCACAGAAAGTAATGGGTATTATTGCCGCTGCCATGATAGCCGCTCATTCTATGGGATTGGGTATGGGTATCAACAGCATCAATGACCTTCCCGACTGGGTTGCTTTTTCGTGCTTCACCGCTATCTCACTCGGCACCATGTCCGGAGGTTGGAAAATAGTAAAGACAATGGGAACCAAAATCACCAAAGTAACCCCATTGGAAGGAGTAATTGCCGAAACAGCCGGTGCTTTCACTCTCTACATTACGGAAATGCTGAAAATCCCCGTTAGTACCACGCATACTATCACAGGTGCAATCATCGGAGTAGGTGCAACCAAACGCCTCTCTGCCGTTCGCTGGGGAATAACAAAAAGCCTCATGACTGCCTGGATTCTTACAATTCCGGTCAGTGGACTCTTGGCAGCAGCTATCTATTATATTGTTTCCCTCTTTTTGTAGAGGAAAACAATATAATGAATAATTGACAGCCGACACTCTCGCAAAAGAAAAGAGCTGAACATCCATGTCCCCTTGGCTCTTTTCTGTCTAACTATCAGGACTATAATTATCACTACTTTCACGACTCCTTATTTTATCCGTTTGACCAATCCTTTTGCCAAATGGCTTTACAAAATATTACCTACTAAAGTACGGGAGACGTTAGATCGTTATGCTTCCGGCAAGAAGACCGTGAGCCACGATAGTGACTGGAAGAAATTACTAAAAACATGATTGACAGGGTTATTATTTATAGCGTACTGCTCACTGCTATCTGACTGCTGTCTATACAAATCATTTATCCCGCCATCAGTGAAATGTTTGCTCCTGCTACCCTATGGATTAAGCCGGTGATGTGTCTGAGTACCCTTTTGCTTATGACTCCTTCTTTGTGAACACTCACCTCCAACAAATATAACTCTTCCGAATTATCCCTGAAGCTATGAAGAGATGAGAATTACAATCACGGACGACTGGTTTCTCTCGCCCTAGACCGGGTATCTATTGCTCTTTTTACCACTAGCGTAGTTATCAGCTATTTCAAGCTAAACTGGGGAATAAGTGTGATTATTGCCATAACTGCTGTGGCATTGATTCTTATTCTTAGAGAAGACCTCACGCAATATTCACGATTGGAAACGAGATTCCTAGTCAATCTTAACCGACGAATAGCTTCGAGGTTATAATGCCACATACTGTAACAAAGTCAGGGGGCGGTCGAATAAAACACATTACATATAAAACAAAAGAGAGCTGTAAACATTTAAGCTACAGCTCTCTTATTTTGATTTATTGTATATTTAGCGATCTTTACTTCACTTCCTCAAAGTCAACAGTATCTCTGTATGAGCAACTTGCGTACACATGTTGCAATTATATCGCAAATCCGAAAATAAGCATCCATAAGCAACCACAGCTCTTGACTGCAAAAGTACGATTTTTATTCATAAATAAAGAGATGTAAACGCATAAAAATCAAAAGTCTGTGTCAATTTTAACAGAATCTCCACTTTTATCCTTATCTTTGTACATGGTACTGGGGAGTTGTACCCTAACAATTATAAGGAAACGATGCAAATTCAAAACAATACATTGATAGCGGAATGTTCGGCTTACGATTTCAAGGAAATGTTGGAACGTAAGAAAGTGAAGTCGTGGCTTAAATCGGTATCGGCTTTTGCCAATATGGATGGTGGCAGTTTGTTCTATGGAGTGAACGATGACGGAGTGATTGTTGGTTTGGAGAATCCGCAAGCCGATGCTGATTTTATCAGTGAAATGATAAAGGCACGACTTGACCCTGTGCCGGAAGTTCAACTTATTCCGATAGAGCATGAAGGACATACTTTACTTGAAGTGAAAGTAAAAACTGGAACACTTACACCTTATTATTATTATCAGGACGGAACACGTACCGCGTATGTACGGGTTGGCAATGAAAGTGTAGAGTGTAATTCGCAGCAACTTCTTTCGCTGGTATTAAAGGGTACGCACATGACATGGGATTCACTGCCTACCCAAGTGGATGCCAGCAAACACTCGTTCATCATCCTTGCCAATACTTTCCGTGAACAAACCCATCAGGAATGGAATGACAAGTATCTGGAATCATTTGGTCTGGTTACTCCTGACGGTAAACTGACCAATGCCGGATTATTGTTCGTGGATAATTGCACCGTATTCCAATCGCGTATCTTCTGCACCCGTTGGACTGGACTTTATAAAGATGATGCCATCAGTTCTGTAGAACACCGGGCTAACCTCGTATTGCTATTGAAATACGGTATGGACTTCATCAAGAACTACACCATGAGCGGATGGGTGAAGATGCCCAACTATCGTCTGAATCTCCCCGACTATTCCGACCGTGCCATCTTTGAAGGGTTGGTAAACCATCTTATCCATAGAGATTATACGGTAATGGGCGGTGAAGTGCATATTGACATTTACGATGACCGTGTAGAACTGGTATCACCCGGTGCCATGCTTGACGGTACACAGATTCAAGACCGTGACATATACAAAGTACCATCCATGCGCCGCAATCCTGTCATTGCAGATGTGTTCACACAGTTGGACTATATGGAGAAACGTGGCTCCGGCTTACGCAAAATGCGTGAACTTACAGAGAAGCTACCTAACTTCCTGCAAGGAAAAGAACCGCAATATCAAACGGAAGCGACTTCTTTCTACACCACTTTCTATAATCTGAACTGGGGCGAGAATGGAAGAATACCTGTCGAGGAAGTGGCTAACAGGGTAAATAGTACCCTCGAAAAGTACCCTGTAAGCGAAGAAAGTTCTGAGAAAAAGTACCCTGTAAACAAAAATAGTACCCTCGAAAAGTGCCCTGTAACACGAAATGCCAACAAACCTGTTGGTAGAACGGCTCAACGTATTATAGATATGGTTATATCTAACCCGATGATAACTCGTGAAAAAATGGCAAATGAATTGGGGATCTCTTTGGATGGTGTCAAGAAACAGATAAAGAATCTTCGAGATAGAGGCATTCTCATCCATGAAGGTTCTGACAAGGCTGGTTATTGGCGTATAATTGTTAAACCATAAGCCGAGCAATAAACCTATGGGAACATCTTTCATTCCACTTTGTGCAATAATTGCCGTCTTGATTATCGCCTTTTTGTTTGCTTCCTTACCGCAGATAAACCATAAAACGCGATACAGAGTACTTTATGCAATAGCCATCATCATGCTATT
>CAPYSS010000019.1:0-59568 GCA_948742525.1 Bacteroides caecimuris | reverse complement strand
TGAAAGTAGGGGCTTTGTGCATAAAAAAAGAAGGTGCGCATTTTGACACACCTTCTTGTCTTAAATATTTTCAGTCCGGATAATTATGCTTCAGTTGCAGGAACTACAGAAACATATCTTCTGTCTTCTCTACCAACTTTGAAACTAACTGTTCCGTCTACTAAAGCGAAAAGAGTGTGGTCTTTACCCATTCCGATGTTTTCACCCGGGTGGAATTCAGTACCTCTTTGACGAACGATGATGTTACCTGCTTTGCAAGCTTCGCCACCAAATATCTTAACGCCTAATCTCTTGCTCTGTGATTCGCGGCCGTTCTTAGAACTACCGACACCTTTCTTATGTGCCATTTCTTCTTACTTTTTAATTGATTAAGCTACTACTTCTGTAATTGTTAATTCAGTGAACTGTTGACGGTGACCGTTCAATTTTCTGTATCCTTTTCTTCTTTTCTTGTGAAAAACAAGAACTTTGTCGCCTTTAACCAAGTTTGAAACAACCTGGCAAACAACTTTAGCACCTTCTACGGTAGGAGCACCTACTGTAACGTTTCCGTCTTTGTCTACCAAAAGAACTTTTTCAAATTCTACTGTTGAACCGTTTTCTGCACCTTCGATGTGGTGAACGAACAACTTTTGACCAGCTTCTGCTTTAAACTGCTGACCGTTAATTTCTACAATTGCGTACATCTTATATATAATGTATAAGTTAGCTCCGGCGGGTGGTCTTTAATCACTTAAAGAACTCTTCATCGAACCCGTTGCGGAATAATCGGGCACAAAATTACTATTTTATTCGTTCCCGACAAATATTTCTTTTATTTTTTTGCAGGAGGTGAAATGATTACAACAAATAAATGAGTATTTTAACTCTCATAGCAGCCTATTAGACCAACTCTCCCAAATTCTGCATAATGATTCTAATTAACGTATCCTGCCGCCGCTTATCCAGTGTTTGGTATAATAACTTTCGTTCAAGTTGCTGACGATCACTCCTTTACTGGTGCTGGAATGAATGAACTTTCCGTTTTTCAGATAAATACCCACATGAGCTACTTTCTTTTTTGAACGGCTACTGGTGAAGAATACCAAGTCTCCTTCCCGAAGGTTTCGCTTAGCGACCTTATCACTTTCTTTTTTCAAGTCTTCTGTATTGCGTGACACTTGGGTGCGGTATACTTTTCGATACACTTGATAAACCAGTCCCGAACAATCTGTTCCTCGTTTAGAATCACCTCCACCACGATAAGGAACCCCTATCCAGTCGGCTGCTTCGAGATAGAGCTTATGATTATCTTCCAGATTGATATCTACACCTAATAAAATAGAAGCTCGTGCCAATGCTTGATAGTCTAGCCGGGGAGCGGAAGTGCGACAGGAACTAAATATAGCGGCCAGCCCAACTAATAGATAGATAAATCTTAATTTTGCCTTCATCAACTGTATCTCAATCATAAATTATCAACCTCGTCAATCATAACTCATAATTCGTAACTCATCAATCATAATTCATAAAATCCCCTCACTCTTCTTCTACATTAAAATAATCCTCCAGTTCTTTTTCTGCGGAGTTATCTTCGTTGATAATATCCCGGATAATAACTCCATGTTCCAGTAAAGCGATCCGTGGACATACATCTACGGTATGATTGAGGTTGTGGCTGGATATGATAACCGTAGCCTGATGCTCCTCGTTGTATTTCCTAAGCAGATGTTTGATGATTGACTGGGAACTTGGATCGAGGAAATTGAACGGCTCGTCCAAGATTAATAATTGCGGATAATGAAGCATAGCGGAGATAATTCCGATCTTTTGCTTGTTACCGGCAGAGTAGTTGCGAATTAATTTTTTATGTCCGATCACTTCTCCGTTCATAAAACGTTCGAAAGGGATAAGACGTTCGTCTACTTCTTCTTTCTTGAGTCCGTACATTTTCCCGATAAAATAGAAATATTCTTCCGGAGTGAGATAATCGATCAGGAAGCCATCATCAATAAAAGCACCGGTAATGCTTTTCCAGTCCTCGTTTTGGCTGACATCAATATCATTTATAATCACTTTTCCATCGTCTGCCTTCAGTAGATCCAACATCAATCGGAAAAGAGTTGTTTTACCGGCACCGTTGTTACCCACCAATCCGAGCATGTCGCCTTGATTGATCTCGTAATGTTCTATGTTTACGGCAATCTTTTCACCGAAATTCTTTTTAAGTTTATCAATGGTAATCATGATCTTCCATGTTTATATAGTTAATGATTCATGAACGTCTATTGGCGGCTGTCTCTGAAGCCTTCCATATTTTCGTACCGCCGTTTCATGAAGCGATGATATACATTTTTAATCCATAAAGGAGAGGTCAGGGTAAATCCGATACCAATCACTAACAGGATTGTGTAAGTAATTGTTTCTCCCAAAAGTGCATTTAACAGGCTGTATAAGATAAGCGGTACGCCAAAAGCACCGAAATTGACCAACATCTGTATGGCGCTATTGTTTTGTCGGCTTGTTACTTTTTCGTTCAGAGGTACTGTCTGTTTGTTGTAAACAGCCAGTTGGAAGAAGCAGAAATAGATAAAGCCAATGGTATAGAAAAACCAGGCAAAAGCACCCAGTAAGGTAAGTTTGTTCATGATGATAGCAGGGATCATCAATATAAAAGGTATAATCTCACCAATGCTGTATGTGTAATATTTAGCTTTCAGCAAACTCATAATCGATTCTTTGCGAGACATCAGACCATCAATGTAGTTGCCCTCGAATGACATAATCTGTGAAAGGATAATCATTCCGAATACGGCAAAATTGTATACACAAATAAAAGAGGTCATGAGATTACCGTCATAGATACTGGAAAAGCTAAGTGCAGCGGAGAAAGCTACAATTACGATAGAGATATTGCGTAGTGCACCTTTGCAACGTCGGTTGCGTAAGAGCATTTTCAGTTCCAGCCTCATATATTCGCCCACTTCTCCGTAACGTTCGAAGAATTTATATTCGGAGACATGTTGTATTTGGGTATCATCTACTTTGGCTAGCTCTGCATAAATAAGCCCGGACATGATCTTGCGGTTAATCAGCCATAAAAGCATAATTACAAGTATGGTGCCGAGAAAATAGAAAATGTTTCCCTGTATATATCCGTCTCCTAGATCCATGAAGAAATAGAAGAGGGGACTATCTTCGGGGATAAAAAGAAGGCAGCCTATTCCACCGTAGAAAGCGATAGGTAATAGAATCCACCAAATACGTTCGTTGATAAGAGTGCGGCAAAGCAAATACCAGTAATTGTTGGCAATAATTAATAGTAAGATACCGATAAGATAGGTGATAACACCGGAGATACCGAAAAACTTGGTAATAGTGATGAAGGAAAAAGGGACAAACAGGAACAACCAGAACAGGTTGAACAGACTTAGTCCCGAGCGGATTAGTAAAAAGTCGATGACACGAATTCGTTTAACCGGCAACAGGAGGTAAGGTTTTACCTCCTGTGTCGGTGTTTTTTGTAACGGAACACGCAACAGGAAGTCCAGTGCCAGGATAAAGATCAGAACCACTGCGTTCATTACATGATATGGTTCCCGGTTGGGAACCATATCTGAAAAACCGAACGCGAACGTCGTACCGAAGAATATCAGGTAACCGGCCCAAAATGCGCCCATGACATAACCGAGTATTTTAGCGACTTTGTTCTTTTCATACATCGGATGCCGTTTGGCGGCGAGCCTTCCATGTTTACGTAGTTCGTTTAGTATCATCATTCTGTTGATATGCTAGAGAATATTATTTGCTTTCTTCCGGCATAGTCATAACGACTTGGATTTCGTTGTTCTGTTTCAGCAGCTTGGCAAGGAAATTCTGGACTTCTTTTGCTGTGATGCTGTTGACCAACTTTTCATAGTCTTTTGTATTGTCGATGCCGGTGTAGAAGAATTCGTCCAGATTATTGAGCCAGTAGCCGTTTTCTTTCTGAGCATCCTTGTACTTCTTCAACATATATTCCTTAATCTTCTGCATGTGTTCGGCAGACGGGCCTTCTTTAGCCATCTTGTTCAACTGTTCTACAACAACGGCAGACAGTTTTTCTGTCTTGGCAGGGTCAGTCTGGAATACAATCTGAAGAACTAGTTCCTCTTTCGGATATTTGCTAAGACTTCCGTTACAGTTCACGCCGTATGTACCGCCTTCTTTTTCACGGATTTCTGCTGTGTAAACCATATCCAAAGCCTGGTCGAGGAAGCTGAGCAGGATGTTGTTGCGCAAGTCATATTTGCAAGTGCCGCTGTAAAGGAACATGATGGTAGCCATCGGAGTTTCCTGTTTCTTGGCAAATTCATTCTTGTATTGTCCCTTGCGGATATCCATCTTGTTATCCTTGAAAGTCTCTTTGCGGTTGATAGACGGCAGAGCGCCCAAGTATTTGGCAATCATCGGTTTCATCTGTTCCAGATTTACGTTTCCTACCAGATAGAAGGTAAAGTCGCTTGCATCTTTGAAACGGTCTTTGTACATTTCAATGATACGGTCATAGTCGATTTGGTCTACCATGCTTTCTCTCATCTTGACAGCACGTGGGTGGTTGCCGTATAAAGCACGTGTCACTGTATCGCTGAACGCAGTCATCGGGTTGGCATCTGCATTTTGAAGTTGCGCTTTCAGGCGGTTCTTATAAGATTCGAATGCTTCATTGTCCTTACGCGGAGAAGTGAATGTCAGGTAAGTAAGTTGCATCATTGTCTCGAAATCTTTCGGAGAACAGCTACCGGAAATAGTTTCGGTAGCATTGCTGATGCCTGAACCTACTGACGCACGTTTGCCGGCAAGAGCCTTGCCCAAGTCTACTTTGCTGAAATTGCCGATTCCACCTACCAGGGCTACACCGTTCAACTGGGAGATATTGATGATTTCTTCGTTCGGGAATACGCTTGTACCACCGAAGCTTACACCTTTCATGATAATCTGGTCGGCTTTGAAATCTGTCGGCTTCACATATACCTTCACACCATTGGAAAGTACCAGTTTCGTACTGCCATAGATATCTCCTGCTTTTTCGGATACAATCTTTCCGCCTTTGATGTCTTCGGAGATAAGCGGTTCGTTAGAAACTTTGTCTTCATACGGTTTCAGGTCGGATGACTTCATCTCTCTCAGCAGGGCAGCGATTTCTTCCTTGCTGGGATATTTCACACCTTCTTTTTCGGGACCGGCAAGCAGAACCACTTGGTTGTTGTCGGTGATAAGCTGTTGCATAAACTTGTTGATTGCATCTACCGGAATGTTCGGTGCCATCTGATTGACAAGCATATATTCGAATTCGATGCCCGGAATCGGCTCTTTGTCAAGGAAGTTGTTCACGTATTCGTTAACGTATGCGCCGCTCTTTGTCTTTTCACGTTCGTTGTAAGCGGATTCTACGGCTTGCATATAGTTGGCGCGTGCACGTTCATATTCTGTAGCCGTGAATCCGAAGCGGCGTGCGCGTTCAGCTTCTTCCAGTACAGTCTTCATTGCCAGGTCGATACCGTCTATTTTGCTGCTTGCGCTTAGGCTGAATGCTTCTTTCGTTTTGGCAAGGAAGAATTCGCCGTATCCTGCTCCTGCGCTAGTGAAAGGCGGGTTGGCTGTCTGGGCAAGTTCGTTCAAACGGTTGTTCAGCATATTCATAGCCATGCTGACCATGTAGTTCGTAGCGTAATAAGCGATGGTATTCTTCATGGAATCAGGAGTAGCGTCCTGTTTGAAGAAGATATTTACAGAAGGATTCTTCACTTCCTTGTCGGTACCGATGTAGATAAGCGGTTCCTGATTGTCCGCTACCGGATAGTAGATACGTTCGGCAGGATTTACAGGAGCTTTCACGTCGGCGAAAACCTTTTTCAGTTTCGCTTCTATCTCGTCTACGTTGATGTCGCCGACGATGATAATTCCCTGTAAGTCTGTGCGGTACCATTTCGCGTAGTAGTCGCGGATATCCTGATAAGGGAAGTTGTTGATAACGTCGATGCTTCCGATAGGCATACAGTCAGCGTATTTGGAATCGGGGTACAGGGTGGGCTGCGCATCTGTCATGATACGGAGCATACCGCTGTTGCGGCTTCTCCATTCTTCACGGATGACGCCACGTTCTTTGTCGATTTCTTTGTCGGCAAGGTTGATGGCATTTGACCAGTCGTGAAGGATAAGCAGGCAGGAGTCTATGACATTGATGTTCTCTGTCGGCACGTTGCTGATATTATAGACAGTTTGTTCGACACCGGTATACGCATTCAGGTTCGTACCGAACTTGATACCTTTGGTTTCGCACCAGGGCACGATGCCCAGTCCGGTTTCATCACCTGGGAAGTGTTTGGTCCCGTTGAAAGCCATGTGCTCCAGGAAGTGAGCCAGACCGCGTTGCTGCGGTTCTTCGAGAATAGAACCTACTTTCTGGGCAATGTAGAATTCTGCACGCTTCTCAGGGAGTGCGTTGTGCCGAATGTAATAAGTAAGTCCGTTGTCCAACTTGCCGATACGGACATTCTTGTCCACAGGCAGTTGTTGCATGGGTTGTGCAAGTACGGGCTGAAAATTGCAGCATATGATAAGAACTGCAATGGATAATCCACGTAATAAATGTTTCATGTTCTATTTAATTTAAATAAATGTTTCTGAGTAATTTGTCGTTGTATTTAGCCGCAAATCACAAATAGACAGGGAAAAAACGTCATTTTATAGCTTCGCGTATGCGGACTAACTTAGTTAACAGCCCTTCCAACAGGTCTAATTTGAGCATATTGGCACCGTCACTTTTGGCTACAGCAGGATTTTCGTGCGTTTCGATAAAGATGCCGTCAACGCCTACGGAAATGCCTGCTTTGGCTATGGTTTCTATCAGTTGCGGCATTCCACCGGTCACTCCGCTGGTTTGGTTGGGCTGTTGCAATGAATGGGTGACATCCAGGATGACAGGATAACCGAATGTCTGCATTTCGGGGATACCGCGATAGTCAACGACCAAATCCTGATAACCGAAAGTTGTTCCGCGTTCGGTCAGCATCACATTCTTGTTTCCGGTTTCCACTACTTTGTCGGCAGCAAACTGCATAGCCAAAGGTGAGAGGAACTGTCCTTTCTTGATGTTAATCGTCTTTCCGGTCTTGGCGGCTGCTACCAACAGGTCTGTCTGGCGACAAAGGAAAGCAGGAATCTGAAGAATATCCACATATTCGGCTGCCATTTCTGCTTCTTCGGCACTATGGATATCTGTTACGGTAGGAACTCCGAACGTATCGCGTACCTTTTGCAGCACTTTCAGCGCTTTCTCATCGCCGATACCTGTAAACGAATCCAGGCGTGAGCGGTTTGCCTTGCGGTAAGACCCTTTGAATACATAAGGAATCTGCAATGCTTCGGTGATTTTAACCACTCGTTCGGCAATACGCATTGCCATCTCTTCGCCTTCTATCACACAAGGACCGGCAAGTAGGAAGAAATTGCCGGCAGGATTGTTTTTAAGCTCTATCATTTTTATACTATTATTAGTTGATTTCTTAAGCACGGATTACGCGGGATGATTACACAGTTTGTGCAGATTATGATTTACTGGAAACCGTGTAATCTGTGCCTGATTTTATTAGTTCGGAATAATAAGTGTTGTCTTTTCAGGAAGTATGCCCACTTCCAAAGGAAAATGCTTAGGCAATAAACGTCCGTCCAAATCCACAGACGCGTTTTGTGCCCGGAGTACTTTCACTTTCTTTGTCCGGTAGCTTTTCACTACTTTGTGATTCAGTATTCTTCCCTGAATAAGCATCCATAAGCCGGAAATGATTTGCAGGAATTCCGGGCGGTAGATGACGGATACGTCCAGCCATCCGTTGTAAGGAACAGCACTCGGAGTCTGTCCCCATCCCCATGCGCTGCCTACGCATACCGTCATGATGCGTCCGCGGATGTGCTCGTCATTGATGCGTAGATGCATTCTGTATAGTTTCCGTTCGAATATCAACGAGAACAGGGCGGCAACATACGAAAGGAATTTCACTCCCCAGAAACGTTTGGTCTGGTCGGTGATTTTTACGATTCGTGCACCCAGTCCGATATTGACGGCATTGAGGAAGTAGCGGCGATGATGTTCTTTGCCGTCATAGAAGTTGCAGTATCCTACGTCTATCTTTTTCAGGCGGTGGTTGATGATACAGTCTACGGCAGGTTTATACTCGGTGCTGAGGCCCCAATATCTGGCAAAGTCGTTTCCGATACCGTTCGGTATAAAACCGAGAGCGATGTTTTCTTTGTCTTCGGCATCGGATAGCATAATGCCGTTAATGGCATCGTTCAAAGCGCCATCACCACCCACAACGACAATCGTGCGATAACCGTTGTTTGCTAAAATCTTAGCGAGACGTTCTACTGAGCCGAAACCTTCGGATTGCACATAGTCATAGTCGACACCTTTGCTGTCCATGTATTCCTTGATTTCTTTCCAGCGTTTTTTTACCTTTCGGGTGCCGGCTTTCGGGTTATAAATCACTCCCCATTTCTTCGGTTCTACACTCATATCCGTATTTCTATCCTACTGTATTTAAAATCTCACTATAAATAACTGCCAAATATACTAAATCCCTTCCAGTTTTTCTTTGACAAAGGCTATCTTTTCTTCCATCGGCAGCTTCGCGCTCATCCAATGGATGGTAAATCCTCTTCTTTCCATGCCCCGGAACCAGGTCATCTGCCGTTTGGCAAATTGGTGAATGGCTATTTCCAGACCATTGAACATTTCTTCATAAGTCAATTCGCCTATGACGTACAAGGTCAGGTACTTGTATTCCAGTCCGTAGTATATCAAATCATCCGGTGCGATACCTTGTTCAATTAAATGTCGCACTTCGTCGACCATGCCTTCGTCCAACCGTTGTTTCAGTCTCCGGCTAATCTTTTCGCGACGCAGTTCCCGATCGATATCCACACCAATGATAAGGCTGTTCAATTTCGGAAATTCCCGTTCGGGAACCGGATGGGCGGCATAATATTCTTCAATCTCTATTGCACGGATAGCACGTTTCACGGTATCTACGTCGGTGGAGTTGTGTAATGTTTTGTACCGACCTAATATTTCCGTCAATTTCTCGAGCGAATGATTTGCCAAACGGGCACGTAATTCAGGGTTTTCCGGCACGGGCATCAGCTTATATCCTTTCAATACGGATTCCAGATACATGCCTGTCCCTCCACATAAAACGGGGAGACAACCTTTTTGTTTGATGGCTTCGTAAGAAATCAGGAAATCGCGTTGATATTCGAATACATTATATTTATATCCGGGATCTGCAATGTCGATTAAGTGGTAGGGGATTGTACGTCCGTTTACGGTATAGTCTGCTAAGTCTTTTCCCGTACCGAGATCCATCCCACGATATATCTGTCGGGAATCGGCACTGATAATTTCAGTGTTAAGTTCATAGGCCAAGGCAGCGGCAAAGGGAGTTTTACCCGAGGCTGTAGGTCCGAGTATGGCGATTAAATCATAGTCCGGCATAGCTTCATTCTTTTATATCTGCAAAATTACGAAATAATTTTAACCTGTTTGATATTCAATCACTTTTTTATTTCGTTTTCCTTTTCTATCTGATATCTATTGTATAGATAGATGTATATCTTTGTGTTATTCTGCCGGAGTCTTTATGCTTTTTAATCAAACGTGTGGATTCTTTATGTTTTTAGATAAAATAGTGGCTTTTTACTTGAAGATGCCCATTAGTTCCAATTGTCCCATATATTGTGGGAAAACTTTCCCTCATATTAAGGGAAAACTTTCCCGAGCAGTTGGGAATCTTTTCCCAAGCGGTTGGGAATCTTTTCCCACAATATGTGGGACTAAAACACTGTATATGGAAACATACAAAAGGAATACATAGTTTTATTTATTGCAACACTAGTTTCCGGCACACGACACTATGAGAAATACCTTGAAACACTATGAGAATAAGGTCTGTTTTAAGCTAAAATACGGGTAAACTTATGAGAAATACCGTTTTTTAAAAGTATTTCTCATAAGATATCTGTTTGATTATCTTTTGTTTATCTGAAAATTATGAGAATATGAGAAACGAAAATGAAAAATCGTTCGCAGGAAGTACGGAATAGACTCAGTTTCATTTATGATTTATGCATCCAGATAGAAAGTACCTTTCTCTTTACTGCCAGTATGTTGATTACTGATACGACTATGAATAGAAGAATGCCCATGCCGATAGCCGCCCACAGTGATCCGGTTTCCAATTGTGGAAACAACAATCGGATGCTATCTATGTAATAACTGCGTAGCCAGGAAACTAATCCGATGGATAATACAAGTACGATAACATTCAGTCCTACCGTGAGTAACTGATAAGGCATGGCTACTTTGTTGGGACTGTATCCGATTAATAACAGGCTTTCCAGCTTAGTCGTATTTTTCTGCAAGAGCAAGAAAATGCTCAACATCAGGATATAGAATGAAAGAATACTGATAAATAAACCTACTCCCAATACAATGCCTACGATAAGACGTAGGAAATAAGTCGTTTTTCCGGCATCCAGTTTCCCGTCTTCCGTTTCGTATCCTTTCTTTTGAAAATAGCTGGCGATGGAAGAATCCGCTGGGTTGCTCACTTCAATAATCAACCGCGCCGGCTGAGCTTCTACATTCGGTGCAAAATTCTCATTCGCCCATTTCATAAAAGACTGGGGAACAAGAATTGTATTCAGGCGATTGGAGAAGCCGACAATGTTTCCTTTATACTGTTCCACCCGTCCGTTTCCACGCATCATGATATCCATTTGAATCAGCCCCATCAATCCTTCCGAGAGTTTGGGAAGGCTACGGCTTTGTGCGAAACCGAAGTTATAAAGGTTCAGATAGTTGCGGGGAATGATAATGGGGATGGTATGCGTGCTTTCATCGAAGTGCCACTTGTCGAGTTTGATGTCGACAAACTCATCGGGAACAGACTCAAAAAACATATCCGTGGAAAGATGAATACCAGCTTCCTGCATGCCCAATCCTGCCGATACTTTGAATTGAGAAGGAGTGAAGGCCCCTATTGTTTTGGTAAACGGTTGTTTCTTCAAATCCGCAATTTCTTCGGCAGAGAACGTATTACTCTTTCCGGCAAAAGAACCAAGTGTGCTGATTTTCTTGGTAGCGATGATGAAATCCTTTTTCATAAAGCTGTCGCCCTCGGTGAATACCGGAATGACATCTTTATAAAACTGTACACTGAGCAATACAATCATCATGCCGAATAAGTTGGCTAAAAAGAAACCGGCTAATTGACTGATACTGATATGTTGACGGAGAAGTTTCCAGACAAGAGTTGGCATTTTATTTATGATTTTACGATTTACGATTTGAAATGATGCAGTAATTACTCGTTATAGTTGAAGTATATGGTTGTAAGGCAACTCGATATGCTTTCCGATGGAGGTTGCGATTACACCGCCTCCTTGTGCCTTTGCCTCGGCAATGATAAGTTCGCCCATGATGCGGCTGTTGTCATTATCCAAGTGGCTGATAGGCTCGTCCAAAAAAAGAAAGTCGAACGGCTGGCAGAGTGCCCGGATAAAGGCAACACGTTGCTGCTGTCCGAAAGATAGTTTGCCGGCTTTCACATTTATTTTATCTGCGATACCCAGTTGCTCGAAGAATGATAGGATTTCTTTTTTCTTTTTGCATCCGGTAAGGTTATTCTTCAATTGCACATTTTCAAGAGCGGTCAGTTCGGTGAAGATGCGTAAATCTTGAAAAAGCATACTTAGTGAATGCTTTCTTAGGTCGACCCATTGTTTCACGGAGTATGCTTTGATATTGGTTTCATCGAAATTAATAATCCCCTGATAGTCGTTGCGATAACCATAGATATAGCTACACAACGAAGATTTGCCGGTGCCGGAAGCTGCTTCAATCAGATACATTTCTTCTTTCCGGAAGATCAGATCCTGGTGCCATACATCCGAAGTCACCGAATTACGGTCAGCAAACACTTGGGGAAGTGTTTGCTGCAGGTGAATACTATTCATACCGTTTGTTTACAAGTTAATTACATGCCGGCAAATTGCTTGGCAAAGTCTACGATTTGTTTGAGAGCGTTGACGTCTTTGTCTTTCAGGCAAAGGTCGATCTCGCTGATTTCTCCTTCTGAACTCATTGACAGATAAGAGACTTTATTGGCTAACTCAATATATGTTTTAACTTCCTGTCCTCCGAAACCTGCTACCATTTTAACAACAGGCAAGTCCAGTATTGCGTCAGCGTTGATTGCTACAAAGATGTTTTTTCCCTTCATATCCGATGCGTATGGAGCATCTTTTATTGATTTGTCGGCAGCTTTGCCCACGTTCTTGTAGAGTAATTCATCATTGGTAGCATACATTTGTTTATCCTTCATACCGAAGAATATATTCATGCCTTTTGTTTTGTAGACATATTCATCCTTGCCAAGTTGAATGATATCTTCCCCTCTTTTCATTCCCAATGATTGCTTGTTCTTATAAATTGTTTCGAGGGCATTACCGTTCTTAACATCCGCATACATCATGAAAGTAGGAGCACTGTTCATTGTTACGTTGATTAATCCCGCAGAAATATCACCATTGAACGAGCCGAACAACTCTTTTACTTCGTCTGCTTTAGCAATAGATACTGTATGGCGGAATTCCTTATTCTCGCTCAACAAGTTGTAAAGCCCTTCTCCTTTCACACCTACATTGAAGAACATCAGTGTAGAGGACGGGAAGTATTTAACGAAAGTGTTGTTTGTTTTTCCAAATGACTCCATTTGTTTTTTGATAAGCGCTTTCACGGCTTCGTTTTCAGTGTAGTTTTCTGTTTTGAGGGCAATCTTGCCTTTTTCAAAATTCAGTCCTCCTACAAGAGTGATATCCTCTGTTTTCACCTCGGTTGGTAAACCCATGCTTATCTGGTTGCGATAGGTTGCAGGGATAGCTTCCATAGAAGCAAGGAAGTTGATATCGCTTTTCTGCTTTTCCATTTTTTGGAAAGCTCCTGATTTTACGATACTGTTATCTGCCGTTTGTTTCAACAGATTAGTGATGGCTTCTTTGGCTTTTTCGGTTTGAGTGGTTCCGCTTACATTGACTACCAATACAGTAGAACTGTTGAAAGCGAGCAGGCTGCCAGTCATTGTTGTAAAACTGTAGCCGTCGGCTTCGCTTATTGGCTGGCAGATTTGTTCTTTAGCCATCACGTCGAGTGAAGCATGAAGGTTGTCCTCATTGCTTACTTTACCTACAACAGTAGGGTAAGGGAAAGAAGAGGAAGAGAATACATAGAATGGAGATGCTACATCGATTCCCGATTCAACCGGATTCTTCATCACCTTTTCCAATTGTTGGAAGGTGGCGGCATTCATTCCGCTTTTCAGTGCTTCCAGTACTTTTTGTTTCGCAGCTTCATTCTCTTTATCATCCAATCCCGCTTTACTTGCAAGGGATTTGAGGTTGATAGAGGCAACTACCGAAGCGTCAGCCGGTATCACATGGGTATATTCCGATGTTTTGGAACATGCTGCCAGAAAAACAATCAGTACTGCCAGTACCGAGAGTCGTGAAATCGTTTTCTTTGCCATACTTATGTTATTTAAAAGTTGTATAATTATTGATTCAGGCGTTTCTTTTCATTATTGATTTTGTAGATTCAGCGTATGGCAGGCCACTAGTGCTGCTGTTTCTGTACGAAGCCGTGATTTGCCCAAACTAATAGGTTTAAATCCCTGTTCGATGGCTTTCTTCACTTCTTCTTCACTGAAATCTCCTTCGGGACCTATCAGGACAAGGGCGTCTTCTCCAGGTTTCAGGACATTCTTTAATAAAGGTTTTTCACCTTCATAACAATGGGCGATAAATTTCTGTCCTTTGAACTCCTGTCTGATGAACGGATCGAATTCGATCATCTCATTCAATTTAGGCAACCGCGCCTTGAGAGATTGTTTGATTGCTGATACAAGAATCTTTTCAATCCGCTCGGTTTTGATAACTTTACGTTCCGAGAAACGGCAGTTGAGGAAAGTCAGTTCGTCAAATCCGATTTCGGTAGCTTTCTCTGCAAACCATTCGTTACGGTCCATGTTTTTCGTTGGTGCCATGGCAATGTGTAAATGGCACGGCCATAACGGTTCCTGAAAAATCGTTTCTTTGATCGTTACAAAACAACGTTTGTTGGTCGCAACAGTAATTTCAGCTTTGTAGAAGTTTCCCTTACCGTCCGTAAGAGTGATTTCATCTCCGATACCTAATCGCAGAACGCGGGTACAATGTTGTGCTTCCTCTTCGGGAAGTTCGTTGCTTTTCTGTATATCGGGAGTATAAAAAACGTGCATAATGTTACTTACTGGTTTTTATTTCTTGAGTTGATTTGGTCACGTATCCGGGCGGCTAATTCATAATTCTCATCTTTGATAGCTTGTTCCAGTGCTTCCTCAAGCGTTCTGGAAGTAGCACCTGGCAAATCATGTTCTTCTTCGTCGTTGTCCGTCTCTTCAGAGCGGGCTCTTTTTTTCGATGACATGTGAAGACATTCTTGTTCAAGAATAGAATCATAAATAAGAATTGGGCAGTCGGCACGCACTGCCAAGGCAATTGCGTCTGAAGTCCGTGCGTCGATACGTATAATCTCTTCGTCTTTCTTAAGGTAAATATAGGAGTAGAAAATGCCCTCCTTTGCTTTGTAAATTAGCACACGTATCAGGTTGGTCCCCAGTGCGTTGAGGCTTGTTGTAAACAGATCGTGTGTCAATGGACGGGGTGTTTTTACTCCTTTTAGATATAAAGCAGTAGCTTGGGCTTCCGCGGGACCGATGATGATAGGCAGTTGCCGTTCACCGCCCACTTCGCCTAATAGCATAGCAAATGCGCCTACCTGCGCCTGGCTGTTCGTGATATTTACAACTTGTAATTCTACCTTTTTATCCATCGTTCTCTTTTACTTAATTTGTTTTACTCTCCTGCTGGTGTTTGTACTTGAATACTAAAGCAAACAGAATGCCGATCACCAGCGCGTATGCTGCGAATATCAGCCATATATCCATCCATTCGTGACTTACCAGTCTGCCATCAGCATACACAGAGAATGCATCAACTACCGCACCGCTGGCATATCCGCCAATGATGGCTCCCAGTCCGTTGGTCATCATAAAGAACAACCCCTGTGCACTGGCACGGATTGAGGAATTGGCTTCTTGTTCAACAAACAATGAACCGGAAATGTTGAAGAAGTCAAAGGCCATACCATAAACGATCATGGAAAGGATCAGCATCCATAGTCCCGATCCCGGATCTCCAAAGCCGAACAGCCCAAACCGGAACACCCAGGCAAACATACTGATTAGCATGACCTGTTTGATTCCGAAATGACGCAGGAAGAAAGGTATGGCAAGAATAAACAGTGTTTCCGACATCTGCGAGATGGACAGCAGGATTACCGAATGTTTCACTCCGAAAGATTCTGCATATTCGGGGATGCTGGCAAAGCTACCTAGGAAAAGGTCACCGTAAGTATTTGTAATCTGTAATGCCGCACCTAAAAGCATGGAGAAAAGAAAGAAAATAGCCATCTTCTTTTTCTTGAATAACACCAGTGCATCCAGACCGAAAGCGGAGAGCCATGATTTGTTTTCTGATTTAGCCGGTCGGCAAGCCGGGAGGGTGAAAGAATAAAGCCCGAGCAGTAACGCGGAAGCACCGCCTACATAAAGCTGTGCACTTGAATTCTTAAATCCGGTAAGGTCGACTGCCCACATGGCACAGATGAAACCGATTGTCCCCCATACACGGATAGGAGGGAAGTCTTTAATCAGGTCACATTTATATTGTTCCAGTGCATTGTATGATACAGTGTTAGCGAGGGATAGCGTGGGCATGTATACCAACAGGTTGAGTAGCATGGCCCAATACATCTGGTCATATCCTGTTGCGGTAGAAGCGTAGAAGAGGCATCCGGCTCCTACGATATGGCAAAGCCCGTATAAACGTTCTGCATTAAACCATTTATCGGCAATAATACCGATAATACCCGGCATTACCAAAGAAGCAATCCCCATAGTGGCGAAAATGGCTCCGATCTGCCCTCCTTCGAAATGGAGTTCTCTTCCCATATAACCACCTAATGATATTAACCAAGACCCCCATGCAAAGAATTGTAGGAAGTTCATAATAATCAAACGAACTTTTATACTCATGACTTTTTTAAATTTGTGTTTCTCTTCATGTTCATAAACCTTGCAAATATAATATTTTCGTTGAATAGGTAGACTAGTAATTTGATAAAAAGGGGATAAAAAAGGCATAAATGCGAAGAAAAGAGGAGATTTGGTCGTGAAAAAACAAATGAAGGGGGTATAAAAAAAAGAAGGCTATCTATCCCAGACAGCCAATCTTTGTTAACCTTAAATCTAATACCATGAAAAACACGATGCAAAGATATAGGTTTTATGTTATACAACATAATGTTTTCTCGGAAAACTTCTATTTGTTAACTCTAATTAACTTTGAATCCTCCATTTTTCTGTTACGGCTCTTTTGTTTCACCGCAGATTACACGGATTAACACAGATTTTTATCAATCAATCATCATATCCGGATTCTCTGTTCGGTTATTCTACATAGAGTACCAGACCTTTCAGGTATTCTCCTTCAGGATGGTAGATGTTTACCGGATGGTCGGCAGGTTGAGTCAGTTGATGCAGGATGCGTACACTACGTCCTGACATGGCTGCTGCGGTAAACACGGCAGTACGGAAATTGTCCTTGCTTACTACTTGCGAACAAGAGAAAGTAAACAGGATGCCGCCCGGTTTGATTTTCTCGAATGCTTTGGCATTCAGTTTGCGATAACCTTGTAAAGCATTCCGCAGGGCATCTTTGTGTTTGGCAAATGCGGGCGGGTCGAGAATGATTAAATCATACTGGTCGCCCATGCGGTCGAGATATTTGAAAGCGTCCTCGGCAAAAGCCTCGTGGCGGGAATCACCGGGGAAGTTCAGTTCTACATTTTTATTCGTCAGATCAATCGCTTTGGCAGAGCTGTCGACAGAGTGGACGAGCTTTGCACCTCCGCGCATGGCATAGAATGAGAATCCGCCGGTATAGCAGAACATATTCAGTACCGAACGGTCTTTGGCATAACGTTCCAGTAAAGAACGGTTTTCACGCTGGTCTACGAAGAATCCGGTCTTTTGACCTTTCAACCAGTCTACATGAAACTGTAAACCATATTCTTGCGCGATATTATCACTGCTTCCTCCTTTCAGGAAACCGTTTTCGGGGAAAAGATCTGCTTTAAAAGGAAGAGTTGTTTCTGATTTATAATAGATATTCTCGATCTTGTCGCCCATTACTTCGGATAAAGCTTCGGCAATTGTCATGCGGTCTACGTGCATTCCTGCAGAGTGTGCCTGCATGACTGCTGTTTTGGCATAAACGTCAATAACCAGTCCGGGGAGATTGTCTCCTTCACCATGAACGAGCCGGTAAGTGTTGTTGGTCGGATTGGTGGCGATGCCGATACTGCGACGCATATCGTATGCTATTTCCAGTTTGCGTTTCCAAAAATCGTGATCGATAGGTTCCTGATGGAAAGACAGTACGCGCACAGCAATACTTCCGATCTGGAAATGTCCTTCGGCAATAAATTCTTTTTTGGAGGTGTATACTTCTACAACTTCACCTTCATCGGGCTCTCCGTCAAAACGGGCGATAGCACCGGAAAAAATCCAGGGGTGGAATCTCTTGAGAGAATCTTCTTTACCGGGTTTGAGATATACTTTATGCATAATATAGCCTTTCCCTAACCCTCTCCCAGAGAGAGGAGGATTGAGATAGTTTTGTTATTGGTTATTAATTACTTATTTTATTATTTATCACTTATTATTTATCGTTTATGACTGCTGGTTGATTATAGGGTTGGTAGTGGCTTCTTCCCTTTCCTTGGGAGCGGGTGGGAGAGCGGCCATTTCCCAATCTCCTGTTTGTTTCAGCTCTTGCAACAGATTATAGATGTTGAGGCAAGCCCATGCATCCGTGGCGGCATATTGTTTCTGCCCGTCGCTCAATACATCAGCTTCCCAGTTGGACAAGCGCTGTGATTTGGATATTTTTTCTTTGAATAAGATAGCATAAATCTTTTGCAGGCTTTTGTCCTGTATACCGAATTGGTGCACATAGTCCTGTAGCTCGATACAGCTTTGTTGGGCAAAAGGTGCGCGTTTGTGCAGCATCATAAAGTCATCTTTCAGTGAAAGGCCCACTTTGATTACATCCGGGTTTTCTAATAAATCAACCAATGGCTGGGTCAATCCCGTCATGTTGAGCCGGAATAGGAAGCAACATTCTTCAGAAGAAATCTGGAGGAGTGCTACTTTGTGCGATTGTCCTTTGGTAAAGGAAGGGCGCGTTTCGCTGTCAATGCCTATCACAGATCTGGATTGGAGATAAGCTACTGCTCTTTCCGTTTCAGCTTCCGATTGGATAACGTAAATGCGTCCCGGAAAAACAGTTTTCGGGAGTTCTTTTAGTTCCTCTTTATCTATGGTTCTTCTTACAATCATTTCTATTTTAATTCATCATCGTGGCAATGGCAACCGTCTTCGTGGCAGTGGCAATCATCGTCGTGGCAATGACAGCCTTCTTCTTCACAATAATCGTTGTCGTCGCTTGGTTCATAAAATCCTTCTTCATTAACGTTCTCTTCCTCCTCTTCTTCCTGTTGGTTGTATTTCACGTCATGAAGGGCGCGTAGCGTGTTTACCAGTTTCTGTCCCCACAGTGTGCCGAAATTCTCCTGGCAGATAGCCAATGAATCATTCATGGTTTCATTCAGTCCCAGTTGAAAGACAAATATGAAATCTTTAATATCCTGATAAATGTCAGCCAGATCTTCCGATATTGATTTCTTGATAGGCTGGTCGCTATAAACCATGTCTTGCACGAATACGTCCAGATAATCATCCTTGTCACCCATCAATCCTGAAAGATTAATGCGCAGAATTTCGTAAATCTCTTCTGTGACATACGTTTCGGGTGCTTCGTCCCCAATCGTCTCACATTTGGGCAACATAGATGCTTTGAGATAGAGCAGGGGGAGTATTTTTAATGATGTATCAACGAAAGTACTACGCTTCATGCGTTCGGCACGTTCGAGAAATGCACAAAATTCGGCGGCTACTGTAACGAACTCAATGGCGTTCTTATCAAATATCGTTTGGCTTCCTTTTTCCATGATCTATATTGATTTGAAACGCAAAGGTAAGAAAAAGGATTGAATGAGCGTAGTGCTCGTTATTTTTTTATTATTTTTGCGGCTTAGAATCTCATTCCAGTTTTATAAAAATAGAATAAAAGACTCATGGCAAAGAAGAAATTAGATAAGGAGGCAGAAAGCACTCCCTCTTCCCCCAGTAAAATTGTGGCTGTATGTAAGAATGAAACAGTTCATTTTGTGATTGGATTGATGCTGGTCATCTTTTCCGTTTACCTGTTGTTGGCTTTTTCCTCCTTCTTCTTTACGGGGGCTGCCGATCAAAGTATTATTGATAGCGGTAGTTCGGCGGATTTGGCGGCTGTTAATAATCAGGTGAAGAATTATGCCGGTTCACGTGGAGCGCAGTTGGCAAGCTATCTGATAAACGACTGTTTCGGTATTTCCTCTTTCTTCATACTTGTTTTTTTGGCAGTGGCCGGATTGAAGTTGATGCGCGTACGTGTGGTCCGCTTGTGGAAGTGGTTTATTGGCTGCACGCTTTTATTAGTCTGGTTCTCCATATTCTTCGGATTTGCTTTTATGGATCATTATCAGGATTCTTTCATTTATCTGGGCGGTATGCATGGATACAATGTCAGTCGTTGGTTAATCTCGCAAGTAGGAGTACCTGGTGTATGGATGATCTTGTTGATAACTGCTATCTGTTTCTTTATATATATAAGTACGCGTACTATTGTTTGGCTGCGTAAACTCTTTGCGTTGAGTTTCTTAAAACGCGAAAAGAAAAAAGAGAAGGAAGAAGTCATCCCGGAAGGAGAAGGCGATCAGGTATTCGCGACTTCCCAACCGCAGGAAGTGGGGGGCAATTTGGAACGGACGTATAAACAGACACCTCCTCCGGCACCAGTGATGGATATACTGGCTGAAGAACCCGAAGATGAATTCCCTGTCAACCAGCCGGGGTTGGAAGATTCTCCTTTGTCTGATGACAGTGAAGAAGTGACGATGGTGTTTGAACCGACAGTTTCCGATCCTGTTCCCGTTGTGCATGACGAACTTTTGGAAGAGACGGAACCCGGGTTTGAAGTAGAACCTGCGACTTCTGAAGAGGAATATGAGGGACCGGAACTCGAACCTTACAATCCTACTAAGGATTTGGAAAACTACCGCTTCCCGACTATCGACCTGATGAAGCATTTCGAAAATGATGATCCGACGATTGACATGGACGAACAAAATGCAAATAAGGATCGTATCATCACTACATTGCGCAGTTTCGGAATCGAAATCAGTACGATTAAAGCAACGGTAGGACCTACGGTAACTCTATACGAAATCACTCCGGAACAAGGAGTACGGATTTCTAAAATCCGTGGTTTGGAAGATGATATTGCATTAAGTCTTTCTGCTGACGGGATCCGTATCATCGCTCCGATACCGGGTAAAGGAACAATCGGTATTGAAGTGCCGAACAAGAATCCGAAGATTGTTTCCGGACAAAGTGTGATCGGAAGTAAGAAATTCCAGGAATCCAAATATGATCTGCCTATTGTATTGGGTAAGACCATCACGAATGAAGTCTTTATGTTTGACCTTTGCAAGATGCCGCACGTATTGGTGGCAGGTGCAACTGGTCAGGGTAAGTCAGTAGGTTTGAATGCTATTATTACTTCCTTATTATATAAGAAGCATCCGGCAGAATTGAAATTTGTACTGGTCGACCCGAAGAAAGTAGAATTCAGTATCTATTCGGTGATTGAAAATCATTTTCTTGCCAAACTTCCTGATGGAGGCGAACCTATTATTACAGACGTAACAAAGGTTGTGCAAACCCTGAACTCTGTTTGTGTGGAGATGGATACCCGTTATGATTTGTTGAAGATGGCGCATGTACGTAATGTCAGAGAATATAATGAGAAGTTTATCAACCGTCGTCTGAATCCGGAAAAGGGGCATAAGTTTATGCCGTATATCGTAGTGGTTATTGACGAGTTCGGAGATTTGATTATGACTGCCGGTAAGGAAGTGGAACTTCCGATTGCCCGTATTGCGCAGTTGGCACGTGCTGTCGGTATTCACATGATTATTGCTACACAGCGTCCGACTACCAATATCATTACGGGTACGATTAAAGCCAACTTCCCGGCGCGTATCGCTTTCCGTGTATCTGCTATGATGGACTCTCGTACTATTCTTGACCGTCCGGGTGCTAACCGTCTGATTGGTAAGGGGGATATGCTCTTCTTGCAGGGAGCTGATCCGGTGCGTGTACAGTGTGCCTTTATCGATACGCCGGAAGTAGAAGAGATTACCAAATACATTGCCCGTCAGCAAGGTTATCCTACCCCGTTCTTCTTGCCCGAATATGTGAGTGAAGATAGTAATAGTGAAGTAGGGGATATTGATATGGGACGTCTCGACCCGTTGTTTGAAGATGCGGCCCGGTTGGTTGTTATTCATCAGCAAGGTTCCACTTCATTGATTCAGCGTAAATTTGCGATTGGCTATAATCGTGCCGGACGTATAATGGATCAATTGGAGAAAGCCGGAATTGTAGGTCCTACACAAGGAAGTAAGGCGCGTGACGTGCTGTGCATTGATGATAATGATCTTGAAATGCGATTGAACAATTTACAGTAACAGTTCGTTTATTAATCAAATGAGAAAGTACATTTTTAGTGTTTTAATAGCTTTACTGTCTTTGCCTGTGATTGCTCAACAACAGCAGTCCCAGGCTAAAGTCATTCTTGACAAAACGGCAGAGGCGTTTCGCAAAGCAGGTGGCGTGAAGGCTGATTTTACTGTAAAGGCTGTGGCAAACGGCTTGGTAGAAGGTGCCGAAAACGGAACAATTCAGTTGAAAGGAGAGAAATTCGTGCTGAAAACATCTGATATCATCACTTGGTTTGACGGAAAAACGCAATGGAGTTATGTGACCAAGAATGATGAAGTGAATGTCAGTAATCCGACGCAGGAAGAGTTGCAGCAGATAAATCCGTATACCTTTCTGTATATGTATCAGAAAGGGTTCTCTTATAAGTTGGGGGCGACTAAGACGTTTCGTGGAAAAGCCGTTTGGGAAGTCGTTCTGACTGCCAGGGATCAGAAACAGGAGTTGGAACGTATCACTCTTTTTGTGACGAAGGACACTTATGAACCTCTATATATTTTGCTTCAGCAGCGTGGGCAGCAGACACGTAATGAGATAACCGTTACAAGTTATCAGACGGGGCAGAATTATACGGATCGTGTTTTTGCTTTTGATAAAAAAAAATATCCCAATGCGGAGGTGATAGATTTGAGATAACATGTTTTTATAACAAAAAAATAAAGATAAATTAAGATGGCAGAAATAGAAAAAGTGAAATGCCTGATTATAGGTTCAGGACCTGCCGGATATACGGCAGCGATTTACGCAGGACGTGCAAATTTATGTCCGGTACTATATGAAGGATTGCAGCCGGGTGGTCAGTTGACTACTACCACAGACGTAGAGAACTTTCCCGGTTATCCGGAAGGTATCAGTGGTCCGCAGTTGATGGAAGATTTGCGTGCACAGGCAAGCCGTTTCGGAACAGATATTCGTTTCGGTATCGCTACGGCAGCGGATTTAAGCAAAGCTCCTTATAAAATAACAATTGACGGTGATAAAGTGATTGAAACGGAATCATTGATTATTGCTACCGGGGCAACTGCTAAATATCTGGGACTGGAGGATGAAAAGAAATATGCCGGAATGGGTGTAAGCGCTTGTGCTACTTGTGACGGATTTTTCTATCGTAAGAAAGTGGTTGCTGTAGTTGGTGGAGGTGATACTGCTTGTGAAGAAGCGGTTTATCTTGCCAGTCTTGCATCCAAGGTATATCTGATTGTCCGTAAACCTTTCCTGCGTGCATCGAAGATTATGCAAGAACGTGTCATGAACCACGATAAGATTGAAGTTCTTTTTGAACACAATGCAGTTGGTTTGTTTGGTGATAATGGCGTAGAGGGTGTAAATCTGGTGAAACGTTGGGGTGAACCGGATGAAGAACGTTATAGTTTGCCTATCGACGGTTTCTTCCTGGCTATCGGACATCAACCGAATACTGAAATATTTAAGGAGTATATCGATACGGACGAAGTAGGTTATATCATCACAGAAGGTGATAGCCCTCGTACGAAAGTGCCCGGAGTTTTTGCGGCGGGAGATGTGGCAGATCCGCATTACCGTCAGGCTATTACAGCTGCGGGAAGTGGATGTAAGGCTGCTTTGGAGGCAGAACGCTATCTCTCTTCTAAAGGACTTGTATGATAAATAGGTCTGTGATATGAACAAAAATGACAATCACTTTATTCTAGTGTGATTGATTATAAAATAAAACGAGGGTGTCCATTGCGGAAACCCTCGTTTAGTTAAAGTTTTAGATTAGTATAGTTATATAATTAAAAAGAGAGATTTTTATTTCAAGAGTTGTTCTTCAATGATTTGCACATACTTTTCCGGCGTGGCACCAACCTCAATTATTGGCTTGCCGCCTACTGGTATGAAGAATAACGTAGGCAATGCCTGTACACTAAAATGGCTGCATAAATCTTTTTCTTTATCAGCATTTACCTTATAGAATATAACTTTTCCTTTATATTTTTCAGCTAGTTTCTCCATTTCCGGAAGTAGACGCATACATGGACCGCACCATGTAGCCCAAAAATCGATAACTATCGGTTTGTCTCCATTATAGATAAAATCATTTCCTTTCCGGTAGTCGAAAATGTGTTCGAGGAAGAACTGGCGGGTAATTGGATTCAATTTACCATCTTCAACTTTGGTTTCCGTCACTTTAGCTTCCGCTTCCGGTATAGGAACCATATCGAATGGTTGAAAGTAAATTTTCTGATGAATATAGTCAATAGATATAATTCCGTAGTCCAGTATCTTTTTGCCTAATACGGAACGTTTCAAGAATGGGTTTTTCACTGCTATGGCATCTTCAATCTTTGTTTTTACAAACATCGTTTCAGGTAGGATGAGGCTTTCCTCTTCTTGACTTATTTCTTTATATCCATTGGAGACTTTTTGGTTACTTCCTTTGGTATATTGTGTGTTCCATGTATTGAAATCAGCTTCAGTAAGATTCACTAATCCTTCACTCCATGTATCCAGGACAAGAGATATCGGCTTTCCTTGAATGTTTATCGGGCATACTACTCCTAATCCCGTTATCAGGTTAAAATTTTCCCGATAGTTAAGTTTCATATAAGAAGGACGGTAGGGCTGTGTAATCGTAATTTTCTTCCGTTGCATGTCAATGGTTAATACAGAAGTGCGGAAAACAGCACCACTTAATACACCCATAACCCCTAGCTTGCGTAGATAAGGTTCGTCTTCTAATGTGAAAGCCGGAAGATCGTTTGCAAATGTATTTTTACCAATAGCTACTGTCCCCATTTCATATACCTTTCCAACAGGTACCTGTTTAAATACAAAATCTTGGTAAGAACTAAAAGTTCCTCTCTTTTCTGTATTGATGTTTAACTTTTTGAGAGCTTCAGGAAGTAGAGCGTTATGTCCCGATAAATCAAGGACAAAGTCAGCCACTTCACCATTTATAGTGGCTTCCACGATAATTTTCCCATCAATAGTTTTGAATGGAATGACCTCTGTCATACTGTTTTGTGTTTGTGCATTGATGCCTCCTGTGATACAAAATGCAAGCAAACAGAGATACATCTTGGTTATTATTCGTTTCATATATTCTTTCTGTTTAAAGTTTATTTCTCTTTCCTGATTTCAATTCTTTTCTCTTGATTATCTTTTTTGATGATAATATAGCCAGTATCACCAGGTATAGCATTCATAATTTCTTCTACGGCCATCTGGCTCATGGGGCAATCTTTAAGAGAAGTTCCGTTGATATTAATCACTTCGTCGCCGAAAGCAACTGTATCTTTCATGCTATCCCATATAGTTGTAATTTCGAATCTTTCGTTGCGTGGTAATATACTTACGTTCCAAAGAGCGGGAACACCTCCCATGTCGGTTTTTCCTTCTTCAAAGGGGAGGAAGTAAAAACGTCTCCGCATATAATCAATAATCACTTTACCATATTTCAGTAAATCCACCCCGATGATAGTTCCATTCATGACAGTTGTTGTACTACCTACATTTGTGAATTCTTTTCCCATGATATTGATGGAAGGTACAGATACTTTTTTAATATCTACCGGTTTGCCCAACCCTGTTATTCCGGCAGCTACGATACCATATCCATGATTGGTAACTTGCGATATGTCAGCCAACCTGTTGTAATCTTCCGTACAATAAAGCAGAAAGCCTCCGGCACCTGTGTCAAACAGAACTTTTAAATCATTGTTTCCTAAGCGAACGTTGACAATGGAATGATGTTCCGTTTCATCCAACAGCGGAATTCCATCTGTAACTTTTAATTTTTCGGGACGATAAGGATAGTTGATTACCATTATTTTAGAACGGGAATCGAAGGTTATTACCGACTGTGCAAAGGCATCTCCTCCAAGAATTCCGACAACTCCCAGCCCTGTGAAGAAGGGATCTTTAGGTAGTACCATCGTTTTCAACTGTTTGATTTTGTAGTTCTTTCCGATGGAAATATTTTGTACGTGAGCTTCCTGATAGTTGGAGCCTTGTGCATTCACATCGGAAATGCGCGTATATCCTGCGGCAGTAGCTTTCATTTCAGTTGCGGCGTCGTACATAGTCCCGGTTCTTCCTCCTGTATCAACGATGTATTTTACATTTACGCCATTAACAGTAACGGGTATAATGATTTTCTCCTGAATGAATTCATAAGGAATGGTATCGCAAACTTTATTCTGGATTTGCGCTACCGTTTCTTGTCCGCAGTTTAGAAATAATAGCAGCCATAAGCCGTTCAGTATTCCTATTCTTTTCATGTCATTCTTTTTTATAGATAATATTCTTTATTCCGGAAGCAGTTTCAATCGTTAGCTTCGTCTGTTTTTTCTCTTTCAATTCCGGTATTCCGTTCAGAATACTTTCGTAGAAGTCATATTTTTTGGTAGGTTTGCCATTAATCTTAATCACTTTGTCTCCTACTTCTATCTTACCTTTCGTGCTGCTCCAAACGGTAGATACATATAAGTCTCCGTCTTTGACCGTCAAATCGAAGTTGTTGCATTGATTGTTGATTTCATTATCCGGTTGGAAAGCTTCAAAATAGAATCTTCCACGTGGATAGTCGATAGTCACTTTTCCGTATTGCAATAACTTTACACCTAGTAATGTGTAAGGGTGTTTATCTGTGTGGGTCGTTAAGTTGCGGAATTTGGTGGCTCCTACTGACAATAAGGGGATATGTACTCTATATGAAGATGCTTTCTCTGCTTGCCCGGCTACTCCGATGCTTCCTTCCCCATATCCTTCAGAAACGACTTCCATAGATGCCTCCGGTTTAATTCTCTCAAAATCACTTTCAATAAGAGATAACAGGCTGGGACTGCCTGTATCAAATAATACGGTGATGTTGCTGACCGGAGCGATCTGTACATTGACAATTGGCATTCCCCCTTCTTTCGTAAAATTCAGCATTTTTCGTAAAGATGCTGTAGAAGGCTTTTCGGCAGATGTGACGATGATATTTTTAGTCTGCGAATCAATGCTGACAATGGTACTTGCAAATAAATCGCTGCCGATGATACCATCTACTCCAAAACATTCCCAGCCTTTTACTTCATTGATGATTAGCGATGGGGTATTTTTAAAGTTAATAACATCATCGGGAGTAGTCAGATTTTCTATTCGCGTAGTTTTGTAATAGCTTTCCACGTTGTTCACATCTGTCACCTTCATAGAGTCTGTTGCTGTTATTTGTAGTGCTTGACAGGCTTTTGTGGTAAGTGCGGTGCGCCCTCCGGTATCAAAGATAAAAGGGCGTGCATTGCCGTTCACTTTCATTTCGATAACCATTTTTTCGCCTACTATCCGATAAGGTATAGTTGCTTTATATTGTTGAGCGAATAAAGGGACCGCCATGCAAAGGGCAATGACGGTTCCTGTTAGACAAGTATATTTCATAGATTAATCTTTACTTGCTGACTTTTTCTGCTTCCAAGATTGCTTGGTAAGCATTAACGATACCTCCGGAAATACATAGGTCATCAAAAAGGAATAAATCTTGTGAAGGGCTATCGTTCACGCGGATTCCTTTTTCTACTTCTACACCTTTGCGTGAAGTGACGCTTTTTAATAATATGTCACGGATTTGAGAGCCGGTCAGTTTAGGGAAATAAGACTTCACAAGAGCAGCTACGCCAGCTACAGTAGCCGAAGCCATTCCTTCTCCAGTTCCTTTTTGATAAGTGTCACCCATATAAGAAGAATAAATGTCTGTTCCCGGAGCATAAATATCGAGAGCAGTTGCACCGTAATTGGTGTTCAATACCGGATTTCCATTTTTGTCTGAAGCAGCAACTACCATAAAATTAGTAAGTTCTTCCTCTTTATTCATCTTACGATTGGGAAAGAATTCGTCTTTATCCATATCCATTGATAGATCCCAAACCGGAACTATAACTAATGCCCCTTTCTTCTCTGCCTCTTTCAATGCATTTGTTATCCATTGTTTTTGTTCTTCCGGATATATGGAGTTTTGTTCCGGTAATACGATTACATCTGCTCCATGGTCTACTGCATAACGAATTGCCAATGCCATATCTTTCAGGTATGGTTCTCCTTCTCCCGGGTGGATGCGTAAAGTCATGATTTCTGCATTGTCTGCAATACCGTTACTTCCGATGCCGTTGTCACGTTTAGCTGCGATAACGCCTGCCTTCATTACGCCTGTTGCCGCATCAGATGTCAACAGTACATTATTACCATAATGCGTATCGTTAATATCCAAAGGATTGTCACCTACAATTTCTTTTCGATTATCACTCCCGTATTTCTTTAAAGCCTCTTCATAAGACGCTTTAGCTGTTTCTACACTTTTCTTTCCCATATTCTGATAAACAGGTTCCCATTTATCCGTATTATAGATGCTGAAATAGTAGGCAGTAAGCATAAAGGCAACTTCAGAAAGACTGTCTCTTTCAGCTTTGGGATCATAACAACTTTGGAAGTCCTCAACAGTCAACTCTTTTCCGGGAAAACGCTTTTTCATGTCCTTGTCGAACTTTTCAACATATTCTTCTATAACATAAGATAGTTGAAGACCACCGTAAGCTCCACCGATTCTAGATTCCGGCATGACTTTATAACGATAGTAATTATACTCTTCCATGTTTTCCGGTGCGGGGACTTCTTGGCGTTTTCCATTGACTATTTTATAATACTTCTTTCCGTCAAAGATATAATCAGCGTATTTATCTTTGAGACGGAAGAATTCACGTTCTCCTTCGCGTGTCAAAGTTTCCATGACTTGACCGTCTTTACCACCGATGAAGTTCCAGCCATGGATGTCGTCAACAAGCCCGTTTTTATCATCATCTTTTTGGTTTGACTTTTCTTTTGGGTTGATCCAGATTGCGTGTTTCAGGTCTTCGTGTTCTACGTCCATTCCGGTTCCGATCAGTGCGACAACCGGTTTTTTCTTTGCTTTCTTTTTGTTGGCTTTCAGGTAATCATACGCTTTGTTTACTTCGGCTCCGTACACACTGTCCTGATCGAAAGAACAGTTAAACCAGTCCAGTTCGGATTGTTTTTTTTGTGTTTCTGTCTTTGGTTTGATTAACTGGGCTGATACAGTAACGCTGATAAAACAGCATACGATAGGAAATATAAGTTTCTTCATTGTCGAAAGAGTTATAATTTATACGGTTTGTTTATTGTCTTATTTTTAAAATGGCTTCGCGTACTTGTTCACCCCGAACGTTGCGTGCAGCGAGTTTGCCTTCTTTGTCAATGACTACAAGGAAAGGGATGGAGTAGAAGCCGTAAGCAGTCTGAATAGCACTTGGGGTCTTGCTGCTTTTAGGGAATCCTGTCTTATCCCACAGCATCACCCACGGCAATTTTTCTTCATCCAGCATTTTTCTCCATTTTGCTTCGCTGTCATCCAGCGAGACACTGATGAATTCCAGATCGTCAGTCTTCAATTCATTGTATATGGTTAGCATACTACGCATCTCTTTACGACAAGGACCACACCAAGAGGCACAGAAGTCAAGTACGACAATTTTCCCACGGAAGTCTTTCAGGCTTACGTTTTTCCCGTTGGCATCTGTGAAAGTAAAGTCGGGACATTCTGCACCAATGATTTGGTGGGAGAGGACCTCTACTCTGTTTACCAACCATTTGGCAGATAAAGACTTTCTGTCTCGTTCTGGTATCATGTCCAATAGCATTTTGTTGGATTGGTAATCATTTACATTTGCCAGATAGGCCAATGCAGATGCCATGGCAGGAGTCAGTTTTCCTTTGACAGAAGTAGAAATCGTTGCTATATCCGGGTCTCTTTCTGTTGGCATATAGGTTTGCAAAGTCAGAAACGGATCGATGCCGGTGAATGAAAGCGAACTTTGTTCAGGGTTCTTTTCATCGAAAAAACCAGTAATACTTACAGGCGTGTTTTCGAGGTATATGTTTTGCTCTGTATTTCCGATATATAGTGTATATACATCAGGTAAAATGTTTTTCTTCTCAGTTTCGAATACTCCGTTCTGGTTAATGGGACAACTTAAAATGAGTTTCCCATTCAAATCCTTCACTTGTAAAGTGGTTGGTTTGAGTAGTCTCAACTTTCCTTTGAATAGTAACCCGTCGTCGCTCCATAGAGGAGTAGTGCTCCATAAGAATAATAATATAAATGAAAGTCTTTTTATGAATTTCATGATTTTGAGTTTATAAGATATCGTAAAATACTAGGTAACCTTGTTGTTACTCTGTTTATTCTTTAATAAGATGATTCTCTTAATAGTTGGATTCTTTTTTTACCAATCATCTCACCAATCCCAGCCTGGCCAAGAATCATCATCATCGTCATCATCTCCTTCGTCTGTTTCCGGTAGTTCTGGTAGTTCCGGGTATGGTTTGATATCCCAATCTTCTGGTCCTTGAGCAATAGCTTCCAAATCAATATTATATTTTTTTAGATAGTTTGTTACAAAATCGAACTTACTACTTAGAAATGGATAGGTTGCTGAAGGCCATTTTGCTTCTCGTTCTTCCTTAGTAAGCCGCATGGCTATTTGCAGATAGCCTATAAATGTTTCTTTGGCTGTTGGAGGATTATCAGAAGCAGGTTTTTCATATTTTCCAGATAATGAAATTATATAACCGGGATATCCTCTTTTAAGATAATAGTTGGGATCAGCTTTGCTCTCAACAAGTTCATCTCTGATAAGTGGAGTTGAATGATCGAAACCGGCATCAAACTCTTCCTCTGGTATGATAATATTCCCCTTTGTGATAGCTGTACGTATGATTTCATCGATAATTTTAAAACGGCGTATTGCATAACTATCTTTATTTCCGGCAATAGGGGATTTCCATGCTTCAAGTGGGTCACTGGGTGTCATCGTACCAAACATAAGGTTGCTACAATGAGCTGCATCTCCCCAAAAGCAAGTTAACCAACAGTCGGTTTGGCTTTCATCATGTTCGAGTAATGCGACGTTAAATTCCATTATTCCAGGTTGTATGACTGAATGCGAAGAATAATTATATATAAAATACCAATACATAGGAAATACTCTATCAGTTACCTCCCGGTTGAGATAAGGGAATACGTGGTCTTTCATGAAGGTAATATAGAATACACCCATCTCGTCATTAAGACAATTCTCGAATATTTTTGATGAACTACCGAGTCCACCATTGGTCCAGTTTTTATTGAGGTCTTTTTCTGTTATATTTTTATATATCAGTTTTACTCCGAAATTTTTATAAATTTCCAAAGCGTCATTGTCCCACGGGTTATCTCCTTGAGGAAATTCGATCCCTCCGGCAAGTGCTAGTGGATCTGGTGTCGGATCAATTATATCTTCATCATAACAGGAAGAGAATGTGAGACAGAATAGTAATATCCATACATTATATATTGGTTTCATAATTCTCTGTTGTTTAAAATTGGTGATCATTGTTTTTTGTTATTTATATTTTAGTCAATAACGGGAACTCCAATTCGTTGCGGTCCGAATGAGTTTTGTTCCAGTAATAAGTTTCTTTGCAAAACTTCTTTAGGTATAGGTAACACATACGAAAGGTCATTCTTCGTGAGTGTATACACTTTTCCTTCCCACTTATGCTGTATGGGAAGCATGCCATAGCGACGTAAGTCGAACCAGCGTTGCCCTTCATAGCAAAGTTCTTTTCTGCGTTCTTCACGTATTTTAGTGATGAGAGTTTCTCCGGTTAGTCCGGAAAAGGAAGGTGCGTTTCCTGCAACGTATCGTTTTTCCAGTAATGTATGCATTGCAGTTATGGCATCTCCTTCGGCTTTATTCATGGCAGCAGCTTCTGCGTAGTTCAGATAAGCTTCTGCTATTCGGAAAGAGAGGGCAAAATAATCACTACTTTTTGAGGCAGGGACAGAACTGAGTGTTTTGTATTTGCCGTAAGGGAGGTAGATATCATAAAAAGTACTGTTTTCCGGTTCCCATTCGTTGTACAGCATCTCTCTGGTGATATAACGGTCTTTACGTAAATCACCTTCTTGGAAACTCTTAATCAGTTCGTCTGCTGCCTTAAACATTTTTCTAGTTTCTTCTCCATCTGCATATTCGTCTTCTTTGTCGATGTAACCTTCGTATTCACCTGTTAGGTCTCTTATTGTTCCATAACTCCAGATTACTTCCGGTGAGTCATACGTATTGAATGTATAATAAGGTTCTTTTATACCCGCTTCCGGTGCAGGGATCGTATTCAGGTCACGTAATGAGAAGTTCCAATCTTTGATTACTTTCTCCGCATACGTTTTCGCTTCTGCCCAATTTTCCATATATAGAGCTACGCGTGACTTTAATAATTGCACCATAGGTAGGCTGACAAGGTAGTTCGGTTCATATTGCATAGAAGTGGAGAGACCTTGAAATAAGCGTTCCGCTTCGTTTAGGTCGGTAACAATTTGTCGGTATACTTCTTCTACCGTACTCCGTTTCATCAATATATTGCCTTCTTCTCTCATCTTACTATCCAGTTTGAGAGGAACTCCCAGCGATTCTTTGTTATAATTATAAGGAAGTCCGTACTGATTGACTAGCATGTAATAGTAAAAAGCTCTTAACGCATAGGATTGTGCTTTAATATGGTTCTTTTCAACTTCTGTACCAGACACTTCGTCAATATAGTCAAGGGCGGCATTAGCTCCTAAAATATATTCATAGAGGTTTTCCCATGTATTGACCACGGGAGATCCTCCTAATTTCTCTTGTATTTCGAACATGTTAGGTTGCCAGCTATACAGAACTTCAAAAATTTCCATTGTTACTTTGTCATTATCTGTGAATCCGTAACCTTCTACCTGATTCTGTTCAACATCATCTGCGAGTATTTCCAGATAGTTGAGAAATTGGGTATTTTGTTGTCGGGGATAAGCTTCTCCGATAAGCATCTCTTGTAATGCATTAGCGTCTTTGGGGATGTATTGGCTCTGTGACTTGGGTTCTAAAAAATCTCCACAAGCGGTGAGGCTGGTAAGTGTAATTGTATAGATTAAATATTTAAGTTTCATATCTCTCTTTGTTTATTGTTTAAAATCCGATATTAAATCCCAGTGAGAAAGAACGTGGCATGATGCTGTTTTCTAATTCCGGGTCGAAGCCGTTGAAACGTTTGCTGGCTATTACAAATATGTTGTCCATATTGAAATTGACAGACAGATTTTTGGCATGTATCTTGTCGCACCATTCTTGTTTCATCTGCCAGGATAATCCGATGTTCCGACAGCGTAAGAATGAGGCATTGACTACCATAGCATCTGATTTTTCCCACATTGGAATGGGAGATTCACCAGGATCTGTATTAGGCAAAGTCCAACCTATTCCTCTCTGCCATGTAGGTAGTCCGGGGATATTTGTATGGGCTTCGTCTCCCGGTTTTTGCCAACGATTTAGTAAATCACGGTTTATGTTGCTGATTGGACTAGGCATCATGTCACTGAGTCCTTTAAAATCGCGGTAAGGCGACGGTAAACGTTTATGGCTACCTAGCAAAAGGGAGAAACTGGTGTTCAATGACAAAGACTTGTAGCGGAAGCTTAAGCCAAGTCCTCCAGTGAAGTATGGTTCTTTTTCACCGGAATATACAAGGTAAGAAGTCGGGTCGATGTCTTTACTTTTTTCTTCTTCCGGGACTTCAACATAGTTGAATGTCGGCTTACCGTTAGTTCCGTCAAGACCAGCGAATGAATATGACCAGAATGCACTTAACGGATAACCCTCTTTTAAGATTTGAGCGCCGTCTCCATTCAGATACATTGCTGTGTTTCTGTCAATTTTGGTTTCCCCGCCTTTATTCCAGTTTTTAGAGGCATTCAGGTTAACATTCAGAGCGAAATCACGCTTTTGGATAGGTGTGAATGATAATGTGTATTCAATTCCTCGGTTGTAAATGATTCCACCGTTCCGTTTCATCTGGTCAAGTCCGTATTCGTATGGCAAATCAACATTGATTACTGCATTGGAACGTCGGGTGTAATATTCCAGGTTCATATAAAACATGCGGAATAGTTCCAGGTCCACACCAAAGTTCCAGTTCTTGGTACGTTCCCACGAGAGATACGGGTTGGGGATCTGGCTGATGGTAGAGTAGTAACAGTTATATCCGGCTTGTACCCCGTTTTGATTTAAGATTAATTCGGGACTTTCGCGTGTTAAGGCATTCCCCTGAATACCGAACGTTCCTCTGAAATTAAGTGTGGAGATCCATGACAGATGCTTTTGGAAGAAAGCTTCTTCCGATGCTCTCCAAGAGAAACCGAATGAATAAGTAGGGTCGATGCGATGATTAATATCCTGTCCGAAAACATTGGAAGCATCATTTCGCACATTGGCATTCATTACGTAGCGGTTTTTGAATGAATATGCGAAAGTGGCAAAAAACGAAAGGAAGTTGTTGGTGTTGTTTGTTCTATGCCAACCTCCATCATAGATTTTTTGTAATATTCCCCAGCCTGTCGGATTTCCTTCTGGTGATACTACTTCGCTAGGTATGGTAGGTGCTACAATACGTTCACCTCTGTCCGGGACATATCCCCAAACGGTGTTGGCAGTGCCTTTGGCTGTAGATGAACGGAGCTCCATACCCAATAATGCATTTAAGCGGTTGTCAGCATTGAATGCTTTACTGAGTTGTAATTTGTTTTGGATGTTGTAGGAATGCTGATTATTATCGTTTGTATACAATCTACCTCCGAATGGAAGTTGTGCGGCCTTAAATTCGGAACTGGTGGGAGTTACGGAGTTAAAATCGTATCCTCGATACTCGTTGGCTATGTAATATGTACGTTCGGTAGCCCAGCTTTCATTGGTACTGTTGTTATTAGAATAACCTCCGGTAAATTGGTAGGTCAACCAGTCGAGGATATGCCAGTTAACATCTAAAGAGGCTGACATAAAGTTTGAACGCGCTTTTGAACCGCTATTATCTCGTTCATTGATGAAATTGTATGAAAGTGTTTCTTTACTACCTGTTTTATATGTGTATCCGTTCTCTTGCATATAGTAAGCATCCGGATCAATGGCACGGTTCGTATTAGTGGCATAACTCATCGGATTGACATCATCAAAGAAGCCGTTGGTGGTAGAAACACTACCATTTAATGTCATGCTGATAGTTAGTTTCTCTATTGGGCGTAACATAAGGGCAATACGTCCGGTCATACGTTCGTTATCATTCCCTATTTCTTGACCTTCGCTGTTGTTATAACCCATGGATGCTGAATAACTGAACTTGTTCGTTCCACCGGAAACGCTAATATTGTGCGTATGACTGAACGAGCGGCGTGTCAGGTATTTGAACCAGTCTGTATTGCGGGTTTCCATAGCGTTATAAAGTTCTCTGTATTCGATGTCTGAAATATCGTGTTCTTGTAGCATACGTAACAAGCCCTCATAAGTGTTAGGATCTTTGTAAGGTACTGTTATGTAAGAGATTCCGGCGTCGAATGCCTCTTGTGAAAAACGGATACGTTCTTGAGAGTTCATAAAGTTGAACATTCCATAATTAGGACGTTGTCCGATGTTGAAGTTGGCAGAATAGTTCACAGTCAACCTGTCGGTGGTATTTTTTTTAGTTGTGATTTCGATTACACCGTTCGATGCTTTCGAACCATAGATAGCAGTGGCGGAAGCATCTTTCAAGATTGTGATGTTTTCGATGTCGGCAGGGTTCAGCCATGAAATTTGATTACCGATGATGTCTTTTAAGTTTTTAGTCATCAATTCGCCGCTATCTAGTGTCACTTGGAAATCTTCTTGGATAATACCGTCTACTACCCATAATGGGTCACGGTTTCCTTGCAACGTACTGGTTCCTCGAATTTGAATTTTAGGAGCAGTACCTACACGGCTGCTTGAATTAGTGACCACCATACCTGCTACACGTCCTTGCAACATTTGGTCAATAGTAGTATAAGAAGGCATTATAATATCTTTCGCCTTGATTGTAGTGATAGAGCCTACGAGGTCACGGCGTTGAATGTTTTGATAACCGGTGACTACAACTTCATCAATTTCTGTACTGGAACCGCTCAGGGTAACATTGATTGTTTTCTTACCCGTATATTTTACCGTTTTCTTTTCCATTCCGATAAAAGAAAAAGTAAGGATCAATCCTTCCTGTGCCGGAATATTGAAAGAGTAATGTCCGTCCAGCCCGGCGATGGCTCCTTGTTTAGATCCTCGGATTGTAACAGTGGCACCAGGTAATGCCTCACCACTGGTGTCGCGAATCCAACCGCTGATGGTTACTTTTTGGTTTTTCCTTTTCTTAATTACGATTGCACTACCAGAGATTTCGTAAGTCAAATTAGTACCTTCCAGACATTCATCCAAAATTTGAATAATAGTTTTATCTTTAGCCTTAACAGTGATATCAGTTACATTAGCAATATCTTCTGTGGCATACATAAAGATAAATTTTGTACGATTCTGTAGATACCAAAGTGCTGATTCCAAAGTTTCTCCTTTTAAGTCGACAGAGATTCTTTGATTGTCTTGCGCTTGAATCATGAGTGAAGAAAGGGAGAATATCCATAAAAGGCAGAATTTCACAACGTTTCTGCTTACATAAGATATCACCCATGGCAGGGATTGCGTTCGTTTTTTCATAATGCGTTAGTTATATTATGTATTATTACTGTTTGTAGGAAATATGCAAGATGCCTTCTCGTTGCTTGATATTTACCAGGTTTAATTCTGTTATCATGTCGATAATCGGGTTCATATTTTTATAGCGATTAAGGGATGCCCCGATTCGTACTTGTTTGGCGGTTTCGTCCTCGAAAGTGTATTTGAACCCATACCATTTGGAAAGATATGACATTACATTTTCAAGAGGTACATTTAAAAAGATGAATGATCCGGATTCCCAAGATGTATACAGTTCTGTGTTTACGTTAGTGACAGTATTTGTATTAGTCTTTTTATTATAGGTATAGTGTTGGTTGGGGATTAATTCAAATACTTCATTTCCACTGCTGATTTTTACACCTCCACTGATTAATGTTGTACTTTCTATTTCTTCATCTGCGTATGCTCTTACGTTAAATGAAGTTCCTGTTACTTGGATTGATGTATGCGATGTTTTTACGACAAACGGATGTTCTTTGTCTGGAGCAACATCGAAATAGGCTTCCCCTTCAACCTGTACAATACGTTCCTTACTGCTGAAACAAATAGGGTATGTTAGTTGGGATTCTGCATTCAGATGTACTTTTGTGCCATCCGAAAGGACAATGTGACATTCCATGCCATGCAGTGTGCGGAGAGTGTTCTTGATTTCTTTCACTTGTGGCTTGTTGGCCGATGTCTGATAGTTTATGCCTTTCGAATCGATAACAAATACTTCAGTAGCTCCTTCGGGGAAAACTCCTTCGGGAATTCTTAATGTATTTCCATTGCTTAAAATTATTTCACCGCCCCTTGTTCCGGGCATAATTTCACCGATTTGCTCTCCGATTGCCCAATTATAAATAAGGAATGAAGCCGGTATTATCAATAGCAAAATAAGAGCCGCATATTTCAGGCTCCTTTTCCATGAGAAGACTATACGAGATTGGTCGTTTCCCAGTAGTGGGTAGACTTTCTCCCATGCCTTTTGTGAAGAGAAGCTTTTTATTAACCGGCTGTTTTCTTCATACGTTTCCTTATTTAATATCCGGTCGGCTATTTTTTGATGCTCCGGATTCTCATCCAACCACGCATGATAGTTTTTTTCCTCTTCGGGGGTAGACGAATGAGTAAATAAGGAAGCTAAGATTTTTGCAATTTTAAATTTTTCTTTGAATGAATTCATCGTTTTTTCGATTTGTTATATGAGTAAAACAATCCAATCGAAAAAACGGGGTAATCAAAAAGTTACTTTATTTGCATAAAAATAGTAATAAGGTGTAATTTATGCCTTTGAGACTTTCGCGAAGTTTGCGGTAGGCTAATTTCTTTAACGTATGGACAGTGCCTTCTGAAATTTGCAATTTGTCAGCAATCTCATGGTTTTTTAACCCTTTCATGGAATATAAGATGATATTTCGCATTTGATTAGGCAATTCTTCTACCGCTTTGCGAACCATGTGGAATGTTTCCTGTTCGATAATGGCAGCTTCGAAGCCACTATCGAACTCTTCCTGGCCGGAAAAATTAGGAATATCTAATTGCTCATGTTTTAGGTGATTCAGACATTTATTTCGGGTGACGGTATAAAGGAAGCTTTTTACTTTCAAAATGTTGTCGAAATCTTCTTTCCGTTCCCAATAAGCTAACAATACATCTTGTGCGATGTCTTTGCAAACTTCTTTGTCTTCAATATAGTGAGATGCGAACACGCAAAGAATAGGATAGTAGTCATCAAATAGCTTTTTGAAAGCTTGTTTGTTACCACGTCTGATGTCTGCAATTATATTTTCTGTATGTATGTTCACTATTTAGGGGTGGAGCGACTGGTGCAGGAATTTTCTTATCCAATCTTACTTATTTTCTTCAGCTTTTCTTCTTCGATGATTTTGATCTTTCTTCCGTCGATTGTAATCAGGCGTTCCGTAGCAAACTGTGATAAGGTGCGGATAGCATTCGAAGTAGTCATATTAGAGAGATTTGCTAAATCTTCGCGTGAAAGATAAATGCTCAAGGTAGATCCGTCTTCTTCCAAGCCGTAGCTTTCTTTCAGGAAGATGAGAGATTCGGCCAGGCGTCCGCGGATATGCTTTTGTGTCAGATTGACGGTGCGTTCGTCTGAAATGCCGAGATCAATAGACAGCTGGCGGATAAAAAACATGGCGAGGTCATTGTTCTGGGCAATTAAAGTTAAGATAGCATTCATGGGAATCAGACAAACAACAGAGGGTTCGAAAGCTGCTGCGGCAGTTACAAAATCTTGTTTGGCAAAATAAGCACGATACGCAAAGTATTCGCGTGGTTTAATCATGCGAATAATCTGACTTCTACCTCCCACGCCATCTTTGAAGATTTTTACTTTCCCACTGATAAGGCACATCAGATGGGAAGGTGTTTCTCCTTCGCAGTAGATAGTTTCATTTTTTTTGTAGGTCTGTATCGTATAGTTGTTCATCAGAAACTCCTTTTGTTCGTTATTTAAAGGAGCTAACATATCGGATAACGGCTCCGAAATATCGATGTCTGACATATTCATTTTTACCATGAGTGCTATAAAACTGTGTTATACAGCACAAAAGTAAAAAGAAAAAATGAGAAAATGAACGAATCTATAAAAAGATTGCACAAAAGCGGGAGCTTTCATGCAATCTTACGGGCATTTTATTTAGTAAATAACAGTTCTCTGTATTTGGGTAACGGCCATATTTCATCGTCCACTTCCATCTCCAAATGATCGATGTGGTCGCGAATTTGATCGAGGTATGGACGTACTTTTTCTTCGTATGCAAATGCTCTTTCCTTATAGTTCTCCATGTGGTTGGCAACTTTCCGTGCTTCGGTCATATCGCGAACCAATACTTTGATGGAAGTGACCCGGTGTGAAATCTCGCGGATCAGTTCTTTGCGGTCGGCACTCAATACTTCGTATTCGTCAGCCGGGAATATTTCTTTCAGTCCGCGAAGATTTTCGAGCAATCGGTTCTGATAGGCAACGGCAGTCGGCACGATGTGGTTAATGGCGAGGTCGCCCAATACACGGCCTTCGATTTGCACCTTCATGGTATACTTTTCCAGTTCCACTTCCAGGCGGCTGTTCAATTCGGTTTCGTTGAAGATACGTTCGCCGATCAATACCGATTTGGATTGGTTGTCAACGTAGTGCATCAGGGCTTCCGGTACGTGGCAGATGTTAGTCAGTCCGCGGCGTGCGGCTTCCTGTTTCCACTGTTCAGAATAACCGTCGCCCTCAAAGCGAATCGGTTCGGAGGCGATAATCGTTTCTTTCAGTAAGCGGAAGATGGCTTCGTCTTTGCCTACTCCTTCTTCCATCAGCTTTTCTACCGATGCGCGGAATTCGTTCAACTGGTTTGCCATGGCGGCATTGATTGCAATCATAGAAGCAGCACAGTTGGAAGATGAACCTGCGGCACGGAATTCGAAACGGTTTCCGGTGAATGCGAAAGGAGAGGTGCGGTTACGGTCGGTAGTATCCAGCAGAATTTCGGGGATACGTCCGATACCTAACTTCAGGGTGGTTTTTTCTTCCGGTGTCATTTTCTCGTTACCTACCTGGCGGACAATTTCGTCGAGAGTGGACGAGAGCTGTGAGCCCAGGAAACAAGAAAGAATGGCGGGAGGAGCTTCGTTGGCTCCCAAACGGTAGCTGTTGCTGGCGCTCATGATGGAGGCACGCAGTAAATCCTGGTTTTTATAAACCATCATTAAGACGTTTACCAGGAAAGTAAGGAATAGCATATTTCCTTTCGGATTCTTGCCGGGCGCGAACAGGTTGATGCCAGTGTCGGTGCAGAGCGACCAGTTGTTGTGCTTGCCCGAACCGTTTACTCCGCTATATGGTTTCTCGTGCAGGAGTACATTGAAGTGATGTTTCCTTGCGATACGTTTCATCAAATCCATGACAAGCTGGTTGTGGTCGTTGGCAAGGTTGCAGTTTTCGAAGATAGGGGCCAACTCAAATTGGTTGGGGGCTACTTCGTTATGGCGGGTTTTAGCGGGAATCCCCAGTTTGTGACACTCAATTTCGAGCTCTTTCATAAATGCGGTGACACGTGGAGGGATGGAGCCGAAATAGTGGTCTTCCAACTGTTGGTCTTTGGCAGAAGAGTGTCCCATCAGTGTCCGTCCTGTCAGGCAGAGGTCGGGGCGTGCATTATATAAGGAAGAGTCGACTAGAAAATATTCCTGTTCCCATCCTAAATTAGTGTATACGCGGGTGATGTTCTTGTCGAATAGTTGGCAGACTTCCGTTGCTGCTTTATCTACAGCGGCAAGTGCTTTCAATAAGGGAGTTTTGTAATCCAGCGCTTCACCCGTATAAGAAATGAAGATAGTGGGGATACAAAGAGTGGTGTCTACTACGAATGCCGGTGAAGAAACATCCCAGGCTGTATATCCTCGTGCTTCGAAAGTGTTGCGGATACCGCCGTTAGGGAAAGAAGAGGCATCCGGCTCTTGCTGGATCAGCAGTTTTCCGGAGAAGCGTTCGATTACTCCGCCGTCTTCGCCGAATTCGATAAAACCGTCATGTTTCTCGGCTGTTCCGTCTGTCAGAGGCTGGAACCAGTGTGTGTAGTGAGTGACGTTGAGCGACTTAGCCCAACTTTTCATGCCGTTAGCAATCAAATCTGCTATTTCGCGGCTGATGGGTGTCCCTTTTTCGATAGCATCGGTTACAGCTTTGTAGGCTTCTTTAGGAAGATACTCTTGCATCTTCTTGCGGTCGAACACGTGGCTACCATAATAATCAGAGAGTTTGTTGGAAGGAGCAGTTACTTCCAGAGGTTTCCGGTTGGAAAGCTCTTGTAAGGCATAAAAACGCATTTTTGACATAAATGGTCTAATTTTTATCGGTTGATGGCGCAAAATTATATGTTTTTTCTGAAAGTACCCCTATTTTGAAGGGGGTATTTTTAGGAATTGATGTGTTTTTTCTGGAAGACACCCCCTCTGCTGATTCTCCAACTAACCCAGCTATCCCTTTATGTGTATTTGTAGATTTCCCCTCCGACTCTCCCGTTATTGGGGGAGAGCAACCTTCCAGAAGGAGGAGAAGCTATGCAGAGCACTTGCGAAACTTCAGTAACAAGAATGAAGAAACAACTAGTCAATCCTTACTTGGGAAGTACAGGTTCTCTTTGTCCCATATATTGTGGGAAAGTATTCCCTATTAATTGGGAAAAGATTCCCTGTTAATTGGGAAAAAATTCCCTATTAGTTGGGAACAAATTCCCATAATATGCGGGAATACTTTCCCACAATATGTGGGACAATCGGAACTAGTTTATCTTCAACTGGGAAAAAGGGGAGAAAGATAGTATTTGACTATGTCTCTTTATTTCCAAGTATTATCCATTTTACTTACTTTCATAAGAAAATATAGACACTGACTAAATGAACTGAATGAGCGGAGAAAAACTTATCACCAAATTTGAAGAAGAACCCCCAAAAACAGAGGAGTACTTGCAGATGTACAAAAAAGCATATATATCATTATCAATCAGCGAATTGAATCAAAAATGGGGAGTTCGGAGAGTGAGAGCAAACGTCTGCCCTCACTCTGCTATCATACTTGCCCTAATAGCGAAAAGCACGATGAATAAAGGGATTGAGAGGAAATATGAGAGCATGAGAGCAAAAATGAAAAAAAACTTTTATGGGGAGAATTACAAAAGTTTCTCTAGTAGGGGCGGAATTCTCAACTGATGTATTCATTGACTAAACCGTTCTTAGTTGAACGGTGAAATATAAATTTTAGTAGCTTAATTCCATTGCTTTTCGATATTCTTTTTTATATTTGCCTGCGTTAATGGAGGAGATACGATAATTGAGAGATAAAATATTGATAGGATGCATATTGTGTCTGTTCTCTTTTATTCCAAAGGGGGCAGCCAATAATTATATAATGAATCCTTATACTCGTCAGGAGATCTCCGTCGATTCCATCATTGAGCGTGTGATGACTTTTGCGCCTTTGTATGAAACAATAGTCAGTGACTATCGCGCGAACCTATATATAAAAGGTAGGATGGATATTCAGAAAAAGAATTTTATTCTCCGTTATGTGCCTTCTATGTTTCGTTTGCAAAAAGGAGTTCGTGAATATCTGCTTGAAACATACAGTGACCTCCATTATACGGCTCCCAATATTTACGACCAGAAAGTAAAAGCCTCCCAAGGAACAGTGAGGGGGAACAGGGGATTGCCGGGCTTGCTCGAATACTTTAACGTAAATATCTACTCTTCTTCTTTGCTGAACGATGAACGCTTGTTGTCGCCGCTGGCTAAAAACGGACAGAAATATTATAAATACCGGATAGACAGCGTGATGGGAGATCCTAATAATCTGAATTATCGGGTCCGCTTTATTCCCCGTACCAAGAGCGATCAGTTGGTAGGTGGATATATGGTAGTTAGCAGCAATGTCTGGAGTGTGCGTGAAATTCGTTTTTCCGGAAGGTCGGAGTTGATAACGTTTACCTGCCGGATAAAAATGGGAGATGTCGGCAAGAAAAACGAATTCTTGCCGGTACGTTATGACGTAGAGGCTCTTTTTAAATTTCTCGGAAATGAGGTGGATGGTAATTATACCGCTTCTTTAGACTATAAATCCATCGAATTGAAAGAAAGAAGGGAGCGTGAGAAAGAAAAGAGGAAGTATAATCTTTCGGAATCTTTCTCCTTGCAGTGCGATACGAATGCTTATAAGACAGATGCCTCCACCTTTGCTATCTTGCGCCCGATTCCTTTGAATGAGAATGAGAAGAAACTATATTTCGACTATGCGCTTAGACGTGACACGGCTACCATACAAAAGCCATCCAAGAGTCAGACCTTTTGGGGAACAATCGGTGATTTGATGATGGAAGATTATAAATTCAATTTGGCTAATATCGGAAGCATACGGTTCTCTCCATTTATAAACCCGCTTTTATTCAGTTATAGCGGAAGTAACGGTTTGTCTTATCGGCAGGATTTCCGCTATAACCGTCTTTTCAGAGGGGATAAAGTGCTTCGTATTGTACCTAAGCTCGGATATAACTTTACACGTAAGGAGTTCTATTGGTCGTTGAATGCCGACTTTGAATACTGGCCGCAGAAACGAGGATTCTTCCGGTTGAATGTGGGGAATGGTAACCGCATTTATAGTAGTAAGGTGCTGGATGAACTGAAAGCTATGCCGGACAGCATCTTTGATTTCAATTTAATTCACCTTGATTATTTCAAGGACTTGTATTTTAATCTCCGCCATACAGTTGAGGTGGTTAACGGACTGGATGTCGGGCTGGGTTTCTCTGCCCATAGAAGAACCGCCGTAGAGCCTTCCCGTTTTGTGATAACCGGTGATTATCCGATGCCGCCTCCGGAATTTATGGATAAATTCAAGAACACTTATATCAGTTTCGCCCCCCGTATCCGAGTGGAATGGACACCGGGACTCTATTATTATATGAATGGAAAGCGAAAGATTAACCTGCGTTCTATCTATCCAACCTTCTCGGTCGATTATGAACGGGGAATAAAAGGAGTATTTAAAAGTACGGGCGAATATGAAAGAATAGAGTTTGACCTTCAGCATCAAATCCGGATGGGATTGATGCGTAATATTTATTATCGTTTCGGATTCGGAGCATTCACTAACCAGGATGAGTTGTATTTTGTGGACTTTGCCAATTTCTCCCGTCGTAATCTTCCCGTAGGCTGGAATGATGAAATCGGCGGAGTATTTCAGGTGCTTGACTCACGTTGGTATAACTCCTCCCGCCGTTATGTGCGGGGGCATTTCACCTACGAAGCTCCGTTCCTTATTCTCCGGCATCTGATGAAGTATACCCGTTATGTGCAAAACGAGCGTATATATGTCAGTGCGCTTTGTATGCCGCATCTTCAGCCTTATATGGAAGTCGGATATGGCATCGGTACGCATGTTTTCGATGTGGGAGTCTTCGTAAGCAGCGAAAACTGGAAATTCGGAAGAATAGGCTGTAAGTTCACGTTTGAGTTGTTCAACCGATAGTTTTTTCCGTTCCAGTTGTTTTATCGAAAGATTATACTTATCTTTGTATAAGAGAGGATGAGGACCGAATTTAGCATCAAAGAGGTGTAGTCGCCTCGTAAGCACAGGTATTTTCTTAGAAAATAAATTCTAAGGTATAAATACCTAAATTTATTTTAGTAAATAACCCATCCTCTCTTATCTTTGTTTATATACATAATACAAAATGGACGGAATTCTAATAACAATACTTATTGTCACTGGTTTCCTGATTTACAAGATGATTTCCTCAAGCAGAAAACAAGAGGGGTATAAAAGATGGAAAGCGACAGACGGTCGTAAGGAAGAAAAGACTACTAAAGTAAAATGGGAGCATGGAGCCTGGCTTAGGCATGCTTGGGAAGCAATAATTCCAAGAGCACAGTATGATCAAAAGTATGATGAATCGGCTGTTGTCTGGTGTGCCAATCTGTTGGGAGTGGAAGCGAGACAACTGAAGGAAATACTACAAAATGTTTCTGCGCATTACCAGGAGTTTTGGATGAGGAAAAGAAAAGGAGGGTATCGTATGATCTCTGCTCCTAACGAAAAATTACAGTCTATTCAAACTATTATTAATTTTCGTATATTATTACCTGTGACAATGATTCATCCGGCAGCAGTAGGTTTCCGGATCGGTCATTCCGTAGTCGACAATGCCAATCCGCATTTAGGAAAGCGGTATGTGTTGAAAATGGATATCCATGATTTTTTCTTTTCTATACGGAGCCTGAGGGTGAAAAAGGCATTTGAGAAGATCGGCTATCCGGAAAATGTATCTAAAGTATTGGGGGCGTTGTGTTGTTTGCACAGACACTTGCCGCAGGGAGCACCTACAAGTCCGTCGTTAAGTAATATCGTTAGTTATGAGATGGACAGAAAGTTGGCGGCATTGGCAGCGGAATACGGATTGACTTATACCCGGTATGCTGACGACCTGACTTTCTCTGGAGATGTATTTCCCAAAGAGCAGATTATTCCCCGTATTAAACAGATCATTCGTGATGAGAAATTCGAACCGAATTATAAAAAGACCCGTTTCATTAATGAGTATGGCAAAAAGATTATCACAGGCGTGTCCATTTCTTCCGGTGTAAAACTGACGATTCCCAAAGCCAGGAAGAGGGAAATCCGGAAGAATGTCTATTTCATCCTGACGAAAGGTTTGGCAGAACATCAGCGGCGGATTGGTTCGAATGATCCTGTCTATCTGAAACGGCTGATTGGAGAACTGTGTTATTGGTGGTCAATAGAACCGGATAATAACTATGTATCCGATTCTATTGCTGCCCTGAAACGTTTGGAGAGAGGGTATTAATTTAGTTTCGTCACTTGAATCTACTAGACAGAATCACTCGAACCAACATTTAATCTGCAATCGTCACCCGTTCGTTTTCAATCTTGGCATAGTTCCTTTTCACGGCTTCGCGAATACCTCTTTGCATGGCAGCGTCTATGTTCGAGCCTATACGGGCAAAGCCGAATTGTTGTGCACATGCTTTTATCAAATCTGCCGCAGGCAGGCTGATGGAATCTGTCAACACTTGGCGGATAGCATTGGCTATCTCTTCAGGAGCAATATCTGTCGCTTCCCGGTCAGAACCCGGACGATAAATAGAATAGGAGATACATTGGTTTCTGTTTTTCCAGCAGAAAACAAATCCTTCATGTTCGGTGCGATAGATATTCAGTGCATCTAAAGCCGTTTCTATCTGTGTTTCTACCCGTGTACCCAAGCGGCCGATTCCCCATTCAGACAGAATCTTCTTGCAAAGCAATGATTTGCTGACCGGAGCTTCGTTTTCTATAATCTTCCGTATTTGAGAAATGAGGATAGAATAGCTTCCATTAAAGAAAAAGTCTTCCGGCGAATAACTGCCTGGAGTGATCTTTGCCGATCGGTACTTTTGCTGTATTCCGTCTTGTGTGGAAGATGCGGAAACAGTTTGGTTTTCAGAGGTGGCAGGTGATGCTTTGAGTACGGATGGAATTTCATTGTTATCTCTCTCTGCAGTCGGTATTGCTTCTTCTGTTGACTCTTCTTCTATAGGCTCTTCTTTGGTTATTTTGTCTTTGTCTGCCGAGTCTTTGTTCACAGATTCTTTTTCTGCTGTCATTGGATCAGAACCAATTCCGATGCTTGCCGTTGTCTTGTCAGTAACCTTTGAACTCATTTTGCGTGCGATAGCCTCTTGAATAGCTGCTATTACTTCGTCCGGCTTTTCCCACCAGTCCATAGTCCATATCCGGTAAATATCCCAGCCGAGTGCTTTCAGTACATTGTTTTGCACAATTTCCCGATCACGTGCGGTCTTGGTACGTTTGTAGTTTTTGCCGTCGCAGATAATGCCTAATTGATAGTTGGATGGATTTTCGCTGTCAACGATACCTATATCTATTTTGTAACCGGAGCATCCGATATCTGTATGCACGGTGTATCCCAATGAACGCAGTTTATCGGCAATGATATTCTCGATGGAGGCTGCTGCTTCCGTTGATTGGGCTGTCACACTGCTGGTTGTGTTTCTGGTTCCTTTCTCCGCATATTCGAGGAAACGTTTTAATCCGGCTACTCCGATAGAGGAAGTCCGGTTCAGGTCAATCATATCCGATCGTAAAGTGGAATAGATAATCATCTCATACCGGGCACGGGAAACGGCTACATTCAACCTTCTTTCACCGCCTATCCGGTTCAATGGACCGAAATTCATGCTGACACGTCCTTCCGCATCCGGACCGTAGCCCACCGAAAAGAGAATAACGTCGCGTTCATCTCCCTGCACATTCTCCAGGTTTTTGATAAACAACGGTTCGTTACATTCCAAAGCAAGGCTTTCCAGTTCGGGATGGAAGATAAAGAGGTCGGAAAGTAAGTCTTCTATTAAAGCTTGCTGAACGATGCTGAAAGTCACTACGCCGATACTTTTCTTTCTTAATTCCTCGCTTCTCAATCTTCTGGCTATTTCGTCTACCACCGCTTGAGCTTCCGCCCGGTTTTGGCGCGATTTGCCTTTATCATAATAACCGTCGATGTTGACTATCCTGACTTTCGATTCAATGTTGTCCGGAGAAGGGAAAGTCATCAGTTTGTTATCGTAATATTCGGAGTTGCTGAAAGCGATGAGGCTCTCGTGTTTGCTTCGATAGTGCCACAATAAATATTTGGAAGGGATAGACAAGGCGAGGCAGTCGTCAAGAATACTCTCCAAATCCTCCATTTCAATATTATCTTCATCAACGGTGCTGACCGAGAAGAAGCTGGTAGGAGGCATCTGTTTCGGGTCTCCCACGATAATCACGTTTTTGCCTCGGGCAATAGCGCCCACCGCTTCGTAAGTAGGCATCTGTGACGCTTCATCAAAGACAATCAAATCGAATTTGTCGGCATCCGTATCAATGAATTGAGCTACGGAAAGCGGGCTCATCAGCATGCACGGACATATACGCGACAATAAAGTAGGAATCTGGTCGAACAGTTTGCGGATGGATGTACCGCGGGCGTTGTTGCGGATGTTCTTTTGAAGGATGCCCACTTCGGAACTTTGGATAGCTTCGCGAGTGAAAGACGGAATGTTGGAAGCCAGCCGCGCAAACAATTCTTTTTGGGTCGTTTCTTCGAATTTGGCGGATATTTGTTTGTATTTAGCAATCATATCGTTGAATATCTTGCCGTTGAATAATTCCAGCGTGGGTTCTTTGGCAATGATATACTGAATGGCCGTCTGGTAGAAACTCTTGCGGAAGATGTCTGTCAGTCGGTCGGTAGGGATATTCTTTTCCTTATATTCTGTCGCAACAAATCCGATTCCCAGTTTATTCAGAGTTTGGTATGCTTGTAACCACCGATACCAGTCTTTGAGTTTGTCGAGGTTATCTTTCCAGGTTTGGGCTTTCGATAGCGCGATCGTTATCCAGTCGGCCGAAGAGGCATAAAGCTCTTCTGTTGATATACCCAACGTGCCGGACAATTTCTTTTCAATGACTGTAAGTGTATCCAGCAACTGATACAATTCATTGAGAGAGTGAGCGTGAATATCTCTGAATGTTTGAATTCCTTCTGCAAGTTGTACCGACAAATTCTGTTTGATTTGTGACACCTTGGCTATGTCCTTGGCGTAATTCAGCAAATGCGAGTGAAGAGAAACCATGTCATTGATAATCTGCTCCATGGCAGTCCAGTCCTCATTCTTGCCGAATCGTCCGAACAAAGAGGGGAGTTGGCTGATGTATTTTTGAACAGCTTCCTCTTCTTCCTGATACTGGATAATCTGGTGGAGTAGCGGTTTGATCTCTTCTGTCTCAATCGTTTTTAAAGCATAGATGTTGATGGTCTTTTTGATTTTTCGCTGTCCGAAATATCTGGGAAGAAACCATTGGTCGGATGCACGATTCCATTTGGCTAGCATCTGTTTTACGTTAATGGACAGAATCTCTTTGGTAAATCCTGCCTCTATCTCTTTTCTTTGTTCATCACGTTTTTGTCCATGAACCAGCACTTCACGATATTCATTCAGCGTTTCATTCAATAATGGCAGAGTTAGCAATCCGGGAGTCAGTTCCGGAATATCGAGTATTTTCCGGATGATACTGACGATCGTTTGGAAATCCTTGCGTGTAGGATGTATATCCGTATTTTTCAGAAATACGGAAAATACGTCCAACTTCTGCCGGATGGTATCTAATAAGTCGATGAAACCGGTAAGTAATTGGGAGGCTTCTTCTTTTCCGGCAGATGAATATTCGGAAATCGAGATGCCTGTTAATGGATGCCGGTAAGGATGTCCGCACGCATTGGCGGTTCTGACTAGCGATTCGATAGCTTCTTCCCATTGTGCAAATGTATCTTTGTCTAATGTATCCATATAAGGTTGTGGAATCTCAAAACAAGGTTCGACGTCCACAGATTGATAATGGATAATGGCGTCGTATAGTGAAACTCCGAACGGGTATTCCTTATGTAGGGCTTCAATATACTGATTCAGTTCCGTCCGCAAATTCAGCAAACGTTCCGCTTCCTTTTTGAATTCTTCGGGAGGGGTCTGCCTGATAATTTCCGTTGTTTCTTTCAGTTGTGAGATAACGGTGGATTTCTTTGTTTTGTTGGAATGAATTTCCAAACAGAACGGAGCTAGACCGATAGCCGCCAGTCGGTTTTGAACAACGGAGAGAGCAGCCATCTTTTCCGCAACGAATAAGACACGTTTTCCTTTGTAAAGCGCGTTGGCGATGATATTGGTAATTGTTTGCGATTTACCCGTTCCCGGAGGACCGTGCAGGATAAAAGTCTTATCGTGTACGGCTTCGTAGATAGCTTCCAATTGCGAAGAATCGGCAATGATCGGCAATACGATATCCGTTGGCGACAGTTGTTTGTCCATATCCGTTGCGTCTATTTCTTCTGTTGCGGCTTCCCATTCTATCTTTCCGTTGATGAGGCTTGAAACAATTTTGTTCTGAACCAGTTTGTCGGCATTGTTGTGAATGTCATTCCACATGATGAACTTATTGAAAGAGAAGATACCTAAGATGGCTTGCTCTTCCACGTCCCATTTACGTTGGTTTTTGATGCAGTTGCGAATGATGGAATAGATCAGTTTGACGTTGACGCCGCTTTCATCGGTGGGCAATGGGGTTAATCCTGATATGGTAATTCCGAAGTTTTGGCGAAGCATTTCTAATAACGTAATATTCATCATCGTTTCCTCTTCCCGTGAACGGATCACATAGCCTTTAGCTGCTGATTTACGGATGATTTCAACCGGCATTAGCAGGATGGGAGCGTAGCGGGGACGTTCGCTGGAAGGAGTCTCGTACCATTTCAAAAGTCCGAGAGCCAGATAAAGAGTGTTAGCTCCGTTCTCTTCAATAGAGGTACGCGAGGAACGGTATAGGTGAGTCAGTGCTTTGCCTAAATCGTTTTCGGGCAGATAAAAACGCAGTCTTTTCTGTGAAAGCTCCGAGTTGATGAAACCAACCACCGGATCAGACTCCGGTACGGAGGAATAAATGCCGAAATCTATCGCCGGGCTTTCCCAATCAGCCGGGCGGTGCAGGATGCGGAATTCTTCTCCGTCAGCCAATGCATCTTCCAGGCAAGCCAGATTAGCCGGGATCAGTTGGAGCGTGTTTTTGGTAATCCGGATGTTCAGCAGGTTGTTGCGAAGGCTCAAGTCAAGCAACCTCCTTTCCCACAACATTTGTTTGGTGATTACGGTCTGGGTTTCATTGCCCGATAAATCATACGGATTGATGCTTTGCGGAGTGGCATGAACGGCATTGTTCTGAATGTTGGTCTCTTTTTCGTCAATTTCCCATACCTGTCCGTGCAAAATACGTTGAGGGATGGGGCGTACACCCGAATATCTAGCTCTCTTGATGTCTATTGCAAGAAGGAAATTATTCCTGTCCGTCAACTTTCCGTTTGCTTTCTTCACCGCGTTGTCGAAATCGGACGAATGTCCCATGTTCATGCAGGTCGTTTCAACCAAAGTAATGTCGTAGATTCCTTCCGCTGTTCTTTTCGTTAATAGAGAAACATCATCAATCGTAGGATCCGGAAAGGTTTCCGGCACCAGCCAGGCGCCTGCAAAAGCGTGCCCTTGCGTGATGACGATTAAAGCATTCAGTCCGATTGCCTCCAGGCAGGAAGCATAAAGCAAAGCCATATCCAGGCAGGTTCCCAATTTCTGTGCCATCACAGAATCGGCTAACCGGACACGCTGCCCATATTCTTCGAAACTGGCGGGAACGGTACTATATATAATCTGTTGCTCCGCGATAGCCGTATAGATGGCAGCCATCTGTTTTCTCACCCTGTCCGGAGTGCGGCTTTGATATTCATCGAGAGACGGATTGCCGGTCCATTGCCCCAGGATGGAAGCTGCTCTTTTGATAATTGGTACGACAGCCGTATGATTGGGAGTGATGAAAGCAGCCAGCATTTCGGGCAATACATTGAGCCCGCCCCATTGGTCGTATGCCAGGATGTCGATAGGATATGTTTGGCAGAATATCGGTTCCGCTTCAGCAGTAATTTCAATTTTCAGGTTGCCGGATAAACGTTCGGTCAGTTGTGTGAAGTAGTTGGCGGACAAAGTGAGATTGAATGACGACAGACGGACCGAGCCGTTTGCCGGAATCTGTTCCACAGCTATCGGAGCGGCATTTCCGAAAGTCGGTTCTGTCGTGATTACTACCTGAATGTCCTTCAGTGGGGCAGATGTCGTGTTCTCAATAGAAAGCTGATGAATGACTGATGCTCCATTTTGCTGTATTGCAAAATTAATAAGCGGTAAATAGTCGCATTGCACCTTGACTTTGTCCAATCTCTCGTCCATGGCAAAAACTGTATAAATTAAGGATTGCAATATTACAAAAAATACGGATATAAATCTCTTTTCTTCTGCCATTCTTTTGTCAATCAAGAAAATATTTCTACCTTTGCGCCCGATTTATAGATAATATAATGTCTTATTTAATTAAAGTATTAAACAATTTTATTATTAATGGAAAACTTAAAGAACGTAGCTCCTATTGAAGATTTCAACTGGGATGCTTATGAAAATGGCGAAACAGTAACCAACGTTAGCCACGATGAACTAGAAAAAGCTTACGACGGTACGCTTAACAAAGTAAACGACCGTGAGGTTGTTGACGGAACCGTAATCGCAATGAACAAGCGTGAAGTAGTTGTGAACATCGGTTACAAATCAGACGGTATCATCCCTTTGAATGAATTCCGTTACAATCCAGACCTGAAAGTAGGTGATACTGTAGAAGTATACATCGAAAACCAGGAAGACAAAAAAGGACAGCTCGTTCTGTCACACAGAAAAGCCCGCGCTACTCGTTCTTGGGATCGCGTTAACGCTGCTCTGGAAAATGAAGAAATTATCAAGGGTTACATCAAGTGCCGCACGAAGGGTGGTATGATCGTAGACGTATTTGGAATCGAAGCATTCTTGCCGGGTTCTCAAATCGACGTTAAACCGATCCGCGACTATGATGTATTCGTTGGCAAAACAATGGAATTCAAAGTGGTTAAAATCAACCAGGAATTCAAAAACGTTGTTGTATCTCACAAGGCGCTTATCGAAGCTGAACTGGAACAACAGAAGAAAGAAATCATCGGTAAACTCGAAAAAGGACAAGTTCTTGAAGGAACTGTTAAAAATATCACATCTTACGGTGTATTCATCGACCTTGGTGGCGTAGACGGTTTGATCCACATTACTGACCTTTCTTGGGGACGTGTTAGCGATCCGAAAGAAGTGGTTGAACTGGATCAGAAGCTCAACGTTGTTATCCTTGACTTCGATGACGAAAAGAAACGTATCGCTCTTGGCTTGAAACAACTGACTCCGCACCCATGGGATGCTCTTGATACTGACTTGAAGGTTGGTGACAAGGTGAAAGGTAAAGTGGTTGTTATGGCTGACTACGGTGCATTCATCGAAATCGCTGCTGGCGTAGAAGGTTTGATCCATGTTTCAGAAATGTCTTGGAGCCAACACTTGCGTTCTGCACAGGATTTCATGAAGGTAGGCGACGAAGTAGAAGCTGTTGTTCTTACACTTGACCGCGAAGAACGTAAGATGTCTTTGGGTATCAAACAACTGAAACAAGATCCATGGGAAACAATCGAAGAAAAGTATCCTGTAGGTTCTAAGCATACTGCAAAAGTACGTAACTTCACTAACTTCGGTGTATTCGTAGAAATCGAAGAAGGTGTAGACGGCTTGATCCACATCTCTGACCTTTCTTGGACTAAGAAAGTAAAACACCCGTCAGAATTTACTCAGATTGGTGCTGACATCGAAGTTCAGGTATTGGAAATCGACAAAGAAAACCGTCGTTTGAGCCTTGGACACAAACAACTCGAAGAAAATCCTTGGGATGTATTCGAAACTGTGTTCACTGTAGGTTCTGTACACGAAGGTACTATCATCGAAATGTTGGATAAGGGTGCTGTTGTAGCTCTTCCTTACGGTGTAGAAGGTTTCGCAACTCCGAAACACCTTGTAAAAGAAGACGGCTCACAAGCACAGTTGGATGAGAAACTTGAATTCAAAGTGATCGAGTTCAACAAAGACGCTAAGAGAATCATCCTGTCTCACAGCCGTATCTTCGAAGATGTAGCTAAAGCTGAAGAAAGAGCAGAAAAGAAAGCTGCTTCTAGCGCAAAGAAAGCATCTTCTAATAAGAGAGAAGATGCTCCGATGATCCAAAACCAAGCTGCTTCAACTACGCTGGGCGACATCGACGCTCTGGCTGCATTGAAAGAACAGTTGGAAGGAAAGAAATAATCTGAACAGAATATTTTCTGATGAAGGCGCTCCTGGTTGGGGCGCCTTTTTCTATTCACCACAGAGGACGCAGAGGACACAGAGGGTAGGAGGACATAGAGAAGGTAAGAAGGGTAAGGAGGATATGGGGAATACAGAGGATATGAAGGATTGATTTAACAAACTAACGATGGCGATATATTTATTTATATAAATCTACCCTCTTCTTCTCCTCCGCATCCTCTCCTTACCCTTCTTACCTTCTCTATGTCCTCCTACCCTCTGTGTCCTCCGTGTCCTCTGTGGTGAATAGAAAAAAAAGTTTCTTCCTTTGCAAGATTGAATCTGAAATGCTTTATCTTTGCATACCATGGAAAAATTTGAGTTACATATATTGGGATGCGGTTCCGCTTTGCCTACCACGCGGCATTTTGCGACCTCTCAAGTCGTAAACTTGCGTGAAAAACTATTTATGATTGATTGTGGCGAGGGAGCACAAATGCAGTTGCGCCGTTCGCGACTGAAATTTTCCCGATTGAATCATATCTTCATCTCTCATCTACATGGTGACCATTGTTTCGGATTGTTGGGGCTGATCTCTACATTCGGATTATTGGGAAGAACAGCCGATTTGCATATTCATTCTCCACGAGGACTGGAAGAACTGTTTGCACCGATGCTTGCTTTCTTTTGCAAGACTTTGACTTATAAGGTGCTCTTCCATGAATTCGAAACGAAAGAGCCGATGCTTGTCTACGATGACCGTTCGGTGACCGTAACCACCATCCCTTTAAAACATCGAATTCCCTGCTGCGGTTTCCTTTTTGAAGAGAAACAGCGTCCGAATCATATCATCAGAGACATGGTGGACTTTTATAAAGTCCCGGTTTATGAACTGAACCGCATCAAGAACGGAGCGGATTTTGTAACTCCCGAAGGAGAAGTAATACCCAATTTGCGTCTGACCCGTCCTTCGGCTCCGGCTCGTAAATATGCTTATTGCTCCGATACAATCTATCGCCCGTCGCTTGCCGAACAAATCAGCAATGTAGATTTGCTTTTCCATGAGGCTACCTTTGCGCAGACAGAGCAGGCACGTGCCAAGGAAACTTATCATACTACGGCTGCGCAAGCCGCACAACTTGCTTTGGACGCAAACGTGAAACAATTGGTGATCGGACACTTTTCAGCCCGTTACGAGGATGAATCTATTCTATTTGATGAAGCGTCCGCCATTTTCCCGCGAACTATTTTAGCGAAAGAGAATATGTGTATTGACATTGATGGAGGAACTGTATATGAGAAATAGACGCCTGCTTTGGGGAGCGGTAATCCTGTTCGTCGTTTGTTTGGCAGCCTGTAAGAAAGAGAAACACCAATCTCTGATACCAGATTCGCTGGCTTTCCTGCAAGAGCTGTTCAACCCTGCTTATCAAATAGATGCCGACAGTATTCGTCTGATGATCCGTTCTTATTTGAATGAAAACCCCGTAACTCCTTGGGATTCGGCTTTGCTGGCTCATTATCGGGAAAAGGATGAATTTTTCTGGTTGAATGACTCGCTTGTGTCCGATAAACCTGCCACACAGGTGGCGGACTCTATGTTGTTCTGGTTGGGAGACATCTCTCGGCATGGTATTAACCCGAATCTTTATCCTGTCGATGGCATCCGTGAGAGATTGCAACAGATACGTTCTTTGAAGTTGCAGGAAGGAAAAACAATGAACCGTCTGTTGGCAGATGTGGAATATCAGTTGACAGCCGCATATCTTTCGTATGTGTGCCAGTTGAAGTTTGGTTTCCTGCCTTCGGAACGCAGATGGAATGATTCGATCAATCGTATTCCTTTAAAACATTGTGATGTTACTTTTGCAAATGCTGCCCTCGATTCATTGCGTGCAAATCCAATTGCTGCTTTTCACAGAGCACAACCTTCTTCTCCGCTTTATCGCAAGATGCAGGAAGAATTGGTTCGTGTAAATGCTTGGGGGAAAACGGATACTACGGATTATTATCGGAATCGTCTGTTGGTAAATATGGAGCGGGCGCGTTGGCAATATGCATTGGACAAAGGACAAAAATATGTGATAGCCAATGTGGCGGCGTTCATGTTGCAGGCAGTCAACGAAGAAACAGACTCTATCCTGGAGATGCGTATCTGCGTGGGGAGTGTAAAGAATAAAACTCCTCTGTTGTCAAGCAGGATTTATTATATGGAACTGAATCCGTATTGGAATGTACCTCAAAGTATTATCCGGAAAGAAATCATCCCTACTTATCGCAGAGATACGACCTATTTCACCCGTAATCGCATGAAGGTATACGATAAGAACGGCTTACAAGTAAACCCTCATCAGGTCAATTGGGCTAAATATGCAGGAAAAGGCGTACCTTATACAGTGAAGCAGGACAATAAAACGGGGAATTCATTGGGACGTATCATCTTCCGTTTCCCTAATCCTCATTCCGTATATCTGCACGATACTCCTTCCCGGTGGGCTTTCACGTTGAAAAAACGTGCGGTGAGCCACGGTTGCGTCCGCCTTCAGAAAGCACTCGATTTTGCTTTCTTCCTGTTGAAAGAGCCGGATGAATTGTTGGAAGACCGTATTCGCATTGCAATGGATATCAAACCGGTGAGTGAAGAGGGGAAGAAGCTGTCTAACAGTGCGGCCTACAGCGAACTGAAACATTATAGTTTAGAGAAATATATACCTTTATTTATAGATTATCAGACAGTTTATCTGTCTGCCGATAATAATTTAAGGTATTGTGAGGACATTTATAAATATGATTCGTCTTTACTAGAGGCAATGAACGACCTGAATTTGAAACCATAAATAAACATACAGATACAAGAGATTATGATTCCTTATAACGAACGCGAAGTTCTGAAACTCCTTCAAGAGGAGAGTACGCAGCGGAAAGGATTTGAAATGATTGTGGCGCAGTATAGCGAGCAATTGTATTGGCAAATCCGCCGGATGGTACTGTCGCATGAGGATGCGAACGATCTCCTGCAAAACACTTTCATCAAGGCATGGACGAGTATTGATTATTTCCGTGCCGAGGCGAAACTGTCTACCTGGCTCTATCGCATCGCGCTGAACGAATGTCTTACCTTTCTGAACAAGCAGCGCGCTATGGCTACCGTGGATATTAACGATCCTGAAGCTGCGATTGTGCAGAAACTGGAAAGTGACTCCTACTTTTCGGGAGACGAAATACAGTTGTGTTTGCAGAAAGCTCTATTGACTTTGCCGGAAAAACAGCGTATGGTGTTCAACCTGAAATATTATCAGGAAATGAAATACGAAGAGATGTCGGAAATCTTCGGCACAACGGTTGGTGCGCTCAAAGCGTCATATCATCATGCGGTGAAGAAAATAGAGAAGTTTTTAGAAGAAATAGATTAAACCTTTTAAATTGGACATTGTCTAAGTAAAAGAGAGGAGAAAAACGTATGAAAGAAGAAGAGATCCTATTGAAGAAGCTTGGTAAGGAAAATTCCTTCAAAGTGCCTGATGGTTACTTTGAAAACCTGACTTCGGAGGTAATGAATAAACTTCCTGAAAAAGAAAAAGTTGTTTTCGAGGAAGAATCTGTCAGCACATGGACAAGACTGAAACCATTGCTCTATCTCGCTGCTATGTTTGTAGGTGCGGCTTTGATTATCCGGGTAGCGTCGACAGATCACAAACCTGCTGCGGTCGATGAAGTGGCGGTGACGGAGGTAGATACGGAAGTCGTATCGGACGAAATGCTGGATGTGGCACTAGACCGCGCTATGCTGGATGATTATTCGTTATATGTTTATTTGAGTGACGCAAGTGTAGAATGATTTATTAAAACTGATTGAATACAGAAAATGAGAAAACTAATCGCATGGGTTGTTTTGTTGTGTGGCTTTATGCCTGTTCTTTGGGCTGCTGACGGATGTGATCAGCATTTATCCCGAGAGGAGTTCAGGGCAAAACAAAAGGAATTCATTACCGAACAGGCAGGATTGAGTAAAAAGGAGGCAGCTAGGTTCTTTCCCGTCTATTTTGAACTCCAGGATAAGAAGAAGAAACTGAATGATGAATCGTGGGATTTGATGCGCAAAGGTAAAGATGATAAGACGACGGAAGCTCAATATGCAGAAATCAACGATAAGATAGCCAACAATCGTATCGCTGCCGACCAGCTTGATAAGACTTATCTGGGTAAGTTCAAGAAGATTCTTTCCAGTAAGAAGATATTTCTCGTGCTGCGTGCAGAAATGCGCTTCAACCGGGAGGTGATAAAAGGAATGAATCGTGGCAAGGATAAAGGAAACGATTCGAAGAAGAAATAAAGAAAAACAGAGCGTCTGATTCGTATGAATAGACGCTCTGTTTGATTTAATAAAGGCTCTACTCGCACAGAATAGAGCCTCCATTAAATCAATGTTACTCATAGGTCTTACAGTCCTTTTTTCTTTGCTTCATTCCAAATAGCATCCATCTCTTCGAGAGACATATCTTTCAGGCTTTTTCCTTCCTTGATAGTATGTTCCTCCAAATAATTGAAGCGACGGATAAACTTTTGGTTGGTAAGTTCCAAAGCGTTATCAGGATTGATCTTGTAGAGACGCGCTGCATTGATTAGACTAAACATGACGTCGCCGAATTCAGCCTCCGCCTTGTCCTTATCCATATTGGCTACTTCATCCTGAAATTCTCCGATTTCTTCCTTTACTTTGTCCCATACCTGTTCACGCTCTTCCCAGTCGAAACCTACATTACGGGCTTTGTCTTGAATACGATAAGCTTTGATGAGCGAGGGGAGGGCAGTAGGTACACCGCTCAATACACTCTTATTGCCGTCTTTCTCCTTTAACTTCAACTGTTCCCAATTTTCGGAAACTTGTCCTGCTGTCTCTGCTTTTACCTCTCCGAATACATGCGGGTGGCGGAAAATCAGTTTATCACACAGTTTGTCGCAAACATCTTTGATGTCAAAATCTCCTGTTTCCGAGCCTATCTTGGCATAGAAAGCTACATGTAGCAACACGTCGCCCAATTCCTTGCAGATTTCTTTCTTGTCATCTCTCATCAGGGCGTCGCACAGTTCGTAAGTCTCTTCTATGGTGTTGGGACGCAGACTTTCATTGGTCTGTTTGCGGTCCCAGGGACATTTAACACGCAGTTCGTCGAGAATGTCTAGAAAGCGTCCGAAGGCTTCCATCTGTTCTTGTCTGGTATGTGACATAAATCTGTTTTTTATTAAAGTTTTCGTATAATCTGTCCATGGTTAGCATCTATTTATATGCAAATATACGTCAATTGCACCATAAAAGTGCAGAAAATCATAGTTTTCTGCACTTTTGTTGTGCAATAGAACTCTCGTTGCATGATATATTGGGGGAAATGAGGAGGATTCGGACAGCCTGAAAAATAGTCTGTATAACCACAGAAAACCGTATGGATGATGAATGACAGGGGGATGTAGTAAGGGATAATCTTTACCCGGTTATTTTCATCCCTCTGTTAAAATAATATTTTTTTGCTTGATTTTATCTGATTATTGCTACTTTTGTACATAACGCTTTGGAAAGGTATTAAGGCATTTCAAAGGGAGAACCATATATTGGTTATACGAAGGGGCGGGATTGGAATTTCAAACTATAAAAATGGAAAAAGACATGGGAATGGAAGGAATACAGGATAAATATGTGAATCCATATACCGATTTCGGATTCAAGTTGCTTTTTGGTACGGCAATGAATAAGG
>CAPYSS010000018.1:0-61345 GCA_948742525.1 Bacteroides caecimuris | reverse complement strand
ATCTTTTCCATCCATAAATTGTTCGCAAGACATCGGAATTTCATCCCATTCTATTCGTTCAACTCCTGCTTCTTCCAAAATTGTTCCGTCCGGCTTTTCTGTAGCCATGACAAATTCAAGATTCATATCTTGGCTGATGTTATATTTTGAATTTTGATATATCTTATTCTTATATGCCAAGTTACAAACGTTAATGATTTGGGCGAGACGGCCTTTGTCTACATATTGCTCTCTAGCATTGCGGTTTTTATAAAGGACGTGGAATATAACGGGCAATTTATAATGATGTTCATTGGCTGTACTTGTAGAAGGGGATTGAGTTATTTTTATAGTCTTGTTCGTTTTCTTTGCCATGATGGTAACTGTCGCATTCCTTTCCTCTGACGTATTGTTGGCATGGATAGTCAAGACGAGTTCTCCATCATTACTACCATTTTGTAAATTTGGAATACACCAATTTTGATTACTGCTTGTTCTCCAAGTAGAATTGCATGTGATGGATACTTTTATTGTAGTTCCTTCCGGACTAACATCATCAAATGTAGATTGGGAAATTTCTAGAGTCGCTGAATCAGAGTCTGAATCACTACAGCCTATTAATACCCATAATAACGGAAGCAGGAATATTAATCTTGTTTTCATAAATAAGAGAGTTTTTTGTATAAACATGGTTTCAAAGATAATGTTTTTAATCAGTTAGTAGATTACTTATTTCAATAAATATTCTACTTCTTTAAACATATATCCTCTTTTTGCCTGCATTTCATCTTCCAGAATCAACCTTCCTTCGGGTTCTACACATACAATCCGTGCAAGGAACTCTCCGTCAGCATCTTTGTACCGATGCATCCCTTCCTTTCTGAAAAGCGATTTTTCATAGTGGGCAACAATTGATGAAGTATCATTCTTTTTAAGCTGACTATAATAAGACTGTATTCGCAGCATAATATTCTTCAATACCTCAAAAATATCATATTGCTTTCCTGTGATTTGGTACAATGAGACAGGATTGGGAGCCGGGCTGTGAAACTCTTTCTGGTTGATATTGATTCCGATTCCCGCAATACTTTGGCTGATATTCCGCCCCATCAAATCGTTTTCTATCAATATGCCGCATATTTTCTTCTCTTTCCAGTAAATATCGTTCGGCCATTTGATAGAAACGTCATTAGTATAAATATCCAGTTCTTCTTTGATAGCTAAAGATATAATCTGAGAAATAAGAAACTGGCGGCGTGCTTCCAGAAACTCGGGAAAAAGCACAAAGCTGAAAAGGAGATTTTTGTACGGCTTCGATTCCCACGAATTTCCACGCTGTCCCCGTCCGGAAGTTTGGAAGTCGGCGACTACAGTCGTAAACTCCTCTACCTTTTCTTGGGCACACAGAGTTTGCAGATAGTTGTTGGTAGAGTTCGTTTCGCTGATATGAACCAATGGAACCGGAAATAATTCAGGAGAGAGCATCATATTCTGCACGTAGCTTTTTTGTAAACTTCTTGATTACTTCATCATAAGAGTGGTCTATCAGCTCTTTCATGAGCTTGTCATCTACATCACTGTCAAAGCGGACGCTATTCCAGTACTTCTTGTTGAAATGATAAGCTCCTTCAATTCCGGAATAATGTTCGCGCAGTTCAATCGCCTTTTCCGGATCGCATTTTAATGAGATGTGATTTGCTTCTTCCAGGTCAATAAGGGCAAACATCTTGTTCATTACTTTTATAACAAGTGATACCTCATCAAAAGGAAAAGATTCGGTAGTTCCTTTTTTGTTTAAGCAATATTCTCTGACAGTTTCTACGTTCATAATAAATTAATAATTATAGTATGTTTTCATAATTAGTTTATATCATAAGTTTAAGCATAGCTTGCATGAAGCTTACGGCTTTTATAATGATAAATATAAAAGCCACAGCATTTTAAGATAAAGGAGGATAAAATGCTTCCTCTATGTGTTCAACCTTGAAATTCCCGTCGTTGCCTACTACAGTAATGATATCGAAGCGTACAGGATTGTCAATCTGGAACAATCTGATATAGGCATCCGCCGCACGTACTGTGCGTCTTATTTTAGGTAAATCTACAGCATCTTCCGGCGCCGCAAACAGAGTGTCACTGCGCGTCTTCACTTCTACTACAACCAGTTCATTGTCTTTTGCAGCTACAATGTCCAGTTCGAAATGTCCTTTTCTCCAATTCCGGTCACGAATAAGATAACCTTTCTGCTCCAAATAAGCTACGGCGGCATTTTCTCCGGATTTTCCTAAATCATTATGTTCAGCCATCTTTTTTTGCAAATTTACTGCTTTTATTCTTTGTTTTTACAGAAGTAAAAGTAATTTTGCAGAAGATATGAGAAAAAGGAGTAAGAAGTGCCTGAAAATGCATGTCGAGTGTACCAAAAGGGAACGACGGATGAGCATTTTATTGAGCGACGAAGAACAGCTGATTGTAGATCGTTATCTTGAGAAGTATAAGATAACGAACAAGTCACGTTGGCTTCGTGAAACAATTCTCATGTTTATCCATAAGAATATGGAAGAAGATTATCCCACCCTTTTTGGTGAACATGATATGAGACGATAGTTGAAAATTAAAAATTAAAAATTAAAGTGGGGAATGCTGGACGATATTTACTTCATGAAACAAGCTTTGATAGAGGCAGGTAAGGCTGCCGAGCGGGGAGAAGTTCCCGTTGGAGCTGTCGTGGTTTGTAAAGAGCGGATTATTGCGCGTGCCCATAATCTCACAGAAACATTGAATGATGTAACGGCTCATGCCGAGATGCAGGCTATTACGGCTGCTGCCAACGTGCTTGGTGGTAAGTACTTGAACGAATGTACCCTGTATGTCACCGTTGAGCCTTGTGTGATGTGCGCAGGAGCTATTGCTTGGGCACAGACTGGTAAGCTTGTATTTGGTGCCGAAGATGAAAAACGCGGCTATCAGAAATATGCCGGTGCTGCATTACATCCTAAAACAGTAGTTGTAAAAGGAGTCATGGCCGATGAATGTGCTACACTAATGAAAGAGTTCTTTGTTGCGAAGCGAAGATGAAAGTGGTAGCGTGATGCTTATTTGATTTCTTCAAAATCTACATATTCACCATCATCTTGGGTGAATATTTTTTTATGTCTTTTTCCCGGAACATTCTCGGAATATATTTCTTCTTTATCATCATTTGAACGGCGACTTGCCTGGTCATAATCTTGTTGACTCGTACGTTGGGATTCCGTTTGTTGCGGGCGGGATGATGAAGAACCACGTCCTAATCCGAAAATCGTTCTTAGTATGAAGCCGACAATAGAAAGGCCAAATACGAAAATAGCGATAATAAAAATGAGTATGAATAAAAGTATATGCATCGGGCTATGATTTTTATGTTGTTACTTCGATAAAACTCATAGTACAACAAACGTGCCAAGAGATTGTTTATTTACTTTTTCTTGTAAAAAGTGAAAGTAAAATATACCATACAATAATGGCGGCAAAGCTGCTAATCCCAAGAAATATAAGGAGAGGAATACAGATAATCAGGAATATAAAACTGATTTTGTTGTCATTCCATGACAGGTTTTTAAATTTCAAAGAAAACATCGGTATTTCTGATACCAGTAATCCGGAAAACAGACAGACAAGTATAAGAAGGTAGACAGGATGGCAGTTGTCTGATATCAGGAAGTCATGTGCCCCTGCCACTAATGAGCCCCAAAACAGAGCATTGGCTGGTACTGGGAGTCCGACAAAAGAGCTGGTCTGCCGTGTGTCATTGTTGAATTTAGCCAGGCGCAAGGCAGAAAAAACAGAAATCAAGAATGCCAAATAGGGTAGATAAGGAGCGATGAACTCCATATTTGCCGGATAGTACATTTCTTTGAACAAGGAGAATACGATCAGTGAGGGAGCAACTCCGAAGCTGACATCATCTGCCAATGAATCCAGATCTTTTCCGATAATGGAATGTGCGTTGAGTGTACGAGCCAACAATCCGTCAAAGAAATCAAAAATAGAACTTAAAGCGATGAAAAGTAGAGCCAGTTCATATTTTGCTTCAAAAGCCATGACGCAAGCAATACAACCGGAGAAAAGGTTCAGGCAGGTTACGGTATTCGGAATACTATTTTTAATAACGTTTGTCATTGTGACAGAATTATTTAAGTTTGGCGATAACCGTTTGGTTACCGATCGTTAATTGTCCCATTTTGACACAAATCTCCGTGCCAATGGGTAAATACACATCCACGCGGGAACCGAATTTGATAAATCCCATGTGTTCGTCAATATAACATTCTTCTCCTACTTCAGCGTAGGTGACAATACGGCGTGCCACTGCTCCGGCGATTTGCCGGGTGAGTATTTCCACTCCTTCCGGAGTTTCGATCACTACCGTAGAACGTTCGTTTTCTGTGCTGGCTTTCGGCAGCCATGCTTTCATAAAATTGCCATTATGATGTGCTACCTTTTTAATAGTACCATCTACCGGATACCAGTTAGCATGTACATTCACGATGCTCATAAAGATAGATACCATTAATCGGCGGTCATGGAAATATTCGTTTTCATCCACTTCTTCGATGACGACAATTTTTCCATCGGCAGGTGCTACGACAATTTTTTCAGTGTCCTGTCCGAAGAGACGGATCGGACATCGAAAGAAATTCACCATTAGTAGATAAATTGCTATACTCGCTACTGCTACCGTATAAAAAGGTATTTTGCAATCGATTCCCCAATAAAGAGCCGCATTAATCAATAGCAATAGCAAAAAGCTTGCCCATAATATATGTGTTCCTTCGCGGTGAATACGTATTTTCTTCAATTTCTTTAGTCGACCCATGAATGCTGTTTAATGATATTGTCTGCAAAAATATACTTAATTTAAAAAATCAGCAAGTAAATGAGCATAGAAATGTGAATGTTGATAACTTTTTGAGGATTATTTTTGTTTATAATCCAAGAGGTAGTAATTTTATGCCTTCAAATTAACTACTTATCATTATGCAGGATTTCGTTCATTTACATGTCCATACTCAATATTCTCTGTTGGATGGTCAGGCTAGTGTAGCTCGTCTGGTCGATAAAGCCATGCAAAATGGGATGAAGGGTATTGCCGTGACCGATCATGGAAATATGTTCGGTATTAAGGAATTTACGAACTACGTTAATAAAAAGAACAGCGGTCCGAAAGGTGAAGTCAAAGACCTGAAGAAGCGAATTGCGGGAATTGAGGCCGGCACGATAGAGTGCGCGGATAAAGAAGCGGAGATTGCTGCCTGCAAAGCTAAGATAGTGGAGGCGGAAAACAAGCTTTTCAAACCTGTCATCGGTTGTGAAATGTATGTTGCGCGCCGCACTATGGACTTAAAAGAAGGTAAGCCCGACCAAAGTGGTTATCACTTGATTGTATTGGCTAAGAATGAAAAAGGTTATTATAATCTTATTAAATTAGTATCGCACGCATGGACACGCGGATATTATATGCGCCCGCGTACTGACCGTAGCGAACTGGAAAAATATCACGAAGGACTTATTGTTTGTTCGGCCTGTCTCGGTGGTGAAGTGCCGAAGCGGATTACTGCCGGGCAATTTGCAGAAGCCGAAGAAGCAATTCAATGGTATAAGAATTTGTTTGGCGATGACTATTATCTGGAATTACAACGCCATAAAGCGACTGTTCCCCGTGCCAATCACGAATGTTATCCGTTGCAGGTAAATGTGAACAAATATCTGATTGAATATGCTAAGAAGTTCAATGTCAAACTGATTTGTACGAATGATGTTCACTTTGTAGATGAAGAGAATGCGGAAGCGCACGACCGTTTGATCTGTTTGAGTACCGGTAAGGATTTGGATGATCCTAGCCGTATGCTTTATACCAAACAGGAATGGATGAAGACACGCGAAGAGATGAACGAACTCTTTGCCGACGTTCCCGAAGCGTTGAGCAATACACTGGAGATTCTTGACAAGGTAGAATATTACTCCATCGACCATCCACCCATCATGCCTACTTTCGCTATTCCCGAAGATTTTGGAACAGAAGAAGGCTATCGGGCGAAGTTTACAGAAAAAGACCTGTTTGATGAGTTTACTCAAGATGAGCACGGTAATGTGGTATTGAGTGAAGAGGATGCGAAAGCAAAAATCAAACGCTTGGGTGGCTATGATAAACTTTATCGTATTAAACTTGAAGGAGATTACTTGGCGAAACTAGCTTTTGACGGAGCTAAGAGAATTTATGGTGAACCTCTGACGGAAGAAGTCAAAGAGCGAATGAACTTCGAACTGTATATCATGAAAACGATGGGTTTCCCAGGATACTTCTTGATTGTACAGGACTTTATCAATGCGGCACGTAAGGAATTGGGTGTGTCGGTCGGTCCGGGACGTGGTTCGGCTGCCGGTTCGGCGGTGGCTTATTGTCTGGGAATTACGAAAATCGACCCTATCCAGTACGATTTGCTGTTTGAGCGTTTCTTGAATCCGGACCGTATCTCCTTGCCCGATATCGATGTGGACTTTGATGATGACGGTCGTGGAGAGGTACTTCGTTGGGTAACGAATAAATATGGTCAGGAAAAAGTAGCTCATATCATCACTTATGGTACAATGGCTACTAAGTTGGCTATCAAAGATGTTGCCCGTGTACAAAAGCTGCCTCTATCGGAGTCTGACCGACTGGCTAAATTAGTGCCGGATAAGATTCCTGATAAGAAACTGAACTTGCGGAATGCGATTGAATATGTTCCCGAACTACAAGCTGCGGAAGCATCATCCGATCCGTTGGTACGGGATACGATCAAGTACGCTAAGATGCTCGAAGGTAACGTACGTGGTACAGGTGTACATGCTTGTGGTACGATTATCTGTCGTGACGATATCACCGATTGGGTACCTGTCAGCACTGCTGATGATAAGGAAACAGGCGAAAAAATGCTTGTTACCCAGTATGAAGGTTCGGTGATTGAAGATACCGGATTGATTAAGATGGACTTCCTTGGTCTGAAAACTTTGTCTATTATCAAAGAGGCCGTTGAAAATATCCGTTTAAGCCGTAATGTTGAAGTAGATGTCGATGCGATAGACATCTGCGATCCGGCTACTTATAAATTATATAGTGACGGACGGACGATTGGTACATTCCAGTTTGAATCTGCCGGCATGCAGAAGTACCTGCGCGAATTGCAGCCTTCTACATTCGAAGATTTGATTGCCATGAATGCCCTTTATCGTCCGGGACCGATGGATTATATACCTGATTTTATCGACCGTAAACATGGGCGTAAGCCGATTGAGTATGATATTCCGGTAATGGAGAAATACTTGAAGGATACGTATGGTATTACGGTTTATCAGGAACAGGTGATGCTTCTGTCGCGTTTATTGGCGGACTTTACCCGCGGTGAGTCTGATGCACTCCGTAAAGCGATGGGTAAGAAGCTGCGTGACAAGCTGGACCACATGAAACCTAAATTTATTGAAGGTGGACGAAAGAACGGACACGACCCGAAAGTTCTTGAAAAAATCTGGACCGACTGGGAAAAGTTTGCGTCATACGCTTTCAATAAATCACATGCTACTTGTTATTCGTGGGTAGCTTACCAAACCGCTTATCTAAAAGCTAATTATCCTCCTGAATATATGGCTGCTGTGATGAGCCGAAGCTTGTCGAACATTACCGATATTACGAAGCTGATGGACGAATGTAAGGCAATGGGTATTCAGACGCTGGGACCGGATGTAAACGAAAGTAACCTGAAGTTTACAGTAAACCATGATGGTAATATCCGTTTTGGACTAGGGGCTGTCAAAGGTGTAGGTGAAGCTGCTGTCCATAGTATTATGGAGGAACGTAGTAAGAATGGTCCTTTCCTCGGTATATTCGACTTTGTGCAACGTGTCAACCTGAATGCCTGCAACAAGAAGAATATGGAGTGTCTGGCATTAGCCGGAGGGTTTGATAGTTTCCCTGAACTGAAGCGGGAGCAATACTTTGCTGTAAATTCTAAAGGTGAAGTATTTTTGGAAACGTTGATGCGTTATGGCAACCGTTATCAGGCAGACAAGGCAGCAGCTGTCAATTCTTTGTTCGGTGGTGAAAACGTTATTGATGTTGCAACTCCTGAAATTCCTCAAGGTGTAGAACGTTGGAGTGATCTCGATCGCTTGAACCGCGAACGTGATTTGGTAGGTATCTATCTTTCTGCTCATCCGTTGGATGAATTTTCTATCGTATTGGAACATGTCTGCAATACACGGATGGCGGATTTGGAAGATAAAGCTGCACTTGTTGGTCGTGAAATAACGATGGGAGGGATTGTGACTAGTGTTCGTCGCGGAGTCAGCAAGAATGGAAATCCGTATGGTATTGCTAAGATTGAAGATTATTCCGGTTCTACTGAAATCCCATTCTGGGGAAATGACTGGGTAACTTATCAGGGATATCTCAACGAAGGAACGTTCCTATATATTAAAGCCCGTTGCCAAGCGAAACAATGGCGACAGGATGAATTGGAAGTGAAAATCACTTCTATGGAACTTCTTCCCGATGTGAAAGAAGGACTGGTGCAGAAGATCACGATTATCATTCCTCTGTCAGTCTTGAACTCGGCTTTGGTTACTGAGCTTGCCACTCTGACCAAGGAACATCCGGGAAATACGGAATTGTATTTTAAAGTGACGGATGATGCCGATGTAAGCCACATGTCAATTGATTTGATTTCTCGTCCGATTAAGCTTTCGGTGGGGCGGGATTTAATAACATATTTAAAGGAACGTCCCGAACTGGGATTTCATATAAATTGATTATATTTGTGGCGAGAATAAGCTAACGAAATAACATTTAACAATTAATACTTAAAAAAATGGCTTTAGAAATTACAGACAGCAACTATAAAGAGGTTCTTGCAGAAGGAAAACCGGTTGTTGTAGATTTTTGGGCTCCTTGGTGTGGCCCTTGTAAGATGGTGGCTCCTATCATTGAAGAATTGGCTGCGGAGTTTGAAGGACAAGTAATCATCGGTAAGTGCGATGTAGACGAAAATGGTGATATGGCTGCTGAATATGGTATCCGTAATATTCCTACTGTATTGTTTTTCAAGAACGGTGAAATCGTAGACAAGCAGGTAGGTGCAGTTGGCAAACCGGTATTCGCAGAAAAGGTGAAGAAGCTTTTATAGTCGATAATACTTAATACTTATCACTTAATACTTAAAAAAATGGGACTGGAAGACGATTTTTTATTAGCAGATGCCGATGACGAAAAGACCATCGAGTTTATCAAAAACTATCTGCCTCAAGACCTGAAAGAGAAGTTCTCGGACGATGAATTGTATTATTTTCTCGATTTAATCGACGAGTATTACTCTGAAAGTGGTATTCTCGACGCTCAACCCGATGAAGACGGCTATGTCAACATCGATTTGGAAGAGGTTGTGGCTTACATTGTAAAAGAAGCCAAAAAGGATGAAATAGGGGAATACGATCCTGAAGAAGTCCTCTTTGTGGTTCAGGGAGAAATGGAATACGGAAACTCTCTGGGACAAGTGGACTAAACGACGTCCGGTCTCATTGTAGATGATAAAAATGAAGAAAAAGTCCGAAAGATAATATTCGTTCGGGCTTTTTTTGAATCATTTTGCAACCTTAAATATGACAATACTAATGAAAGCTAGGCAAATTTGGTGGGTATTTCTTCTTTTGCTGGTATCCTGCATTCCTACGGTTAATAAGCCTCACCCGTCTCTGTTGCATGCAGATTCTTTGATATGTGCAGGCCGTTCGGATAGTGCTTTGTCGTTGCTAGAGTCTGTGGAATCTTCACTTTTTACGACTGAATTGTCAAGAGCGTGGTATGCTTTGCTATTGACACAAGCCAAAGATAAGAACTATGTGCCTCATACGGATGATTCGTTGATTCGTATAGCGGTTGATTATTTTGATACTACGGATGATATGCTTCAACGGGCTAAGGCGCATTATTATTGGGGACGTGTGTTTCAAGACAAGGAAGAGGTGGAAAATACCGTCCGTGAGTTTCTGACAGTATCGGCGTTGCTGGAGAAAACAGACAATTATGAGTTGAGTATATTGCTAAAAAATAACTTAGGACTTCTGTTTTGGGAACATAGTCTATCCAAAGAAGCTGATTCACTATACAGGCAATCGGTGGAGTTGGCAGAAGCTCATCACGACACTTTACGTTTGGCTATTGCTCTTGTACATCGTGCGGATATATGTATGGAGAAAGGTAAAGAATATTATGCTGATGCGGATACAATAATGAATCGGGCTTTGAAATTAGTTGATGGAATTGATGATGAGCACGTAAAATCCATTGTGTTTAGCTCTTTAAGTTATCTTTGTGATTATCAGGAACGGCTGCAAGATGTCATTTTCTATGCGCATCAGGGACTTAGATATACCTCGGATAGTTCTGCGAAGAAAGGCTATTATCTTGTTTTGGGAAGTGCATATTCTCGATTGACGAATTATGATTCTGCCACAATTTATCTGAAACGCAGTTTGGATACGGATAGTTATTATACCCGGGCAAGTGCATATATGAGGTTGTCGGAAGTGGCAGCAGCATTGGGGGATAAAGACAACGCCTTGAAATATGAAACTCTTTATGGAGTATATAAAGATTCCATGAAAATGGTGGAACAGCCTACAGTGGTGGTTTCTTCTCTGAAGAATGTATTGCATGGTCAGTCAGTGAGTCGTTATGAATCTTCTTTAGTTCAATATCGTTATTATTTGTTATTGATTGGAGGGTTGCTGTTAGTCTTTGTTTGTTTTTATTTATATAAACGAAAGCGAAGACATGCGGAGATTGTGAAATTGCAAGCGAAGCATCAAAACTTATATATAAGTATAGAATCTTTGCAGAAGGAATTATTTGAAAAAAAAATCGAAATAGATAATTTGCAGAAACACTATCAGCAACTAAAGACAGATACAGGTCAAAAAGAACAACAAGAAGGGTGTCTTCAGGAATTATTGGGAGAATATCATCGGATGCAGGAGAACTTGGAGAAACAACTTAATGAAAAAAATGAAGAAGTAATAAAATTAAGACGCTTGAATCTTAAATCCGTTCTGGCTGCATCTCCGGTTTATATAAAACTACTTGAACTCTGTAAACATAACAAACTGAATCCTGATGAAAAGCGAATGTTTTCTTCCGAAGAATGGAATATGTTATTACAAGAAATAGATATTGCATCATTAGGGTTTGTTGAACGCTTGCAAAAGAAATATGAATTTTTGTTAGAAGATGATATTCATTTTTGCTGTCTTGTAAAGTTGGAGTTTAAATATTCGGATATTGCATTCATTTGGGGATGTTTAGATGTAGCTGTATATAAAAGGAGCAACTCTGTTCTGAAAAGAATGGGAGTATCTGCTACTAAAAAGAGTGAGTTGATTAATATACTGAACCGAATTTGACTTGCTAACTTGTTTCGTAAAGCAATAAATGATGGTTTTAGCTTATGTTAACATAATACTATAATGAATTTCCGATGCAGAACTTTCATATTTGTGTTGTTAAAACATTAAACAGATAATATTATGAAAAAACTATTATTGTATAATTCAAAAAATGTAAGTGAAATGAGAAGATTTAAGTCATCGTATTCAAAGTCTATGTTGTTAGCAACTTGCTTTCTGCTTATAATATTGTTATTTGCTATATGTATTATAATCAATCAGATGGCGAAACTGCCTATAGATTCACTTAATTTCGTAGGAGTAGGTGTTGCGCTCTGTTTTATTTTAGTAACATTGCTATATTCGTTTTTTTCTCAAATCCGATATGTGTGTGTGACAAAAGAAAATCTGATAATAAAGAAAATGCTAGGGAAGGTTATTATACCTCGTTGTAATATATTGCAAGTTCAACATAAAAAAAGTTTAATGTTTGATGTTAGATTGTGGGGGATTAGTGGATTATTTGGGCATATAGGTATCTTTTGGAATAAAAGTATTGGAAAATATACTGCTTTTGTTAAGGATGGGAGTTCTATGCTTGAAATTAAAACAGAAGGAAAATGTTATGTTGTAAGTTGTGATGATTATGTTCAGATGATAAAACTTCTAAATGATTGATGTTGAGCTTTGTATGTTTGCAAAATAAAATTTGAGAAATTTAAGATAAGGGGTATACTCACAGAGCATACCCCTTTTTTGTGCGTTGCTTTTTCTCAAATATTTTATGCCTATGAGAAAAAGTTCTCATTGCTATGAGAAAAAATACTCATTGCAATGAGAATTTTTTCTCACTGCGGTGAGAATAATCCCTTGCCAGAATAGTCTGAAACAGGGTATTCAGGTTATATTTCTTCCAGTGCATAATATTGATAATCGCGAAGTATCGTCTGAAGGAATTTTTCCTGATTACCCTCACGAGGAGTAACGGAAAGTAATTCCTGTACTTTTTTGGCAAGTATCGTGATACGTCTTGCCCGGTCTTTTTCACCGGATTCCAAAGTCCGGGTAATTACATTCACTTGTTCGAGAGATAAATCAGCCGATTGCGGATATACCGGATGATAATTTTGGGTCAGATAGTCGAATTCATCCAGGCTGACATGTATCTTACGATAGTTTTTCTCTTTAATCACCATAGTGCCGGCAGCTAGATCCCCTAATCGTTGATTGTTCTTATTCAATAAAACGACCAGAAGTCCAAGGCCACTTGTGATGGGACCATCAATTGGGAAAAGAAGCCACCGCAACAGATAAGAACCGATGCTTGGAGTAGAACCGTCTACTTTTACGACCCGGATATTGATGAGTTTTTTGCCAAAGCTCTGTCCGTGATTGAACATCTCGCAAAGAAAAGAATAACCGAGAATCGGTAAATAAACGACGCACAGAAAAAAGAACAAAGTGAATCCTGACGGTAAATTTAATTTGGACAAGAGCGTAATAGTGGACAAGATGTAAAGCCCGATCAGAAAATAATCGATGATTAAAGCCATCAGTCGTTCGCCGATACTGGCGGGCGTTTGGCTGATACGAACGAATTGTCCGGTTATTATCGTAGATTCTGCCATTTCAGGATAAACATTTTTAGGATTCCGTTGCAAATATATCATAATTCTCTTATTTTTGCTTCCGGTTTCGGACAAAACTTATCCGAAATCTATTGAAAAGCATGAAAGAAGTAACGTTTATTCGTCGGAACATTGAAAAATGGAAGGAGACAGAGAAAGTTGTGGAGCGGGCGGCAAGTCTGTCCCCCGACCAACTAGCCGATGCGTATACGGACTTGACAGCTGACTTGGCATTTGCCCAAACACATTTCCCAACTTCCCGTATTACTATTTATCTGAATAATCTAGCTTCAGCGTTGCACAACGAAATCTACCGCAATAAACGCGAGAAGTGGACACGGATTATTACCTTCTGGACACAGGAAGTGCCACGAACCATGCACGATGCACGGCGCGAATTGCTGACCTCCTTTTTGATTTTTGTTGCCAGCGCATTAATCGGCGTATTATCAGCAGCGAATGACCCGGATTTTGTCCGGCTGATATTGGGAAACGGTTATGTGGATATGACACTCGACAATATTGCCAATGGGGAGCCGATGGCCGTATATAATGGTTCTTCCGAAGTACCGATGTTCTTGGGCATTACACTTAATAACGTGATGGTCTCTTTCAACTGCTTTGCAATGGGATTGCTGACTAGTTTTGGAACAGGGTATATGCTTCTCTCCAATGGTATCATGGTAGGAGCTTTTCAAACATTCTTTTATCAACACGATTTGTTGTGGGAATCCAGTCTTGCCATCTGGCTGCACGGAACGCTTGAGATTTGGGCGATTATCGTGGCCGGTGCCGCCGGATTGGCTTTGGGCAACGGCTGGCTGTTTCCCGGCACTTACTCCCGACTGGAATCTTTCAGGAGAGGAGCGAAGCGAGGCTTGAAAATAGTGATAGGCACTGTCCCGGTGTTCATTATGGCAGGCTTTATAGAAGGTTTTCTTACCCGGCACACAGAGCTTCCCGATGTGTTGAGGCTTGGCGTGATATTCACTTCTTTGGCATTTATTATATTCTACTATATTTATTTACCAAATAGAAAAAAACATGGAATCACAGAAACCTAAGATTGCGATGTACGTGAAACGTCCTTTCGGTGAGAAGTTGAACGCTTCTTTTGATTTTATAAAAGAGAATTGGAAACAATTGTTTAAGTATTCAACTTATCTGATACTCCCTATATGCTTAATTCAAGCTGCAAACTTTAGCGGTTTTATGGGAAGTATGACAGATCTTACTGCTATGCAGACGTCCGGAGGAATAAGTGATAATCCTTTAGCTGCTCTGGGACCTTCGTTTGCACTCAATTATGCAGGAGTTGTCTTTTTTTCATGTTTGGGAGCTTTGTTGATGACTTCCTTGATTTATGCGATGGTACGATTGTATAATGAACGGGAAGAACGCCTGAACGGGATTGTATTCGGCGATATAAAATCGTTGTTGCTTCGTAATATAAAAAGATTGTTTTTGATGGGGATCGCCTGCGGCTTTTTATTCATCTTTGCGGTGATCTTTATTGTCTTATTGGCTGTATTGACACCTTTCACACTCATTCTGACCATCCCGCTTTTATTCGCGTTTATGGTTCCTTTGGCATTAATAGCTCCCATCTACTTATTTGAAGACATTTCGTTGGGTAAGGCATTTGCAAAAACATTCCGGTTGGGATTCGCTACCTGGGGAGGCGTCTTTCTAATTTTAATTGTGATGGGGATTATTGCCAGTGTGTTACAAGGAATCGTTTCTATGCCCTGGTATGTGATCTATTTTGTAAAAATGATCTTTACGATGAGTGACGAAGGTGCGACCTCTTCATCAGTCGGACTGAACTTTGCGCAATATTTGTTCTCTATTCTGATGTTGTATGGTTCTTACTTATCGGCTATATTCGGTATCGTCGGTCTGGTTTATCAGTATGGCCATGCATCGGAAGTGGTAGACAGCATAACGGTAGAAAGTGATATTGACAATTTTGATAAACTCTAAAACAAACCTCCACTAGATGAATCTCACTTCCCCGGCTGATACACTAGTTTGTGATACGGCGCAGATTGCCCTCTGGCAGTCTGATCCGGCATACAACTATAACCGTGAACTGATTACTCCGGAGATGAATGTCTTTGAGTGGATCAGTCGGCAGTTTGGGGAGTTGTTGCGCAAAATATTCGGCAGTCATTTTGCTGAAGAGTATTCAGGGCTTATCCTGGTATGTATTGCCATTCTTCTTTTGTTGCTGATTGTTTGGTTTGTCTACCGGAAACGCCCGGAATTGTTTATGACTTCGCATAAAAATGCGTTGCCTTATACAGTTGAAGAAGATACTATTTACGGTGTAGATTTTCCGGGAGGGATTGCGGAAGCGCTTTCCCGTCAGAATTACCGGGAAGCAACACGTCTGCTTTATCTGCAAACTTTGAAACAACTTAGTGATGCTGAACGTATTGACTGGCAACTTTATAAAACGCCTACCCAATATATCAATGAAGTCCGGTTACCGGCTTTCAGGCAACTGACCAATCATTTCCTGCGGGTACGTTATGGCAACTTTGAGGCAACGGAAGAACTCTTCCGGGCAATGCAGACCTTGCAGGAAGAAATAGGGAAAGGAGGCGTCTTATGAAAGGAAGTCGCTGGTTCATTGTCTTTATTGTCGCTTTTCTATCCATCATGTTTGCAATAGAATATCATTTGCCGAAGAATTTTGTGTGGAAGCCCACTTTCAGTCATTATGACGAGCAACCTTTCGGATGTGCAGTATTCGATAGCGTATTGTCTTCTTCTTTGCCACAGGGGTACACTTTTTCGAGGAAAAGTCTTTATCAATTGGAGCAGGAAGATACGACGCAGCGCAGAGGTATATTGGTTATCTCTGATAATTTGCGATTGTCGGACGTCGATGTAAACGCTCTGTTGAAAATGGCGGAACGCGGAGATAAGATCATGTTGGTGAGTACCTTGTTCGGCAGATATTTGGAAGATACCTTGCAGTTCAGGTCTTACTGTTCTTACTTCAGTCCGATGGCTTTGAAGAAATATGCAACTTCATTTTTGAAAAAGGATAGCTTGCATTGGATAGGAGATTCGACGGTTTATCCCCGTCAGACTTTCTATTTTTATCCCCAGTTGTGCTCCTCTTATTTTTGGGGAGATTCACTTCCGGAAAGGGTGTTGGCACAAAGAGTTTTTGAGTCGAATGAGTTCCGGTATGAAACAGAGGTGGACTCGTTGACAACGGATAGTCTTGTTTATATGCCTGTAGCGATGTCCCGTCGGTGGGGGAAAGGAGAAGTTATTTTAGTTTCCACTCCTTTGATTTTTACCAATTACGGAATGTTGGATGGCAAGAATGCAATCTATATCTTCCGTTTGTTGTCGCAGATGGGGAAGCTTCCTATCGTTCGCACGGAGGGGTACATGAAAGAAACGGCGCAGGTGCAGCAATCGCCTTTCCGTTATTTTCTGGCACATGAACCGCTTCGTTGGGCTTTGTATCTGACGATGATTACCATCATACTCTTTATGATATTCACAGCGAAGAGGCGGCAACGGGTGATTCCTGTTATTCACGAACCGGCGAATAAATCTCTTGAATTTACCGAACTGATAGGCACGCTTTACTTTCAGAAGAAAGACCATGCGGATTTAGTTCGCAAGAAGTTTTTCTATTTGGCCGAAGAACTGCGGAGAGAGATTCAGGTGGATATTGAGGAAGTGGCCGACGATGAACGCTCTTTCCACCGGATTGCCCGGAAAACCGGAATGGATGCCGGAGAGATTGCTAAATTTATCCGCGAAGTCAGACCCGTGATTTACGGAGGACGTGTTATTGATGCGGAGCAGATGAAGGTATATATCGATAAAATGAATGAAATAATCAATCATATCTAAAGAAGAAATTTATGGAAGAGAATACAGAACAGCGAGTAGATTTAACTCTCTTTTCCGAGAAGATACAAGAGTTGAAAGACCGGATTGCTTCCGTCATAGTAGGACAGGAGCAGACAGTGGATTTGGTACTGACAGCGATTTTGGCGAATGGACACGTATTGATAGAAGGTGTTCCGGGAGTTGCGAAGACACTGTTGGTCCGTTTGACAGCTCGTCTGATTGATGCAGACTTCAGTCGTGTCCAGTTCACTCCGGACTTAATGCCGAGTGACGTATTAGGTACGACTGTGTTTAATATGAAAACCAATGGTTTTGATTTTCATCAGGGACCGATTTTTGCAGATATTGTATTGGTCGATGAAATCAACCGTGCTCCTGCCAAGACACAGGCTGCCTTGTTTGAGGTAATGGAAGAGCGCCAGATCAGTATTGATGGAACGACTCACCGGATGGGAGACCTTTATACGATTTTGGCTACCCAGAATCCGGTAGAGCAGGAGGGAACATACAAACTTCCCGAAGCACAGCTCGACCGTTTCCTGATGAAGATAACAATGGATTATCCTTCGTTGGAAGAGGAAGTGAATATCCTAGAACGTCATCATACCAATGCCGCATTGGTGAAGTTGGACGACATCACTCCCGCTATTACCAAAGAAGAACTGCTGTCGCTTCGTGCTTTCATGAATCAAGTATTCGTAGACCGCACGTTGCTCCAATATATCGCATTGATTGTGCAGCAGACTCGTACCAGCAAAGCTGTATATTTGGGAGCTTCTCCACGTGCATCTGTAGCCATGCTGCAATCGTCGAAAGCGTATGCTCTTTTGCAGGGACGTGATTTTGTGACACCGGAAGATATCAAGTTTGTAGCTCCTTATGTACTTCAGCACCGTCTGATCCTGACTGCGGAAGCTGAAATGGAAGGCTATTCTCCAGTGAAAGTGACGCAACGCTTAATTGATAAAGTGGAAGTACCAAAATGAAAAGATTTATGATTTATGAATTCTGATTTATGATTTGGGCTGCGCGTTGGATGTCTGACCCTATTCATAACATAAATCGAAGAAATCATAAATCGTAAATTATAAACTGTGCATAAATTAAAAACTGTACGTAAATTGTAAGTTGAAGAAATCGTAAACCCAAGAAATTATAAATCATAATTTATAAATCATAAATCATTTGTTTCTAGCTCGTCGTTTTTATATTGCCCTTGTCCTGGTTATCCTGTTGTTGGGTAGCGGATATGTTTTTGCTCCGTTCTTTGTTATCGGGCAGTGGGCACTCTTTGTCTTGCTTTTGGTGGTACTGGCAGACGTATATTCTCTTTATCGTATTCGTGGAATTCGTGCTTTCCGCCAGTGTGCCGACCGTTTCTCTAATGGCGACGAAAATGAAGTAAGTATTCGGGTAGAAAGTAGTTATCCGCATCCTGTATCTTTAGAAATCATAGATGAGATACCTTTTATCTTTCAGAAACGTGATGTCGACTTTCAGGTGAAGCTTGGAGCAAACGAGGGAAAAACAGTTACCTATCGTCTTCGACCTACTCATCGTGGTGTTTATTCTTTCGGGCATATCAGAGTTTTTGTGACCGGAAAAATTGGTTTGGTGTCTCGGCGCTATACTTGTGCAGAACCTTTGGACATCAAAGTGTACCCGTCATATCTGATGCTCCATCAATATGAATTGCTGGCAATAAGTGATAATCTGACAGAATTGGGAATAAAACGTATTCGCCAGGTTGGACATCATACGGAGTTTGAGCAGATTAAAGAGTATGTAAAGGGGGATGATTACCGTACGATTAACTGGAAAGCAAGTGCCCGTCGGCATGAACTTATGGTGAATGTGTATCAGGACGAACGCTCTCAGCAGATTTATAATGTGATCGATAAAGGTAGAGTGATGCAGCAAGCTTTCTGTGGAATGACCTTGCTGGATTATGCAATTAATGCTTCGCTGGTGCTTTCGTATGTTGCTATGCGGAAAGAAGATAAAGCCGGATTAGTGACTTTCGATGAACACTTTGATACTTTCGTGCCTGCTTCCAAGCAATCGGGATATATGCAGACATTGCTGGAAAGTCTTTATAGTCAGCAAACCTCTTTCGGGGAGACAGACTTCTCTGCTCTTTGCGTTCATTTGAACAAACATGTCAGTAAACGTAGCTTGCTGGTACTATATACTAACTTCTCGAGTATAGGAGGAATGAACCGTCAATTATCTTACCTGAAACAACTAAACCGCCAGCACCGTTTGCTCGTAGTCTTTTTTGAAGATGCCGATTTGAAGGAATATATCGCCCAACCGGCAAAAGATACGGAAAGCTACTATCGTCACGTGATTGCAGAAAAGTTCGCTTATGAGAAGCGGCTGATTGTATCTACTTTGAAACAACATGGAATCTATTCTTTATTAACTACACCGGAGAATCTTTCGATTGATGTGATTAATAAGTATCTGGAGATGAAGTCACGACAACTGTTATGATAAGTCTTTTATAATTTGTTCAACTGTCTCTTTTAAAGGAGGAAGATGTTTTTGTATGACTACCCAGATAATCTCGTAGTCAATGTTGGCATATTCATGAGAAATGATATTTCTTAATCCAATAACCTTTGCCCATGGAATTTGGGGATAATCTTTAAGAAAGTTCTTTTGTGTTTTGTCGTCAACAGCTTTAATTGTTTCTCCTATCACTTGGATTCGCATGATGCATGCGTCCAAGATGGTCATTCCCCAAGGTGATAACAAAAAATCATCTACGTTCTGAATGTTCTTACACCTTTCTTCAATGATAGATATTGATTCTGATATTTGGAGAAACTTGTCTTGGATTTCTTCTTTAAGCGTATATTCCATCTCTTGCTATTCTTTGGGAAATAAGTGAACGGAGGTTTTTACGCAAACGAAGGAGGTCTATTTTGCAGTTACATATACGTTCCAGTTCTTCTTTAATATCAAACATAATAAAAGGGTCCGGATCTTTTAGTTCAACAAAAACATCCAAATCGCTCTCTTCATGTTGCTCTCCACGGGCAACAGAACCAAAGATACCGATAGAAATAATTCCATATTTCTCGGCAAACTGCTGTTTGAATTGGCGAATTTTTGTAAGATATTCATTGGTAGTTTTCACTTTTCTATCCTCCTTTCATACAAAAATAGTAAAAAAAGGGAAGAAAACAAAAGGATTCTCTTAAAAACATATTATCCTTCTATGGCTTTCCGTGTTTCCACAAAGAAGAATACAGCCATTCCAATGATGATAATTCCCAGTATCCCATAGAAAAGCCTTGCCCGGTTGCGTCCTACATTCCGGACAATGGTTTGTGCGTTGCGCGTTGTAAAGAACCAGTTCCAGTTCAACAATGACGCCAGCAGGGAGACGATTCCTGCTAGCGCAAATATTCCTTGTACGATATATTGTCCGGTCATAGTCTGATTACTCTATTTCCGTCTTCCAGTTCTTCAATCGTTACTTTTACGGCATCTCCCGGAAGTAATTCTTCTACCAGTTCTGGCCATTCGATAAAGCAGAGAGCGCCACTGTAGAAATAGTCTTCGTAGCCCATGTCATACACTTCGCTTAGTTTCTTGATACGGTAAAAATCGAAGTGATAGATTAATTCTCCGGTTTCGTCCGAACGGTATTCGTTGACAATGGCAAAAGTAGGAGAAGTGATAACATCCGTTACGCCCAATTCTTCGCAGAGCGCTTTGACAAATGTCGTTTTGCCGGCACCCATCTTTCCGTATAAAGCAAATACAGTGTTGTCGCCCATAGCAGCGATAAATTCACGGGCTGCTTCATGGATACTTTCCAGTGATTGAATTTTGATTTCCATATACTATCTATTATTATGACTTTTTCCTGCAACAACTCTTTCCGATTTTACAAACGGCGTAAATCAGGATAGAGAAGAATATGATGGAAGCTCCCGAAGGAACTTTCCAGTGATAAGAAATAAATAATCCACCTAGGCAGCCCAAGAAACCGATGCCGATTGATAACCAGATAATCTTCTTGAAACTATAAGTGAACAAGTTGGCTGTCATCTGTGGAATGGTGAGAAGAGAAATGGCGAGTACGATGCCTACCATACGCAGGCAGGCTACAATGGTCAGCGCAATGAACATCATCAACACATATTCGAATATCTCTACCGGAATCTTTTGCGAACGTGCAAACTCACGGTCAAAGGCAATATATACGATAGGGCGGATAAACAGATAAAAGAATCCGGTCAGTATCAGTGCCAATATGCCGAGCATCCATAAGTCGATTGGGTTGATGGTCAGGATATTGCCGAAGAGGTAAGCCGACAGGTCGGGCGCAAATCCCGGTGACAGGAAGCTGAACATAATTCCGAGTGCCATCCCTAACGTCCAGAATACTGCAATGGCAGAATCTTCGCGCATATCTTTCCTCCTGCTAAGCCACTCGACACCAAAAGCAGATAATACCGAGAATACGGCTGCCGAGAGTATCGGGGAAATTCCGGCAAACAATCCTAATCCGATTCCTCCGAAAGAAGCATGAGTGATTCCTCCGCTGATAAATACCAGGCGGCGGGTTACAATATATGTACCGATAATCCCACAAGCAATGCTTGCCAACAGACTTCCCAGCAGGGCATGTTGAAAGAATGTATATTGTAGTAGATTCATGTTCTTCTTTCTCCGATAATCAGAAAGACCTCATCTTTGAGATCATTCGGTAATTCAATGCCACGGAGCTGAAGGCTACGTACCCATCCCGCCACTTCTACATCCAGTGTCGTATACAATACATCCCGAAACATTTCTGTCTCTTCTTCTGTATACGCATCTCCTGTCCTGCCAATGAACTGGTCCAGTTCTTCGTCATCGTAGTATTCTATCTTTTTGCTGACAGCTGCCAGCAGGCTATCCCGTTCGCATACTTCGTGTTGTCCGCAGCATTCTGCATCTACTTCCTTCACTTCCGGCATACGGTCCAGTTCGCCTTTTTCTATTTTCTTTTGCAGTCTTTTGTTGCGGATGATCCCGGCTATCAGCGCAATGACACCCAGCAGCACCAGACTTATAATAAGTATCCACATGATAATATAACAGTTACCAATCAATTTTGTGCAAAGTTACTTATAAATTTTGTATGCTATCTATTTCTTTCGTACTTTTGTATGTTACCAACTTAAATACAAGATGAAAAGACAGAGTGTATTATTCGTTCGGAGTATGTGGGTGGTTATCTTATTCACTACTCTTGCTGCCTGTAAAGATACTGATAACAGAGTGTTTGGAGATGATTTTGATTTTCCGGCATTGACAGATGAAAACACGATTCGCTTTACAGTAAATGTTGTAGGAGACTGGCGGCAGTTGGACATCGTAGCAAGTGGAGGACGAATGGTGATAGATTGGGGAAACGGTCGTATACAGAAAATAGAAAATCCTTCTTCAATGAATGGCGGAGTGAGATATAAATATGGAAATAAAGGAGTATATGAAGTGAGGATTTGGGCTGAAGAGCTGCAATTTATCGATATAAGTGGTTTGCTTCTTCCTTTGAGTAATCTTTATTTGGGAAATATGCCACAAATGAAATCTCTGGCTTTGAATAGCATTTCTGATACTCGCGAATTGGACTTGAATACCTTCTGTCCTAATGTGGAAAGTATTAATATCGGTAGTTTCGCTGATTTGGAACATTTGGAGATTGAGGATTGTTTCCGATTGCAGTCTATACACGTTTATTCTAATCCCAAATTGGCTTCAATAGAGTTTGGCAATCATCCGGAAGTGAGAAGTTTATATTGTTTTTATAATGGTTTTTCTTCCCTTTCCCTTAAAAACTTGCCGGCATTGCGCGATATTGATTTGAGTTCTAATGAAGTATTGTCACATTTGGAATTGAACGAGAATACTTCAATTTCTGCGATATTGATACAAGGGTGTGCTTTCCAATCAATTACTGATATATTGAAATGTTGCCCTTCTTTAAGGGAATTAAGTTGCTCATACAATAAATTGACCGAACTTGATCTATCCGATCATCCTAATATCAGTGAATTGCGTTGTGAACATAATCAGCTAACTCGTTTAATGGTACCGCAAGGAAGTCTGTTGGGACATCTTTATTGTCACTCGAATCAGTTGGATGAGGGTGCTTTGAATACCCTGTTTGATTCCTTGGGGCAAGTGCCGGAACCTGCTATTTATTATCCGACCCCTCCCCGCCAATATCGGATTTCTTTTAATGATAATCCGGGAGCAGATGATTGTAATAGAAATATCTTGAATGATAAAAACTGGATAATTGAAAATAAGTAAAGTATGGACGATTGTTTCTTAAATCTTATATATATCATGAAGAAAAATATGCTGCTTCTTTCTCTTTTGTGTAATTTTCCATTGTTGTTATCGGCCCAAACTAACGTAGAAAAAGGGTTGCAGAGTATCAACCGTTCCTCTGCCGAGGCTGCTATCAATTTTTTGGCTAGTGATGAATTGCAAGGGCGTGAGGCTGGGTTTCACGGTTCGCGTGTGACTTCAGAATATATTGTTTCTTTGTTGCAATGGATGGGAGTATCGCCTTTGGCTGACAGCTATTTCCAGCCTTTTGATGCTTACCGTAAAGAACGTCAGAAAAAAGGACGTCTGGAAGTGCATCCAGATTCTATAGCTAAACTGAAACAGGAAGTTCACCAGAAGCTTTCCATGAGAAATGTGTTGGGAATGATTCCCGGCAAAAACACCAAAGAATATGTGATTGTGGGGGCTCATTTCGACCATTTAGGTATCGATCCAGCACTCGATGGCGACCAAATATACAATGGTGCTGACGATAATGCTTCCGGTGTATCGGCAGTGTTGCAAATAGCAAGAGCCTTTTTAGCCAGTGGGCAGCAACCCGAAAGAAATGTAATTTTTGCTTTTTGGGATGGAGAAGAAAAAGGACTGCTTGGCTCTAAATATTTTGTACAAACTTGTCCTTTCCTGTCTCAAATCAAAGGCTATCTGAACTTTGACATGATTGGTCGTAACAACAAACCTCAACAGCCCAAACAGGTCGTTTATTTCTACACAGCCGCCCATCCGGTCTTTGAGGATTGGTTGAAAGAGGATATCAGAAAATACGGTTTGCAATTGGAACCGGATTATCGTGCTTGGGAAAATCCGATAGGAGGAAGTGATAACGGTTCGTTTGCCAAAGTAGGTATTCCGATCATCTGGTATCATACAGACGGGCATCCTGATTATCACCAGCCTTCCGATCATGCAGACCGGCTGAATTGGGATAAGGTTGTAGAAATCACCAAAGCCTCTTTTCTCAATATGTGGAAGATGGCAAATGAGAAGAGTTTTACATCCGGCAATAAATAGCAGATGGCAACAGACGAAACAGGATAGTTACATATCTCCATCTTTTGGAAATGAAAGCTACTTTTTTCTTTTTAGAAATAGCCTTTTTAATTTGTTTCACGGCTTTATCAACGGGAGTAACCCAAAACAATCCTTCTCCTTTTGCCATAGCGGTGTCTACAAATCCGGGACGAATATCGGTAGTGTAAATAGAATAAGGAGATTTAGTTGCTTTTTGTTGTAATCCTTCCATGTAGTTGATTTGATAGGCTTTCGACGCATTGTAGGCAGGAGCGATGCCACTGCCGCGTGTACCTCCAACAGAGGAAATAGTAACCAGATGCCCGCTTTTTTGCTGTTCGAAATATCGGAAACCCCAGTCTGCGATGTTGGTGAATCCTATCACGTTCGTTAGTAAGGTAGGTTCTTCCAATTGGTAGGAGAGTTCGGGATTTAGTTCTCCGGTCCCGGCACAGATAATCAATATATTCATTCCACCCATCTTTTGAGTGAGAGTTTCGAGGGATGAAATGGTAGCTTGTGTATCGGTGATGTCGCACACTTGATAGAATAGTTTGTCTTTGTCCCGGGCGCATACCTCTTCTAATAGATTTTCCCTGCGACCGGTAATGCCGATAAGATAATCTTCTTGAGAATAGACTTCTGCCAATCCACGACCGATGCCGGAAGTTGCACCTATAATTATAATTTTTTTCATGAAATACCGTATACTTTGTTTGCCCGCAAAAGTAAGGGTAGGGAATAAATAAACTCTTGATTGAAATCAAGAATTTATTTTTGTACGACTTTTCTTCGGATACGACTTAATGTTTCGGGACGAATTAGAAGATAGGAAGACAGTTCTTTTAAAGTTATCAGTTTCAGTATGTCGGGACAACGGTTGATAATTTCAAGATAGCGTTCTTCCGGTGTCAGGCTGTACATTGAAATCATCCGGTCGTAGACTTCCCACAATAACGCTTCTGCGATGCGGCGTCCTAACTTTTGGTGAGCGTCGTTGGTATCGTAGAAGGCTGCCAATTGCTGATAATTGATTACGTATACCGAACAGTCGCACAAGGCTTGTATATCTACATTTGATTTATCTTGTAACTGAAAAGCCGGATAGTTGCCAACAAAAGAATGATCGAAAGTATAGCCTACAATGCTGTTTTCGCCTACACTGTTGGTGCAACAGTACCGGAAAGAACCGGAACTGACGAATCCCATTGTTTTGCATACTTCTCCCTGGCGGGAAAAGTAGTCTCCTTTCTTATAATAGGTCTGCTTCCCCTGCTGTAATACAAAATCTACAATAGGGGAGTAGTTGATGTGGGAAGTATATTTGTTGAAATCTTCCACAGTGTATGAAAATTAGCCTTCGTTTATAACCTGAAATCCGGCCTGCTTCAAATCTTCCCAGTATCCGGGATATGATTTGGTAACGACTTGCGGATCGGCAATAAGTAAATTGGGATGGCGGATAATTGCCGGTGCAAATGCCATTGCCATCCGATGGTCTTCGTAGGTTTCAATCACCGGAGTTTCTTCCGGTTCACATCGTTCGCCATTCCACATTAATATACTGTCATTTTCTTCCTCGATCACATATCCCAGCTTTTTAAGCTCGGCTCGCAGGGCGGCAATACGGTCAGTCTCTTTTATTTTCAGGCTTTGTAATCCGGTGAAACGGAAAGGGATATTCAGCAAGGCACAGGTAACAACGAATGTCTGTGCCAAATCCGGAATGTCGACAAAGTCTTCTTCCAGTCTTTCCGGCGCTTTGCCTGTTTTTTTCAGTTTCACACCTTGCGATGTAAATTCGGTAGTTATACCTAAGCGTGAGAAAACTTCTGCTCCCCGGCTATCTCCCTGATAACTGTTAGGAAACAACCCCAATAATTCAATTTCTGCTTTGGGAGATAAGGCGGCAATCTGATACCAATAGGAAGCTGCGCTCCAGTCACTTTCCACTTTGAAAGGAATGCTCTGATAGAGTTGTGGAGCAACGGAAATGCTATTGGGAGAAGTCCATGCGGCTTTGGCTCCAAAGTCCTGCATCAGTTGCAATGTAAGATTGATATAAGGACGGGAAATTATCTCCCCGCTTAAATGCAAAGTCAAACCGTCTTTGAGTGCCGGACCTATCATCAATAGAGCAGATATATATTGGGAACTGACATTTCCTTTCAGTGTTATTTCGTTTCCTTTCAATTCTGCACCTTTGATGCGGAGGGGAGGATATCCTTCATTGCGGGTATACTCTATTTCAGCTCCTAATTCCCGGAGCGCATTGACTAATATCTGTATCGGGCGTTGCTGCATACGGGCTGTTCCTGTGATTGTCCGTTCCCCCGGAGTCACACTTAAATAGGCGGTAAGGAAACGCATAGCAGTGCCCGCAGCCATGATGTCAATCGTCTCTTTCCCTTCGGTGAGAGCTTTTATCATCACCTGTGTATCGTCACAATCGGACAGGTTTTCAGGAGGATAAATACCTTTGCCCAGCGCATTGATGATTAATGCACGATTACTGATACTTTTAGAAGCCGGCAACTGGATAGTTGCTGTTACTACTGAAGGAGGGATGAGTTTATAGAGCATCATTTCTTGATCTATTCTTTGTTATGGAGTACAAAAGTAGAGATTTATTCGGAGACTTCCAACTGGTTTTGACTCTTGGCTAGGGAGTTGAGTCAATATCTGTATCTTCTTATTTATTCTTTTTATCATTAACAATGATTTGTATGGAAAGAAATTTTATATTTGCAATATACTAATAATAAGCTCACGAAACTAAAATCGTTGTGTGCCTTATTGTTTTATATTGATAAAATAGCAATAAATTAAAATGAAAATACCGAATATACGTTTACTCAACCAACAGTTATTAAGTCCTCTTTTCTCTCAACCCAAGGAACTTGTGTCCTGGATGGGAGCTATGCAGGCGCAGAATTATTCCATGGTGAAATGGGCAGTGGGGATGCGTTTGAAGTCAGCAACGATTCAAACTGTGGAAAAAGCACTGCGTGACGGTGAAATCTTGCGGACTCATGTAATGCGTCCGACATGGCATCTCGTAGCAGCAGAAGATATCCGGTGGATGTTGAAACTTTCTGCCGGGCGCATTATATCTGCTAATGAGTCTTATGCGAAAGGGCATGATTTGGAAATTTCTGAAGAACTCTATACGAAAAGTCATAATCTGTTGGAGAAAATTCTTTGTGGGAAGAAAAGCTTGACGAGGCAGGAGATTGCCGAGCATTTTAACCGTTCGGGGATTGTAGCGGATAATCATCGTATGACCCGCTTTATGGCTCGTGCGGAGCAGGTGGGGATTGTATGTAGTGGGGAAGATAAAGGAAGTAAATGTACGTATGCGCTTTTGGAAGAGCGTGTTCCGCCGGTGCCGGAATTGACCAAAGATGAGTCTTTGGCTCGTTTGGCTAGAAGTTATTTTCGTAGTCATGCTCCTGCTGTTTTGCAAGATTTTGTCTGGTGGTCGGGGTTGCCTATTACAGATGCACGTCAAGCTATTTACTTGATTGATTCGGAATTAACAGCAGAAGAATGGAATGGACAGACATGGTATATTCATGAAGATTGCCGGACTCGTGGAAAAGTTACCGGCAGTTTGCATCTTCTTCCTTCTTATGATGAATATTTGCTTGGCTATAAAGACCGGACAGACGTTTTGCCTAAAGAGCATTACTCGAAAGCATTTACCAATAATGGGCTGTTTTATCCGATTGTTCTTCATGAAGGACAAGTGATAGGAAATTGGGATAAGTCTGCTAAAAAGAGAGGCTCATTGATAGAACATTCATGGTTCCGGTTGGATGATTGTGTCGATGAAGGTGCGTTGGAGCGTGAGAAAGATAAGTATATACGGTTTTGGAGATAAAAAACATATTGTATTCCAATAAGATGGCATTGTTTACTGATTTCTTTCTTCAGATTTGAAGCTTATCTGAAGAAAGAATAGAACTTGTTTAAAACAAAAGCAGCAACTCATCAAATCTTTTCACCTGTTTCAGATGGTCATGTGTGAATGTGTCTACTACTTCATGTTTCCACATCACTTCAAAAGGAATATGTATGCCATATCCTCCCAGCGATAGAACAGGTTGAATGTCCGATTTTAGAGAATTGCCAATCATGACAAATTCGGAAGGAGCAATCTGTAAGATATTCAACATTCGTTGATATTCTTTCCCTGTTTTATCGGACATCACTTCAATGTGATCGAAATAAGAGGCTAATCCGGAACGTCCCAGCTTATTCTCCTGATCAAGCAAATCTCCTTTAGTGGCAACTACTAATTTGTATTTTCCTTTCTCTTTCAATACTTTAAGCGTTTCTTTTACTCCCGGCAATAGTTCAATAGGCATTTTAAGTAATGATTTGCCTAATTCAATAATATGTTGGATGTCTGTACCTGAAATCTTTTGTCCACTCACATGCAAAGCTGTCTCTACCATAGAAATGGTGAAGGCTTTGGCGCCATAGCCGAGATATTTCAGATTATTCATTTCTGTTTGAAATAAAATGGCTGAAATATCTTCAGAAGTGCCATAAGGCTTTAATAGGTCTGTATATTGTTTCTCTATTTCCTGGAAAAAAGGTTCATTGCTCCACAAGGTATCGTCTGCATCAAAAGCAATGACTTTAATAAGTTCTTTCATCGGTTTTCGTCGTTAATGGTGAATTTTAGATCATCTGTTTCGTATTTCGTATGCAAAGTTACAATAAAAAGAGGAATAAAGGCAGACGGTTTGTTTTTAGGACCGAATCACCATTTAATTCCATAGAAATCTCTATCTTTGTTACTTGTTTTTTTGAGTTTGATTTTTAATTGGATATACAATAATGAAAATAGGAGATAAAGTACGCTTTCTTAGTGAGGTAGGCGGTGGAATCGTAACTGGATTCCAGGGAAAGGATTTTGTGTTGGTAGAAGATGCGGATGGGTTTGATATTCCGATGCCGATACGCGAGTGTGTAGTGATTGAAACAGATGGCTATAATATGAGGCGTAAACCCAGTTCGTCTGCTCCGAAACCGGAAGAACCTGTTAAACCGGTAAAACCGGAGATGCCTGTTATTCAACGTCAGCCGGAGGTGCGTGGAGGAGATACTTTGAATGTATTTTTGGCTTATGTGCCCGAAGACGCAAAAGCGATGATGACTACTCCTTTTGAAACTTATCTGGTAAATGATAGCAATTATTATTTGTATTACACTTATTTGAGTGCCGAAGGAAAAGCATGGAAGAACCGTTCGCATGGTTTGGTGGAGCCTAATACAAAATTGCTGTTGGAAGAGTTCACCAAAGATGTACTGAATGATATGGAGCGGGTGGCTGTTCAGTTGATCGCTTTCAAGGACGGTAAGCCTGCGGCTATCAAACCGGCTGTTAGTGTGGAGTTACGGATCGATACCGTGAAGTTCTATAAACTCCATACATTTAGCGATTCTGATTTCTTTGAAGAACCGGCTTTGATTTATGACATTGTGAAAGATGATATGCCTGCCAAACAAGTATATGTTTCGGCGGAGGAAATTCAAAAAGCTTTGTTACAGAAGAAGTCTGTAGATAAACCGAAGTCACAACCTATTGTGAAACCAAACCATACTACTCATGGTGGAAAGAGCGGAATTATTGAGATAGATCTTCATATTGATTCTTTGCTGGATGATACTCGAGGGATGGGCAATGCTGAAATACTGAATTATCAATTGGATAAGTTTCGCGAAGTGATGGAAGCCTATAAGAATAAGCGTGAACAAAAGATTGTCTTTATTCATGGCAAGGGAGATGGTGTACTTCGAAAGGCTGTCATTGATGAATTGAAACGGAAATATAGTAATTGCCGTTATCAGGATGCCTCTTTCCAAGAATATGGGTTTGGGGCTACGATGGTGACTATTAAATAATGGTATAAAAAAGGTGGAAGCCGGTTGGCTTCCACCTTTTTTTGCATATTAATCATTTTACTTTTTAGGATTTGTTGCTATTAAAATGATATTGAGCAAAGGAATGTGACAAGGAACGGAACGCTGAAATCGACAATAAAGCCATGGAAGATGGAAATGATTACAAATTCCTTTCCCGAATATCGGGCAATGATAGGAAGAGTGGTATCCATCGTCGTAGCTCCACCAACAGAGATAGGGGCTAGCTTTCCGAAATATTTTACTAATAAGGGTGCACACAGCAAAGCGATGATTTCACGCATGATATTGGAAAGCAATGCGATAGTTCCCAATTCAGGACCTTTATATTCGGTGATAAATATGCTGGAGAGCGAGTAATAACCAAATCCTGCCCCGACTGCCATACAGTCTAATGGACTTCGTTGGCTCATAAAAGCTCCCGCTATGGCGCAGCCTGCTAATGTGCCGAGTATCGTCATGATAGGTAGGAATACAAGCCGGGGATTCAGGGACCGAAAACTTTTCAGGGTGTTCGGATCGTTACCGATACTGATACCTACGCAGAACATGAGTCCGCAGAGGGCATAGTAACTAAGTTTGCTGTCGGTGAAGTCGTATGGGATAAGATGGTAAACTCCACAAAGAGTGCCGATAATGAAAAAAGAGACAATAATCAAACTACCTTTCATGCTTTTGTTTCCTTTCCTTTATTCCTTATATATAATAGGTACCACAAGCCCCATGCACATAGAATACTTCCTATGACAGCAGCTACCGTGATGATAACAGCTTCCAGTCCGAGAGTGTGTAATCCTTTGATAATAGATTCATTACCCCCTACATCTATTCCGAGAAGAAAGAGGAGAATCCATATAAAGAGAGTGATTATCTTATGTATCCATGATAGTCTTTTGCTGCGTAACAAGTAGCCAAGAAGCATGCCTGTCAGCATAATTCCAATAATGATAAACATAGTTAGTGCCTGCTTTTGGCTGCAAAGATAGTATTAAATGTAAATCTTGGCTAATCTCTTCCACGATTTCTTTCGTGCCCATTGACAGACGGTGAATCTTCAAAACTACGGTTTATCGCAGTCTGCTATCCATAATATATGATTTGTTTTCATCGTTGTGGTTTTTCTATATGAATGGTCTTACTTGTCTCCGTACTGATTCCAATCATTCCAATTCCTCCATGTACATTGCTGGGGTACTTGATTGGTTCATTTATTGTTTCATCGTAAGCGTCGGAATCTACCAGGTTAAGTGCTTTCAGATAGTAGTATTCTGTTTCCGTGATGCTTAAAAGACGTACAATAATATCCATCTTTACATTGGTGCCGTATTCAGGAAATCCGTCAATATCTGTCTGGTTATAAACCGTCATTGTGTAAGATGTATTTTTGAATCGTGAGTCGTCGAATACACCATATATATTCTTTACGGTGTCGAACATGCCGTTATCTTCGTCATCGCTGTTGGTGGGCTGCCCGTCTGTCAGCACAATATCCTCGCGGGATATAAAATGATAGCGATGCATTGTCCGGCTGACAAATTCTCCTGTTTCTTCATTATAGTCTTTCACTGTCATTTGCTTATCCATGATAAGCCGGTAGTAATTATCTTCGTTGGATCGATCTTTGATATTGATTTTGTATCGGAGAAAATTCTGCGTATAATAATACTTTGTCATTGGAATGGTGACCGTATCGATATCAGCTATTTCATGTGGACGCTGTGGTACGGTCACTTCAGCCCATGCGTGATATTGTCCGTCGTCTGTGAGGGCGTCGATACGAACTACATCTCCGGGAGTAAATTTGCTGGAAATATGGAAACGGCATTGCATATCTCCTTCCGTTTGGGGTGGGAGCGGACGTAAACTTTCTGATAACTGTCCGTTAACACGTACTTCCACCGTGGCATTTTCTACATGAGTGGCGTATCCTCTTCCCGTGAAATTGAGATAGAGAACGTTGGTCAGACTGTCTGCGTTGATTAGTGCGTTCATCACTAGTTTGGGAGGATTGTCCTTTACACTAAACGGGAGTTCGTTTTCGCAGGATACTGTTGTCAGCAATGCTATTAACAGGATAAATAGATAACATATACGAGTTCTCATAATGGGGTTAGAATTTATAAGTGTAAGTGAATGACGGAATTAATGGAAGTATAGTATACTTTTTGATAACAGGTTTGTAGGGAGCGTTTTTGCTGGTGCTGCGATATATAAAGGTAGGATTCATTGCATTATATGCATTATACAGGCTGATATTCCAGGTACGCATACCATGTTTAGTCCTTTTATTGAAGTTGATCCCTACATTTAGCCGGTGGCTGGAGGGTAATCGGTAATTATTACGATGTTCCACATAAGAAGCTTCTCCAATGGTAGGTGAAGTCATGGCAGAGTCGAAAACACCTTCATATCCATACCCTCCCCAAGACCCATTATTCGTACCATCATTGGGACGGATGACAGCGGTCTTTTCTTCGGGAATCGTGCTTGTTCCTCCTGTATAGAACACCCAGGAAGCACCGATGTCGATACGTTCGCTGAATTTATGGTTGACCGTCAGGTTAATATTATGGTGACGGTCGTATTTGTATGGGAATCGTTCACCATTGTTGATGCCGCCTTTAGCAAACTGACGATCGCTTTTGGATAGGGTGTAAGACAACCATCCTGTCGTTTTTCCAAATGTTTTCTGTGCCATAAACTCAATGCCTGCCGAACGTCCTTTTCCCATTTCCACTTTGTTTTCCCAACCGGAGGAAGAACCGAAGAAACTGACACCTTCTTTATATTCCAACACATTATACATATCCTTATAATAACCTTCTATTGAGAACTCCCATCCTTTGATTCCCGTGTAGTATCCGCCTAATGAGTATTGGTGGGAGCGCATCGGTTTGATTTTTTTAGTCACGGGAACCCATAAGTCTGTAGGCATTGCGATTGGCATGGATGATAACAGATGTACGTATTGGCTCATTTGTGTATAAGAGGCTTTCAGAGTTACGTCTTTTCCTAGTTGATAACGGGCGGAAACTCGTGGCTGCAAAGAAGAATAACTCTGCTTCTGTACCTGAAACAAGGAGAAGTGTAATCCGAGATTCAGACGCAGACGGTCATTCACCTTGATGTTGTCTTCCAGGTAAGCCGATAGCTCATGTCCGTAAATCCGGCTGTTGGCGATGCTGTGGTAAGTGGTGTCGCGATCTACTTTGTCTCCTGTTTTTTCGGAGATTTTGGATGTCATGACCTCCGGACGGAACCGATGATAGATATATCCTGTACCAAATTTAATGTGGTGTGCGGGAGACGGGTTATAATCGAAATCGATCTGATAGCTCCAGTCATTGATCCCCGAACGATAATCGGCTGAATATCGGTTGATTATCGAAGCTCCCATGCTGTTAGCATATTGATTGTTGTTGTATGAGTTGACGTCGAATAAATAGTTGTTGTAAGAGACGGTTGTGTTGCTGAACAGACGGTTGTTGAATATATAGTTCCATCTGGCGGAAACAATGGTATTTCCCCAATTCATTGTGCTTCCATTCTTGGAGTCGGTATCTCCATCATAATTGGCGGCAAAATGATCTTTTCCATTGTAAACGCTTAGATAGATACGGCTCCGGTCGGAGAATTTATGATTGATTTTGGCATTGATGTCATAAAAGTAATAACCATATTCTTCATCATTAGGCATAAATGGCTTGGCGATGAGATCGACATACGAACGTCTGGCGGAAATGTTGAAAGAGGTTTTTCCTTTTACAATCGGGCCTTCCAGATTGATTTTGCTGGTTAGTAATCCGATACTAAGCGTACCGTGGTATTTCTGCATGTCTCCGTCATTGGTGCGGACATCAATGACGGAAGAAAGACGTCCGCCGAAACGTGCCGGAAAGGAGCTTTTGAATAGTGTTACCTTTTTGACGGCCTCCGGAGTAAAAACCGAAAAGAATCCGAACATGTGGTCTACGTTGTATACAGGAGTTCCATCCAGTAGAATAAGATTCTGGTCCGGACTGCCGCCGCGTATATACAGTCCGGCTGAACCGTCTACTCCTGCCTGTACGCCGGGCATCAGTTGGATGGCTTTCATGACATCTGCTTCTCCCAGTATGCTCGGCGTATTTTTAATCTGTGTCATCGGAATTTCGATAGAGCCCATCTGGGTAGCTATGGTGCCCGTTTCAGTTTTATCGGAAACGATCACTACCTCCTGCAACTGCGTGTTTCCCTGCATACGGATATTCAGCAATGTATCTTGTGAGAGCGTAAAACGATGCGCTTCTGTGGCATAACCCAGATAGGAGAAACGCAGTTCGGTTTCTCCTTCGGGCAAAGTGATGCTATAAAAACCGTAAGGATTGGTGGTTGTTCCTTGATTCTGATGACTCTCAATGATATTGGTTCCAATCAACGTCTCGGAAGACGTCCCATCCGTGACATATCCGCTGATAGTGAACTTACGGCCTACGGTTTTTGATTCTTTTTTCTTTTGCAGTAGGATATGGCGGCCGGTGAACTGATAACTGATCTGCTCATTTTTGAACGCAAGGTCAAGTATTTCACGCAATGGCTTATCCTTTACCTGCAAATTGATTTTATGTTTGATGGTAATTTCCTCACTGTAGATAAAAGAATATCCGGTTGAATTCTCAATCCGTTTGACGAATTCTTTCAATGTGGCGTTTCGTAGTGTCAGCGAAAGCCGGGCTTCTGCATTTTGTGCATATATTTGCGTGGTGATAAGGAGCGCCACCCCTATCAGAACAATGGCTCTGATAGGGAAGCGATCTTGGAATATAATATTCATCTTAGTCTGGTTTAGCAGTGATAATAATCTGTTTATTGTTTTGTGAGTAGTTGAAATAACCGGCGTTGTGTAATACAGATAAAATGGTTGCCAGATCTTCTCCATCGCGGAATCGTGCTGTGATCCGGTAATTTTGCAAAGCCGTGTCGGCTATGTGGATCGTCGCTCCGAATGAATTGGATAGTTCGCGGGTAATCTCCTGTAAAGGTAGGTCGTCGAATATAAACTCTCCCTGCCGCCAGGAAATTTCATCTTCAACGTTTTCTAAGACCTCGCTGGTAAGTTTTCCTTCCGCCTTATTATATATAGCAATCTCATTCGGTTTCAAAATCACACGAACTGACTTGCTTTTATTGCTGACTGCTACCGAGCCGGACAATAACGTTGTCTTTACATCCGGATTGTTTTGATAGGCATCTACGTTGAAGTGAGTTCCCAACACCTGAATGTCCATCGTTTCAGTCTGCACGATAAACGGATGTTTCTTGTCCTTGCTTATTTCAAAATAAGCCTCCCCATTTAGCTCCACTTCCCGCTTGTCCGATTTGAACTTTTCCGGATAAGAAAGAGAAGAATAATGGTTGAGCATGACGGAACTACCATCAGGAAGACGGACTGTACGTGTCTCTGCCAGAGTGGAAACCGTTTGTATTGCAGCAGGTTGCATATATAAATAAGCTGTCCATACCGATAGGCAAAGTAGAGCAACTGCCGCTGCTGCCGAGAAGGTGCGTATCAAAGTCAGATGCCGGGTATGCGACTTCAGTCTTTTTTCTAGTTTCGGGTAACTGGCTGTTGCTGAAAACCGCCCTCGCGGTGAACGTGTGGAAGCGACGAGTTTGTTCAGTATTTCTTCTAATTCCGTATCGGTGTATTTCATCTTTTTTCTGTATTGCTCTTGATCTGTTATTTTCGTTTCAACAGAATGGTCAGTTTGCTGATTCCTCCTTCTTTCCATTGGGGAGTGCAGGATAAAGTAACATTCTGTTTATTCAATACCATCTGTTTGGGATAGATTTTAATGATAGTCGTAGCCGACTTCTTACCCGCTTTGATGATTACTTTCTTTTCCGTCAGTTGTATGACTGCTGCTTGTCCTATCAACGGAGGAGGTGCGGCAAGTACTACCGTCCGGTCTTCTTTCGCTTTCTCCATCGCCACAATTTTAATTTCCAATTCACACTCAGATTTGTTTCCTTCACATTCTACTGTTTCCTTCGAATGTTCGAATCCTACATAGTCTTTGGGCAAATTGTTGTTGTCATTGTTGCATGAGAACAGGCACAGGCAAGTTGATAGAAGAACAAGGATTCCCATGTTTGCGTCATTTAGCTTTTTCATTTTTCTGTCTTTTTTAGTGATTGATTTATTTGTTGATAAAGACCGGAGGATGACAGAAACTCCCTACGCTCTTTTTCTAAATAATTGTTAATATATTTCTGCCCGGCTAATCATTTCTTTGAGTCGTGTGATTGCTTTCTGGAGTTGTGCGTCCACTGTATTCATGCTGATGCCTAATTCTTCTGCTACTTGTGCGTAACTCTGTTTTTCTTCACGGATGCGGATGAATACTTCCCTGCAACGCTCCGGAAGCCGGTCGAGTGCCTTTACGTAAAGAGCAAATAATTCTTCACTAATGAGTGATTCTTCCGGTGAATAGCTCTGTTCCTGTGGCTCCGGCAGAGAATCGGGATGAATAAGCGTATGTCTTGATTCTTTTTCCAGATAATTGAGCGAAGCATTTTTGACGAGAATGAAACAATAATCTTCAATGTTTCTCACATCGAGCAAATTGCTGCGTTGCTTCCATAGTTTCAGGAATACATCGAGAACGATTTCCTGCGACCATTCTTCCTGTTTCACATAATAATAGGCAATACGAAAGAGACGGTCGTAAGTCATGTTGTAAAAGTCCCGGAAAGCAGTCTGCGAATCCAGTTCTTTCATTTGCCGCAATAACTTTCTTACTTCTGATTCGGTCATCGGCTTTTAGTTTGTTTGGTTAGTCTACCCAAAGTAAATCACTCATTATGCTGTCGGAAACGAAAATCCCTTCGCGCGTCAGGCACAGAGCACCGTTGCGTTCTTCCAGTTTTCCGCTTTGCAGGTAAGGTGCTGCCATGTTCAGGCAATATTCCCATCGCTCCTTGCCGAATGTTTTTTTCAGTTGTTCCAGAGGAGTCCCCCAAGCGGTGCGCATGGTGGTGATGATAAATTCATTGTAGCGGGTGGTCGGGTCGAGATGTTCTATCTCGAAGGTGCGGCGGTTTTCTTCTATACCTATTATATATAGGTCGATGGAGGAGACGTTCCATTCCCGTGTTGTTCCGTCGAAGGAGTGCGCTGAGGCTCCGCAGCCCAAATAGGGGATTCCTTTCCAATAGGAGGTGTTGTGTCGCGAGTGCTTTCCGGGGCGGCAGAAGTTGGATATTTCGTACTGTTCGAACCCGGCTTTTTGCAGCTGTTCTATCAGTGACGTAAAAAACTCCAGGCTGGACTCCTCGTCTACTTCGCACACTTGGTGCTGCTTCAACATACTATATATAGGTGTGTCTTCTTCGTAAATCAGGTGATAGGCGGAGATGTGCTCTACCTGTAGGTCGATGGCTTGTCGGAGGTCGTTCTCCCATCGCTCCTTCGTTTCACCCGGAAGTCCATATATAAGGTCGATGCTGATGTTGTCAAATCCGGCTTGCCGGCATCTGCTTACGGCTTCGATGGCGGTGCGGGCGTTGTGACGTCGTTTCAGCAATGTGAGTGTGGCATCGTCGAAAGTCTGTATACCCATGCTGATGCGGTTGAAGGGGAGGGTAGACAGCATTTGCATGTATGGGACCGATAAGTCGTCGGGGTTGGCTTCTAAGGTAATTTCGTAACAGTGTTCCATCCCGTAACACGCTTGCAGAGTGTCGAATATTTGTTTGAAATCCTCTTCCTCCAGTTGCGAGGGGGTGCCGCCGCCGAAGTAAACGGTTTCAATGCGTTCTCCTTTCAAATACGCTTTCCGCATCTCCAACTCCTGGCAGAGAGCCTGTATGTAGCGCGCTTTCAGTTCGCTTCGTGTGGTCGAATAAAAATCACAATAGATGCAACGGGTCTTGCAGAAAGGGATGTGGAGATAAATACCTGCCATAATGATGTCGGTTTGGGATTTTGCGGGTGTAAAAGTAAGATTATTATCCGATATATCAAAAGACTGTTTGTCGAATAACTTTGTTTTTATACGGTTATGAGTGAAATGAATGTAGGCAAACAAAGTGTTTCATTGCTTGTAACACATTGTTCCAAGCAGTTGAACACATTGTTTCAAGCCTATGAACACTTTGTTTCAAGCAATTGAAACAGAATGAAACTACTGCTATCCGGCAAATTAACCGGCAAGTAATCACCGGACAATAGATGTGTGCAAGATAAAAGTATCTTGCACACATCTGTCACCCTATTTTGCACTCTGCAATTTATTATATGACAGATGGTTAAGGAATAAAAGTGCAAGGTGCAAGATGTTTTTGCTATTTTCAACTTTATAAGAAGAGATATGTCTTGAAACAAAGGTTCACGATAAAGGGGTGTTACATAACATTGTTTAGTAACACTGCCGTAAGTGTTGCCTTTCCCAAAATTAATCCCTAATTTGCGGACCACTAAATTAATGGTATGTGAGAAACATACTGAGTAATTACTAAAATCTTATATATTATGAAAGTATATCAGACTAATGAAATCAAGAACATTGCCTTGTTGGGAAGTTCTGGCTCTGGGAAAACCACTCTCGTGGAAGCGATGCTTTTCGAGAGTGGTGTTATAAAACGTCGCGGATCTGTTGCCGCAAAAAACACAGTTAGCGATTATTTTCCTGTTGAACAAGAGTATGGTTACTCCGTTTTCTCCACCGTTCTCCATGTGGAATGGAATAATAAAAAACTTAATATTATTGACTGTCCGGGATCGGACGACTTCGTAGGCAGCACAGTGACTGCACTAAATGTGACCGACACAGCAATTATCCTTCTCAATGGCCAATACGGTGTCGAAGTCGGTACACAAAATCACTTCCGTTATACAGAAAAGCTGAATAAACCTGTTATTTTTCTAGTCAACCAGCTTGATAATGAAAAATGCGACTATGATAATATCCTCGAACAGCTGAAAGAGGCATACGGCTCTAAGATTGTTCCCATTCAATATCCGATAACTACCGGTCCGGGCTTTAATGCGCTGATCGATGTATTGTTGATGAAGAAATACTCGTGGAAACCCGAAGGAGGGGCTCCGACAATCGAAGATATCCCGGCAGAAGAAATGGATAAGGCCATGGAAATGCATAAAGCATTGGTAGAGGCTGCTGCTGAGAATGATGAAAATCTGATGGAGAAATTCTTCGAGCAAGATTCCCTGTCAGAAGACGAAATGCGTGAAGGTATCCGTAAAGGATTGATCGCCAGAGGTATGTTCCCTGTATTCTGCGTCTGCGGAGGTAAAGATATGGGTGTTCGCCGCTTGATGGAATTCTTGGGCAACGTTGTTCCTTTTGTATCTGAAATGCCAAAGGTACAGAATACGGAAGGTAAAGAAGTGGCTCCGGACTCCAATGGACCGGAATCTCTTTATTTCTTCAAGACAAGTGTGGAGCCGCATATCGGTGAAGTTTCCTATTTTAAAGTAATGAGCGGTAAAGTTCATGAGGGGGACGATTTGCTGAATGCCAACCGTGGTTCGAAGGAACGTATCGCGCAAATCTATGTGGTAGCCGGTGGTAATCGTGTCAAAGTGGAAGAATTGCAGGCCGGTGATATCGGTGCTGCCGTGAAACTGAAAGACGTGAAAACCGGTAATACGCTGAATGGTAAGGATTGCGACTACAAATTCAATTTTATCAAATATCCGAACTCTAAATATACCCGTGCCATTAAGCCGGTGAATGAATCGGATGTGGAAAAGATGATGAGTATCTTGAATCGTATGCGTGAAGAAGATCCTACCTGGGTGATCGAGCAATCAAAAGAACTGAAACAGACTTTGGTACACGGTCAGGGAGAATTCCATCTTCGTACATTGAAATGGCGTTTGGAAAACAACGAAAAACTTCAGGTAAAATATGAAGAGCCGAAGATTCCGTATCGTGAAACGATTACCAAAGCTGCCCGTGCTGACTATCGGCATAAGAAACAGTCTGGTGGTGCCGGTCAGTTTGGTGAAGTTCACCTGATCGTAGAACCTTATAAAGAAGGTATGCCTATACCTGAAACGTATAAGTTCAATGGACAGGAATTTAAGATTACCGTGAGAGGCACGGAAGAGATACCATTGGAATGGGGTGGTAAACTGGTGTTTGTTAACAGTATCGTTGGTGGCTCTATCGATGCCCGCTTCTTGCCTGCTATTATGAAAGGTATCATGTCTCGTATGGAGCAAGGACCGTTGACGGGGTCGTATGCTCGTGACGTGCGCGTTATTGTTTACGATGGTAAGATGCACCCGGTAGATTCGAATGAAATCTCCTTTATGCTTGCCGGACGCAATGCCTTTAGTGAAGCCTTCAAGAATGCCGGTCCGAAAATTCTGGAACCGATTTATGATGTGGAAGTGTTCGTTCCGTCTGATAGGATGGGAGATGTGATGGGAGATCTTCAGGGACGTCGTGCCATGATTATGGGGATGAGTAGCGAGAAAGGTTTTGAGAAACTGGTTGCGAAAGTACCTTTGAAAGAAATGTCGTCTTATTCTACGGCGCTTAGCTCTCTCACAGGCGGACGTGCTTCGTTCATTATGAAATTCTCTAGCTATGAGCTTGTACCGACGGATGTTCAAGATAAGTTAATGAAGGACTTTGAAGCTAAACAAACTGAAGAATAAGTATAAATGATAGGTGATAATTGATTGAATATTCACTATAATATTCGGTATTTATTATCTGTTAGGCATAAAGAATCAACTAAAACGTTAAAACTGCCGCCTTTTTTAAGTAAAAGGGGGCAGTTTTTGTTTAACTATGATTAATAAAGATGGAAAAACACAAGGTGAAAATTTAATTTTTTATTAAATTTGCAAACCAAAGGAGGGGTTTTATTGTTGTAGTAATCAGAATACAACCTAAATAGCTCCTTACGGTTAATTTCCGGGAAGTTCCGGTTAAATCAAGTTAATGCATTAGGAGTGTTAATTAGGGAGTGTTAATTTTGTTGCTATGAAGAAGTCAACAATTTGGATATTAGGTATTGTAATGGGGCTTTCCTTCCTTAGCTTGCTGTATTTGCAGGTAAGTTATATAGAGGAAATGATGAAAACCCGTAAGGAACAGTTTGATTCGGCTGTACGCAATAGCTTGGATCAGGTTTCCAAGGATGTGGAATATGCAGAGACCAGACGTTGGTTGATCGAAGATATTTCAGAAGCGGAAAGAAAGGCACTGATTGCGAATAATGCTTCCATACAACAAGACAACTTGATTCAGCAGACGCAGCGGTTTACGGTGAAGTCTAAGGATGGAAAAGTATATTCGGATTTTGAGCTGAAAGTGATGACCACTAAGCCCTCCGAGCTTCCGAAGGCTATGATTTCTCCTTACAGGGGGACAAAGACCATACCGGAAACTTCGCGTTCATTGGTGGAAGCCATCAAGAATCGGTATATGTATCAACGGGCATTGCTCGATGAAGTGGCCTGGCAGATGATTTATCGGGGAAGTGACAAGTCGATTGGAGACAGAGTACGGTTTAAAGAACTGGATGACTATCTGAAATCGAGCTTATATAATAATAGTATAGATTTGCCTTATCACTTTACGGTGATCGACAAAGACGGAAGGGAAGTCTACCGTTGTGCGGATTATGAGGCAAAGGGGAGTGAAGACGCTTATCAGCAGGCATTGTTTAAGAATGATCCGCCTGCAAAAATGAGTATCTTGAAAGTACACTTTCCGGGGAAGAAAGATTATATCTTTGATTCCATCAGTTTCATGATTCCGTCGCTGATATTTACACTGGTATTGTTAGTGACATTCATCTTTACGATTTATATCGTATTCCGGCAAAAGAAACTGACGGAGATGAAGAATGACTTTATCAATAATATGACGCACGAATTTAAAACACCGATATCTACCATTTCATTAGCAGCCCAGATGTTGAAAGATCCGGCAGTGGGGAAATCTCCACAGATGTTTCAGCATATATCGGGAGTGATTAATGATGAAACCAAGCGCTTGCGTTTCCAGGTGGAAAAAGTGCTCCAGATGTCGATGTTCGAACGTCAGAAGGCAACTTTGAAGATGAAGGAGATTGATGCGAATGAATTAATATCAGGAGTTATCAATACCTTTGCGCTGAAAGTGGAACGATATAATGGTAAGATAACATCGAACCTTGAGGCCACCGATCCTGTTATATTTGCAGATGAGATGCATATCACGAATGTAATCTTTAATCTGATGGATAACGCGGTGAAATATAAGAAACCGGAAGAGGATCTGGAACTGAAAGTGAGAACGTGGAATGAGTCGGGTAAACTGATGATTTCGATACAGGATAATGGTATCGGTATCAAAAAAGAGAACCTGAAAAAGATATTTGAAAAGTTCTATCGTGTACATACGGGTAATCTGCACGATGTGAAGGGCTTTGGACTGGGATTGGCTTATGTGAGAAAAATTATATTGGATCATAAGGGAACCATCCGGGCGGAAAGCGACCTGAACGTGGGAACTAAATTTATTATTGCATTACCTTTATTAAAAAATAATTGATATGGACGAGAAACTGCGTATTTTATTATGCGAGGATGACGAAAATCTTGGCATGCTTTTAAGAGAATATCTACAGGCAAAAGGTTATTCTGCTGAGTTATATCCTGATGGAGAAGCCGGTTATAAGGCTTTCTTGAAGAATAAATATGACTTGTGCGTGTTTGACGTGATGATGCCTAAAAAAGATGGCTTCACACTGGCACAGGATGTCCGTGCAGCAAATGCTGAAATTCCTATTATCTTCCTGACGGCTAAAACGCTGAAAGAAGATATCTTGGAAGGCTTTAAAATCGGTGCGGATGATTATATCACCAAACCGTTTAGTATGGAAGAATTGACATTCAGAATTGAAGCAATCTTGAGACGTGTTCGTGGAAAGAAGAACAAAGAAAGCAATATCTATAAGATTGGTAAGTTTACTTTCGACACACAGAAACAAATTCTGTCGTCAGAAGGCAAACAAACTAAGCTGACTACCAAAGAGTCTGAGCTACTCGGATTGCTTTGCGCACATGCCAATGAGATTTTGCAACGTGACTTCGCTCTGAAAACAATTTGGATTGACGATAACTATTTCAATGCCCGTAGCATGGATGTGTATATCACGAAATTGCGTAAGCACCTGAAAGAAGATGATTCAATCGAAATTATCAATATTCACGGAAAAGGTTATAAACTGATTACTCCGGAAGTTGAATCTTAATGATTGCGTTTGAGATAACTCCAAATAAAAAATCCCGGGAACATTCGTTTCCGGGATTTTTTATTGATTCTGCGAAATTAATCAGCGATCTTCTTATTAATAACAATATAAGAAATGAGTCCCAGTACTACAAGTACTACTGAAGTACCCAGGATGGCGTTGTTGTTTACATTTCCTGTAAAGGAACAAGCCAGCAGGATCACTACTCCGACCAAGATTAATATCAATCCTAAGTTCTTTAATAAACCTTTCATGTGTGTGTATTTTAATAGATTATAATATTCCAGTCACAAATTAAAGCATAATTCTTTAACGGGCGAAATTATTTGGATAAAAATTCCATTATAAATGTACGATTTAGTGGATTTTATGATTTGGAGAGAAGTTCTTCTATCTAATCTTTTGTATTGTAGAATACCTTTTTCAGTACCTCCTGTCCAATGCTCAATTCGTCGAGAGTGATACCGTGAAGAGCCTCTTTCAGAGTCTGACCGGCAATGATACGCGCTTTTTCTTCCAGTTCTTTCCCGTCTTTGGTCAGATGGATCAGGTTGGTGCGGCGGTCTTTTTTATCGGAAATGCGCACAACAAGGTGTTGCCGTTCCATATTATCTATCAAACGGGTCATGCTGGGCTTGTCTTTAAAAGTTGCATTACACAACTCTTGTTGTGTCACACCGTCTTTTTCCCACAAGAAAATGAGTACCGTCCATTGTTCGGGGCTGATTTCTAAACCGTTCTGACGGAAGTTACGGTACAGTTTCCGGTTGATTGCCGCAGAAACTTTGCCATTTAATATGGCGAATATAAGTCGAATGTCGAAATTAAATTGCTCTATCATGAAATTATTGTTTAAACAACTTTGCAAAGGTAAGTCTCTTCCCGGATAAATCCTATCTTCGGATACAAAAAAAGATTAAATATTTGTAGTTCAAAATAAAATGTCTAACTTTGCACCCGCATTTAAAATCAAATAATTTATTTATTTAATTAAACGAAGTATGAATCAATACGAAACCGTTTTCATTTTAACTCCCGTTTTATCTGATGTTCAGATGAAGGAAGCGGTAGAAAAATTCAAAGGCGTTCTTCAAGCTGAAGGTGCTGAGATTATTAATGAAGAAAACTGGGGACTGAAGAAATTGGCTTACCCAATTCAGAAAAAGTCTACAGGTTTTTATCAACTGATTGAGTTCAATGCAGATCCTACTGTAATTGACAAGCTGGAAATTAATTTCCGTCGTGATGAACGCGTAATCCGTTTCTTGACTTTCAAGATGGATAAGTATGCTGCTGAATACGCTGCAAAAAGAAGAAGTGTTAAATCAAACAAAAAGGAGGATTAATCATGGCACAACAAGTTCAATCAGAAATCAGATATTTAACTCCGCCGTCAGTAGACGTTAAGAAGAAAAAGTACTGCCGTTTCAAAAAGAGTGGTATTAAGTATATCGACTACAAAGATCCTGAATTCTTGAAGAAATTCTTGAATGAACAAGGAAAAATCCTTCCGCGTCGTATTACAGGTACTTCTTTGAAGTTCCAACGTCGTATCGCGCAGGCTGTGAAGAGAGCTCGTCACTTGGCATTGCTGCCTTATGTAACTGACATGATGAAATAAGAAGGAGGAAAAGTATGGAAATTATATTGAAAGAAGACGTAGTAAACTTGGGTTATAAGAACGATATCGTAAACGTGAAATCCGGATACGGTCGTAATTATTTGATCCCGACTGGAAAAGCTATCATTGCTTCTCCTTCTGCAAAGAAAATGTTGGCTGAAGAACTGAAACAGCGTGCTCACAAACTTGAGAAAATCAAGAAAGATGCTGAAGCTATGGCTGCTAAGTTGGAAGGCGTTTCTTTGACTATCGCAACTAAAGTTAGCTCAACCGGTACTATCTTCGGTTCTGTTGGTAACATCCAGATTGCTGAAGCATTGTCTAAACTGGGTCATGAAGTTGACAGAAAGATCATCGTTGTAAAAGACGCTGTGAAAGAAGTTGGTAGCTACAAGGCTATCGTTAAGCTTCACAAGGAAGTTTCGGTAGAAATTCCTTTCGAGGTAGTTGCTGAATAAGAGCAAATTTACTTCATATATGAAAAGCGATTTGTTCTGAACGAATAAATCGCTTTTTTTTGTTATCTTTGCTATTACTATTATGAAATTCGACTGTTGTTTTCTAAAGAAGAGGTTTTTGCTTTTGCTGATTGCTTTGGGAATTGGCAGTGTTATTTATGCGAATAATGAGTTGAAGTTATTGACTGATTCTTTGCGTAGAGTGATAGATGAAAAACACGTCTTTATTAAAGAGAAAGAAGATCGGATAAACCGGATAAAATGTATGTTGAGAAGTCCTGGTTTGACTCTTGAAGGAGAATATAGAATCAATCTACGGTTGTATAATGAATATAAAAAGTTTCATATTGATTCAGCCATCCATTATGTCGATCGCAATATTGAGATTTCCCGCCAGTTGAATAGACCTTATTTCACTAACCAGTCGTCTTTATATCTTAGCCTTTTATATTCGATGTGTGGCAGGTTTCGCGAAGCAGAGATCATCTTGAAAAGTATAAAGACTTCAGAACTTCCCAAGGATTTATTAATAAACTACTATCAAACTTATTCCAGTTTTTGGGGGCACTATTCGATTTCTGTCGCCAATCATCTGTATGGCAAGCATCAGGCTGCTTGTCAGGATTCGTTGTTTGCCCTCATTGACCACACTTCTTGGGATTATCGAATGTCCCAGGCTTCTTATTATATTTGGCGTGATACATTGAAATCGAAAGAAATTTTTAAAGAACTGCTGGAGATTGAAGAAGTGGGGACACCTAATTATGCCATGATAACTCATTCATATTCCAGGTTATGTCACCATCAAAAAAAGTATGATGAGGAAAAAAAATATTTGATGTTGTCAGCAATAGCCGATACCCGGAATGCTACGCGGGAAAATGCCTCCCTGCAATCTCTTGCATTGATAGCTTATGATGAACAGAATTTGGCTGATGCATTTAAATTTACACAGTCTGCTATCGATGACGTTATATCTTCCGGTATTCATTTTCGGGCCATCGAAATTTATAAATTCAATTCTATTATTAATACTGCTTATCAGGCGGAACAGACCAGATCGCGCTCGCATTTGACTACTTTCCTTATTTCTACAAGTATTATCCTTTTTCTCTTAGTCCTGTTGGTGCTTTTCATCTATATTCAGATGAAGAAGACGTTGAAAATAAAACAGGCATTGGCGCAGAGTAATGAGGAACTTTTGCGATTGAACAATAAATTGAATAGTATGAACAGCCAGCTGAATGATACAAATAATCAGTTGTATGAAATTAGTAGTATAAAGGAACATTATATAGCCGAATTTTTTGATGTATGCTTTAGTTATATCCATAAAATGGAGAAATATCAAAATATGTTGTATAAAATAGCTATAAATAAATACTATGATGAGCTGATTAAGAAGCTAAAATCATCTGAGCTTATCGACGATGAACTTAGTGCTTTATACACCCGTTTTGATAAAGTTTTCTTGGGGCTGTATCCTACTTTTGTTTCTGATTTTAATGCTTTGTTGAAAGATGAAGAGAAAATAATTTTAAAACCGGATGCTTTATTGAACAGAGAACTTCGTATTTATGCTTTGTTGCGTTTGGGTATTACGGATAGTGGGAAAATAGCGAACTTTCTCCGTTGTTCTACAAGTACGGTTTATAATTATCGCACGAAGATGAGAAATAAGGCAGCTGTCGACAGGGATGAATTTGAGAATGAAATTATGAAAATTAGTTCAACTCAAGAGACATAATTATCATTTTAACATTATAATACTTTCCAAATCATCTACATTTTTTTGATGTGTTGAATTAACTAAGTGCTTGATTAATAGTATAAAGTGCTAATTTTATATCTACATAAAGTAGTGTAAGGCAAATAAGCCGTTATTTATTTGACTAAATTTGCAATATCAGTTTTTAGCTCATCAGTTTGATAGTTAGGAGTTGATATTTTATCTATTATTTGTACTTAAATTCACTATGTTTAATTATGAACACGCAATCTTCAGTAGACACGAGAATTAAAGTTGGAATTATCGGTTTTGGTAGGATGGGAAGATTCTATTGGGAAGCGATGACTAAAAGTGATCGGTGGAATATTGCTTATATTTGTGATACTAATCCTGAATCACGTCAGTTAGCCAAGAAGCTTTCTCCTAACTCTATTATATTAGAAGATAATCAAAAGATTTTTGAGGATGAAAGTGTGCAGGTAGTCGGGCTTTTCACTTTGGCTGACTCACGGTTGGAACAAATAGAAAAAGCTATTCGTTACGGCAAACACATTATTGCAGAAAAACCAGTTGCAGATACAATGGAAAATGAGTGGAAAGTTGTAGAAATGACAGAAAATACAAACCTCATTTCTACGGTGAACTTGTATTTGCGGAATTCCTGGTATCATAATTTAATGAAGGAATATATCCAGCAAGGAGAAATCGGAGAGTTGGCTATTATTCGTATTTGTCATATGACTCCCGGCTTGGCACCAGGTGAAGGGCATGAATATGAAGGGCCTGCTTTTCATGATTGCGGAATGCATTATGTAGATATTACCCGTTGGTATGCAGAATGTGACTATAGAACATGGAATGCTCAGGGAGTGAATATGTGGAACTACAAAGATCCTTGGTGGGTGCAATGTCACGGAACTTTTCAAAATGGGGTCGTTTTTGATATTACTCAGGGATTTGTTTATGGGCAATTATCTAAAGACCAGACACATAATTCGTATATAGATATTATAGGTACGAAAGGAATTGTGCGTATGACGCATGACTTCAATACTGCTGTTGTCGACCTGCACGGTGTCAACCAGACCATTCGTGTAGAGAAACCTTTCGGCGGCAAGAATATAGACGTGTTGTGTGACCTGTTTGCAGATTCGATAGAAAGCGGAAAACGTAATTCACGCTTACCGTTAATGCGTGATTCGGCTATTGCATCCGAATATGCGTGGACATTCTTGGAAGATACTCGCAAACACGATTTGCCTGCTATTGGTAATTTAAGCACTTTGGAGCAAATACGCGAGCGAAGAAGAAATATGAAAAATGGATATGGATTGTTGCACGGCAACCTTCCAAAGATTATTAACTCTTAAATAAATAAAATCATGTCAAACATTTCGAGGAGAAAATTTCTCAAAACAGGAGCCGCTGCTTTAGCAGGTATAACTATTGCTCCTAGTACTATTTTAGGTATGAGTCACGGGCATATTTCGCCTACTGATAAACTGAATCTTGCAGCTGTGGGTATTGGTGGTATGGGACATGCCAACATTAATCACGTGAAGGGCACTGAAAATATTGTGGCTCTTTGTGATGTGGATTGGAAGTACGCAAAAGGCGTGTTCGACGAATTCCCCAAGGCTAAAAAGTACTGGGACTATCGTAAGATGTATGATGAAATGGGTAAATCTATCGACGGTGTAATTATCGCAACAGCCGACCATACTCATGCTATCATCACTGCTGACGCAATGACAATGGGAAAACATGTATATTGCCAGAAGCCATTAACGCATTCTGTGTATGAATCTCGTTTGTTGACCAAATTGGCTGCATCAACGGGCGTGGTTACTCAAATGGGTAATCAGGGCGCATCGGATGAAGGTACGGATTTAGTATGTGAATGGATTTGGAATGGAGAAATCGGTGATGTGACGAAAGTTGAATGTGCAACAGACCGTCCTATTTGGCCTCAAGGATTGAATGTTCCGGAAAAGGCTGATAAAATTCCTAGCACGTTGAACTGGGATTTATTCACAGGTCCTGCTAAAATGAATCCTTATAATGCTATTTACCATCCTTGGAACTGGCGTGGATGGTGGGATTACGGAACAGGTGCATTGGGTGATATGGCTTGTCATATTTTGCATCAGCCGTTTAAAGCATTGAAATTGCAGTATCCTACCAAAGTGGAAGGTTCATCGACATTATTGTTGAATGCTTGTGCTCCACAGGCACAACACGTGAAAATGATTTTCCCTGCTCGTGAAAATATGCCGAAAGTAGCTATGCCTGAAGTGGAAATACATTGGTATGATGGCGGTATGATGCCTGAGCGTCCGAAAGGATTCCCTGAAGGTAAACAACTGATGCAGAGCGGTGGTGGTTTGACTATTTTCCACGGAACGAAAGATACATTGATTTGCGGATGTTATGGACAGAATCCTTGGTTGCTTTCAGGACGTAAACCAAATGCACCGAAGGTTTGTCGTCGTGTTCCTAAAGCAATGAATGGCGGTCACGAAATGGATTGGGTACGTGCATGTAAAGAAGATAAATCTAATCGTATCATGACTAAATCTGACTTCTCAGAAGCTGGGCCAATGAATGAAATGGTGGCAATGGGTGTATTGGCTATCCGTTTGCAGGCGCTGAATAAGACTCTTGAATGGGATGGAGCTAACATGCGCTTTACAAATATCGGTGATAACGAAACCATCCGTACCGTTATCAAAGACGGTTTCAAGATTCATAATGGTCATCCTACATTTGATAAGACATGGACAGATCCGATCAATGCACAACAGTTTGCGGCTGAATTAGTGAAACATAATTATCGTGAAGGCTGGAGACTGCCTGATATGCCAAGATAAAAGTAAATTAAAAATTAAAGATTAAAAAAATAAATAGTTGATATCATGAAAAAAGTATTTTATCCATTAGCTTGTTGTTGTCTTGCTGCAGGTGTTTTTGCTTCTTGCGGCGCTCAGAAGAAAGCAAATGCTCCGGAAGAGCAAAAAGTTGCGTTGTCTTACTCTAAATCATTGAAAGCACCAGAAACAGATAGCTTGAATCTGCCTGTTGATAAAGATGGCTATATCACTATTTTTGATGGTGAAACATTTAACGGATGGCGTGGTTATGGAAAAGACCGCATTCCTTCTAAATGGACTATTGAAGACGGTTGCATCAAATTTAACGGTTCTGGTGGCGGTGAAGCTCAAGACGGTGATGGTGGTGACCTGATTTTTGCTCACAAGTTTAAAAACTTCGAACTGGAGATGGAATGGAAAGTTTCTAAAGGTGGTAACTCCGGTATTTTCTATTTAGCTCAGGAAGTTGTATCGAAAGATAACGACGGTAATGATGTGCTTGAGCCTATTTACATTTCCGCGCCCGAATATCAGGTGTTGGACAATGCCAATCATCCGGATGCTAAATTGGGTAAAGACAACAATCGTCAGTCAGCTTCTTTGTATGACATGATTCCGGCGGTTCCTCAAAACTCTAAACCGTTTGGCGAATGGAACAAGGCTAAGATTATGGTTTATAAAGGTACAGTTGTTCACGGACAAAATGATGAAAACGTAGTTGAATATCATTTGTGGACAAAACAATGGACTGATATGTTGCAAGCAAGTAAGTTCAGCGAAGAAAAATGGCCTTTGGCATTTGAATTGTTGAATAATTGCGGTGGCGAAAATCACGAAGGTTTCATTGGTTTGCAAGATCACGGTGACGATGTTTGGTTCCGTAACATCCGCGTGAAGATTTTGGACTAATCGAATAGCAATAAAAAGGCACGGGTTACACATATTTCACGTTTTTTTGAATGGCGATTGTCATAGAACAACCGTGAAGTCTGTGTAATCCGTGCCTATTTTTTTTCTATATAAACCTGAATAATTGTAACTCACTAATATCTATTATATGAAAACTAGAATTTATATCTGTGCACTGGCTGCTCTTTTCATGATTCCATTGGCAGTAACGGCACAAACCAAGAAAAAAGCTAAAAAAGAGGTAGCGATTCAGCTCTATTCTGTCAGAGATATATTAAATAAGGTAGACAACAAAAACGGTAAGTGCGACCCCACTTATACTGCTCTTCTGAAGAAATTGGCAAACATGGGATATACCGGTGTTGAAGCAGCCAATTATAACAACGGTAAATTTTATGACCGTACTCCCCAACAATTTAAGAAGGATGTCGAATCGGCAGGATTAAAGGTTTTGTCTTCACATTGTACAAGACAATTGTCTAAAGAAGAATTGGCTTCCGGCGACTATTCGAAGTCACTTGAATGGTGGGATCAATGTATTGCCGATCACAAAGCTGCCGGTATGAAATATATTGTAGCTCCGTGGATGGATGTACCTAAGACGCTCAAGGATTTAGAAACGTATTGTGCATATTATAATGAGATAGGCAAGCGTTGCAAACAACAAGGTTTGTCGTTCGGATATCATAATCACGCTCATGAATTTCAGAAAGTAGAAGATAAAGTGATGTATGATTATATGTTGGAAAATACGAATCCGGAATATGTTTTCTTCCAGATGGACCTTTATTGGGTAGTTCGCGGACAAAACAGTCCTGTCGATTATTTTAATAAATATCCCGGTCGTTTCAAAGTATTTCATTTGAAAGATCACAGAGAGATTGGACAAAGTGGAATGGTAGGTTTTGATGCTATCTTTAAGAATGCAAAAACTGCAGGTGTTAATTATCTTGTTGCTGAAATCGAAAGGTATAGCATTCCGGTAGAGGAAAGTGTAGAAGTAAGTCTGGATTATTTGTTGAACGCTCCTTTTGTGAAAAGCTCATACGCTAAATAACGTGTAGCTTACTAATATAAAGGCATAAAAAAAAGTCTGTGCATGCTTTCGCATGGCAGACTTTCAATTCTCTCTAAGCTGTTTCTGAATTATTCAGCTACAGTTTCAGTTGCAGTGCTATCAGCATTCAAAGAATCTGCTGCTGCGGCTGCTGCTTGTTCAGCTTCAAGAGCTGCTGCTTCTACTGCTGCGATTGAGTCAGCGATACGGATAGAATCTGCAGTTGCTTTTGCTGCGTCAGCTGCTTTGTTACCACATGATGCGAATGATACTGCTACGATAGCTACGGCCATCAAAACTAATTTTTTCATTTTCTTTGCTTTTTAAAAACGTAATACAATCAATTGCTTTATTAAAACGATGCAAAGGTATGTACTTTTTCAATATGTTGTTCTCGAAATGCCAACTTTTTTTATAATTTTTTTGGTAACTAGCTCCTTTTCTCCCCTTTTTATATGTTTTAGAACATGCTAATCGACAGCAATACTGTTATATAAGTATCTTTTTATGCTTCTTTTGGGCGTTTTTTCAAATTCCGTAGGATAGAGTTGGATCTTGCTGATTTTCTCATAAGCGGCTACGTTGCTGTTCAGATTCTTAAGATTTTCATCCATGATTGTTTTCAGGTTATCTGGATTGTTTAATCCGAGAGAATCCAACGCTTCGTAATCGGCATAAACAAGTGCCACTAATTTTTTATTGCGTTCGATAACAAGACTTTCGAGAATGAAAGGCAGGTTATTCAGTTTAGTTTCCAACTCTTCGGGGAAGATGTTCTGTCCGCTGGAACTTAAGATCATAGTCTTGAGTCGTCCCCGGATGAAAATATTTCCGTTGCTGTCCATAGAACCAAGGTCACCCGTACGTAACCAGCCGTCCTGCGTGAATACTTCCTGCGTTGCTTCTTGGTTCTTGTAGTAGCCAACCATCACATTTTCTCCCCGAACTTGGATTTCTCCGGTTTCTGCTTCCGGGGTTTCCTTATAGATACGCGCTTCCATTATATCCAGAATCTTCCCGGAAGAACCTAGTACAAATTCATCCCAAGGAGCGTAGCTGATAAGCGGACCACATTCGGTCATTCCATAACCGATGGTAAAAGGAAATTTGATTTTGTGGAAGAATTCTTCTACTTCCTTATCCATAGCGGCGCCACCGATAATGATCTCTTTAAACCGCCCTCCCAATGCATCAATCAGTCTTTTACGTATCTGATTGTAGATTTGGCTGTCGAGCAGAGGAATATTGAGTGCCCACTTCATACCTTTTTTATTGATGAGTGGTTGGATAATATTCTTATATATCTTTTCAATCACTAACGGGACGGTAATAATAAGGTTAGGTTTCACTTCTTCAAAAGCCTTCATTATAATTTTAGGAGAAGGCGTTTTTCCAAGCAAAGTGACATGGGTGCCGACAGCCGTTGCTGTCAGGAAGTCGAATGCGCAACCGTATGCGTGGGCAAGGGGAAGGAAAGAAAGCACTTTATCCCCTTTTTTAAGGAGTTCGGTACGAATACCGAAAGTGACATTACCGGCAAGATTATTTCCTGTCAGCATCACACCCTTACTGAAACCGGTGGTTCCGGAAGTGTAATTTAACAGCATCACTTTGTCATTGGATAAAGTGGTGTACTGAACATCTTCACGGGTAAATCCTTTCGGATAGAGAGAATGCATCTCTTTATCGGTATTTTTCAGAAACTTTTGTATCGTTTCTCCGTCACGTTGATAAAGACACCGGAAATCCGTCAATGAGAATACTCCCCGTAGTCCCGTTAATTTTTCCTCTTCCAGATTCTCCCAAATGCTGTCGCTGGTGAATAGGAATACTGATTCGGAATGATTGACGATATGATGAACGTCATTAGGCGTAAAATCTTGAAGGATAGGGACAATGATTGCTCCGTATGTGATCGTTGCCATATAAGCGATGCACCAATGAGCATTATTTTTGCCGATAACTGAAATCTTATCTCCTCTGCGAAGGCTACAATGTTTGAATAACAGATGTAAACGGGCGATTTTTTCAGCCACCTCACCGTATGTGTATTGGGTATCTTCTCCATAATCAGTATAACAAGGCAGATCCCAATTCTCACGAAAACTATTTTCGTATAGTTTAATGAAATTCTCTTTAATCATTGCACGCTTTTTAGTGAATTGTGCAAAAGTAGGAATAAACTTTCGTATCCTAAAGTGTTTTACTGATAATAATGTGTAACTTTGCAAAGTTAATGTGTTTATAACAGCTTATGATAGATACCACTGTATTTCAAAATAAGACAGCCGTTTATTATACTTTGGGCTGCAAATTAAATTTTTCAGAGACTTCAACTATCGGTAAAATCCTGCGTGAGGCAGGCGTCCGGACCGTGCGTAAAGGAGAGAAAGCAGATATCTGTGTGGTAAATACTTGTTCGGTGACGGAGATGGCGGATAAAAAATGCCGGCAAGCCATCCATCGCCTGGTAAAGCAGCATCCTGGTGCTTTTGTGGTAGTGACCGGATGTTATGCGCAATTGAAGCCCGGCGACGTGGCAAAGATAGATGGAGTAGATGTAGTGTTGGGAGCGGAACAGAAGGGAGAGTTACTTCAATATCTGGGCGACCTCCAAAAGCATGAAAAAGGAGAGGCTATCACTACTCCAACCAAAGATATCCGTTCGTTTTCTCCCTCGTGTTCACGGGGAGACCGTACCCGTTTCTTCTTGAAGGTGCAGGATGGATGCGATTACTTCTGTTCATATTGCACGATTCCTTTTGCCCGCGGGCGAAGTCGTAACGGGACTGTTGCTTCCATGGTTGAGCAGGCGCGGCAGGCAGCTGCTGAAGGTGGAAAAGAAATCGTTCTGACCGGAGTGAATATCGGAGATTTTGGTAAAACAACAGGAGAGAGTTTCTTTGATCTGGTAAAGGCGCTGGATCAGGTAGATGGAATCGAACGTTATCGTATTTCTTCCATAGAACCCAATTTGTTGACTGATGAGATTATTGAGTTTGTGTCTCACTCCCGCAGTTTTATGCCTCATTTTCATATCCCTTTGCAATCCGGTTGCGATGAAGTTTTGCAGTTAATGCGCCGTCGTTACGACACTGCTCTTTTTGCTTCGAAAGTGAAGAAGATAAAAGAGGTGATGCCGGATGCTTTTATCGGAGTGGATGTGATTGTGGGTACTCGTGGAGAAACACCCGAATACTTTGAACAGGCTTATCAGTTTATTGACGGACTGGATGTGACGCAGCTGCATGTGTTTAGCTATTCCGAGCGTCCCGGAACGCAAGCCTTAAAAATAGAATATGTGGTTTCTCCGGAAGAGAAGCATCAGCGTAGTCAGCGTCTGTTGGCGCTATCGGACCAAAAGACACAGGCTTTTTATGCACGTCATATCGGGCAGACAATGCCGGTATTGATGGAAAAATCGAAAGCTGGTGTTCCGATGCATGGATTTACGGAGAATTATATTCGTGTAGAGGTGGAAAGTGATGACTCGCTGGATAATCAGGTGGTTCATGTACGTCTGGGAGAGTTTAATGAGGAGATGACAGCACTTAAAGGTACAATTTTGGTATAAATTATGAGATCAAAACTTATCTATTGGTTGGTATACAGTGGAATGTGGCTGTTTTCGGCTCTTCCGTTCCGGGTTTTATATATGCTTTCAGATTTTAATTATCTGCTGATGTATCGTGTTGGAAAATATCGACGGAAAGTAGTTCGGAGAAATCTATTGAGATCCTTCCCGGAAAAAACAGATGCGGAGAGATTGCAGATAGAACGCAAGTTTTATCGCTATTTGTCGGATTATATGCTTGAAGATTTGAAATTGTTGCATATGTCTGCCGAAGAACTTTGTGAGAGAATGACTTATAAGAATACGGAACAATATCTTGAACTGACTGAAAAGTATGGAGGTATTATAGTAATGATTCCTCATTATGCCAATTATGAGTGGTTGATAGGCATGGGAGCAATCATGAAACCGGGAGATGTTCCCGTACAGGTTTATAAACCGTTGAGGGATAAATGTTTGGATGAGTTGTTTAAACGTATTCGTTCCCGTTTCGGGGGATATAATATTCCGAAACATTCTACAGCCCGTGAAATTATTAAGCTCAAACATGATGGAAAAAAGATGGTAGTCGGTTTGATTACTGATCAATGGCCTAGTGGATATGATAAATATTGGACTACTTTTTTAGGACAGGAAACCGGTTTTCTGAATGGTGCGGAGCGAATTGCCAAAATGATGAATTTTCCTGTTTTCTATTGCGAGCTTAGTAAGAAGCGCAGAGGATACTGTGAAGCGGAGTTCAAGTTAATGACGGAAACCCCGAAAGAAACAAGAGAAGGAGAAATCACGGAAATGTTTGCTCATCGGTTAGAACAGACGATTCGTAAAGAACCGGCATATTGGTTGTGGTCTCATAAACGCTGGAAAATGACTCGTGAAGAAGCTGACCGGTTGGAAGAGAAAGAGCTGAACAAGAAAAAAGAATAATCATGAAAGTTTCAGTTGTAATTTTAAATTGGAACGGATGTGATATGCTTCGTACTTTTCTTCCGTCCGTCGTCCGGTATTCGGAAGGGGAGGGGATCGAGGTCTGTGTGGCTGACAATGGTTCTACGGACGCTTCCGCTACTTTGCTTCAACAGGAATTTCCTTCTGTCAGAACGATTGTACTCGATCAGAATTATGGCTTTGCCGATGGATATAATTTAGCATTGCAGCAGATCGACGCAGAATATGTAGTTCTTTTGAATTCGGATGTCGAGGTGACGGAGCATTGGTTGGAACCAATGATTGCTTATCTTGATAAGCATCCGGAGGTAGCTGCTTGTCAACCCAAGATACGAAGCCAGCGGCAAAAAGAATATTTCGAATATGCCGGGGCAGCCGGTGGCTTTATTGATAAATACGGTTATCCTTTTTGTAGGGGGCGTATCATGGGAGTTGTAGAGAAAGACGAAGGTCAGTATGATACAGTAATTCCTGTTTTCTGGGCCACGGGGGCAGCGTTGTTTATCCGGTGCGTTGATTATATGAATGTAGGAGGACTGGATGGACGTTTCTTTGCTCACATGGAAGAAATAGATTTGTGCTGGCGGCTCCGTTCGCGGAATCGTGAGATTGTCTGTGTACCTCAAAGCGTTGTCTATCATGTGGGGGGGGGGACTCTTAAAAAAGAGAATCCTCATAAAACCTTTCTTAATTTCCGTAATAATCTTGTCATGCTCTATAAGAATCTTCCACAGGAGGAGTTGAATAAAGTGATGCGTATCCGGACCTGTCTCGATTATCTGGCAGCGTTCAATTTCTTGTTGCAAGGGCACTGGGATAATGCTAGGGCTGTGATGCGTGCGCGGAAAGAGTATAAACGATTATGTCCGTCATTTTCCTTGTCCCGTGAAGAGAATATGAGAAAAAAAACTTTGAATCCGATACCTGAACGGACAAAAAGTAGTATCTTGTGGCAGTTTTATGTGAGAGGATGCAAACGCTTCTCTCAATTGTCGGATTTAAAAGGATAACAAATGGAATCAAAGGTTAGAAGAGGCATCGGGCTGGTAGCGCATGATGCAATGAAAAAAGACCTCATCGAATGGGTACTGTGGAACTCGGAACTATTGATGGGTAATAAATTCTATTGTACAGGTACTACGGGTACTTTGATATTGGAAGCATTGAAGGAGAAACATCCTGATGAAGAGTGGGATTTTACGATTTTAAAATCAGGTCCGTTAGGTGGTGACCAACAGATGGGTTCACGTATTGTGGATGGGCAGATTGATTATCTCTTTTTCTTCACGGACCCCATGACATTGCAACCGCATGATACAGATGTGAAGGCATTAACCCGTTTGGCGGGTGTAGAAAATATAGTTTTCTGTTGTAACCGTTCTACAGCGGATCATATTATTTCCAGTCCGTTATTTATGAATCCTGATTACGAACGTATTCATCCGGACTATTCCAGCTATACAAAACGTTTCCAGGATAAACCTGTGGTGACGGAAGCAGTCGAATCGGTAAATCGAAGAAAAAAGAAGAGATAATAAGCTGGTTTGGGGTGTAAATAATAGAAACAGATCACCTGTTTAAAATAAAATAACGCAGATAATACAGATTAAAGTCGTATTATCTGCGTTGTTTATTAAGGCAGCTATACTTTGCTTATGCTGAACTTGAAAATAAGGGCTCAGTCTGAAAATTGGGGGATTTGATTCAGGGCAATCACATCCTTAACAAAATAGATTCATTCCCGTTCGGAAATGAGCTAAATGATACAAGTCCCGATTGTCCCATATATTGTGGGAAAGTATTCCCTCATATTATGGGAAAACATTCCCTACTGCTTGGGAAAATATTCCCTCATTTTGTGGGAACAAATTCCCGTAATATGAGGGAATATTTTCCCACAATATGTGGGAAAAAGAAAAGCTGTACTTCTCCGGTAATGATTGACTACTTGTTTCTTTATTCTTGTTACAGATTGACCGACAAGGACACTATGAGAAATGAGAATCAACAGAGGAGTACTTTCAGATGTGCAAAAAGCATATATATCATTATCAATCAACGGATTGAATCAAAAAGGGCAAATTCGGAGGTAAGCGTCTCCGCGATGCCGTTACTTCTTCCATTTATCCGGTAATAGTCCTCTGAGATATTTTTTATTTGTATTGGGATTTACCATCACAAATTTGTTTAATATGTCTTTGAAGTATTCAAATGTATTAATTCCATTTAGCCTGCATGAACATGCCAGCGAATATATCAGTGCCGCTCTTTTTGCTCCCTGGTGACTTCCGCAAAATAGTGAGTTCCTTCTGCTCAGGCTTATATATCTGTTAATCCTCTCAATGGCATTATTGTCCAATTCATACTCGGGGTTGAGTATATAGTTACATAATGCCGGATATTCATTCAGGGTATAATTGACCGCTTTGCCCAAATTACTTTTGGGTAAAGTCGTTTTTTTAGCCTGTATGGCAAGTAGGTTTTCCTTCAGCTCTTCCAATATGGGTGGTGCATACTCCTTTCTGTACTCCAGTATCTGTCCGGGTGTATATTCCGGCGGTATTTCATGCTCCTTTCGGTAAAGCCGGTTAATGATTTCTATAATTCTCTGTGCATCCCTGTTTGCCGGTATATTCAGAAACTTACGTTTGCAATGTTGAAAACATGCCAGGCGGATCACATGGGGATATTCATCCGTTTCCAATATCTTATAATCTGAGAATCCGTCACATTGTATGGCTCCCCGGTAATCCGGTTTTATGTAATCTGTCAGTACCTTTCTTGCCCTTGACCCATTCTCATAAAAGAAATGAACCAGTTTCGTACGAGCGGCTAAAGCCGCCCAGATGTATACCTTGCAGGATGACTTTCCGGTTGCAGACTTCGGACCTTTCTCCAGGACAGTATAATAACTTTCATCCATATGCAGATAATCATCCTCCAGAATGGCCTCTTTGAGCGTTTCTTCCAGAATATCAAATAGCTGTGCGGTCTTCTTTATCAGTCCGTGCGCAGTGGATTTGCTCATTTCAAAACCATTTTCGGCAAAGAAGCTGACAATCCTTTCTACCGGCATGGAGTAAATGTAGCGCAATTGCAGGATGCCGGCAATGAAAGAGGCGTCATAATTGGAGTTTAATAAAGGAGCGGCAGGCAGTTTTCCGCATACGATGCCTCCCCGATACAAGTAATAATGCAGGTGGTTGATATGTTTGATATAACGGGGAGGAATATATTCATAACGGATGGAGTCCACCGTTTTCAGAAGCCGGGCCGCTTCAGGCAGGAAGCCCGGCAGGGACGGATAAATATCGTGTTCCTGTACTTCCAGTTCAAAGTACTCCTTGCGTTTGGCGTTATTGTTTCCACGTTCTTTGGGAGCATACCCCGGATGTTCCGTGTTACCTGATTTCTCAGAAAATGTGTCGGGGGAGACCTTCTCAGACTTCCGGCTTATAAGTTTGCTTAACGCATCTCTCGTATTTTTTACTTTTTCCAAAGAAGCATTCCTGGACACTAACGCCTGTTCAAGGGAATGGATAGACTTTGTTAGTTCCTCTACCCGCCCGGTAAGCAAGCTGATATGTTCTGATTGCGCAACAAGCTGCTTCGACTGCAAAGCCAGTTGCAATGCCTGACTTTGAGTCTGCTCCGAGAGCTTGTTGTTTTGCTCAAGTAATTGAGCGTTCTGGGCTCTGGTAAATGACAGTTGCTCTTTCAGCAGTGAGATTATCCGCTCCTTGTTCATGAAACAAAGATACGGATAATTTGGATATGTTCAAAGAAGAAAATAGATTATAATAAACTGATAATTAAACGAATAACCATCAATTTCTACATTTTAAAGCGTTTTCGCCAACGTCCTGAACGTAGCGGGATCCCTCTCATTATCATGAAGAACGTTTCCCATTCAAAACGATATAAGCCTCTGTCCGGCTGGAAACGGGGAAGTTCGAAAGTGCCCGCTTCCAGCCGTTTATGATACAAAATAAATCCGTCTTTATCCCAACGGAGTATTTTTACCATGTCTTTTTTCTTTGAGAAGAACAAATAGGCGTCACCGCTCAGAGGATTGGCCTTCATATCCTGGCGAATCAGTTCGCAAAGGCAATCAACGCCTTTACCCATACTAATGTAACGGGGATACAAGTAATAGTTTAATGATTCATTCAGGCTGAACATACTTCTTGTCATTTACTCGGTTGTAGAAATCAATAAATCTGGTTAGCCCTAGAGGACTCGTCTGGCGGATATTCACTATCACACCATCGGGGAAAGTAACAGAAGCTCCTTTTATTACTTCTGATGGTTGCAGAACATAGGAGGCTGAATGCATCTCCGGGTGGGACAAAGGAAAATCATATTCGCGCTTTATATGCGTAAGAGCTGTTGCAGGAGAATGGTTGCATTCTTCCAAAAGGGCATCGTAACGCAGGGTGGTAACATCCAAGCCGTGACGATGCATCCATTGACGGACACTTTTTATTCTTACCTTGTACTGACGGCAGAAAGAATGAAAACTTAAATGAGGAATAGAAGCATCGCGAAGATGAGCCTTGTAGTCCGCAATAATTAAGGGATAAATGGGGTTGGCTTCCATGTTTTTTGAGCCAAAGGTAAGAAAATACAAAAATTAAGGAAAGACGGCATCGCGGAGACGCTTAC
>CAPYSS010000017.1:16250-67317 GCA_948742525.1 Bacteroides caecimuris | reverse complement strand
TATCAGTATAAAGTTCAGTATATTTCTTACTCATCTTTTTTATTCTTTTTTCGATTAGGTTACACAGTAGTTCGTCAAAGAACGTTCTACGTTAGAAGTTCCAGCCCTTCTTTGTTATATCCTTACATTTCAAGTTTTTGTGATTGATTTTACCAACACCATCCTTTTTAAAGAAAGCAGTATCAGCCTTGCCCGATAAAGTGATATTTCCTACTCCATCCACTTTAGCCTTGATAACATCACAGTCAACATTCATTTTCATATTGCCTACCCCGTCGACATCGAGTTTCAGTTCATCGCAATGAAGATTTTTCACGTTGCAATTTCCCACTCCGTCGAGTTCGAAAGCTATATTTTTAAGATTCAATTTTTCCTTTGCATCAAAGTTCCCTACCCCGTCGATTTTCACTTTACTCAAATCGGGAGCAGTTATATAAAAAATCAAATTCTTGACATTCTTTGCATTCTTCTCTTTATAATCGATAACCAGTGTACCATTCTTCACCGTTACCCGGGTTTTCTCTACAAATTCGGAAGGTCCTTCCAAACGGCAGGTACATTCTGCCGATTGAGCGAAAATCATATTTCCGACAGATTGCAGGTTGATGGCAGAAAATTTGCCTACATTATAATCTTTACTCACATTTTGTGCCGATAGCGAACAAAAAGCAACACTTAACAGGACAGCTATCGCAACGATGAAAATATTCTTTGTCATATTGGTTTTTAATTTAGCGTAAGTTCGATATAACTTCGTCCGCATGGCTTCCCCTCTCTTCGGGAAGGAGGGGTGTCCGAAGGACGGGGTGGTAGGATAAACAAGGTTCTTCCTATTTTATGGTAGATGATAAACTTATGTATTTATATGGGTTTACCTACCACCTCCCCCTACGGGTACTCCTCCTTCCCGAAGGAGGAGAATTAGGAATAGTACAAGCTTATATCGAACTGACATTAATTTAGAGAGATATTATTCTGTTTTCTATTTAGTTTTATATATATACAACGCAGGTTCCTATTGCACCTGTCGTCCGTCAAAGAAACGGATAGTACGCGAAGTCTGCTTCGCCTGTTCTTCATTATGGGTGACCATAACAATGGTTCGTCCGTCTTCTTTATTCAACCGGTGAAGCAGTTCCATTACTTCGGCTCCCATCCTTGAATCCAAGTTACCTGTCGGCTCATCGGCAAGGATTATTTCGGGATTACCGATAATAGCACGGGCAATAGCTACACGTTGGCACTGTCCACCGGAAAGTTGTGTAGGAAAATGTCTCATACGATGGCTTAACCCTACTTTTTCCAATACCTCTTGCGCCAACCGCTTTCGCTCACTACTGCCAACACGGCGATAAAGTAGAGGCAGCTCCACATTATCCATTACACTTAACGAATTAATCAGATGGAAAGACTGAAACACAAAACCAAGCGTTTTATTACGGAAAATTGCCAATTCTTTGTCTTTCATTCCTTCGGTGCGTATTCCATTGATTTCCACTATTCCCTTGGTAGGTGCGTCAAGTAATCCCATTATATTCAACAATGTAGATTTTCCGCACCCGGAAGGTCCCATTATACTTAGAAATTCTCCACGTTCTACCGTCAGATTCACATTTTCCAACGCTACCGTTTCAATCTCATCAGTACGGTAAATTTTGGAAAGAGAGTTCAATGTTATCATAACTTCTAGTATTTAATTTATTTAATCTTCAGCTTATTCTTGTTCTTATATGCACTCATATCGCTTACCACTACCTTGTCGCCCGGTTGCAACCCACTCAAAACTTCTACATATTCAAAGTTTGAATCCCCCAACTGTATCTTACGTTTGACCAGTTCATTGTCAGAGTTGCAGACAAACAATTCGTATTCACCACGCCCCACATAGAAAGAGCCATTGGCAACACGCATCACATCTTCCTTCACGGCATTCATCACATAAACATCTGTCTTCAATCCGGAGCGCAGACGACGGTGATTATCTTCCTTCAACTGAACCGTGAATGATATGACGCCATTTTTGGATAACGGTGTTACACTGCTGACCGTTCCTTCCAGTTTATCGCTTCCTATCTTAACAATTGCTTTTCCTCCGGCAGCCACACGGTCGCCATACGTATCAGCAATCTCGCCTTCCACCTTAAAATGACTTAAATCGGAAATGATAGCGACTTGTCCGCCTTCGGAAATCTGCGCACCAATCTGGTTATTAATATAGGTAAGAATAGCTCTGCGCGGAGAACGGATTTGCGCATCATCCAAAGTACGTTTCTTTTCGGAGAGACTCTTACGGAAGATGTTAAAATCGAGTTCCTGTACTTTCAGTTCGGCAGCAGCTACCTCCTTCTCATTTTTATATTGCTGCCGGAGTTGTTCGTACTCTAACTGGGCAACATTATAGCTCAATTCAGCCTGGCGCACTTTATCCGTTGTTCCCGCACCGAGACTGTCCAAATAGTGTTCATTTCTCAACTCCACCTTCATCCGGCTTAATTTCATAGCCGAAACTTTGATCTGCATCGCCATATCGGAAAGCTTCGTCTGATTATTGACACGAAGCTGATCGAGCTTATACCGACGCATCTGCTCTTCGTCCAGCAACTTTTTATATTCGGTTTCCGTACTCTGAAGATCTAGTTTCAGAATCGGAGTACCTACATCTACGCTATCTCCTCCTTTTTTATAAACTTCAAGAATACGACTGTTAATCGGAGAATTGATAATTTCTTCAAATGCAGGAACCACCTTGCCGGAAGCACTGACACTTACCTCAATAACTCCTGTATCGACTGTGGAAAAGACAAGATCTTTTGCCTCCACTCTTGCCCTTAGTACAGATATAAGTACACCAATGACAATAATACTTGCCACCCCGATGGATGAATAACGAATGATCTTCTTATTACGTTCTTTCTGACGTACTTCTTTAGGAATTTCTCTGTCCATATCTGATCGTTTACAATTTTACCATGTATCAATTTAGCATTTTATATACCAAATCTATGCCAAAACCGTAAGTGATTGATAAATAGAATGTAACAAAAAGCACAGGGTGTCCGATATCGGACACCCTGTACGCATTTACTGTTCAAAATATAAATCTACCCGCTTGCCAGCGGAAGGTCAATATACCTGGATAATGACGGTTTGTCAACTACGGTATAGTAACTTCTCATTGACTATTTTTCTCTTGTCCGGAAGCTTGCTGAATCTCCAGCGGAGAGTGTTGCTTCGGTTCCTGCATCAGTTCTTTTCCCCAATGATTAGTCTCCTCCAGCTTTTCACGATCACGAATCTCTTTTGCCTTACGGGCATAGACAATCATACGCATGGATTGATCGTAAGTGAAATAATTCCAGATCCAATTTAAGAGTACAATGACTTTATTACGCACTCCAAGGATAGAACGCAGATGAACAACCAACCACATCACCCAGGCAAACCATCCCTGCATCTTTACTTTACTAAACTCTGCTACGGCACGATTGCGCCCGACAGTTGCCATAGAACCCAAATTACGATAATGGAAAGGTTTCATTTCCCGTCCTTTCTCCATACGAATCAGGTTCTTTGCCAGCAGTTCTCCTTGCTGAATCGCCACTTGTGCCAGTTGAGGATGTCCGTTCGGGTAATTTTCATCAGCCGACTGAATACATTGGTCACCAATAGCAAACACATTGCTCATCCCTTCTACGCGGTTGAATGAATCGACTTTAATACGTCCTCCACGCCCAATCAGAGAGGCATCCAGATTACCGATAGTCACACCGGTGACACCACTCACCCAAATAAAAGTACGCGTGGCAATCTCTGTACTATCTTCGAGTATTACTTTATGGTCACGATAATCCACAACACGTTTATTCAACAGAATATTTACTCCCATCTCACGGAGAAAATGTTCAGCATGTGCAGAAGATTCTTCTGACATTCCGGCAAGCAGCCGCGGTCCGGCTTCAATCAAATAAATGTGCATCAGACTGCTGGGCATATCAGGATAATCGTTCGGCAAGACGAATTTCTTCATCTCGGAAAGTATTCCGGCTACTTCTATTCCGGTTGCTCCACCTCCCACGATTACAATATTCAATAGCTCTTGTTGTTCCTGCTTCGTTGAACAGGTCAGCGCTCGTTCCAGATTAGCCAGAAGAGCGTTTCGCAATCCCATCGCTTCTGACACATTTTTCATCGGCATGGCTTCCTCTTCAATATGTTTATTACCGAAATAGTTGGTTGTAGTACCTGCTGCTAACACCAGATAGTCATATTCTGCTTTTCCGATGGAAGTCTGTATCATATTCTTTTCCGGGAAAATGGCACGTACTTCCGCCATACGGAAATAGAAATCTTTCCGATGCTGGAATATTTTACGAAAGGGGAAGGATATGGAAGTTGGCTCCATACCGGCCGAAGCCACCTGATAAATCAAAGGAGGAAACTGGTGATAGTTGTTTTTATCTATCAATACGACTTGAAAGCCTGACTTTTTCAGCTTGTTAGCCAGTTTCAAGCCGCCGAAACCACCGCCTACTATGACAACACGTTTTTTATTACTTTTTGCAATATTTAGACTCATATTTTAATCATGTTTTATCAAGAATAATAACACATGAATGAGTCATTAAGTTTTCGAAATTCGAAACTTTCGAGAAAAGTCTCTATCGCAGACGCAAACGGTCTCCTATTTCCGGAACATATTCACCATCCTTACGATTCATTTTATACAGATTTTTGAGACGAATACCATATTTTTGAGAGATGCCATGCATGGAATCTCCATCCTTCACAATATATACAGTATAAGGTTTGGAAGCCTTTTTCTTCTTGCTCTTCAAGTAGATGATATCCCCTTTCATCAAGGTATAATCACGCTGCAAGTCGTTGTACGTCACAAGTTTCTTCCAGCTAATGCCGAACTCGTTACCTAAATCTTTAAAGGTATCACCGCTGCGAGCTACCACATAAGCGATATCATTAGCAATATACACCTGATGTGGATTCATCAACCAAGGATTCTTTTTCAGTTTCCGTTCCGAATATACACCCTTACGGTCATATTTATACAGGTCATAATCTTCGATAATTGTAATCAAGCGGTTAGCGTATGAAGGATCGGTAGCATAGCCTGCTTTTTTCAGTCCACGCGCCCAGCCTTTATAATCGGTGATATTCAGTTTGAAAAGAAAAGCGTAACGGGCACCTCTTCTAAGGAAGACGGAATGATCTTCGTAAGAGTCACGCGGATGCTTATAAGCACGGAAACATTCGTTGCGGGCATCATCATCATGACGGACCGTACGTCCCCGCCAACTGCCACCACACTTAATACCAAAGTGGTTATTACTCTTCCGTGCCAACTGGCTGTATCCGGCACCACTTTCCAGCAATCCTTGCGCCAACGTGATACTCGCCGGAATCTTATGAAGCTTCATCTGTTCAACAGCCAAATCACTATACTTATTTATATATTCAACGTAACGGGCATTCCGTTTCTGTGCCTGCACTCCTACGGCAAAGAAAAAAACAACGGTTAAAAAGATAAATCTATGCAGTTTATTCTCCATTTTTATTCAGATGTGAATTAGATGGCACAAAAATCCGAAAAATAATTGGGATTATCAATCTCTTTCCTAACTTTGTAACATTAATTGTAGAAACCAATACCCTGACGTATATGAAAGACCTCACAATTACCGCTATTATCAAAGTATATCAATATGATGAATTGAATGAAGCTGATCGGGCACTTATGACGGCAGCCATGGAAGCAACAGCTCGTAGTTATTCTCCATACTCCCACTTCTCCGTAGGTGCCGCTGCGCTATTGGGCAACGGAACGGTAGTTACAGGAACCAATCAGGAAAACGCGGCCTATCCGTCGGGACTTTGTGCAGAACGTACTACATTATTCTATGCCAACTCCCAATATCCCGACCAACCGGTTGTCACTCTTGCCATTGCGGCACGAACGGAAAAGGACTTCATCGACCTTCCGATTCCCCCCTGCGGCGCTTGCCGGCAAGTGATTCTGGAAACGGAAAAACGTTACAAACACCCCATCCGCATCCTATTATATGGCAAAGAATGTATCTATGAAGTAAAAAGTATAGGAGATCTACTGCCGTTATCATTTGACGCATCAGCAATGGAGGATTAATTATGTTACAACAATATCACACGAAACTAAAAGGAACACTCGCACTTACAGACTCTTATCTGACAGAAAAAGCACTGCAAAAAGAAAAAGGGCTTTATAAATTTATATGGGTACGCAACGGAAGCATCACAGTAGAAATAGACCACCAGGAAATGGTGCTTACCCAAGATGAAGTGATTTCACTCACTCATCTGCAACATCTCGAATTTAAATCGATTGATGGCGAATACCTGACTTTGTTGTTCAACAGCAATTTCTATTGTATCTATGGCAATGACCATGAAGTGTCATGCAGCGGTTTCCTGTTCAACGGTTCATCTCACCTGATCCGTTTCACACTGAATGAAAAAGAACGTAAAGAACTCGGCACTATTACCGAAGCACTGGAAAACGAGTTTACTGTTTTTGACAGCCTGCAGGAAGAGATGCTGCGCATCCTGCTGAAACGTTTCATCATCCAATGTACCCGAATTGCACGTCATCGCATGAATATTACCCGTGAAAAAGAATCCGGTTTTGAGATTATCCGCCGATACTACAACTTGGTCGACGAGCATTACCGGACAAAGAAACAAGTACAAGACTATGCCGATATGCTGCATAAATCTCCCAAGACACTATCGAATATCTTTTCTACCTGCAAACTACCTTCGCCGCTTCGGGTTATCCACGAACGAGTGGAAGCGGAAGCTAAACGTCTCCTGCTTTACAGCAACAAAAGCGCCAAAGAGATTGCCGATATTCTAGGATTTGAAGACCAGGCTTCTTTCAGCCGTTTCTTCAAAAATATGACCGGACAGAGCGCCGTGCAATTCAGAAATACACAGGAAGGGAAAAATTGATCGCTTTACTGACCTTCACTTCAAGTCTGAAAAGTTTTGGTATGAAATTTATCCGCGTTGCCATCCTAGTAGTGTTTGCATGGATAGGCGGATTGAAGTATTTTCATTATGAAATCGACTGTTCTTATGTTCTTCCGTATGTCTTAAATTCTCATTTAACTAAAAACCGTGTGGAGATGAGGTAGACTCATACAATGATAATTTAAAAAATCCGCAAATATTCTCAACGATACTTATCCCTATGAGAAAAAATACTCATAGCAATGAGAATAAATACTCATAGTAATGAGAATTTTTTCTCATTGCAGTGAGAATATACCCTTGTCAGAATAGCCTGAAACAGTTCATTAGCGAGCGGACATAAATAAATTGATATAGAATTCTGACTTCTTGTCATTGCGGAACAAATCGTATTTTCAGAGTGTTATATAATCTGATACGAATCGTTAATACAAGAAGTTATGAAACAATATGATGCAATTATTATAGGATTCGGCAAGGCAGGGAAAACCCTGGCTGCCGAACTATCGAACCGCGGATGGCAAGTGGCCATCGTAGAACGTTCTAACATGATGTATGGAGGAACTTGTCCGAACGTAGCCTGTATTCCAACCAAAACACTGGTGCATGAGGCAGAGGTTTCCGCCTTGCTTCACCACGATGATTTTCCGAAACAGGCGAATATGTATAAACAAGCCATCGACCGAAAGAACCGCCTCACTTCCTTTCTTAGAAATGATAACTACGAAAGACTAAGTAAACGTCCCAACGTGACTATTTATACCGGAACAGGGTCTTTCATATCCGCCGATACCATAAAAGTGGAACTTCCCGAAGGCGAAATCGAACTGAAAGGAAAAGAGATCTTTATCAACACGGGGGCTACTCCCATTATCCCTGCAATAGATGGTATTCAGCAAAGCCAGCATGTATATACCAGCAGCGCACTTCTGGAATTAAGCGTACTTCCTCATCACCTGATTATCATAGGTGGAGGATATATCGGCTTGGAGTTTGCTTCTATGTATGCCAATTTCGGCAGTAAAGTAACGATACTGGAAGGAGGAAACAAATTTATGCCTCGCGAAGATCGGGATATTGCAAACAGCGTCAAAGAAGTGATGGAGAAGAAAGGTATTGAAATCCATCTGAACGCTCGGGCGCAGTCTATCCACGACACGAATGACGGAGTGACGGTGACTTACTCGGACGTATCCGACGGTACTCCTTATTATATAGATGGGGATGCCATTCTTATCGCAACGGGACGTAAACCGATGATTGAGGGATTGAATCTGCAAGCAGCGGGCGTAAGAGTTGATGCCCACGGAGCTATCATCGTAAACGATCAGTTACGCACTACTGTTCCTCATATATGGGCAATGGGAGATGTGAAAGGCGGATCACAGTTTACTTATCTCTCGCTGGATGATTTCCGGATTATCCGCGATCAACTCTTCGGCGACAAGAAACGTGATATCGGAGACCGTGATCCTGTGCAATATGCAGTGTTTATTGATCCGCCATTGGCACATATCGGAATCAGTGAAGAAGAAGCGCTGAAAAGAGGATACTCATTCAAGGTTTCCCGGTTGCCGGCATCCTCCATCGTCCGTACCCGTACATTGAGGCAGACAGATGGTATGCTAAAAGCTATCATCAATAATCATAACGGGAAGATTATGGGCTGTACTCTATTCTGCGCCGATGCTTCAGAAATTATCAATATCGTAGCTATGGCAATAAAAACAGGACAGACGTCTACGTTCTTGCGCGATTTTATCTTCACACATCCCAGTATGAGTGAGGGATTAAATCAACTGTTTGATGTATAAGAATGAGAAAGAGTATAACTCACTTCTTTCTAAAACAAAGCCTCTGAATAGGGTAAACAGGGGCTCTATTGGGAGTAATCGGAGGCTCTGAATGAGGTAAACGGAGCCTCTGAATAAATGAAATTCATTCTTTTTTCAGTCTTAATAGAGTGAAATCGAATAAAAAGTGTTATCTTTGCAGCCAAGTTAAACTATATACCTACCGCAATGATACTTACTAAGTAAGACAACACTTCTAAGTAAACATCACTTTTCTTATATGCTTTTTCTATATTGTCAAGCATCACGAAATCCGTGTTGTTTAGCCAGTATTGTGTTTGTCGTTCCCCCTATCCTGTGATTTTTTCACTCTATTTTCAACCTCAAACCCAATAGATCATCATGTCTATCAGTATCCAACAAATCAGCTATATCCATCCGGATAAAGAAGTATTATTCAGTGACCTCAATTTCGCCATCAGTAAAGGGCAGAAATTGGGATTAGTCGGTAACAATGGTTGTGGCAAGTCTACTTTGCTACAAATTATTGCCGGGCAGTTATCACCCTCTTCCGGTGTCATTGTCCGCCCGGACGATCTATATTATATCCCGCAACATTTCGGGCAATATGATTCACTGACCATCGCACAGGCTCTTCAAATAGAGCGTAAACAGCAAGCTCTGCACGCCATCCTGGCAGGAGATGTCTCAAACGAGAATTTCACCATTCTAAATGATGACTGGAATATCGAAGAACGTTCCATCGCCGCTCTCGATTTATGGGGATTAGGACAGTTTACGCTATCCTACCCGATGAATCTGCTTAGTGGCGGTGAAAAGACCCGCGTATTCCTGGCAGGTATGGACATTCATCATCCGTCTGTCATACTTATGGATGAACCGACCAATCATCTCGATTCTTCCGGCAGACAACGTTTATATGACTGGGTAGAAAAATATCGTTCCACCCTGTTAGTGGTAAGTCATGACCGTACTCTGCTCAATCTTCTCCCCGAGATTTGCGAACTGGAGAAGCATCAAATCAATTATTATGGCGGAAATTACGAATTCTATAAAGAACAAAAAACGCTGATGCAGGAAGCATTGCAACAACGTATTGAAGAAAAAGAAAAGGCACTACGTATCGCCCGTAAAGTGGCTCGCGAAACAGCCGAACGCAGGGACAAACAGAATGTACGCGGCGAAAAGAGTAATATAAAAAAAGGAGTTCCGCGCATTGTATTGAACGCACTCCAAGGGAAATCCGAGAAGAGCACCAGTAAACTGACAAGCGTTCATCAGGAGAAAGCCGAGAAGTTAACAGATGAACGCAACCAGCTTCGAGGTTCGCTCTCTCCGACTGCGGCATTAAAAACCGATTTCAACAGTTCCTCGCTTCATACCGGGAAGATATTAGTGACAGCAAAAGAGATTAATTTCAGTTATCATTCCAATTCGGCTGACAATAATATGCTGACGAATGATGAAATAAATTCGTCTGACACTGGTTATCATCCCAATCCAAATAGCAGTGATATTCAGGAAAATAGTATTTCAAAGCAACAGCTTTGGCAAGCTCCTGTCAGCTTTCAGCTAAAGAGCGGAGACCGCCTCCGTATAGAAGGAGCCAACGGTAGCGGGAAAACAACTCTATTGAAATTAATCACCGGCCAACTTCAACCACAGGAAGGAACCCTGACACGGACGGACTTTAGCTATGTCTATTTGAATCAAGAGTATTCGATCATCGACGATCGGAACAGTATTCTTGAACAGGCTTACGCTTTCAACAGCCGGAATCTGCCGGAGCATGAAATAAAGATTATTCTAAACCGTTACTTGTTTCCTGCATCCGAATGGGACAAATCCTGCCGGAAACTTAGTGGTGGTGAGAAAATGCGTCTCGCTTTCTGCTGTCTGATGATTAGTAACAATACCCCTGATATGTTTATCCTGGATGAACCTACCAACAATTTGGACATACAAAGTATTGAAATTATCACTGCTACTATCAAAAATTATGCAGGCACTGTGATAGCAATCTCACACGACAATTATTTTATTCAGGAAATTGGTGTCGAACAATGCATTTTATTGAGTTAGTCTATTGATATTTTATCTGATAAGTCTAAATATCAATCTAGTTTTTTTATAACTTCGCAGCGCGAAGATCAAGAATTAGAATTAAAATAAATAATATGGCATAAATGGACTTGAATAGAAACTAAAAAATAACAGAAAGCAGGCCACGAAATACACATAACTACAAACGAACAACTTACGAATATGAAACTGAACGTATCACTCTAAAGCATCAACAAAACATGTGTATCCGCAGCCTGCCTGTTGAAATTGAGATGATGCCAATACAACAAGATTCGGGCAAGAAGGATTAGCAAGTGGACTTAAAGAATGCAAAGGAAATGAAAGAACTGTGCCAAATGAGGAAAAAAGCCCGAAAATAGGCAGAATCAGGGCTATGCATAGAGAAAAAGAAGCGCCTCCATAATCTTCGAAAAGATTATGGAGGCGCTATTTATTATTTATCTTTCGTTATCTATATCTGAAATTTCAGCAGAAACCCAATCAGATACCTAATGATTTCTTCACTGCTTCAATCTTTTCCATTGCGGCAGATTCGGCAGAAGCATAACAATTGCGGCATCCCATTTCGCCCTGAACTTCCATATAGAACTTAATCTTCGGTTCTGTACCTGAAGGACGAACAGAAACTTTGCTACCGTCTTCAGTGAAATATTGAAGTACGTTAGATGGTTCCGGCATATCGATTGCAGTTACGTTACCTTTATCATCTGTCTGTTTCAGTGTCTTATAATCTTTGCTCAAGATCACTTTAGAGCCACCCAATTCTTTCGGAGGATTGGCACGGAAGTTCTCCATCATAGCTTTGATTTCTTCTGCACCGCTCTTACCCGGTTTCACTACGTTTACAGTAAACTCTTTAGAGAATCCGTATTCTACGTAGATATCCAGCAACAACTGATACAAAGATTTACCATTATCTTTTGCCCATGCAGCAACTTCAGCAATCAAACAGCAAGCTGATACGGCATCTTTATCGCGAACGAAATCTTCGGCAAGGAATCCGTAGCTTTCTTCACCACCACCGATATATTTCTGTTTGCCTTCACGCAGACGGATTTCACGGGCAATCCATTTAAATCCGGTGTAGCAGTCAAGCATTTCGATATTGTTCTTATCTGCGATTTTCTTGATTAGTTCAGTTGTAACGATTGTCTTCACGCAGAACTCGCCACCTTTAATCTTACCCAGTTGTTTGTACTGCGTCAGAATATAATAAAGGTACATCATACAAGTCTGGTTACCGTTAATCAGTACCCATTCGCCTTTATCATCCTTGCAAGCAATACCCACACGGTCAGCATCCGGGTCGGAAGCCATAACGAGGTCAGCATCAATTTCTTTGGCAAGGTTTACAGCCATAGAAAGAGCTTCCGCGTTTTCCGGGTTCGGAGATACGACTGTCGGGAAGTTACCGTCCTTAATCATCTGTTCGGGCACAGTAAATACGTTTTCGAATCCCCACATTTTCAATGCACGAGGAATCAACATCATACCTGTACCGTGGATCGGAGTATAGACAATCTTCATGTCTTTGTGACGGGCGATAGCTGCCGGATCAATAGAAACAGTTTTCACCATGTCCAGATAAACCTTATCGACGTCTTCACCAATAATCTGAATCAAATCCGGATTCCCCTGGAATTTAATATCGGCAGCAGAAGCAATTGCATTCACTTCGTCGATGATACCTTTATCGTGTGGAGCCAATACCTGCGCACCATCGTCCCAATATGCCTTGTAACCGTTGTATTCCTTCGGATTGTGAGAAGCAGTCAGAATGATACCGCTCTGGCAACCGAGGTGACGGATGGCGAAAGACATTTCCGGTGTCGGACGCATGTCGTCAAACAGATATACTTTGATACCATTGGCAGAGAAAATATTAGCAGAAGTCTCCGCAAACAAACGGCTGTTGTTGCGGCAATCGTGACCGACTACTACAGAAATCTGCGGCAGGTCTTTGAAGTTCTTTTTCAGATAGTTGGAAAGTCCTTGAGTGGCAGCACCTACCGTATAAATATTCATACGATTGCTACCTACACCCATAATACCACGCAGACCACCAGTACCAAATTCAAGATCTTTGTAGAAAGCTTCAATTAGTTCGGTTTTATCATCGTTTTCCAACATACGTTTCACTTCAGCCTGGGTTTCAGCATCATAAGCCGGGGTTAGCCATTTTTCGGCTTTTTCAGTGACCTGTTTAATAAGTTCCTGATTTTCCATTTCGATTGTTATTTATTGGTTAATGAATTATTTATTATCAATTTCTTGAGCACACAAATGTAAAATAATAAGTTTATAATTCCTATTCTTTTAATTGAAATTTGAGAATTAAGAATTAAAAAGCGATATACTTAATACCTAATAGTTCATACTTAATATCTATTCTTGTGGCACTTTATATCTGTCACCAGTCTGCTTGACATATTCCTGCAAGAATTCTTTCGGATATCCGGGACGCATCACTCCGGCAGGCTGCCCGATAGAATTACGCTCAAACTTACCGTCTTTAACGCGTTTCACTACTCCATCATTGTACTTCACAATCAAGAATGTTCCCAATTGTTTCCAAGTATCGAAAGTGCTCTGTGCGGTCATATTTGTATAGTTTGTCAGAAAGTCAACTGCTGCGTTCTTATCTTTTGCCAGCAGTTTGGCAGCCGTTTCTTCAATGCCTTCCTGTGCATTGTTGAAAGTAGTTTCCATTTCTTTCTGCGCTTCCCGTACATCACCGATCATCAAATCATAACGCGGATAGACCATATTAGATACCCAGTTGAAAATCCAGAAAGCAGAGTTCCAGGAGAAAGTAATATAATCGGCTCCGTCTACACGGGTATAACATACCGGCGCTTTAGTAGCACAACAATAAACCGGGGTAAATACTGCCATGTTCGCATCATCCACGCCAAACCAAAGTACTCCGCCTATCGGGTCCGGCTTGTTAGCGCGCATTTGTGCAACAAATACAAACCCGCTTTGTTGAGTGGAAATCGGACGTTCGTTGAAATATTCCTGGCCGTCTACCTTGAAGTTCAGAGGAGAAAGACGGTAAGGTGTCTTATAAGGTCCGGCTCCGAAATCATTGGAGATGTCAAGAGGGGTTCCTTCATAATGGTCGCGCATCATATCTTTCACATCTTGCACGGATAACTTCTGTTTCGGCTTCACAAAAAGAGGCATCGGCGTATTAGTCTTTCCCTCAATGTAAGGAAGATAATCTTTTCCGTTATCCGTAAACTTATTAAAATAGCTCCACACACGAGCCTCGCAGAAACGACGGGCACCAAAATCAAGAGGCGCATAGGCTAATGAGAAACTAAAGTCTTTGTTTACTCCATTAAAATATCCCTTTTCGCGAGCAAAAGAAATGACATCCGGAGAATACATACAGTTTTCCTTGTCGTTCATATCAAACTGGTGGATACGTGACTGATTCGCATGAGCTGAGATACAATCATCAGGCACGCGTACTGCTACCCAAACCGCTCCACGGATGCTGGGACCTTTACCAATCATTTCCATAATCCATATTTCGTTCGGATCGGCAATAGTAAAGGATTCTCCTTCGCTATAGTAGCCGTATTGCTGCACTAAATCGGTCATGATCTTAATAGCTTCACGGGCAGTGCGCGAACGTTGCAAACCGATATAAATCAGACTTCCGTAATCGATAATCCCTGTAGAATCGGCCAATTCCGGACGTCCGCCGAAAGTTGTCTCACCAATGGTAACCTGATATTCATTCATATTACCAACTACATTATAAGTTTGGCGTGCCTGCTCTATTTCTCCCAGATACTTGCCAGTATCCCATTCATAAACTTTCAGCATCGTCCCTTTGGGATAGGTGGCAGCCGGATAATGATAAAGTTCTCCGAATAAGCCATACGAGTCGGCAGAATAGGAAACAATCGTCGAACCATCGGCAGACGCGTTCTTTCCGACAATCAGATTGGTGCAGGCGAAGGTGTTCGCCACGGCCGCCATCAATACAGCGGCACAAAGAATAATTCTTCTCTTCATAATAAATATATGATTCATTTTTAATAATTTACCAAACAAAGCTTTCATGGGCCACTGTTTCATTCCCACAGTAATCGGTCACTGTAAATTCAACAGTATGCTTGCCTCCTTTCTTAACGCGTTTCGGGTCTAACGTACATTCCCAGTACGATTTCACAATATTGGGACGTCCGAAAAGTGCATACTTTCCGTCAATCGTTCCGCGATAGGAAGCAATTCCCGTACCCTGATCTTTCAGTCGATAGACAATCTTTCCGTTTCTTCCCCACTGATTCTTGTTGACAGGGATAATCTCCGGCGGGATGGTATCAATGGCAACAGTGTAAGTTCCCAACTCCTGGATAGATGCTTTCATGTATCCGTCTTCATACTTTCCGCCTACGCTGTACTTTCCTCCTTTTGGAGTTATGCGGGCCACATAATATTTCGTCGTATCGGCAATTGGTTTTCTACGCAACCCGATACACAGTTCACAAGCTGCGTGCAACGGAACCGTCTTATCATTCAGCTGATAAGTAAAAGCAACGGCACCACTATCCGCTTTCACCTGATAATTAAGGGGAACATCATCATACAACATTCCTTTCGGAACAACCAGGTTCAATCCCGGTTCTTGCAGATAATTAGTCTTATTCCAAGTAAAATAATATTTCTCCCGATGATTCAACGGTTCAATCGGTTGCTTCCGCCCCCGTACGGTGAAACTATATTTGGAAGTGTTTCCGAAAGCATCTTTTAATGTATATAAGAACTGATAGTCCCGTTCCTCGTCAATCGTCACCAAGCCACGGTTATCATTCGATGCTTTTAGCAGACGCAAAGTGTTACCCGGATCAATGAATGATTTCATATATTGTCCGTAAGTCCAGGAATTAATCATCCGGTTCTCTTCCTGCGAGAAACGATCTACGGTGCTACGAAATATTTCATTTCCATCTACCGTAAGCACAACCGAATAAACTCCATAATGGTTATTCACCCCATCCATGTAATCGTATGCTTTGATCCCCACACCTATCACTCCCCATGCTTCCACCGGACACTCGCTATTGGGAAGGATGGTTTTATTCTCTTGCTTTCCATCCACTACTCCTTTACCCAGCTGTGGAAAAAATAGAATGCCATCCGCTTTCGGAGCGCGCGTATCTTTTATTTTCGACCGAAAGAAAGGCATAGGATCAACATAATCTCCCGATTCCGTTTCAAATACATCCAGGTGAAGATGCGGACCGAACGAATATCCGGTGTTTCCGCTCCATGCGATCTGCTGCCCCCCTTTCACCGGATATTCTCCCGGTCCGGGAACAATCTCTACTTCCCAGCTTTCTTCTTCATATTGAAGTTTCTCCACCCTTTCGGCAATGGGAGAAACAAAACCATTCAAATGACGGTTGATCGTTGAATAGCCATTGTGATAACAGACATCAAGTACATATCCCGAACCATTCGTGACGCGAATACGCGAAATATAGCCATCAGCGAGAGCACGAACGGGTTTACCGATAACTCCGCCTGTTTTAAAATCCAGTCCGCCGTGGAAATGATTGGAACGGATTTCTCCAAAGTTCCCACTCAATGTAAGAGGAAAGTCAAAAGGAGGTACAAAGGTTGCTTGCTTCTTCTCTTGTCCATACCCTCCGATACAGCAAGCCAGCATCAGAGCAGTAATATATCGTCTCATCATTCCGTTCACTTTTTTACTCCCGCAAATGTACACTATTCCCACTAAACTATGAAATATCCGAGGAGAATGATGACCGTAGATACTAGTTAATATTTCTTTTTAATGTTATATTGATTGCAAATTAATAGTCATTGTGTTATTTATATTAGTACTTTTGTGACCGTTTTTTTAATTATAATTAAAAGTTAGAGACTCAATGAGAATGTATGTCAAAGTAATGGCAGCGGTCATTGCATGTATATTGCTGAGTGGAGAAACGTTCTCAGCATTTGCAACTACCCCCGCTACAGAAAATCTGAGTTGGTTTAAAAAGAAAAAGAAGAAACCAGAAGAGAAAGAAGAGAAGAGTAAAAGCGACTACGAGAAATTAGTGGAAGACAGTAAAACAACCAAAGGGATGTTTACTGTACATCAAAAGAAGAATGATTATTATTTTGAAATTCCCACCTCACTTTTGGGACGTGACTTATTAGTTGTCAATAAGCTGCAACGAGTTCCTGCCGAACTTAACGATGCGGGCGTAAACCGCGGAGTAAACTATGAGAATCAGATGGTTTGCATGGAATGGGACAAAGCGACGGGCAAACTAATGTTACGCCAACAACGCCCATTACCTCTAGCCCCCCAAACGGACGCTATCTTCCGTTCGGTAAAGGATAATTTTATCTCTCCACTAATTGCCGCATTCAAAATCGAAGCAATCAATGCAGATTCTACGGCATTAGTAATCAAGGTAAATGATATTTATGACGGTACGGAAACCAGTATCAATAATGTATTTACCAATATTAATCTGGGTACTTCGGCCATCAAGAATTTATCACGTATTCTATCCATCAAATCTTTTTCAAACAATGTCGTGGCAACTTCCGAGTTGACCACCCGGGTAACGGAAGGAACTACTACTGTTTATGTAACGGTGGAGGTTAGTTCTTCTATTCTCTTATTGCCCGAAAAGCCGATGATGGGACGATTCGACAATCAGAAGGTCGGTTATTTCACGAATCCGTTATTAAGTTTCAGCGATGCGCAGCAGCGTACGGATAAGACACAGTATATCACCCGCTGGCGTATGGAACCCAAACCGGAAGATCGGGAGGCTTACCTGAAAGGTCAGATGGTGGAACCTGCCAAACCGATTGTCTTCTACATTGACAATTCAACTCCTTACCAATGGCGTTCGTACATTAAGAAAGGTATTGAAGACTGGCAGATTGCTTTTGAAAAGGCTGGTTTCAAGAACGCGATTATCGCCAAAGAAATCACTGACAGTATGCATGTAGACATGGATGATGTCAACTATTCCGTAGTGACTTATGCTGCTTCGGAAAAGAAAAATGCAATGGGACCTTCTCTGTTAGATCCCCGTTCCGGAGAAATCCTGGAAGCTGATATTATGTGGTGGCACAATGTGCTTTCTATGGTACGTGAATGGATTACTGTCCAGACCGGAACAGTGTGTCCGGAAGCACGTAATGTGCAATTGCCCGATGCTTTGATGGGAGATGCCATTCGATTTGTAGCTTGTCATGAGGTAGGCCACTCTTTAGGACTCCGCCACAATATGATGGGTTCATGGGCTTTCCCGACAGATTCATTACGTTCCGAAGCATTCACTTCTAGAATGAACTCTACCGCTTCATCTATCATGGATTATGCACGATTCAATTATATCGCACAGCCTGGAGATGGCGTGAAAGTTCTTTCTCCGCATATCGGTCCATACGATATGTTTGCTATCGAATATGGGTATCGTTGGTACGGAAAGAATACTCCGGAAGAAGAAAAGGATATTTTATTCGATTTCTTGAGCAAACATACTGATCGGCTTTATAAATATAGTGAAGCACAAGACGTACGCGATGCGGTAGACCCACGTGCACAGAACGAAGACTTAGGTGATGATCCGGTTCGTTCTTCTTTACTTGGTATTGAGAATCTGAAACGCATCGTTCCACAAATTCTTCAATGGACTACTACCGGTGAGAAGGGACAAACTTATGAAGAAGCATCTCGCCTCTACTACGCTGTAATCAACCAATGGAACAACTATTTATATCATGTCCTTGCCAATATTGGCGGTATCTACATTGAAAATACAATTGTAGGAGATGGCGTTAAAACTTATACATTCGTAGAGAAAGAGAAACAACAAGCTTCACTGAAATTTCTGATGGATGAAGTTTTGACATACCCTAAATGGCTGTTCGACACAGAAGTGGGGCAATATACTTATCTACTTCGCAATACTCCCATCGGAAAACAGGAAAATGCTCCTACACAAATCTTAAAGAACGCCCAAGCCTATATCCTTTGGGATTTACTTGGCAATACTCGTTTGATGCGTATGATAGAGAATGAATCTGTCAATGGAAAGAAAGCCTTTACAGTAGTGGAACTTATGGACGGACTTCATAAGAACATATTCGGTGTTACCGAACGCGGTGGCATCCCTAACGTAATGGAACGTTCTTTGCAGAAAAACTTCCTCGATGCATTACTTACAGCCGCTGCAGAACCTGAAGCCGTTAAAATCAACAAGAAAATTGCCAACGAGCATTTCTTGCTTGACCACGCTACTCCTTTCTGTAGCTGTTACGCTGCCGAACAACGTGCACTTCGTCAGGAAGACCGGATGGGTGCTCCACGTGTGCTCAATTTCTACGGCAGTCAGCTCAACCGTATTTCAGATGCTATTTCTGTGAAACGCGGTGAATTATTACGTATCAAGAAGTTGTTGCAGAACCGTCTCGGAACTTCCGATACTGCTGCACGCTATCATTATGAGGACATGATTCTACGTATTAATACTGCTTTAGGAATCAAATAAAACCACTTATTACTTTAACTATCTACATTAATGAGAAAAAAATACTTGTGCATTCTTATATGCCTCTTTGCAAATGCGCTGGCCTTTGCCAGCGCTGCTAATCGTACAATCACCGGAGTCGTTATATCCGGCGAAGATAATGAACCTCTGATCGGTGCTTCCGTATATGTTAACGCAGACGACTTGAAAAAAGCCGGAGCATCACAGACTTCTCTAGGTACTATCACAGATATGGATGGTAAATTCTCCATTTCCATTCCGGAAAAGGTGACTAGGTTACATTGTAGTTATATAGGATTTGAAGAACAAAACATCGTGTTGCAAGCAGGAAAAGATACTTATCGTATTGTACTTCAAGCTTCATCACACACACTAGGAGACGTCGTAGTAACCGGTTACCAAGAATTGGAACGCCGTAAACTGACTGCTGCCATTGCCAAAATAGATGTTACAGATGGAATGGTAGGTGCTGCAAAAAGTATCGACCAGGCATTAGCGGGACAAATCGCCGGTGTGGCTGTAACGACAACTTCCGGTGCACCGGGAGCTCCAGCACGTATTCGTATTCGTGGTACTGCTTCACTGAATGGAACACAAGACCCGTTGTGGGTATTGGATGGAATACCTTTGGAGGGGACCGATATTCCTGACCTTGGAGACGAAGCTAATAACATTGTTGATATGAAACAATCATCCATTGCTGGAATAAGCCCGAATGATATTGAGAGTATCACTATTCTGAAAGACGCTGCCGCTACTGCCATATATGGTGCACGTGCAGCAAACGGAGTAATTATCGTGACAACCAAAAAAGGAAGAGCAGGAAAGCCTATCATTAATTTCAACACTAGGTTAACTTACACTCCTAATTTAGATACTTCGAAATTAAACCTTTTAAATTCTGAAGAAAAAATTAATTTAGAATTAGAATTGATGAAAGAGCCTAATGATGTTATTAATAATCTTCCAGCTTACTATCGTAAAGGAGGTGTAGCATCTGTCTTAAAACAATATGACTTATTCAAAGTATATCAGCAGCAAGGCTGGAATGGACTTCCTATTGAAGCACAAAATGCTATCAATCAATTAAAAAACATCAATACAGACTGGAATGATATTTTGTTTAGAGATGCTTTTACTCAAGAATATAATTTCAGTATCTCGGGAGGAAGTGAAAAAGTTACTTACTACAACTCCCTCGGCTATTCTAAAGAAGACGGTAACGTACCAGGAGTAAGTATGAGTCGTTTTAACCTGACCAGCAAAACTTCATATCAAATGAATCGTCTGTTAAAAATTGGTTTCTCTCTTTTTGCCAACAGACGAAAAAACACAAACTTTGTTACAGATTCGCATGGTTATTCAAACCCTATTTATTATGCACGTACAGCCAACCCATATCAAGAAAGTTACGATGCAGCGGGTAACTATATATATGACTATAATATTAATACAGATGATGAACCAAACCCTAATCAGGGCTTTAATATTTTTGAGGAACGAGCCAACACAAATAAGGAAACAATAACAAGCGCAGTCAATGCAATGTTTAATGCAGACCTGCGTTTCAATGACCATTGGAAACTTACATCACAAGTTGGCTTACAATGGGAACAAGCTAACCAAGAACAATATATCGGAGGCAATACATTTACAATGCGCAACATGCGAGAGAATAGTAAATATGACAATGGTACAAAATATCTTATTCCCGAAGGAGGTATGCACAAAGTCAATAACGCCACGACATCGCAAATCACATGGAAAGTACAAGGAGAATGGAATCAATCTTTCAAAGATATCCATGAGGTTCAAATCATGGCAGGTTCCGAGATTCGAAAGAATTGGTATGATGCAATAGCCACCAATGCCTATGGATATGATCCTAAGACTCTCACAACAAAGCCAATTATCTTTAGAGACAAAGATGACGCCAAAAATTATCCATTACATACAAAAAGTTACACAGAAAATGCTTTTGCCTCATTCTATACCAACGGCTCTTATACATTAATGAGACGTTATACATTAGGAGCAAGCGTTCGCATGGATGGTTCCGACCTTTTTGGTGTAGATAAGAAATATCGTTACCTGCCAATTTATTCAGTTAGCGGTCTCTGGCGTATATCAGACGAACCTTTTTTAAGAACAACGAAAAATTGGATGGATAATTTAGCATTACGACTTTCTTATGGATTACAAGGAAATATAGACAAAAACACCTCTCCTTACCTTATTGGTGATTATAAAAACGAGACTATACTTAACAATGAGGAAACAAGTATCAGCATATCGGGAGCTCCTAATGACAAATTGCGTTGGGAAAAAACTGCTTCATACAACATTGGTGTCGATTTTTCTATATTAAAATCAGCAATAAACATGAGTGTGGACTACTATTACCGCAAAGGAACAGATCTTATTGGTATAAAAAACCTACCTCTAGAAAACGGCTTCGAGAGTATGACCATTAACTGGGCAAGTATGGAAAATAAAGGCGTAGAAATCAATCTACAAACACGTAATATAACTACCCGTAATTTCTCTTGGTATACAACATTCAACTTTGCCTATAATTATAACAAAGTATTAAAAGACCTGACAGCTTCCAATAGTCTTACTCCTGGACTTGAAGGTTCTCCTGTAGGTGCTATCTTTGCAATCAAAAGCGAAGTCGATCCTGAGACCGGACGTATACTCATCTACCCGAAAGGAAGTAATGAAGCCATTGATGTAGAAACATTGTTTGACATGAAAGATGAATGGGGTATCGGATATTACTCTTACAATGAAGATGCAGAGTTCCGACGTAATTTATATGAATATGCAGGTACTACTGACGCTCCTTATACTGGTGGTTTAATCAACACATTTAATTACCGCAATTGGGAACTAAGTTTTAATTTTGCTTACAATTTGGGAGCCCATGTCCGTACAAGTCCATCATATGATATAACCAGCTTCGACCCAGGACATAATGTAAATCGCGATATCTTGGACCGCTGGACACCGGAAAACCCTACTGGAAAATTACCAGCTCTTCTTAACCGTAACAATTATCCGGCAGACAACTATTTCTTTGATAACGTCAAAGAAGTCTACAGAAATCTTGATATATGGGTAAAGCGTCTTAGTTATGTACGTCTACAAAATATAAGACTGGCTTATACGCTACCACAGGAATGGCTACATAAAATAAATATAAATGGAGCAACCGTTGCCCTAGAAGGTCGTAACTTGTTTGTCTTTGGTTCCAGTTATAAAAATTACATGGATCCGGAATCTATGTTCAACCGTTATTCCACTCCTGTAGCCAAATCAATGACATTCAACCTGAGCCTTAACTTTTAAAATTAAAGATATATGGATAAGATAAAAAAACTATATACAATTTTCATAATCAGCGGATGCTTGGTTCTTTCCTTGACATCATGTGATAGTTTTCTAGACATTCAGCCTGTAGGAAAAGTTATTCCTAATACTTTGGAAGAATATAGAGCACTTATAACTACAGCTTATGGGGTAGATTTGACAGATAGAGGCATGTGCGACATGCGTACGGAGGATATTTCTGTCAGCAAAGACGAATTTGATCAAAATAACTTCAAAGACATTGAAAGATGGGTTACAAGTAATCCATCCGGAACAGAATTTGGCTGGAGCTATTACTACCAAAATATTTATTATGCCAATGCTATCATCAACAAGAAAAATGAGATAACAGAAGGGAGTGAAGCAGAAATTAATCAGTTAGTGGGAGAAGCATATTTTATGAGAGGGTATATGCACTTTCTGCTAGTCAACCTTTATGGACAACCATATACAAAAGAAGGTGCGCCAACTAGCAAAGCCATTCCATTAAAATTATCACTGGATTTGGAAGAGATGCCGACACGTAATACAGTAGAAGAAATCTATGCATCTATTCTTTCCGATATTGAAAATGCCCGGCAACTCATCAACCATAAAGAATGGGAAACCGATTATAACTATCGCTTCAGCAAACTTGCTGTAGATGCGTTTGAATCACGTGTACGACTTTATAAAGGTGAATGGCAAGCGGCCTATAATGCAGCAGAACGTGTACTAGAACAGAAAAGCGCATTAGAGGACTACAATAATAACAATAGCACCGACTTTCAGATGCCTAACACATATACTTCTGTAGAGTCTATCACAGCTTATGAAAATGTATATAGCCGTAACGGAATTAATGCTTCACTTGCCACCCCAACATTCGTTAAAATGTTCAAAGAAGGAGATCTTCGTACTGAAAGATATTTCGGTGATGCAGATGAGGAAAATGATGGCAACTACAAAATTATTAAAACCAATGAGACTTCACAATATAAATGTACTTTCCGTACTGCTGAACTCTATCTAAATGCAGCTGAAGCTCTTGCTCAATTAAACCAACTTCCAGAAGCTCGTGACTATCTGCTAAAACTAATGGAAAAAAGGTATACCTCTGCAGGATATACGCAGAAAAAGAACGAAGTAAATGCAATGAATCAGGCAGAACTTATTACCGAAATATTAAACGAACGGGCGCGTGAATTAGCTTTCGAAGGACATCGTTGGTTCGACCTACGCCGCACCACTCGTCCCGAACAAAGAAAAACAATAGATGGGCAAACATTGATATTGTCGCAAGATGACGAACGATATACACTGCGCATCCCTCAAAGTGCTATCGCAGCCAATCCTGATCTAATGAATTAATACACCACTTCAAAATACGGGTCCTATCCTAAAACGAAGTTATCTTACATTCTGAATAACTCCATTCTCCTTTTTCTGGAAGAAAGAGAATGGAGTTATTTTTAACACACTTTTGTTATTCATGCACTGTTGGATTTAAGATCTTGAATGGGAAAACCAACAACCTAGAGTACAACATTTAATATATTACACAATATATACTATTTCAATTTTTCATCTAGCAAATTTTGCAATTGCCCTTTTTCTGCAAGAAGAGCTGAACCGGCATAGACTATAATTCCGTCTTTATCAATTATAATCATGTGAGGTACTCCGTTTATTAGATAGTCTGCCATAAAAGACTTCATCTCTTCATCCGAGCTTGTCCTAAGTTGCTCCCAAGGCATTTCAAATTTGTCCACAGCTTCTTTCCATTTCTTTTCTGAATCATCGATTGAAACACTGATTATTGATAATCCTTTATCTTTATAGGCATCATAAACCTTTTTCAAATGTGGAATTTCTCTTTTACAAGGTCCACACCATGACGCCCATACATCAACAACCAATAATTTGGACTTGCCAACATAGTTTTTCAGTTCTTTGCGTTTCTTAGAAAGCGTCTCGAATATATGATTTTTAAATGTTTCTCCTGACATTTGGGAAAGCTTATTCATACGTTCTTGATCTCTTTTATGTTCCTCTACTACAGCAAGCATCCATGGAGTATTTTTCAGGGTATCATCAGCTAACGCATATAATTCTTCAAAATCGGGCAATGAATAATTCCATCCATAGCAGTACATACGTCCTATTCCATTATGTATATTCTGCTTCACAAATTCTTTATACATTGCTCTTCTTGACATACCAAACATTCGCCGCAAACTATCTGATTTAACCTGAAGGATATCATTGGTAAAACGCTTCGTCGTTCTCTGGAATTGCGTCAAAGCATCATTCAAAGGCGAACCAACTACACTCAGTGAGTCTAAAGATACTTGTATATTTCCTGCATCCAAGAATAATTCTACTGAACGCGTGGGTTTGGGATAATTACCTACTGCCAATATTGAAGGATTATAATCATTCACCTTTCCTCGAAAACTGAATTTACCATCCGCCACCATTACCGTATCAACATGTTGGATCTTCTCCCAATCGGTAGACTTGAATGTGAATAACATAGCAAGTTCTCCATTATATGCAGGGTTTATTGTCCCATGAATTATATATTCATCAGGTTGCAAAGGGGCTTCTTCCGGTTTATTAATTGTCCAAAAGGTCCAAATACCATTTCGTGCTATTTCACCAAAATTCATGATAGCATTACGTACTGATATAACTTCACCAGTTCCATTAATCTCACCATCTCCCATTTTCTTTGCTGTAAATTGATAATCAGCTTCTTTAGAATCTATAAAACAAATCGTTGAATCGGGTGATAACATTTTCTGCCCTTTTACAGATATAGGAGAAAATAGTATTATAAGAAATAAATATATTACATTTTTCATACATCGAATTATTAAACATAATGGAAAGTATTTTTCAAAGCAAGTGCTTCCCATTTAAACTTTACAATACTAGTTTATAACACACTCACATTTTATAGTTCTTTTACATGTTCTTGGTTGCATTACTAATAAACTATTAGATGAATCATAATGTCTATAAGGAGCACAATACCCGGAACATTTTGCCTGAAGAGGATCAATCGAAATATATTCTTCATAACAATTATCGCCACTTAGCCTGGCGAGAGAGTTTCCTCCCAATATCAGTTTCATTTCTGAATCAGACATCTTCTCTACATGTAGTAGAGTCATTTTTGACAACTTTTTCATGTTTATAAATTATTAAATTAATAATAGCCACAATATTTTACAGCAAATAATACTATTATCTAAATATCTGTATCTAGAAAGATAAATTCTCTATTATATATTGAGGAGGAAAACAAGTATTGTTGGAGTAGTTACTAAATGTATATACTTTTTCCAGTGCTCATGTTTTTCCAACTCCTCTTCCACTCCTTCAAAGCTAAAATTATATTTTGCTATAAAATCATCCGAATGATATTTACCTTTCTTATACCAATCTCTATATATTTCATCTATTTCGCCAGATTTCCCATTTAGATATGTTGCAATCAAAAAACGATTACTATCTAACAAGTCATCGCTAAAAGCTGAAAAGATATATCGTATTAAAGACTTCAATCCCTTCATTTAAGAAAGTTTGAATTATTGTCAACCTATTCATTCTCAAAATCTCTTCAAACTAAAATTTGCATTAAATATTACTCTGCCACAATTCGCATATTTACGAAATCAAATTTTACTTTTTTTCCTAATCGCTTAATAAATAGATTCCCTATACCCCCACTTTTAAGAATAGGGATTGACAAAGCATTAGTATCATCAAACCAAACCACAGCAACATTACTATTATCATGTTTCATCACTTTAGAATCAAACGTTACTTGAGGATTTAACAAATACGCCGTTTTTGCTTCTGTAGAAACTGAAATTCCCCATGCTACCGATTTTTCTTTTTTCTTATTTGGATCTATAGGAAGATTAGCACTATTACTTTCATAAAAATGTTGATTCAATTCAATAAAAGTATTTGCTCCGGTATCTAAGATCCCAGTGTAGTCAATCCCATTAATCAATAAATGCGTATATAAACCTCCATCTTTAATATACATATTTGGTTCTTTTTTCATCCTAGGAATTTCCGATTTAGTTTTTAAGTTCATTTGATTCTTCTCCCAATCAAATTCAATACAACCCAATTTCTGCAACAAAGAGAGTCCTATTATTGCATCAGAAATGGACATGAGAGAATCATATTTGGCAACTTGTTCTTCAGATAACGTATTATCTCGTAACAGCGATGAATATTTATCATGAAGAACAAATACTGGAATATTGGTAAAAAGTACATTCCCAATTCTTATAGAGTCTGCCAAAGCCCAATTTGCACGAGCCATAACCCCATTTATCGGTAAAGAATCTGTTAATGAAGGAATTTCTCTAAATTGACATTTGTCAGCATTTGCTTTACTCACAAAAAGAAAAGAAGGAAAACCTGTGTCAACTATAGTTCTTAATGATATGCCATTACACTCAGCTAAAGTTGTTATAAATGGTTCCTTTTGAATACTAACCGCAACATAATTATCACTTTCGCATCTAGCAACTCCTATTTTAGGAGTATTCAGTTTCTTTTTAGCCTCTAAACGAAAATTATTTAATAGAGCTAACTGCTCTTCTTTCCAACAGCTATTACCACTAAAAGATTCAGTAAGAATAAATTGCTCAATACGATCATAAGTTTCCACCAATTTAATATAATTTTCGGTTTCACTATATAGTCCGATTAAATTATTAAAGAATGCAAGTTTTGTAGTCTCATCCGGCATAATAGCAGGACATTCGTCAAATATTCGTTCCAAATATATTGCAGAGCTATCAGGTCTATTTAAAAAACCATTCATCTTATAATTATAAATTAGCTCTGTTTCTTTTGCTATACTATCACTATACTGCTGTTTATAATCCCAAGCTTGAAAACACTCATCTCTCATCAGCATATCAACCAATATTTGGGAATAGTTTACATTTTGAGATATTACCGATGTGGTATAAAAACTTAAAAACAATATCAATATTCTTCTCATGATAAGATTGTTGTATTTATTATAGAAATAATTTCCGAATGATCATCTGTAGCATAGATCAATAGAGGTGCCATCAAAATATTCTCTCTATATATCATTGCTGGTGGTACATAATTAAAAAGTAATTCAAGTTTCATAGTATTTCAAAAAAATCAATCCTATTTGGATGTTATTCCTATTAACAAAATCAATTGATTAATACTAAATACACCGCACGTAAATTCTTAAGCGCTACGTAGTAGTACAGGTCCAAAGGAAAGAAAAAAGCATTAAAAGCTAGGAAAAATATAAACCAATAAAGGACAAAATCTATTCATTTGTCTGTTTTTAGGGTAATTCAAAAGTAACTAAGCTATTCCTCCTTCAAGAAAAGTGGCTAAAAGATAGGAATACAGGCGAATTGGCTATTGAAAATGAAGAATGTATACTATCAAGAAATTCCCATATTACATTGAAAACAAATAATCTTTTCCCGCTGCTTGCCGATAAGAATCAACCAATTCATTCATCACCTCTGCCACCGACTGTCGACGGGATATTATTGCCGAGACCTGACCTATTTCCAGTTCACCTTCTTCCAAGTCACCTTCGAAGATACCTTTCTTAGCACGTCCGCGTCCGAGCAAAGTTCTTAATTCCTCGGAAGTAGCGCCACTATCTTCAGCCTTCTCCACCGCTTCACGAAAAGCATTTTTTACCAATCGTGTCGGAGCCAGCTTTTTCAACAACAACTTAGTATCCCCTTCACCGAGACTCAAGCAATAATCTTTAAATACAGGACTCGCTGAACTTTCTTCAGTCAGCGCAAAACGTGTTCCTATTTGTACGCCTTCGGCACCCAACACCATAGCAGCTAGTATTCCTTCTCCTGTTCCAATACCTCCTGCGGCTATCAAAGGCAATGTGGTAGCCTCACGCACAGCAGGAATCAAACAGAAAGTCGTTGTTTCCTCCCTCCCATTATGCCCTCCGGCTTCGAAACCTTCGGCCACTACCGCATCTACCCCGGCTTCTTCACATTTCACAGCAAAACGAGAAGATGAAACGACATGAACAACTGTTATTCCACGCGCTTTCAACCATCCGGTCCACGTTTTCGGATTTCCGGCAGAGGTAAAAACAACCTTCACTCCTTCTTCCACCACAATATTCATAATCTCTTCTATCTGAGGATACATCAAGGGAATATTTACACCAAAAGGAAATTCCGTAGCCGCACGGCATTTACGAATATGCTCGCGCAAAGTTTCGGGATGCATAGAACCTGCACCAATCAGACCTAAGCCACCCGCATTACTCACTGCGGAAGCCAGCCGCCAACCGCTACACCATACCATTCCACCTTGAATTATAGGATACTGTATTCCTAGAAGAGAAGTTATTCTATTCATAATTAACAATTTATCAATGCACTAATAATTTCATCCACATAAGAAACCGAGTTATTTACTAATGTGCCAATACACAATATACAAATATACAAATATATAAATCATTCAATCACAAACACTCTCCAGTCAATATATTGTCGTATCGCAACATTAGTACATATATAACGTCTTCAGCGTGCAATCTGTTCGATCGGTTTATTTATCAACACAGTTGTAGAATCTCCATAAGTTCTCAAAACCTCCAATGTACGGGCGCGGTTATCTCTGCCTTTCTTATTCCAGAACTCTTTGGTAAAGACAGCCATCAGGTCAAGTCCGCCAACCGTTCCGCCATTGACATATACCCCACTTCCACCAAACAAGGGAATAGGTGCATCCATCACTACCGTGTTCACCATCATTCCATTGGCACGTTCGCTCAACTGTCGGAAACGTACTCCACTCGCCTGTATCTCCTCCAAAGATTTACGCACCCCTTTCGCCATCGGATTACGTGCCCAGTTCGAGTAAGATCTTTGATGGCGTATTTCATAGAAAGGATCTCCCCGCCAAGTGTTTTTATCAATCTTTATCTTCTTCTGATAAATAGGATCCCAGTTATAAGGGGTATTCGCTTTATATGGCATCAGGCTCAACACCACTTTCGGTTTAGGCAATGCTTCAGGAAGCGATTCATCTGGCATCATCCAGCTTTTCTCCTCCGACATTCGGGGAGTACCAACCGCAGTTCCGAAATCAATCGACTTTACAGCATCCATATTCAAATGCAACTCCTGGTCACTCTCCAGCAATTTCTTCAAATGCAAAGAGTCTTGCGCCGTCCATACTTGCGAATATGCAAATAAAGCCGTCAGGCACAGTACCATTGTTGCAATAAACCGTTTCAATCTATCCATCCTCTATCTTCTTTCAATACCTGTTATTTTGGAGCGCTTCATATATACGAATTCACATACGTTTCTCCCTTACGTTACCGCCCATATTCTCCTACGAGAAGCGGTCTTTTGAGCGTAGTAATCCCCTGTCAGCAGCATAAGACTACTGATACAAACAAACGTTCCCACATGAATGTTTCCTATTTTTTACTTTCCGAAGGCGCCGCCTTTGTTACCACCAACGATAACCCGACCCACAAAGCGGCTCATCGTAGCACGGATCAATCGTCCATCTTGTTTTCGGATATTGGCGTTCTTCCCACCAATTACGATAACAAGTGGCGGCATCGAGCACCTCCTCATCAGTCAGGAAATAGATTGCTTCATAATTTTCAGCATTCGCCAATACCATTTTGCAACCTAATGACGGAGGTGTGCCTTGGCGGATAGATTCAATCACCCAAAGCATACACTCGCCCAACCGAATTTTACCGTTATTCATATTATAAACCGACGGAAAAGAAGGAATAATGGTCAGATCTTCTGCATATTTTAAAAGTTCGGGGATGTCCTCTTCCGTAAAATGAGGAACCTCCACCACCCCTTTATCATTCTTCATCTTGTACGTACCCGACTTCAATTGTTTTACAAAAAGGGCAACATCCGGATTGTTATAATCCATTTCTTCGCTGGTGCATCCTGTAAAAGATACGATCAGGCAAACAGCCATCCACAGCATTAGTAGTGTTTTTTTCATTTTCATAAGGATTAATACGTCATGCGAAGTCCGCAAAGTAAATTAAAATTAGTCGGCCGTTTCGTTCGTACCGTAGCCAGTTTCGAATCTGTTTTGAAATAATGCGAAACTCCGGGCTCGGCAAAAACAGCAAGTCGGTCATTAATCTTATAATTGATTCCAATGCCGGCAGTCACTGCCAGCTGGATAGGTTCTTCTTTAAAACTGTTGTCCGGCGCGCCGGCGATACATTTATCGGCTATTCCTCCTACGGTAGCGTAAAGGTCAAATTTCTTCGTATCCACCAGTGCTACATTTACTTTAACAGGAATACCCAGATAGTGCAAATGCTGTCCTGCCGAACGAAGGTTTGAATAAAGCAGTCCGGTTTCTATTCCGAGAGATTCGTTTAGTTTACGCTCTACCGTTACCCCTGCGGAAACTGGCATTTTATAAGTGCCATTATCAGCCGGAAGCGCCGTGCCTACCTGAACTTTCATCGCCCAGCGATGCTTTTTCACCGCTTGGGGTTGAGCCATATTCACATTCGATTGTTCTTCCGGAGCAACAGATGATTCCGTACCACCGTTTGTTGCCTGCCAAAAGCCGTTATTCCCTTGATTACCATATCGGTTGCCATTTCCTGTGGAAGTGGTGGCAGAAAAAGAAAACGACATGGAAAAAGTGATAGAAAGCGAATCTTCTTCCTCCGTGTATTGTGACAGCATACCGTAAGACTTTGGAACCGGTTTCGGCAACACCGGTTGTACCGGCAACGGTAACTGATTGACGCGTATTCCATCTCCATCCATCTGTCCTCCATTTGTCACGGTTATCTTTGTAAATGCTTCTTCCATTTCTTCCCTTGGAGAGAAATACAAGAAAGCAGCCGACGATGCCGCCAAAACGAGCAATACAGATGCCGCAGCCGCCACACGGAAGAGCAGAATCCGACGACGATGCTGGCAAGCCACAGGTATTTCCTGCGAGAGTTCTTCCCAAAAGCCATCCCGTACACTCATCCCTGCATCAGCGAGATGCGTACGAAACAGATCGGTTATTTCATCATTGTCTTTCTTCATGAGTCCTATACTCTTTAATTCTTTTTGCTAATAAATACTTGGCCCGGTGCAACTGCGAAGTAGACGAATGTTCCTTAATATGAAGCATTTTGGCTATCTCCTTGTGCGATTTCTCTTCAAACACATAAAGGTTGAAAACGGTTCGGCAACCATCCGGCAATTCGGCAATAAAAGCCATCAATTGCTCTTCGGAGATTCCAGCCCCTCCTCCCGAATCCGATATATCCGGTATATCGGGAAGCTGCTCTTCATGCACTACCAACTGGCTGACTCGTTTCTCCCGCCGCAGGAAATCGAGCGATTGAGTAACCATCACCCGGGTGATCCATGTACAGAGCGAAGACTCGCCCCGGAACGAGAAGTTGGTAAAAATCTTGATGAAACCGTCATGCAGTACATCGTGCGCCGCATCCATATCGCCCGTATAGCGGAAACATACCGCCAGCATCTGTTTGGAATAGAGGGTGTAAAGTTCCTTTCGGGCTGAATCCTTTCCTGCCCGACAGCCCTTTACCAGTTCTATCTCGTTTTCCAAAGTCAATTACTTTTTTTTAAAATCGAACGTATGTCTGCGTCGTTTTACTCATTAGACGCAAAAGTTTGAGGAATACTGCAAGGAATATTGCTAAAAGAAGTTAAAGAACAGAAGAGAATTCACCACAGAGGACGCAGAGGACACAGAGGAACAATGATAGGAAATTCTTCCTATAAAGTAAGTTTAAAACCTCTGTGTCCTCTGCGTCCTCTGTGGTGAAAGAAAATCAGCACGCTTTGAAACTCATATCCAGTCCTTTCACTGAATGAGTCAAAGCCCCTACTGAGATGAAATCTACGCCACATTCGGCATAGTCACGTAGGGTATCAAAGGTAATGCCGCCCGACGATTCGGTTTCGTATTTGCCTGCTACCATTTCCACTGCTTTCTTAGTCATTTCGGGGGTGAAGTTATCAAACATGATACGATCCACTCCGCCGAGGTCAAGGACTTGTTGCAGTTCGTCGAAGCTGCGGACTTCTATTTCTATTTTCAGGTCTTTGCCTTTTTCTTTGCAATATTCTTTAGCGCGAGTGATCGCTTTGTCGATACCTCCGGCAAAGTCTACATGGTTGTCTTTCAGAAGAATCATGTCGAACAAACCAATACGATGGTTTACTCCACCACCGATTTTCACTGCCATTTTTTCGAGGATGCGCATACCGGGAGTTGTCTTACGGGTGTCGAGCACACGGGTATTTGTTCCTTCCAATACCTTTGCGTATTTGCGGGTCATGGTTGCGATGCCGCTCATACGCTGCATCACGTTCAGCATCAGGCGTTCGGTCTGAAGCAAAGATTGCACTTTTCCTTCCACTACCATTGCTACGTCGCCCGGTTTCACTTCTGTTCCATCGTTGATAAACACTTCCACTTTCATAGTGGGGTCGAAGCGGTTGAAGATTTCTTTGGCAACTTCGATACCTGCCAGCACACCGGCTTCTTTGATAAGCAATTTTGATTTTCCCATTGCCGTAGCAGGAATACATGAAAGGGTGGTATGATCGCCATCACCTATATCTTCTGCAAAAGCAAGATCGATCAACTTGTCGATCAGTTCTTTTTCCTTATTCATTGATTTTGTCAATTCTTATTTGATGTATTAAATATTGATTTTGCACTTTCTTCAGGAAGCAGTTCACACGAAAGTTCCCATTAACAGTAGCCAACGTGCCGATAACGAAACTTGATTCGTCCCGTTTTCCCTGATGGTTCACATTAAATCCGCTGACTTTATTCTTCGTAAAGAATTCTTGCATCACAGCTGTTGCTTTCTGTTTGTCAACGTTTGTCGAGCGACCTTGGAACACCAGGTTTACCTTGTCTCCCATATACTTACTTAGCTCTTGCGAGCTTCCTCTTTTAAATGCCGTAATCACTCCTGCCGGTATCTCTTGCGCCATTAGCAACGAGAGAGAAAGAAGCAATGCGGTCATTCCTACGAGCACTCGTTTTGTCATAATTACAAGCTTTTAAGTTGAAGTTTAAAGGCTTAAACTTTCAACTAATGATAGGCAAAGGTAAGCATTTATTGCAGAATAACATAAAAAATACCTATTTTTGTGCAATAATCAGAATTGTAGATGTATGAAAACAACCCTGCTCGTCGTAGGACGAACCGTAGAACAACACTATATCACTGCCATCAACGACTATCTCCAGCGTACCAAACGCTATATCACTTTTGATATGGAAGTAATTCCTGAACTGAAAAACACGAAGAGTCTTTCAATGGAAGTGCAGAAAGAAAAGGAAGGAGAACTGATACTGAAAGCTCTTCAACCGGGTGACGTCGTGGTGTTGCTCGATGAACACGGAAAAGAAATGCGCTCTCTTGAGTTTGCCGAATATATGAAACGGAAAATGAATACGGTAAACAAACGATTGGTGTTCATTATCGGAGGTCCTTATGGCTTTTCAGAAAAAGTGTATCAGGCAGCACACGAAAAGATTTCAATGTCGAAGATGACTTTTTCTCATCAAATGATTCGGTTAATATTCGTGGAGCAGATTTATCGGGCAATGACGATATTGAATGGAGGGCCGTATCATCATGAATAGTAACTTATCTCATATACTATTATAAACGAGACAAAATAGACTTTTTAATTTCGTCCCAAGATACATCCACAAACATATAAGGCATTGGCTCCTCCTCCGCATCTTCAAAATAAGCTAAACTTTTCATAGCCATAAAAGAAGATGAGTCAGGATATTTCTGAGAATAGAAATCCAATAGATTTTTCAATGAATACTTTTTCAACAAAAAGTAAATATCTACAAAATCTTTTTTAGTACCTCTCCCTTCAATAGCAGTAATTTTCATTGCCGCAATATCTCTAGGACTTGCCAAACGTATCCCATCTTTATATACGACATCCTCAAGCCAAGGATAAGTATAGTTCACGATATCTATTTTAACCTCATTCAATACGTAAATGTGTATATTCTTAGAATCATTTAAGATAGTCAGTGTCCCAAGTGTTCGCAAAGCTTCCTTCAAATCTTGAGAATCTACATTAATCTGACCAAAAAAATCCAAATCGACCGACTTTCGATGTCCTAATTGCAAAGCTAATGCAGTACCACCGACTAGACGAGTATTACAAAGTACAGGCAACTGTTGCAACTTTTTTAAAAGTTCCAGTGTTGTGGATTCGACCGTTGATAAGTGTAACATCTAAATTGTTCTTTAGGAGTTTGTGAAATGGCAGAAAGATAAGCTAAAGCCCGAGGCTCCAATTCACGAAACCCCTTAGCTATTTCGACGATTCTCCCAAGTCCATAATATTGTTTTACAATATTCCAATCTTGCAACATACCATATTCAAGCACTCTCTTTATTATATATTGTGAATGCTTCTCCATATCCAAATCATCTTTATTGACATCCCAAAAAAGATATGTTGAAAATCGAGTAATATATTCTTCCATTATCTATCGTATTGCAATCCTTAATATGACAAAGATAAAAATAAAAAATGAATCGAACGCAAGCTAACAGCTATATTTCACAAAACTGTATTATTCTCTTCTTCATAGATTTTATTAAAAACTCTACAAAGTTTTTTTTCATCCGCAATTAGTTGACGAAGTTCTGCCAACCGTCCGGCATTATCCGATTGGGGTATCCATAACGTCAGATACCCTCCTTCTGCATATTTTTCAGTTAGATGTTTCCGAAAACGGGCATATTGCTCTTCTTTATCCATCTCCGGATAATGAGACAGCCCATATTGTACGGTACGGCGTAAAGTGACTTCGGGATCAATAATTCGGTCAGCCTCGGCAACAATCATTCCATAGATTGTTCTGGGAGCCTGTTTATTGGAAGCCCGATGATCTTCTATCGCCTCTTTCATCTGCAACAGCTGCTCATCCGTAAACCAACGCCGCAAAGTTTCGTCGGCTAGCAACACTTTGCCGGAGGTTATATGATGAAATTCACGTCCTTCATACAACCCCAGGTCATGATAAGCAGCGATGACATAAACCATCGAATAATCGACTTCATAATGCGTCGCTAATTTCAGACTTTCCTCAATTACCTTTTCTACATGGTCAATTTGATGCGCTTTATCAAAGTTTGTGTATTGAGGAATAATACTTTGCCGAACATAGTTTTGTAATTCAGCAGGCACATGATGAGTCATATTCGATTTTTTTAGCTAGTGAATTCTTTTATTTATATTATTCCCGATTCATCAAGCGATGTTCCGCCATCTGCTCGAATTTTGTTCCCGGACGACCGTAATTGGCGTATGGATAGATAGAAATACCGCCACGAGGAGTAAAGATACCTGTTACTTCAATATATTTGGGATTCATCAGTGTTATAAGATCCTTCATAATGATATTTACGCAATCCTCATGAAAAGCACCATGACTGCGGAAACTGAAAAGGTATAGTTTCAAACTTTTGCTTTCTACCATTTTTATATCAGGAATGTAGCTGATACGTATTTCAGCAAAATCCGGTTGCCCTGTGATAGGACACAGACTTGTGAACTCCGGGCAGTTAAAACGTACCCAATAGTCATTTTCAGGATGCTTATTATCAAAAGCTTCCAATACTTCAGGAGCATAATCTTGCTTATACTCGGTCTTTCTTCCTAATAAGGAAAGTTGGTCTTTTAATTCTGTCATTGTACTCGTTACCTATAATCTCTATCCTAGATAAAAAAACACATTTCCTCTTTCACCTTTCACCGCCAGTCTCAAACGCCCTATTCATCGACGTTTCAGTGGTGAAAGACTCATTTCACAACCTATCACCTATCATCACCAAATCTTAACCCACGGCTGCTTTATCCGCAGCTTACTTGTTACAGTTTGTTTCATTGCCTGAAACAAAGAGTTTCATGCCTTGAAACAAAGTGTTTCACACCGAGAAACCAAGTGTTTCATGCCTTGGAACTAATAGTTTCAAGTAACAGAAACTTTAGTTTCCTACCGTTGAAACTCTAGTTTCCTACCGTTGGAACTTTAGTTTCAAGCTGCTGAAACTAAACTAAGCCAATACATTCCCAGGCAGAAGCTATAATCTTCTATGAATTGAAACTTACCGGTGACAATAGATGTGACAGCAAAATATCAAGTTTTGTTGCTGTCACCACTTGCTGTCACAAAGTATTTATTTTATAATCAACCATTTAACAACAACAATGTGACAGATGACAGCAAAAAATGCATTTTAATCTCTATGTAGAGATATTATTGATTCTTACTTTTTAAATACTTCTCCAATCCTTCCCGGCGTAACGTACAAGCCGGGCAATGTCCGCAGCCATCTCCTTGAACACCATTATAGCATGTCAAAGTCTCGGTACGAATCAGTTCCATCACTCCCAATTTGTCGGCCAACGCCCATGTCTCTGCTTTATCAATCCACATCAAAGGAGTATGAATCACAAACTGTTCATCCATAGCCAGATTGAGAGTCACATTGAGAGACTTGATAAACGCATCCCTACAATCGGGATAACCGCTGAAATCCGTTTGAGAAACCCCCGTTACCAAATGATTAATACCACGTTCACGGGCATATACAGCCGCAATACTCAAAAAGAACAGGTTACGTCCCGGAACAAATGTATTGGGAACACTATCTGCCGGCTTTTCCTGATCCATCACCATGGTAGTATCGGTCAATGAATTATGGCCTAACTGTCCGATGAAGGAAACATCCATCACATCAAATTCCACTTCCGCTTTCCGGGCTATCTCCCGCGCAAATTCCACTTCTTTCTGATGCTTCTGACCGTACAGAAAACTCAAGGCATATACTTTTTTAAAATTGCGTTTTGCCCAAAACAAGCAAGTGGTAGAATCCTGCCCGCCACTAAACACAACTAATGCTGCTTCTCTATTCATATTCTATATTAAATATCTTTGACTTTCAACACATTATAAGAGATATTGGTGTCGTAAACATCGCTACCGTCTATTTTTTTGATTGCTTTCACCACACGGATCGTTACCGGAAGAATCATCACTTCATACAAGGATTTCAATAGAATCTGAATCCCCATCATGACAAGCAGTTCTTTCCAGGCAATGATACCTCCAAAAGCTACCGGGAAGAAAATCAACGAATCGGCAGTCTCCCCCACTACAGTCGACCAAATGGCACGGGCTGAAAAGTTACGTCCCTGACTGGCAACTTTCATTTTACTCATCACATACGCATTGAGAAACGAACCTACCAAAAAGGCCATCAGACTGGCAGCCACAATACGGGGAGCCATACCAAACACAAAATCAAAATGCTCCTCGCCTTCCCAAAAAGGAGCAGCAGGAATGGCAACAGCTATCAACCCAAGAGCGACCACAAAGAAGTTCATGGCAAAACCACTCCAAATGATAAGGCGCGCTTTTTTGAATCCCCAAACCTCGGCGATACAGTCATTTATAATATAAGAAATAGGAAAAACCAATAATCCGGCTGTCACGGTCAAACTACCGATCTGGATTACTTTCGTTTCAAGAAGATTGGCTGCAATGAGGCAAACATTAAAGAGAATACCCAGCAGCATAAAGGGTACAGATACTTTTTCTTTCATAATTCCTGTTTTTTACGTGGTGTTCTAGAATACACGACCGCTATCCACGGCATCATACGTCTTTTATTCTTTTGCGCTGCAAAGGTATAGGAAAAACAATGAAAAAACAAAAAAAACGATATATGCTTTAAATTGACCTATACTATATAGTTACCTAACAAATATTTGGATGAACAAAAAAGAATGAAAATTCTCTAATTGAAGAATCTTTTTCAGGTAGTCATGTGTTTAAAATCCATGTTTAACTAAAAGACCAAATCATGGAACATCAATTTAAAAAAGACGTAAAAGAAGCAGCAATGCAGGCAAAAGAAAATGCCCGGCTTGCTGAACAAAGAGCTGAAGAGGCTAAAGAAAGAGGTGCCGAAGCAAGTTCACATTCGGGTGAAAGTTTGAAAAAGAAAGTACAGCATGCCGCACATGTTGCTCAGGAAAAAGCAACAGAAGCGACTAACACTGTGAAAGAAAAAGCTACAGAAGCAGCCCATACCGTACAAGAGACTGCTCAAAAAGCTAAACACAGAGTACAAGAAATGCTGGATTAACAGTAAAACATGAGCCTTCCAGCCAGTTGTCGTCTATGGCTGGAAGGCTCATCTATCCATCTTAAAGAACATATCGCTTAATCAAAAATCATATCAGGAAAATTCTTTCAGTTCTTCTTTCAACCGCTTACGGATGAAGAACAAACGGCTTTTCACCGTTCCTATCGGCAGTCCTAGTTTCTCGGCAATTTCTCTATACTTAAATCCGGCGACAAACATCTGAAAGGGTACTTTCATATCGTCAGGAATGGAATGTAATACACGATACAATTGCTTCATATCATAAGCCAATTCAAACTTGTCACCATCTTCATCTTCAATCATGTGCTGCTGATGGATAGAATAGGTATCATCTATGATATTCATTTCACGAACCGTACGACGATAATTATTCACAAAAATATTGCGCATAAGTGTGTACATCCATCCTTTGAGGTTCTTACTATATGCAAACTTCTCATGATTATCCAATGCTTGTAATACACAATCCTGAACCAAATCTTTGGCAGAATCACGATCTGCCGTCAATTTATACGCAAAGCGTTGTAAATCTGATTGTATATCTAATATTCCTTGAGTAAATTCTACTTTTCCCATCACGGTATTTCTTTTATCTAATTACTATAATACAAAGATCCGCTTTTTTAGAACAAATATAAATAGCAATTCTTCCGATAAGTTTGGCTATTTTTCCTTCGGAGCTCTCAACCATTTCTTTTGTTAGTTGTTCTTTGGGCATTCACCTAAAACTTAACTTATAATGAAAACAAGCATTAAGATGGTAGCTATGCTACTGGGGATAGGAATTTTTCCCGTCTGTGCCCAGGCACAAAAGAAAGTAATTATCGAAAATGAGGAACCTAATTCGATCATGTTTGTCTCACGAGACAAAGCAGGTGATGCAATCATACAGATTATGAACAACCGCCAACAGATGCGTTTTCACGATCCCAACACTCCCCGCTTCCTGCTCACTGACCAAAAAGGGAAATTCGCTCTCGGTATCGGAGGTTATGTACGTGCTACGGCAGAGTATGATTTTAATGGGATTGTTGACGATGTTGATTTCTATCCGGCATTGATACCACAATGCGGAAGCGGCAATTTTGCAAAGAACCAATTCCAGATGGATATCACCACTTCCACCCTGTTCCTCAAATTGGTAGGACGTACGAAGCATTTGGGAGACTTCGTAGTTTACACTGCCGGTAACTTCCGCGGTGACGGAAAAACCTTTGAACTGCAAAATGCGTATGCACAGTTTTTGGGTTTCACCATCGGATATAGCTATGGCTCATTCATGGATCTTTCAGCCTTGCCTCCTACTATCGACTTTGCAGGTCCTAACGGTTCTACCTTTTACCGCACTACGCAATTAAGTTATATGTACGATAAGTTGAAAAACTGGAAGTTCGGTGCAGCTATAGAAATGCCTTCAGTAGACGGCACTACAAATAGCAATGTTTCTATCAACACCCAACGGATGCCGGACTTTGCAGCTTCTGCACAATTCAACTGGAATAGCAATAGTCACATCAAATTGGGAGCCATCGTTCGCAGCATGACTTATTCAAGCAATATATACGATAAAGCATATTCTACCACCGGATTCGGTCTACAAGCATCTACAACTTTCAATATCACAAAAAAGTTGCAAGCTTACGGACAGTTCAATTATGGAAAAGGTATCGGTTCTTATCTGAATGATTTAAGCAATCTGAACGTGGATATCGTTCCCGATCCTGATGACGAAGGAAAAATGCAGGTTCTGCCAATGATGGGATGGTATGCGGGACTCCAATACAATATTTGCCCGAAATTCTTTGTATCCGGCACTTATAGTTTATCCAGACTTTATTCTGAAAACGGATATTCATGCGAAAACCCGGAATCTTACCGCAAAGGTCAATATCTTGTTGCTAACGCTTTTTGGAATGTAAGCAGCAATCTGCAAGTAGGCGTTGAATACTTGAGAGGATGGAGAAGCAATTACGACTCTTCAACAAGTCATGCCAACCGGTTGAATATGCTGGTGCAGTATTCTTTCTAAACTGGCATAATAATAAAACAAAAAAGAGGCTGTCTGAAAAGTCGTTAGTAATTCTCATTTCCCTCCTTCAGGAAGAAGGAGAATGAGGATAGAACCGACTTTTTAGACAGCCTCTTTTCTATATATAAAGGATTAGAAATTTAGAACTTATAGTTCACACTTGCACCAAACACTTTATTAGTACGGCTATATACATTAGTACCGGATATCCCTGTACCATTGTAATTTTGGGATTTTTTAGTATAATCTTCATAGGTAGTCCACATATAACCTACATTCAAAGCAGCTCTTTCACTCAACATCAATTTTGCACCCACACCTATTGAATAAGAATCACAGGAGAAACTAGTATCACTTTGGAAGTTGTCAGACAATCCATAATCCGTAATCTGACCACCACAACTTAAAGTCAATCGTTTAATTATGTCCCATTCGACTCCCATCAGATATTCGTTTGTTCCCTTTGTCAAATACTTCTGCTTTCCATCAGCCATTCCTGCTTTTTTGTCATCATAGAAATGGTATTCTACAGATGCACGCAGTACAGGTAGAAATTCATAAGCAGCTGCAACTGAAAGCATGGAAGGTATATCGTTAGGAGTGTTCACACCGTGCTTGAAAGGTGCCAGTGCATCCGTCTCTACAGAAGCTTCAATTTTTTTTGTATTGTTTTCTATATTAAGATTAGTCTTGAATTCATACTTAGCACCAATATTCAATTTACCCAACTTAGCATCCACACCAATAACGGGAGTGAATCCCCAACCTGTCTGATCACAGTCTAAAGCCAAATGCATCAAGTCGGCTCCTCCTAAGTCTGCTTTCATTTTAGCATCCAAAAAGCCCACATAACCACCAGTAAAATAATTCATGCGTCCTCCCGCAAAAGCAGAAAGCCAATCATTTATTTTATAGGATAACCCTAATTGTAATGCATAGATATATTGCTTGCCATCCATAGCAGTGCTAATGTCATACATACCAGGAGTAACGATAGGGCTCTTTCCACCAGAAGTTAAATGTTTTTTTAAACTTTCCTGAAAGATACCTGCCATAGCCACCGACTCAAACATTGGCAAACCGTCATCAAATGAAGCTTTACCACCTCCACCAGTAATTGCAAAGAAACCGGAAATAGTCCAATCACCTTTTTTATAAGCTGCAAATACACTCGGAATAATGGGAGCAGCAGCCTTTCCTTCATAATATTTACTATAATACTTGTCGGAAACGGTAGGAACAGGAGCGGTAGGGTTTGTTAAATCAAGACCACTATATGTCATAAAGCTAGCATCAATATTTCTTGTTTGAAAAGCACTCTGAATACTCAAACCCATATAAAAACCATCATTGGGCAAAAAAGCCAAACCAGCAGGATTAGACAAAGCACCATCGATTTCAATTGTAGCACCACGAGATAACATACGAAGAAAAGCAGCGTGTTGATTAGTATTTGTCAGAAGACCTCCGGCAAAAGTTGGAATTGAAACGATTAACATTACAAATCCAATCAAGGAATTTTTTCTCATCTAAATCTTTTTTTAATTATTTCGGGCGCAAAGATACGACATTATTGCACACGAAAGATACGTTTGTGCATTTATTTTCATTCATCAGCCTATTTTAATTGAAAAAACAAACTGTTTCTAATGAAACAATCCATCTTAATCACTATACAGAAAGCAAACAAATCCACCTGTTTTTACGTTTTAATAGAATAATAATTTATAGAATACTATTATGGCATATACTATTGCATTTTTTGGCACAAAGCCTTATGACGAGTCTTCTTTCAATAAAAAGAATAAGGAATTCGGATTTGAAATACGCTATTACAAAGGAAATCTGAATAAGAACAATGTACTACTGACACAAGGTGCAGATGCTGTATGCATCTTCGTAAATGATGTTGCCGATGCAGAAGTAATCCGTATCATGGCAGCTAACGGAGTAAAACTGCTGGCACTGCGATGTGCAGGTTTCAACAACGTAGATTTGGATGCAGCTGCTGCCGCCGGAATTACCGTTGTACGCGTACCGGCTTATTCACCCTATGCAACTGCCGAATACACAGTGGCTCTTATGCTGTCGTTGAATCGTAAAATCCCCCGCGCCTCCTGGCGTACCAAAGACGGTAATTTCTCCCTGCATGGTCTGATGGGATTCGACATGCATGGAAAAACAGCAGGTATCATCGGCACAGGAAAAATAGCGAAAATATTAATTCATATCTTAAGAGGTTTCGGCATGAACGTACTGGCTTACGACCTCTATCCGGACTACAACTTCGCCCGTCAAGAACAAATTGTTTATACTTCACTGAACGAACTATACCACAATTCGGATATTATCTCCTTACACTGTCCGCTCACCGAAGAAACCAAATACCTGATAAACGACTACTCTATCAGCAAAATGAAAGACGGAGTAATGATTATCAATACCGGTCGCGGGCAATTGATTCATACCAATGCGCTGATTGAAGGACTGAAGAACAAGAAAATAGGTTCCGCAGGACTGGACGTGTACGAGGAAGAAAGCGAATACTTTTATGAAGATCAATCCGACCGCATCATCGACGATGATGTACTCGCCCGTTTGCTCTCGTTCAACAATGTAATCGTCACTTCTCATCAAGCTTTTTTCACACATGAAGCAATGGAGAATATCGCTGCAACCACCCTGCAAAACATAAAAGATTTTATCAATCATAAGCCTTCATTAAATGAAGTGAAGAAATAAAACTTTTAAGTCTCTTCCTTTGTTTACCAAACATATAAACAAATAAGAGAAAGGACAGTTTTTATGAAAAAAGTAATACATAAAGCAGATACAAGAGGACATTCCCAGTACGATTGGCTGGATAGTTATCACACTTTCAGTTTTGATGAGTACTTCGACTCCAATCGTATCAATTTTGGTGCTCTTCGCGTATTGAATGATGATAAGATTGCGCCCGGACAAGGTTTTCAGACTCACCCGCATAAGAATATGGAAATCATTTCCATCCCTCTGAAAGGACATCTGCAACATGGAGACAGCAAGAAGAACAACCGCATTATCACTGTCGGAGAAATTCAGACAATGAGTGCGGGAACAGGAATCTTCCATAGTGAAGTAAATGCAAGTCCGGTAGAACCGGTGGAATTCTTGCAGATCTGGATTATGCCGAAAGAACGGAACACCCGTCCCGTTTATCAGGATTTCAGCATTGCAGAATTGGAGCGTCCGAATGAACTGGCAATCATCGTATCTCCCGACGGTAGCACACCGGCTTCCCTTTTGCAAGATACCTGGTTCTCCATCGGCAAAGTAGAAGCCGGGAAGAAATTAGGTTATCACATGCATCAAAGTCATGCAGGCGTCTATATCTTCCTTATTGAAGGAGAAATAGTGGTAGACGGTGAAGTTCTGAAACGCCGTGACGGCATGGGTGTTTACGATACGAACAGCGTTGAACTAGAGACATTGAAAGACTCACATATTCTATTAATAGAAGTACCTATGTGATTTCATCATTAAAAATAATAAACTAAAACAGCCAGATAATCTTATGGCGAAATTAAACATAGCAGATATCCGACAGGAATATACGAAAGGCGGGTTGCGGGAAAGTGAACTTCCCGGCGACCCGCTTTCGCTTTTCAGTCGTTGGCTGCAAGAAGCCATTGACGCAGAAGTGGACGAACCGACTGCGGTCATTGTAGGAACTGTATCCCCCGAAGGGCGACCGTCCACACGTACAGTATTGCTAAAAGGACTCCATGAAGGAAAATTTATCTTTTATACCAATTACGAAAGCCGCAAAGGCAGACAATTGGCACAAAACCCATCTATCTCCCTCTCTTTTGTCTGGCATGCCCTCGAAAGACAAATACATATAGAAGGAATAGCGATGAAAGTTTCACCGGAAGAATCGGATGAATACTTCCGGAAACGTCCTTATAAAAGCCGGATTGGTGCACGAATTTCTCCACAAAGTCAACCGATAGCAAGCAGAATACAATTGATACGATCCTTCGTCAAAGAAGCTGCCCGATGGATTGGAAAAGAAGTGGAAAGACCTGACAATTGGGGCGGATATGCCGTCACACCTACAAGGATTGAATTCTGGCAAGGACGCCCCAACCGACTGCACGACCGCTTTCTATACACCTTACAACCGGACGGAGAATGGAAAATCAGTCGTCTTGCTCCTTGATTTCGTCGATTTTTCTTGGCAACTCCAACTAGAATACGTAATATTGCAACTATAAAAAGTCAGCTATGACACTAGATTATATTTATCACAGCGGTTTCGCCATCGAAATGGAAGACGCAACCGTTATCATCGATTACTACAAAGATTCTTCCGAAACGGAACACAACCGGGGAATCGTGCACGATTATCTCCTGCAAAGGCCGGGTAAACTGTACGTATTGGCCACCCATTTCCATCCCGATCACTTTAACCGTGAGATATTGACTTGGAAAGAGCAACGCCCCGACATTCAATATATCTTCTCCAAAGATATTCTGAAGTCCCATCGTGCCAAAGCCGAAGATGCTTTCTATATTAAAAAAGGAGAAACCTACGAAGACGACACGATCCGAATCGACGCCTTCGGATCGACAGATGTCGGCAGTTCGTTCCTTCTTCACTTACAAGATTGGAGTATTTTCCATGCCGGCGACTTGAACAACTGGCACTGGAGTGAAGAATCGACCGAAGAAGAGATACGCAAAGCCAATGGTGACTTCCTTGCAGAAGTTAAATATTTAAAAGAAAAAGTGCCTAACATCGATCTTGTGCTATTCCCGGTGGATCGGAGAATGGGAAAAGATTACATGAAAGGGGCAAAACAGTTTATCGAACAAATAAAAACTACTATATTTGTGCCCATGCACTTCAGTGAAGATTATGAAGGAGGAAATGCGCTTCGTAGTTTTGCAGAAAATGCAGGATGCCGTTTTATCAGCATCACCCGTAGGGGCGAAAGTTTTGAAATTACCAAATAAACACATTATAATTATGAATAAATTTACAATTCTGTTTCTTACCCTGTTTCTCGCGTTGCCGATGGCAATGAAAGCAGCTTCTGCAAAAGAGAAGCAAGATGACACCAGGTACCTTGCAGGAGCTGTTCCTGAAGTAGAAGGTAAAGTAGTATTTTCCAAAGAGTTCCAGATTCCCGGAATGAGTCAGGCACAAATCTACGACACAATGACAAAGTGGATGGATGAGCGCCTGAAAGAGAATCAAAATATCGACAGCCGCATTGTTTTCTCCGACGAAGCAAAAGGGACAATTGCCGGTATCGGAGAAGAATGGATTGTTTTCAAATCCAGCGCCTTGTCATTAGACCGTACATTAATGAACTATCAGATAACCGTTACCTGCAAACCCGGAAACTGCCTGGTAGAGCTTGAGAAACTCCGTTTTACTTATCGTGAAACAGAAAAATATAAAGCCGAAGAATGGATTACTGATAAATATGCGCTCAATAAAACCAAGACTAAATTAATACGTGGCTTGGCTAAATGGCGTAGAAAAACCGTAGACTTCGCGGATGATCTATTTATGGATGTAGCGGTGGCTTTCGGAGCACCTGATACCCGTCCGAAAACAGAGAAAAAGAAGAAAGAAGAAGAACAAAAACCATCCATCGTTACAGCCGCAGGTCCGATTGTTATTAGTGGCGCAGATAAAAAGACTGACGTAAAAGTGACAACTGGCGAACCTGCTCAAACCACTGTTCCGGCTGCCACTCTCACTCCTGCTACTCCTGCCGGCAAGGCTTCCGCTGATATGCCGGGTTATATAGAAATTGATTTGAAACAAATCCCGGGTGAAGTATATGCTTTGATGGGAAGCGGAAAATTAGTAATCAGCATCGGAAAAGATGAGTTCAATATGACCAATATGACTGCAAACGCTGGTGGCGCACTTGGTTATCAATCAGGAAAAGCAGTTGCCTATTGCACACTTTCACCCGATCAAGCTTACGATGCAATAGAAAAGGCAGATAGCTATACATTAAAATTGTACGCTCCGAACCAAACAACACCTTCGGCTGTTATCGAATGTAAGAAAATACCTTCACAGACAACTCCGCAAGCCGGACAACCGCGCACGTATGTTGGAGAAATCGTGAAGCTCTTAATGAAAAAATAAGGAAAATCGCAACCATGGAAATAAAAAGTAAATTTGACCATTTTAATATCAACGTCACTAATCTGGAACGGAGTATCGCTTTTTATGAAAAAGCACTCGGTTTAAAAGAACATCATCGGAAGGAAGCATCCGACGGCTCGTTCACGTTAGTCTACCTGACTGATAACGAAACAGGTTTCTTGCTGGAATTGACGTGGTTAAAAGATCATACTGCTCCATACGAACTGGGAGAAAACGAAAGCCATCTCTGCTTTCGTGTAGCCGGTGATTACGATGCAATCAGAGCTTATCACAAAGAAATGAATTGTGTATGTTTTGAGAACACTGCCATGGGGCTTTATTTCATTAATGACCCGGACGATTATTGGATTGAGATTCTTCCACAGAAGTAAGAGAGGACGTCCTCAAAAGTCCCTAAAAAGAAAAATCACCCTTGTTACAATTTGGAGTGATTCCCAAAAGCTAAACAGATTAAAAAGGGACGTTTAATACAAACAAAAAGGCAACTAATTCACTGCGAATTAGTTGCCTTTTTTTGTATTTCTAAGCAGAGATACTCAATAAATGTCTCTAAAAATTTTCTCGGACAACCTATGCTGTTTCTAAAAAACAAAAGAGAACCCCCAAATTGCCACCCGTATAAAAAAACAACCAAGGACAAAATGGCTAATAAACAGCTTAATCATTTGCATCTTTGGAAATACAGATATATCATCTTTCTTTTTTTTATTATAAAATACGACAACCTTATCACCTATATGATACTGTTTGGGATAAAAATGAGCATAAACATACCTTTCCTCTTCATTCTTTGGAGCAGCAGGAAGAAATTGGCAATATACTTCTTTTTCTCCCTCCAATTTATACTTTATTTTGGGTATACATACATCAGTAATATTCATACCATCAGACTTTGCCTGCATCTCTATATCTACTACCTCTCCATATACTTTCATACTATACGTTGTCATTATCTTGGAATAAAACGTCCACAATAACCACATATACGTAACAAGGAAAATACCTCTCAATAGAAGTATAACAGCAACTATACAAATTATAATATTTATAACCATTCTTTTATTTTTTATGACGATTAGCTCTCTTCTTCCGGATATCTGCTTTCATCTTCGCTGCACCCGAACCATGCTGCCCACGAATGTACGTTGCTTTTTTCGCTTTCGTCTTCACTTTTTCCTCTTCTTTGGGCTTATCTTTCTTACCTTTAAAGACGATTCCACCCATGATTGCTTCTTCTATATTCATATAATCATTTATTAGTATTCAACATTTCCGACGACAAAGATAACCCTTTTCTGCGGATTTATTTATCTTTGCAGAGTTAACAATCATAACCACCCATGGCAATAACAACTCTTTCTGCAGAAAAGGACCCGATGGGAGCCGCTATTTCTGATTATTTCAACCACCACAAAGCTGGTCGTTTGCGGGTATTCTCTTCCCAATTTGAAGAAGATGAAATTCCCGTCAAAGAATTGTTCCGTAGTATACATTCTATGCCTATACTAGAGCGTACCGCCCTACAAATGGCTACAGGGCGGATATTGGATGTAGGTGCCGGAAGCGGATGCCATGCACTGGCACTTCAGGAAATGGGAAAAGAAGTGTGTGCCATTGATATTTCTCCGTTATCCGTCGAAGTGATGCAACAACGCGGAGTGAACGATCCGCGCCTCATCAACCTTTTTGACGAAACATTTACCGAAACATTCGATACGATCCTGATGCTTATGAATGGTTCCGGAATTATCGGAAGACTGAATAATATGCCTGGATTCTTCCAACGAATGAAACGTATTCTCCGTCCCGGAGGATGCATACTCATGGATTCCAGCGATTTGCGCTATCTTTTTGAAGAAGAAGACGGCAGCATAATCATCGACCTGGCAGGAGATTATTATGGAGAGATTGACTTCCAAATGCAATATAAAGATGTAAAAGGAGACACATTCGACTGGTTATATGTAGATTTTCAGACTCTTAGCTTATACGCTTCCGAATGCGGTTTCAAAGCAGAACTGGTAAAAGAAGGAAAACATTACGATTACCTTGTCAAACTTAGTATTGCTTGAGAAGCTCATTATTAGATAGTGACGCCATCACATCAGGATAGCGTCACTATTTTTATATGCTCATAAATGCTCCGCCAGAAACGCATAATGAAGGCTTTCTTTTCATTTCAGCATCTCATTAATCTTCTGTACAAGAGAAGCAAATTCTTCTTCATTATATAAACGAGTCAGTTTTACAATTCTTCCTTCCTTATCAACTAACACATTTCTTGTTATTCCGGATTCACGCAATGCATATTTCGCAAAAATATCAGCTCCCGGATCCAGTCCTAACGGATAAGTCACTCCGGTAGATTTAGCAAAAGCCAATACTTTATCAAGTGGTTCGTCACGGTCAATGCCAATTAAAGCAAAGTCTGCATTATTTTTATGCCTTAACCAAATATCCTTCTCAATAAACGGCATTTCTTTACGACAAACCCCACACCAACTTGCAGTGAACTGCAACATGACAACTTTTCCACGAAGGGAAGACAGACTCACTTGTTTACCATCTGTCAAGGTAATCGTGAAATCCGGAGCCATCTCTCCTACCCGAACAATATATCCTGTACTGTCTGCCCGAACAGATATAGCATCCGTAGCTACTTCTACACTATCTGTTGCAACTTCAACATTCGGCGTTCCTTTCTTCTGTCCGGAACAAGCACATATACCTATGGCTAGAAGCGCCATACTACATACATTCATAATTTTCATTTTCATCTAATCATTGGTAACTTTGCAAATATAAAAAAAGTATGCGATGTATTTGCATTTTTAAAAGAAATTCATACCTTTGCACCCGCAAAAGAAAAACGCCTCTTTAGCTCAGTTGGCCAGAGCACGTGATTTGTAATCTCGGGGTCGTTGGTTCGAATCCGACAAGAGGCTCTCCTATAAAAATGCTGTTTATCCGATCAGGTTAAACAGCATTTTTTTATTTATACTCTTTTATTTCTTTGTTTACGAAGTGGGAAAATATTCTCTCCTTTCAGACCAAAAGGTTTTACTACGGCATTACGAAACTTCATCAAGGCAATAATCCACTGCGGTGCGCAGAAGAATATGGTTGTTAGTTCTTCTGCACTTATCGGTCGTGTGGTATGGACTATCTCACTAAAATTATCAGTATAATCAAAATGCTTGTTTAGACTCATGATGCACAAAAACGTTATCACAAATTCTTTACCTCATAGCGAATCACGACAGCTTTGACATCGGCTGCGGGATATTTGCTTTGGTAATATGCGGTAAGGTCTTTATATAGCCATATACCAACGTTCTGCAGTGCAACGTCTTTGCTTCGATTCTGAGCAGATAAAAACACATCATATTGCATTACAACGTTTTCTGTATCATTGCCTGTTACAAAATTAAACTCTCCATATCCGACAACTTTACTTTCCGGCGGAAGCAACTTATATGATTCGGGAAACTCTGTTAGCTCCTTACTCCTTCTAATCAAAACGCCATGCCCGACAGTGTGCATATCGTCATCCAATAAAAACCAATTGTCTGTTCTCGAAAAAGACATGTAATAACGTAAGCCTCCAAATTTATACGTATCATCGATTTTAAGGTCATTCTCAATCACCTCTTTTTGGTCGGCTTCAATGGCATAAGCAAATGCCGGATTTATATACGGACAGTATTGCTCAAAATACCAATTCGGGATGAAATGAGGAGGCAAATTCTCAGAGTCCTTGCGTTC
>CAPYSS010000017.1:0-16240 GCA_948742525.1 Bacteroides caecimuris | reverse complement strand
CCACGCCGGATCCCCCATACTATAATCCAGATAGCTCGTCTCACTGATGCGTATTTGATACTCATAGCCTTCTTCGTATTCAAACTTACCGATGCTTCCCTGAGCCTCCCAATCGGTGGACTGCTCGTTTTTTACAGCATATACATCTGTAAGCACATTGCTACCACTTGATGTTAAAACACCGGGTAGTTTTACAGAAGCCACCGTAAGCGTGTATTCCTTGTAATCGGTTACTTTTCTGCCTTCTTCATCATCGTCATTGCACGATGTTACCCCTATCACTGTAAAGATTGCCATAAACAGCATTACGAGAAAGTTTCTATTCTTCATTTTTATCCATTTTAATTGTTTACTATATATTAAATGCCGCAACTGTAAAAACATTGCATCGCAAATACAGCTTTTTATTTCATAGGCTCTGTATCTTAGACAAAAGCTCCTCATACGTTCATACCCTGCTGGCTCAAAGGGAATTATAATTACAGAAAACGCGGGAACGGCTCAGTTGTAACTTTGGGGGATTTGATTCAGAGCAATCACATCCTTAACAAAATAGATTCATTCCAGTGCAGAAATAAACTAAATGATCATTTCGGTGCATATACAGTATCTCAGCCTGTCCTCGCTACTGAAAAAGATTTTTTCATTTCTCATAGTCAAATACTATCTTTCTCCCCTTTTTCCCGGTAGAAGATTAACAAGTTCCGATTGTCCCACATATTGTGGGAAAAGATTCCCTACTAACTGGGAAAAGATTCCCTCATTTTGTGGGAACAAATTCCCATAATATGAGGGAATACTTTCCCACAATATGTGGGACTAAGAGAATCTGTACTTCTCCGGTAATGGTTGACTACTTGTTTCTTTATTCTTGTTACAGATTGACCGGCAAGGACACTATGAGAAATGAGAATCAACAGAGAAGTGCTTGCAGATGTGCAAAAAGCAGATATATCATTATCAATCAACGGATTGAATCAAAAATAGCGAATTCAGAGAATGAGGGCAAACGCCTGCCCTCACTCTGCTATCATACTTGCTCTCACAGCGGAAAGCACGATGAATAAAGGGATTGAAGAGAAATATGGGGGCATGAGAGCAAAAATGAAAAAAACTTCTATGGGGGAGAATTGCAAAAGCTGAATTCAAATGGACTGAAAGTTTCAGACTGAGCCCTGAAACGATATTACTGTATTACGGCACCGGAATGAATCTATTTTGTTAAGGATGTGATTGCCTTGAATCAAATCAATCAAATCCCCAAGAATTACAACTGAGCCGTGGGAACATTTTAGTTATGAGCAAAAGAAAAACCCTTTCAGAAAATATCTGAAAGGGTTTCGTGAGGTTCCTGGCGGATTCGAACCGCCGTACACGGTTTTGCAGACCGCTGACTAAGCCACTCATCCAAGGAACCATTATTTCTCGTTTGCGGTTGCAAAGGTAGTACAAATTTTGAAACTACCAACTATCCGCAGCAATTTTTCTTTGTACTTTTTTTCTTTACATCACACTCTCTGCGTTTCTTTTCCATCATATCCTTTAGTTCACAGCCACTTACGCAGCTATCACAAGGATTCTGATTTTCCTGCGTCCGACGAAAAAAAAGCAATATTCCATATACGACACGGGCAATGCAGAGCACAACGAGTACTCCGACTACCCACTCCTGCCAATTACTCATACAAACAATCCTCCAATCTGATAAACAGTAAATGATACAAGCCAAGCTAATGCCGTTGTATAGCAGGCAGCAAAAAGCGCCCATTTCCAACTACCCGCCTCCTGTTTGATAGCCGCCAACGCTGCAATACACGGGAAGTAAATCAATACAAACAGCATATAACAGAAAGCAACCAATGGAGTAATCGGAATACGTTCTGCCAAACTTACCGAGTCAGCATCCGGATCATCTGCATACAAAACGCCTAACGTACTTACCACCAATTCTTTCGCCCCTACACCGGAAAGCAAGCCAATACCTAATTTCCAATCAAATCCCAATGGTTTTATTACTGGCTCTATCCCGCGTCCCAACTGACCGATATAAGAATTTTCCTGCTGCTCGGCAACCGTTTCATAAGCATCATGATTCGGATAATATCCCAAAAACCAGATAATAATAGAAGCAATCATAATAATTCCGCCCATCTTTTTCAGATACTGCGCTCCCTTTTCCCATGTATGACGGAAGATAGACTTCGCCGTCGGCATTCGGTAAGGAGGAAGCTCCATCACAAACGGCGTATCATCACCCTTTATCAGAAACTTGCTAAACAAGCGAGCCATTACCACAGCCAGCACAATACCAATCACATAGATACTTAACAGCACCAAACTTGCATTGTTCGGGAAGAAAGCACCCACCAACAATAAATAAATCGGCAGACGCGCACTGCAAGACATCAATGGATTCACCAACATGGTAATGAGACGACTCTTCCGGTTCTCAATGGTACGGGACGCTATTATCGCAGGCACATTACATCCGAATCCCATAATCAGAGGAATGAACGACTTTCCGTGCAACCCCATTTTATGCATGATCTTATCCATGATAAAAGCCGCACGAGCCATATAACCAGAATCCTCCATGATAGAAATACAGAAATACAAAATCAGGATATTCGGTAAGAAAACAATCACAGCTCCTACCCCACCGATAATTCCATCAATCAGCAGATCTTTAAATGGACCTTCCGACATGTTATTGCGCAACAATTCACCAAGCTGCTCTACCATCCATTCAATCCCCATCATCGGATATTCGCCAATGACAAATGTACCTTCAAACATCAGATACATAAAAAGAAAGAAAATAGGGAATCCCCAGACACGATGAGTTACAATCGAATCCAATACCTTTGTTGTCTGCGCCTGTTCCAGATGATTATCCGTGAACGTTTCTTTCAACGCGCCACTGATAAATCCATATTTAGCATCAGTAATAGCCGATTCACAATCCTCATTCATTGTCTCCTGAACTCGCTTCGACATCTTGTCGCGGACATGAAGAATTTCATCCGCATTCGGCAATGTGCGTACAATACGCTCAATGTCAGGATCATTTTCCAACAATTTAATGGAGAGAAAACGGGTAGAATATTTATGCCGGATAAACTCATTCTTAGACACTTCACTTTTTACAGCCTCAATGGCTTTTTCTATATCAGGACCGTGATTTATATGAATATGCCGGAAGACACGCCCCGTCTTTTTATGTTCACGCACATAATCTTCCAAATGCTCTTCCTCATGGTTCTTACGGTCTTCCAAAGAGTCATGCCATTCAGTCAGGTCTTTGAGAACTTCCGGATTCATGTTTCCCTGTTTATCGAAGAAGTCTACTCCTTCATACAGATTGATAACTACATGAAACAACGTATCCAATCCACGATTTTTCTTACTGGCAGTAGGCAGCATCGGCACCCCGAACAACTTGCTCAACAAATGGTAATCTAATGTATTTCCACTGGCTTCCAGTTCATCATAGATATTCAGAGCCACTACCATGCGGACATTCATATCTATCAATTGGGTAGTCAGATATAAGTTTCGCTCCAGATTAGAAGAATCGACGACATTAATAATCACGTCAGGAGTTTCATCGATAATATGACGGCGAACATAGATTTCTTCCGGCGTATAAGCAGATAAAGAATAAGTTCCCGGCAGATCGACAATACGGAAATGATAACCTTCGAAGTCAAAATAACCTTCTTTGGCATCCACGGTCACACCGCTGTAATTGCCTACATGTTCATGAGCACCGGACGCAAGATTAAACAAAGAAGTCTTGCCACTGTTCGGATTTCCGACCAAGGCAACATTGATGGTACGACGTTTACCTAACGCCAACCGTTTCATATCTTCTTCTTTTACTGAAAGGTCTTCGGGTAATCCTTCATGATAAACAGTCTTTTCAGCCAGTTCTTTTGCCTCCTCCTCGCTGATTACTTCGATCATTTCAGCTTCCTGACGACGAAGAGATATCTCATAACCTAAGACTTTATATTTTATAGGATCTTTTAGCGGAGCGTTCAACAGCACTTCAACCGTTTTACCTTTAATGAAGCCCATCTCCACAATACGTTTACGAAAACCACCGTGCCCCAATACCTTTACAATAACACCTTTTTCTCCTGTTTCTAATTCGGACAAACGCATAACTCTCAAAATTTTCGGCAAAGATAATTCATAACTTCGGAGCACGCAAATTATTTAGAATGTTTTTAAATAGCAGTCGTTTTTCTCCTCCAAAAGATTTAGAAAAAAAATAAAAGAACTTATTGATAAACTCGTATCTTTGCAGGTATGATACAACAACGAGTTACAAAATATATAGAAAAAGAACATTTATTCTCACCAGATGCCAAAGTCCTGATTGCATTGAGTGGCGGCGCCGACTCGGTGGCACTGCTATGTATTCTGCACACAGCAGGTTATCATTGCGAAGCCGCACACTGTAATTTCCACCTGCGAGGCGAAGAATCAGACCGGGATGAACAGTTTGTCCGCCAACTTTGCAAAAGAACCGGAATCCATTTGCATACAATTGATTTTAACACGACACAATACGCTAAGGAAAAACAGATATCTATCGAAATGGCTGCACGGGAATTGCGCTATGCCTGGTTCGAAAAAACGAGAAAAGAATGCCAGGCAGATGTGATCGCCGTAGCACATCATCAGGATGATAGCGTAGAAACCATACTACTCAATCTGATTCGAGGTACAGGAATTACCGGTTTATTAGGAATTCGCCCCCGCAACGGAGCAATCGTGCGACCTCTGCTTTGCGTCAACCGGGAAGACATCATTCATTATCTGGAGAGCATCGGACAAGATTATGTAACAGACAGCACCAATCTGGAAGACGAATATACCCGTAATAAAATCCGGCTCAATCTCCTTCCTCTTATGCAGGAAATCAATCCGTCAGTCAAAAAGAATCTGATAGACACAAGCAATTATCTGAACGATGTAGCTACCATATATAATAAATGTATAGAGGAAACCAAAAAGAATATTGTAACGACAGAAGGTATCCGAATCAGTGAGTTAGTAAAGGAACCGACACCTGAAGCTATTCTATTCGAAATCTTGCATCCTCTAGGCTTCAATTCTGCACAAATCAAAGATATAACCCATTCGCTTCACAGCCAACCGGGCAAACAATTTTGCAGTAAAGAATGGAGAGTGATAAAAGACAGAGAGTTCTTATTAATAGAAGCTATTGAATCGGGGAATGAAGTTCTTCCTCCTTTTCAAATCATCAAAGAAGAAAAAGAATACACTCCTGATTTCCTAATCCCGCGCGAAAAAGGAATAGCCTGTTTTGATGCCGACAAACTGAATGGAGATATTCATTACCGGAAATGGCAGACAGGAGACGTTTTTATTCCTTTTGGCATGAAAGGAAAGAAAAAAATAAGCGATTATCTGACCGACCGCAAATTTTCTATCAGTCAAAAAGAACGCCAGTGGGTACTCTGCTGTGGAGAACACATTGCGTGGCTGATAGGCGAACGAACAGACAACCGCTTTCGTATTGATGAAACAACTAAGCGTGTCGTAATCTACAAAATAGTTTGAGGTAATTTCTGTTTCTTGAAGCAATCTGACAACAAAGCCGCAAAAGGAGTATCATACACCCGTGCTTTCTTAACGCAGGCTTTTACACAGGCACAACACTTGATACATTTAGCTTCATCTGTATGCAGTTCATCCCCTTTCGTTATAGCCCCTGCCGGACAACGGACCACACACAACCCACAATGGGTACACAAATTCTCATCCTCCACCCAAGGAGTACGGGGAAGCGGTGTTCCACTTTTACGCAACTTGATAACTCTCCTCAAAAAACGGAACAAAGGAAAGAATGGCTGGCTCGGACGTTTGATAGCACGTACATCTACCGGATAAAGGGTATCCATACTATCGGCAGTCTGTACTTTTTCCATGATTTTCTTCCCAAATTCCGTAGCAAAGGCTAAATCCGACTCATCAGGACGTCCTACCGCAATCGGATGCTTGTCAGTACTATATGAATGCTCTCCAATAAAAGTTGCCCCGGCAATCACTTTCAATCCATGAGGAATAGCAAAAGCATCCAGTTCCATTAAAGCTTTTTCATAAGCACGGTTTCCATATACCACCACTAAAACGGTCGGAGTATCCACTCCCCGGATATACCGCAAACGCTCCATTGCCAGAGGGGCGACATGACCTCCATACACAGGTACTACAATAACAGCCAAAGCAGATGCCGGAATCACAATTTCATCTGCAATTTGCTGCGTCACATTGATAGGAAGAATATTTTTTATGCCCGTTCCGTGAACAATCGCTTCCGCAACTTGTTTAGATGTATGTGTAGGCGAAAAATAAATTAAATAAGCTTCATTTACTGTCATACTATTTTCTTTTATGTAGCAAAGATACACTTTTACGTGGAAAAAAATGTTTGATTGTTCATGAAACCAAAAAAAATTATTATCTTTGCCCCCGTTGAAACATACTACGATTCAACATATACATCCCTAATTCAGAATAAAAAACAAAACGTATGCTTGCATATCTGTAGCTATAAGCTGTAGTAATGCTGTCCATAATTCAGCAAAAAAGAAATATTAATAACTTACCATACTATATGTATAACATTATCCAATTAAACGACAAAAATCTGTCGGAACTTCAAGTTATTGCCAAAGAGTTAGGCATAAAAAAAGCAGACTCATACAAAAAAGAAGACCTCGTTTATAAAATACTTGATGAACAGGCTATTGTAGGAGCTACTAAGAAAGTTGCCGCAGATAAACTCAAAGAAGAACGCAAAAATGAAGAACAAAAGAAAAAGCGTTCACGGGTAGCTCCTGCTAAAAAAGAAGACAAGATAGTTTCCGCAACAAAGAATGGAGAGGTTACTAAAACCAAAGAAGCCATTCCTGTAAAAGCACAACAACCTTCCAAGAAAGAAGAAAGTACAAATAAAGATAAAGAAGCTCCTGTTGTAGAAGCTAAAGCAGAAAATGCTACTGCTGCTCCCAAGCGTAAAGTGGGACGTCCACGTAAGAACGCTGACGCAGAAGAGAAGAAAGAAGTAGAAAATGCAAAACTGGCTACCCCCAAAGCGGTGGAAACCGGGTCTGTTGTTGCAGAGAAGACTACTGAAACAACAGAAAAAACTGCTCCAGCACAACAACCGACTGCTGAAAAGAAAGCAAAAAGCAAACCAGTTGCAGAAACAAATAAACCAGCCGCAGAACCCAACAAGCCCGTTGTAGAGAAAAAAAATATAGATAAACCACAAAAGAAAACTGCACTTGTTATCGACGAGGAAAGCAATATCTTATCCAGTGTTGACGATGATGATTTTATTCCAATCGAAGATCTGCCTTCTGAAAAAATAGAGCTTCCTACCGAACTCTTCGGCAAATTCGAAGCAACTAAAACAGAACCTGTACAAACAGCACCCGAACAACCATCTCATCCTCAACAGCAGCAACAACCTCAACAGCAGCAAACGCAGCAACAACGCCCGCGTATTGTCCGTCCACGCGACAATAACAACGGTAATAACAATGCTAACAATAATAACAATAACGCTAATAATAATTTCCAGCGTAACAACAATAATCAAAACCAACAGCGCTTACCGATGCCGCGTATCACTCAACAAAACCATGCGAGCGATAATCTTCCGGCACAACAGCAGCAGGAGCGCAAGGTTATTGAACGCGAAAAACCTTACGAATTCGATGATATTCTCAACGGAGTAGGCGTTTTGGAAATTATGCAGGATGGATACGGATTCCTCCGTTCTTCCGATTATAACTACCTTTCTTCTCCGGACGATATTTATGTATCACAGTCTCAAATCAAACTCTTTGGTTTGAAAACCGGTGATGTAGTGGAAGGTGTTATCCGTCCTCCCAAAGAAGGAGAAAAATATTTCCCATTGGTAAAGGTTTCGAAAATCAACGGACGTGACGCAGCTTTCGTTCGCGACCGTGTTCCTTTCGAACATCTGACACCTCTCTTCCCGGATGAAAAGTTCAAACTTTGCAAAGGCGGTTATTCAGACTCTATGTCTGCACGCGTCGTTGATCTTTTCGCTCCTATCGGTAAAGGACAGCGTGCTTTGATTGTTGCCCAGCCAAAGACTGGTAAGACGATCTTAATGAAAGATATCGCTAACGCCATCGCAGCCAATCACCCGGAAGTCTACATGATTATGTTGCTGATTGACGAACGTCCGGAAGAAGTAACCGATATGGCACGTAGCGTTAATGCAGAAGTTATCGCTTCTACTTTCGACGAACCGGCAGAACGTCACGTGAAAATTGCAGGTATCGTATTGGAAAAGGCAAAACGTTTGGTAGAATGTGGTCACGACGTAGTGATCTTCCTTGATTCTATCACCCGTCTGGCTCGTGCATACAATACAGTATCTCCTGCATCCGGTAAAGTTCTTTCCGGTGGTGTGGATGCAAATGCACTTCACAAACCTAAACGTTTCTTCGGTGCTGCCCGTAATATTGAAAACGGCGGCTCGTTGACCATCATCGCTACCGCATTGATCGATACCGGTTCTAAAATGGACGAAGTTATCTTCGAAGAATTTAAGGGTACCGGTAACATGGAGTTGCAGCTCGACCGCAACCTGTCCAACAAACGTATCTTCCCAGCAGTCAACATTACTGCATCCAGCACTCGTCGCGACGACCTGTTGCTTGATAAGACAACTCTTGACCGTATGTGGATATTACGTAAATATCTTGCAGACATGAATCCGATCGAAGCAATGGACTTCGTTAAAGACCGTTTGGAAAAGACCAGAGATAACGATGAATTCCTGATGAGCATGAACAGCTAATCAACAGCAAACGATAAATGATGAACGGTGAACAAACTGCGTCCTGATAATTGCAGTTTGTTCACCGTTCTCTTTTTTAGCTACCCGGTTAATTAATTATCACATGCCGTTTATTTTTCACCAGCTAACATTCATCGACAATAGCCCCCCCCTAATACCCCATCACATATTACATTTTTGTACAAAATACTTTCATTTGCGTCCAAAACCACGACTTCACCCTTTTTTGCGTTTTCCTTTTTTCCTACTTTTGTTTCAAAATCAACTATTACTTAATTCTAGCCAGTAATGAAAACTATTTATCCATTTATGGGATCAGCCCTGTGCGGCATAGCAACCCAAGCTCAAGAAAAGCCCAATTTCCTGATTATCCAGTGCGACCATCTGACACAACGCGTCGTAGGAGCATACGGGCAAACACAAGGCTGCACCCTCCCTATTGACGAAGTCGCTTCACGAGGAGTAATCTTCTCCAATGCTTATGTGGGCTGCCCTCTCAGCCAACCTTCACGCGCAGCTTTATGGAGCGGCATGACACCTCATCAAACAAATGTGCGTTCGAACTCCAACGAACCTATCAACACACGTATTCCTGAAAATGTACCGACATTAGGAAGCCTTTTCTCAGAAAACGGTTACGAAGCCGTACACTTCGGAAAAACACACGACATGGGGTCATTAAGAGGATTCAAGCACAAAGAACCGGTAGCCAAACCATTCACTGATCCGGAGTTCCCCGTTAACAACGACAGTTTTCTGGATGTAGGAACCTGCGAAGACGCGGTTGCTTATTTAAGCAATCCTCCCCAAGAACCCTTCATCTGCATTGCCGATTTTCAGAACCCTCACAACATTTGCGGATTTGTAGGAGCAAATGAAGGAATACACACCGATCGTCCCATCAACGGAACTCTTCCTGAACTACCAGCCAATTTCGACGTGGAAGACTGGAACAATATCCCCCAACCGGTGCAGTACATCTGTTGCAGCCATCGCCGCATGACACAGGCATCTCATTGGAATGAAGAGAATTACCGCCACTACATTGCCGCTTTCCAGCACTATACTAAAATGGTGTCCAAGCAAGTAGACAGTGTATTAAAAGCTCTTTACTCCACTCCTGCCGGAAGAAACACCATCGTTGTTATCCTGGCCGATCATGGCGACGGAATGGCTTCGCACCGCATGGTAACCAAGCATATCAGTTTTTATGATGAAATGACAAACGTTCCGTTTATCTTTGCAGGTCCCGGCATCAAACAACAGAAAAAACCGGTAGATCAACTATTAACACAGCCTACGCTGGATCTTTTGCCTACCCTTTGCGATTTGGCAGGAATTTCCATTCCAGTCGAAAAACAGGGAATCAGTCTCGCACCTACATTAAAAGGAGAGAAACAGAAAAAGACTCACCCTTATGTAGTTTCCGAATGGCACAGCGAATATGAATATGTCGTTACCCCCGGACGTATGGTACGCGGACCGAGATACAAATACACGCACTATCTGGAAGGCAACGGAGAAGAACTATATGATATGAAAAAAGATCCGGGAGAACGCAAGAATCTCGCCAAAGATCCGAAATACAGTAAAGTTCTGGCAGAACACCGTGCTATGCTTGATGATTACATCGCCCGCACAAAAGATGACTACCGAAGCTTGAAAGTAGACGCTGACCCACGATGCAGAAACCATACTCCCGGTTACCCCAACCACGAAGGTCCCGGAGTTCGGGAAATACTCAAAAGAAAATAAATAATAAAAAAGAGTGAAGACGACAAAGAAATCTTCACTCTTTTTAGTTCTTTCGCTGGCAAACTTACAAGCAAGCAGCGCACTAGTATAGCCCAAGAACACCGACAAGCACGAATCATCCGGTTCATATTAAGCCGTAAGGGAGACATGCTTCATTCCGAATCAACTAACGATAAAACTCCCGAAGGTCCGGAAATAGTTTTCATCTACCCCATCACTTCCGAATCGAAATAAAGCACTATCTTTGCAAAGTGTAAACTTAAACACTTAATTATGTACACCAACAAACAAATTTGGAGTGTCAGTTATCCGATACTACTAAGCTTGCTGGCACAAAATGTCATCAATGTCACCGACACAGCATTCCTCGGACACGTGAGCGAGGTAGCTCTTGGAGCATCGGCCATGGGCGGGTTATTTTATATATGTATATTCACCATCGCATTCGGATTCAGCACCGGTTCGCAGATTGTCATAGCGCGACGCAATGGCGAAGGACGCCATTCAGATGTCGGTCCTGTCATGATTCAGGGAGTCATGTTCCTGTTCGTGATGGCACTGCTGCTATTTGGATTCACCAAGTCATTCGGTGGAAACATCATGCGTTTGCTAGTTTCTTCAGAATCCATCTACGAAGGAACAATGGAGTTTCTAGACTTGCGTATTTACGGATTCTTTTTCTCTTTCATCAACGTCATGTTCCGGGCATTGTATATCGGTATTACACGCACTAAAGTGCTAACCATCAATGCTATTGTTATGGCATTTACCAATATCGTACTGGACTATGCATTAATCTTCGGAAAGTTCGGTTTGCCGGAAATGGGCATCAAAGGGGCTGCTATTGCTTCTGTATTGGCAGAAGCCTCCTCCATTCTCTTTTTCGTCATCTATACGTATGCCACGGTCGATTTAAAGAAATACGGTATGAACCGCCTGCGCACATTCGACCCTGCATTGCTGATGCGGATTCTTAGTATTTCCAGCTTCACCATGCTGCAATATTTCCTGTCGATGGCTACCTGGTTTGTTTTCTTCGTAGCCGTAGAACGGTTGGGACAACGGGAACTGGCGATTGCCAATATCGTCCGAAGTATTTATATCGTATTGCTGATTCCGGTCAATGCACTGGCTACGACTACCAATAGTCTTGTCAGCAATGCTATCGGTGCAGGAGGCATCCAGCACGTAATACCGCTTATTAATAAGATTGCACGGTTCTCCTTTTTCATCATGCTGGGATTGGTAGCGTTATCGGCACTTTTTCCGCAATTCCTGCTCTCTATCTACACCAGTGAAACTGCGCTCATTATGGAATCCGTCCCCTCAGTATATGTAATTTGTTGCGCCATGCTTATCGCATCCGTAGCCAATGTGGTGTTCAACGGAATCTCCGGAACAGGAAATACACAAGCAGCCTTGTTGCTCGAAACAATTACAATCATCATCTACGGATCCTATATCGTTTTCATCGGAATGTGGCTGAAAGCACCGATCGAAATTTGCTTTACGATTGAGATTGTGTATTATAGCTTGCTATTGACAACAAGTTATATTTATCTCAAAAAAGCAAAATGGCAGAATAAAAAGATATAAATACAAGAGATTTTTGTACATTTGCAAGCTCAAATAAAGAGTAGACGGAAAAGTCCCTCTTTCGCCCAAGTAAATTGTAATTAGTAATTCGTAATTAAATAACTATGTTCGATAATTTAAGTGAAAGACTAGAACGGTCATTCAAGATTCTGAAAGGTGAAGGCAAAATCACCGAAATCAACGTGGCGGAAACGCTGAAAGACGTACGTAAAGCACTTCTCGATGCCGACGTAAACTACAAGGTGGCAAAGAATTTCACGGATACGGTAAAAGAAAAAGCTCTTGGCCAGAACGTGCTTACGGCTGTGAAGCCAAGCCAGTTGATGGTGAAGATCGTACATGATGAGCTTACGCAGTTGATGGGTGGAGAGACAGCCGAAATCAATATCAACGCCCGTCCGGCAGTTATCCTGATGTCAGGTTTGCAAGGTTCGGGTAAGACCACCTTCTCCGGTAAGTTGGCACGGATGCTGAAAACCAAGAAAAACCGTAAACCATTACTGGTGGCTTGTGACGTTTACCGTCCGGCAGCTATCGAACAGTTGCGCGTATTGGCAGAACAAATCGAAGTACCGATGTACTGCGAACTGGACAGCAAGAATCCGGTAGAAATCGCACAACACGCTATTCAGGAAGCTAAAGCCAAAGGATATGACCTCGTTATCGTCGATACAGCCGGACGTCTGGCAGTAGACGAACAGATGATGAACGAGATCGCCGCTATCAAAGAAGCAATCAACCCGAACGAAATTCTGTTCGTGGTAGACTCCATGACCGGTCAGGACGCTGTAAACACAGCTAAAGAATTTAACGAACGTCTGGACTTCAACGGTGTGGTACTGACCAAACTTGATGGTGATACCCGCGGTGGTGCGGCTCTTTCTATCCGTTCGGTAGTGAACAAACCGATCAAATTTGTAGGTACAGGTGAAAAGCTGGAAGCAATCGACCAATTCCACCCTGCCCGTATGGCCGACCGTATTCTCGGTATGGGTGACATCGTTTCATTGGTAGAACGCGCACAGGAACAATATGATGAAGAAGAGGCTAAACGTTTACAGAAGAAAATTGCCAAGAACCAATTCGACTTCAATGACTTCCTTAGCCAGATTGCACAAATCAAGAAAATGGGTAATCTGAAAGACCTTGCTTCCATGATTCCGGGAGTAGGAAAGGCAATCAAAGATATTGAAATTGACGACAATGCTTTCAAAAGCATCGAAGCTATCATCTATTCCATGACTCCGGCAGAACGTTCCAATCCGGAAATACTGAACGGATCACGTCGCACACGTATCGCAAAAGGTAGCGGAACGACTATTCAGGAAGTAAACCGCCTGCTGAAACAGTTCGACCAGACTCGCAAAATGATGAAAATGGTAACTAGCAGCAAGATGGGTAAGATGATGCCTAAAATGAAAAGATAATCATTCAATAGATCCAAACTGATTATAACCCCAAAAGAGGCTGTCTAAAAAGTCGGTTCTATCCTCATTCTCCTCCTTCAGGAAGGAAGTTAGAGTTACTGACGACTTTTTAGACAGCCTCTTTTTTGTATCCGGAAGCCTACAGTAGAAAGTAGTTTCTCCACTAACCGACTGATAATATACTGCTCAACTCCTGACAAAAATTCCAATCCTTTTGGAGAGTTCAGTTATTTATTTTACTTTTGCCTATCACCAATAAATACTCTGAAAATATGACTCTGATAGACGGAAAAGCCATTTCCGAACAAGTGAAACAAGAGATTGCAGCCGAAGTAGCCGAAATTGTGGCTCGTGGCGGAAAACGCCCGCATCTGGCAGCTATTCTTGTTGGACACGATGGTGGTAGCGAAACGTATGTAGCTGCCAAAGTAAAAGCCTGTGAAGTATGTGGATTCAAGTCCTCCCTCATCCGCTATGAAAGTGACGTGACTGAAGAAGAACTGCTTGCCAAAGTACGCGAACTGAATGAAGACGACGATGTAGACGGCTTTATCGTACAACTTCCCTTACCTAAACATATCTCCGAACAGAAAGTAATCGAAACAATAGATTACCGTAAAGATGTAGACGGCTTCCACCCGATCAACGTAGGCCGCATGTCCATCGGACTTCCGTGCTATGTATCCGCTACTCCCAACGGTATCCTCGAATTGCTGAAACGTTACAAAATAGAGACTTCCGGCAAAAAATGTGTTGTACTCGGACGTAGCAATATCGTCGGCAAACCAATGGCTGCCCTGATGATGCAGAAAGCCTATCCGGGCGACGCCACGGTGACGGTATGCCACAGCCGCAGCAAAGACCTGATAAAAGAATGCCAGGAAGCTGATATTATCATCGCTGCCCTGGGACAACCCAACTTTGTAAAAGCCGAAATGGTGAAAGAAGGTGCGGTAGTTATCGATGTAGGTACTACTCGTGTACCGGATGCAACCAAGAAATCAGGCTTCAAACTGACTGGTGACGTGAAGTTTGACGAAGTTGCCCCAAAATGTTCTTTTATCACTCCTGTACCGGGCGGTGTTGGACCGATGACGATTGTATCGTTAATGAAAAATACACTCTTAGCTGGCAAGAAAGCCATTTATCAATGAGACATAGCTTGTTTCTAATGATTTTACTTCTCTCTTTGTCCTGCACCTCCCGGTCGCAGGCAAAGAGAGATTCTATCATCGATACCTTGTCGGACAGCCTTTCCGCAACCGACAGTATTTCCCCCACTGATACCCTACGACTTCTTTTCGTAGGTGACCTCATGCAACATCAAGGACAAATCAACGCTGCACGGACCTCAACCGGCTACGATTACTCCACCTGTTTTACGTACGTTAAAGAAGAAATAAGGAGAGCCGATCTCGCTATCGCCAATCTGGAAGTTACGTTAGGAGGCAAACCCTACAAAGGTTATCCAGCATTCAGCGCACCGGACGAATTTCTGACCGCAATTCATGACGCAGGTTTCAATGTTTTAGTGACTGCCAACAATCATAGTCTCGACCGTGGCAAATCCGGACTGGAGCGTACCATTCAACTTATCGACTCGTTGAAAATTCCACATGCCGGCACGTATATCAACACCGAAGAACGCGACAAGAAATATCCTCTTTTATTGGAAAAGAACGGATTCCGCATCGCCCTGCTCAACTATACGTATGGCACAAACGGTATCCCCGTTACTCCTCCCAATATCGTGAACTATATTGATACAACAGTTATCGCCAAAGATATTGAAGAGAGCAAAGCAATGAAACCGGACGCAATCATAGCTTGTATGCATTGGGGAATCGAATACCAGTCGCTCCCGGACAAAGAGCAGAAGTTCCTTGCTGACTGGCTGATTCAAAAAGGAGTAAATCATGTCATCGGCTCCCATCCTCACGTAGTTCAACCCATCGAAGTTCGTACAGACAGCGTGACGAACGACAAACATCTCGTAGTCTATTCACTGGGAAATTATATTTCCAATATGTCCGCCCGCCGCACCGATGGTGGACTGATGGTAAGAATGGAATTAGTAAAAGACAGCACAGTCCGTCTCAATAATTGCGAGTATAGTTTAGTCTGGACAGCCCACCCCATTCAGTCCGGGAAAAAAAATCATCAATTACTCCCCGTCAATTTTCCGATTGATTCAATTCCTTTACAAGCACGTAACTCTCTGAAAATCTTCATAAATGAGGCGCGAACCCTTTTCAACAAGCACAATCAGGGAATAAAAGAATATACTTTTTTTGAAAAAAAACAGCAGAATCTTTTGGAGATTAAAAGATAATATCTATCTTTGCACCGCGTTAGAGAAACGCAGACATGGTGGATGTAGTTCAGTTGGTTAGAGCGTCAGATTGTGGTTCTGAATGTCGCCGGTTCGAGTCCGGTCTTCCACCCAACAAAAGCCCTTGTAAGTTAAGTACTTATGAGGGTTTTCTTTTTGTTGGCAGTGGTTATTTGGAGACTGAAATCATGCTAAATATGGCTCAGTTGTAATTCTTGGGGGATTGCGTTAAAATTCTTATTTTTGCATCAT
>CAPYSS010000016.1:0-68527 GCA_948742525.1 Bacteroides caecimuris | reverse complement strand
AGTACGATAAAAACAAAACTATTTTAGAGTAAATCAAGAAGAAATCTTTCTTTTTTCGTATTTTTGTCCCAATATGCACGTTTAATCCAAGTAGATAACGAACATTAGCAAAAAAGAATGAAAGTAATTGATTTAATACATAGCAACAAGAAAACCGCTTTTTCTTTCGAGATACTTCCACCGCTGAAAGGAACGGGAATAGAAAAGTTATATCAGACAATCGATACGCTTCGGGAATTTGACCCGAAATATATCAATATCACTACCCACCGCAGCGAATACGTGTATAAAGACCTCGGTAACGGATTGTTTCAGAGAAACCGCTTGAGAAGGCGTCCGGGAACGGTTGCCGTGGCTGCCGCCATCCAAAATAAATACAATATTACGGTAGTCCCGCATATTCTGTGCAGCGGATTCACACGTGAAGAAACCGAGTATGTGCTGCTCGACCTGCAATTTCTGAATATCACAGAATTGCTGGTATTGCGTGGTGACAAAGCGAAACATGAGTCGGCATTTACACCGGAAGGCGACGGTTATCATCATGCTATCGAGTTGCAGGAACAAATCAATAATTTCAATAAAGGCATTTTTGTGGACGGTTCGGAGATGAAAGTCAGCAATACACCGTTTTCATACGGGGTGGCTTGTTATCCGGAGAAGCACGAAGAAGCACCTAATATCGAGACTGACCTTTACTGGCTGAAGAAAAAAGTGGAGAACGGAGCGGAATATGCCGTGACACAGTTGTTCTACGATAACAGGAAATATTTTGAGTTTGTAGAGCAGGCAAAGGCGGCAGGTATCAATATACCTATCATTCCGGGAATCAAGCCGTTCAAGAAACTGTCTCAACTAAGCATGGTTCCAAAGACTTTCAAAGTGGACTTGCCGGAAGACTTGGTGAAAGAAGCTTTGAAGTGCAAGAATGACGCGGAAGCCGAGCAAGTAGGCATCGAATGGTGTGTAGCCCAGTGCAAGGAGTTGATGGCTCATGGAGTACCGAGTATTCATTTCTACTCTATCGGAGCAGTAGACAGTATCAAAGAAGTAGCCAAAATCATTTATTGATATGTTTTTCAGAGACGTAATCGGACAAGAAGAAATCAAGCAACGGCTCATTCAGGAAGTGAATGAGGGGCGTATTCCACATGCCCAGCTGATTTGCGGACCGGAAGGGGTCGGGAAAATGCCGTTGGCTATTGCATACGCACGTTACATCAGTTGCACCAATCGGGGGGAGACTGATGCCTGCGGAACGTGTCCGTCCTGCGTGAAATTCAATAAATTGGTGCATCCCGACGTCCATTTCGTATTCCCTATCGTGAAAAGCGCAAAAGGGAAAAAGGAAGTATGCGATGATTATATTGCCGACTGGCGACCGTTTGTTATCAATCATCCTTACTTTAACCTCAATCACTGGTTGGGAGAGATGGATGCGGAAAACTCACAGGCATTGATTTACGCCAAAGAGAGTGACGAAATCCTAAAAAAACTTAGCCTGAAATCCAGCGAAGGAGGATTTAAGATTACGATTGTATGGCTGCCGGAAAAAATGCATCCGGTATGTGCCAACAAACTGCTGAAGTTGCTTGAGGAACCGCCCGAAAGAACGGTTTTCTTATTAGTATCGGAAGCACCGGACATGATTCTGCCCACTATCCTAAGCCGTACCCAGCGCATGAATGTACGGAAGATTGATGAAGCCAGCATCGACCGGGTATTACAGACGAAATATAACATTTTGCCTGCCGACAGTATTTCCATTGCCCATCTGGCAAACGGGAATTTTATCAAGGCACTCGAAACGATTCATCTGAATGAAGAGAACCAGTTGTTTTTTGACTTGTTTGTCAGCCTGATGCGGTTGTCTTACCAACGGAAAATCAGGGAAATGAAAATGTGGAGCGAGCAAGTGGCGGGCATGGGACGTGAACGTCAGAAGAACTTCTTGGAATATTGCCAACGTATGATTCGGGAGAATTTTATCTTCAACCTGCACCAGCGCGACCTGACATATATGACTATTAATGAACAGAATTTTGCAACCCGCTTTGCGCCTTTTGTCAACGAACGCAACGTGATGGGCATCATGGACGAATTAAGCGAAGCGCAACTACATATAGAACAGAATGTAAATGCTAAAATGGTATTCTTCGACTTCTCGCTGAAGATGATCGTACTGTTGAAGCAATAATAAATATATAAACTTATGGAATATAAACTTCATAATGGAAGCGGCGGCCTTTGCTGCAAAGGATGCTCCCGACAAGATAAAAAGCTGAACACCTACGATTGGCTGGCGGACATTCCGGGCAATGCGGAAGAGAGTGACATGGTGGAAGTGCAATTCAAGAATACCCGGAAGGGATATTTCCGGAACAGCAACAAGATTAAACTGGAAAAAGGAGATATCGTTGCCGTTGAAGCGGCTCCCGGTCATGACATCGGAGTGGTTACATTGACCGGCCGGCTCGTTCCGCTGCAAATGAAGAAAGCAAACTTCAAGGCAGATACGGAAATCAAGCGTGTCTATCGGAAAGCTAAGCCGGTAGATATGGAAAAGTTCAACGAAGCCAAAGCCAAAGAACACGCTACGATGATTCGTGCGCGTCAGATTGCGTTGAATCTCAATCTGAATATGAAAATCGGAGACGTGGAGTATCAGGGGGATGGCAACAAAGCTATTTTCTACTATATCGCCGATGAGCGGGTAGACTTCCGGCAGCTGATTAAAGTATTGGCCGAAGCATTCCGCGTACGTATCGAAATGAAACAAATCGGTGCCCGTCAGGAAGCAGGACGCATCGGCGGAATCGGTCCTTGCGGACGCGAACTCTGCTGCGCTACGTGGATGACGAGCTTCGTCTCTGTTTCTACCAGTGCAGCCCGTTTTCAGGATATCTCATTGAATCCGCAGAAACTTGCCGGACAGTGTGCTAAACTGAAATGCTGTCTGAACTACGAAGTGGACTGTTATGTGGAAGCTCAAAAACGTCTCCCATCAAGAGAGATAGAGCTAGAAACGAAAGATGGTACTTTCTATTTCTTCAAAGCGGACATTCTAAGTAATCAGGTTTCTTACTCTACGGATAAAAACTTCCCAGCCAACTTGGTCACCATCAGCGGCAAACGTGCGTTTGAAGTAATCTCCATGAATAAGAAAGGGATGAAACCGGACAGCTTGCTCGAAGAAGAAAAGAAAGCGGAACCGAGAAAACCAGTTGACTTGCTGGAACAGGAAAGTGTTACCCGTTTCGACCGCAACCGGAATAATAAAGAGGGCGGCAATAACGCTAACCGGAATAATAAAAAGAAGAAAAAAGGAAACAATAATAACGGAAACCGCCCGCAACAGCAAGCGGAAGGCGGCAATCGTCCGCAACAACCTCAACGGGAGAATGAAAACCGCCCGCAGCAGTCAGAAAACGGCAACAGAGGGGAAAGAGACAACCGACCGAGAAATAACAATAACAACAACCGGAACAGAGGACAGAACCAGGGACGGAACAACGAAAACAGACGTCCGGAAAGAGGAGCAAATCACGAGCGTCCTTCCAGACCGGAAAGAAATCAGAATCAGGAGAAACAGTCAACTAATGAAAAGTCTACTCAAGAATAGTATATTGAGTCTATTCAGTGCTTGCTTACTGACAGCCTGCAACGAACATACGGTGTATCACTCTTATCAATCCCTTCCCAACGAGGGATGGGGAAAGAGTGATACACTCTCTTTTCAGATTCCCATAACTGACAGTGTTCCGACTACTCTCCGGCTTTTTGCGGAAGTCCGCAACAGTATCGGATATCCTTATCATGACCTCCACTTATTTATCAGTCAGAATCTACAGGATTCTACGGTATGGCGCACTGACACGATAGCTTTCAGCCTGGCTGACTCTACCGGAAGATGGATGGGACACGGATGGGGAAGCATTTTCCAATCGGAAACTTTTATCAAGTCCGTCCTCCCCTTGCACTCCGGAAATTACACGATTAAAGTGATCAACGGAATGAAAGATGAAAAGTTACAAGGGTTGAGCGATGTAGGCATCCGTATTGAGAGGCAGTAAGATTAGAGTCTTCTGCCACGTCCCGCATCAATGCGCAGGAAGATAAACAGCAATATCGTAAATCCCCATAAAGAGGAACCTCCATAGCTGAAGAAAGGCAATGGAATACCGATAACCGGAGTTAACCCCAGCACCATACCGATATTGATAAATAAGTGGAAAAGGAAAATACTGACGACCGAATATCCATAAACCCGCCCAAAGTTGGAAGTCTGCCGTTCGGACAGGAAGATTAATCGTAAAATCAAAATAAGGAAAGCCAACAGAACAGCAGCCGAACCGACAAATCCTTGCTCCTCACCCACTGTACAGAATATAAAGTCGGTATCTTGTTCGGGCACGTACTTTAATTTTGTTTGCGTACCATTCAGGAACCCTTTTCCTGTCAACCCACCGGAACCGATGGCAATCTTGGACTGATTCACGTTGTATCCGGCACCGGTCAAATCTTCTTCCAGCCCGAGCACTACTTTGATACGGACTTGCTGATGGGGTTCGAGCACATTATCAAATACATAGTTACTGGAATACAGGAAGCCGATAGAACCGATTGTAAACAAGGCAATCAGGAAATAAGTACGTTGCCGCTCACTTAATGCCAAATAAATCAGATAACCTATCACCACAATACAAAGCGCCCATTGCACCCAAACGAGGCTAAAATGTACCCAATATTCGGATATTAAATAAGCAATCAGTAATATAGCCAAACTTCCACCAATGATATTGCGGGTAGCAAACCATTTCTTGCGATACACCCACACCATGCCACCGGCAAATAATAAGATCAATAGTAATACGATAAATTCTCCCAGCGGCGTAGGAGTATCGGCGATAAAAATCTCATCAAAGCGGATGCCGACCACAAAGTAGATTACCGCACATACACCCGCAAAAAGCACTACTCCCGGCATTCCTTCACGATAAAGAACCAGAAAAAAAGCAAGATAAACCAATGCAGACCCAGTCTCACGCTGACCGATAATCAATAACATCGGGAGAAGAATGATGAATCCCAGGATAAAGGCGCACTTTTCTTTCTTGATACTGAATGAATAAGAATTCATGTATTTTGCCAACGCCAAGGCAGTAGCGAACTTGGCAAACTCGGCGGGTTGCAGGCTTACAGGTCCCATGACAAGCCAAGAGCGTGATCCTTTAGTGTCCGGCGCTATGAAGATGGTAACAATGAGCAAGAGAATCATCCCCACATATATAATGTACGCGAACATATCATACATACGATCTTCCAGCATCAATAGCACGAATCCGAGCCCGAAGGAACAGATAATCCACACGAACTGCTTGCCGGCACGGGTCGAGAAGTCGAGGAAGTCGCGTTCACCATAGTCATAACTGGCTCCACAGACGCTAAACCATCCGCCAACAATCAGGAGCAGGTAAATAAAAATCGTTACCCAGTCCAGCGTTTTCCACAAACTATCGTTCCTCGTTACCATATAATATCACTCTGTTACTAAATTCTTCCGCCCTCAACTCATTCTCCGGCGAGAGCTTGCCTTTCAAATACTGTTCCATCATCAGTGCGCCGAAAGGAACCCCGTAAGTAGCCCCCCATCCACCGTTCTCTACATAGACGGCAATAGCTATCTTCGGTTTGTTCATCGGCGCAAAGCCCATAAATACCGAGTGGTCGTGTCCGCGGTTCTGCGCAGTACCCGTTTTTCCACAGGCTTCCAAATCCGGAACCATCCCTGACAGCATACGGCAAGTTCCTCCGGTAGCTGCGTCACGCATCCCTTGTATGACTGATTCATAATGTCTTTTCTCAATAGTGGTATAGCGTGGTACGCGATAGATGCTGTCCAACTGATTGTCTTGTATTTCCTTTACAATATGCGGTGTTACAAAATACCCTCTATTAGCAATGGTTGCCCCCAGGTTAGCAATCTGAAGAGGAGTGGATAGAATTTCCCCCTGTCCGATAGAGATACTGATTACTGTCAGTCCGTTCCAATGTCCGCGATAGGCTTTATCATAGAACTGCGCATTCGGAATCAAGCCCCGTTTCTCTCCCGGCAAATCAACTCCCAGTTTGTAGCCAAATCCTTGCGAAACCATGTGGTCTTTCCAAACTGTAATGGCGTTTTGCGGCGAACCGTATTTACGGTCGCCAAACATACGGAACAGTCCCCAACAGAAATAGGAGTTGCACGATGTGGCAATAGACGGAATCAGTGGCAAGGGAGATCCGTGAGTATGGCAGCCTACTGTCAGTTTTCCGTAATGGAATCCATGTGAGCAAGGGAATGCCGGACTTTGTTCGGCTATGATTCCTTCTTGCAGGAATGTCAGTCCTTGCGCTGTCTTGAAAGTAGATCCCGGAGGATATACCCCCATCAGAGCACGATTCAAAAGCGGTTTGGTTATATCACGTTGCAAGGCCAGATGGTTCTTACCACGCTGGCGGCCAATCATCAAATGCGGGTCATAATTGGGAGAGGATACCAAACAAAGGATTTCTCCGGTCTCCGGTTCGATAGCCACGATACTGCCAATCTTATTCTTTAATAAACGTTCGCCCAGCATCTGCAAGTCAATATCCAGACTCAATGTCAGGTTCTTGCCGGGAACGGAAGGACGGTCATATTCACCATCCATATAATGTCCCTGGATACGTCCGTGTGCATCGCGAAGCAGAATCTCAATCCCTTTCTCGCCACGCAGATACTTCTCATACGATTTCTCGACTCCTAACTTGCCGACATAATCCCCACGAATGTAGTATCCTTCTTCATCCGCTTCCATTTCTTTTGCGGAGACTTCTCCGATATCTCCCAAAGCATGAGCGGCAGCATTGTACGAATATTGACGGATGGTACGCCGTTGGATATAAAAGCCACGAAACTTAAACAGTTTTTCCTGAAAGACACCACATTCTTCCGCCGAAAGTTGCGACATAAATAACTGGTTGGTATAGCGGGAATATCCCGGATTGCGGCGACGGTCTTTCATGTCGCTCATTATTTTGAGGAACTGCGCACGGGTGATATTCAACGATTGGCATAAATCGAGTGTATCCAGATTCTCTACTTCCTTTGGCACGATTGTTATGTCGTATGCCGGCTGGTTGAATACCAATAGTTTACCGGTCCGGTCATAAATAGCGCCACGCGAAGGGTACTGGATCTTATTCAGAAAAGCATTACTGTCAGCATTCTTTTTGTAGTCATCGGTCGTGATCTGTAATACAAAAAGACGTATCAGATAAATCAAAACAATGGAGATAGCAATGCCTCCGATTACAAATTTGCGCTTCTCTAAGATATAATCTTTTGCCATCGTTACTTCTTAATCACTTCTATAGCTATGATACAGGTTACAGTCAGAATAGTGCAAAGAAGCACTCGCAGCAGTAACAGCCAGATGCTGGTAAATGAGAAGAACTCAATGGAGAGTAATGCCAGACTATGTACAAAAACACTTGCAGTAGTATATTTTAAGAAAGGACTGATTCCCATCGTCTTGAAAGAGGGAATAAGGCTGTCCGGATTATCACGGGGCATGAACAGACGAAGCAAAGAGGGACGGAGAAAAGCTAGCAACACGGTAGCTGCCGCATTCATTCCCGGAGTATCGGAGAATATATCAATGGTCAGCCCGAAGAAAAAAGCCCACAACATCAGTTCATTCCGGGAAGTGCCAGAGCTGAATTTCAGGATAAAATAGATGTAAAGAAAAGGAGTAGCATAACCGGCAATATGTACACTATTAAGGATTAGCACCTGAAGAAGTACCAAGCCGATAAACCATCCGATTCTATGTATGTAAGTAATAATCATTCTTTCATCACCTTGTTTTCAAGTTTTTTCTGTTCTTCCTGACCTGTCCGGGCTACTACCCGAACGTCACTCAACTTACCGAAATCAGTAGCCAACTTGATTTTCAACAGATAGGAAAGTCCGTCATTAGAGTCGGCCATATCATCTACCGTCCCCACCATTATACCTTCGGGAAAGACGGTGGAGAAACCACTGGTAACGACTGTATCTCCCAAATTAAACTCTGCATGACGAGGCAAGTCTTTCAGATAAGCATAGCGCGAATCTCCATGTTCCCATTTCAGGTAGCCGAAATAATCACTGCCGATAATCTTGCAACTGATATTCGACTTACTGTTCAGTACCGAAATCACCACCGAATAGGAAGGAGATGTTTCATAAACAATCCCTACGATCCCATTACCGTCCACCACTCCCATTTCGGAGCGAATACCGGAAGAGGAACCTTTATCGAGCGTAATATAATTATCAACCAGATTCAAACTGTTCTTTATCACATGCGCTTTAAACAACTGATAATCCGTTTGCGGCACCTGCCGGATGCTGTTGATTGCCATAGAATCGAGCTGCTGCTCTCTTAATGCTTTTTCCAAATTAGTGATCTGCTGTTCGAGCACCATGTTGCGATCCAACAGATCTTCGTTGACCGATTTCAGATGAAAATAAGAGGAAATCCCTCCCGAAACTTCATAAACCGCCCCCACAACCGTATTGGCAGAAGTGAAGAATGCACTCTGCTGATAACGGTTGAACCGAAATAACAAAACAAAACTGGCTACCTCCAATAAGATGAAGAGGAACCAGTAATTGTATTTCAGAAGGAAGTTTAATAAATTCCTCATCCCCAGTTTATCTCATTAAGAAAGAGAAACGGTCTACGTTCTTCAATGCCACTCCTGTACCTTTGGCAACCGCATGCAAAGGATCTTCCGCAATATGGAAAGGAATGTTGATCTTATCGGTCAATCTCTTATCCAATCCACGAAGCAATGCACCACCTCCGGAGAGATAGATACCATTGTGCACAATATCGGCATACAGTTCAGGAGGTGTATTTTCCAATGCACTCAAGATAGCAGTTTCTATCTTTGAAATTGATTTCTCCAGACAGTGAGCTACTTCCTGATAGCATACAGGCACTTCCATCGGAAGAGCTGTGATACGGTTCGGACCATGAACGATATAATCTTCCGGAGCATCATCACCCAGTTCGGTTAAAGCAGCGCCTACATTGATTTTGATACGCTCTGCCATACGCTCGCTGACTTTCACATTGTGCTGACGGCTCATATATTCGCGAATATCCTCTGTCAGGTCATCACCGGCTGTACGGATGGAGTTGTTGGAAACGATACCTCCCAAAGAGATAACGGCAATTTCCGTAGATCCACCACCTATATCAACAATCATGTTTCCTTCCGGAGCTTCCACGTCAATGCCGATACCGATTGCCGCAGCCATCGGTTCGAAAATCAAATAAACATCACGGCCGCCGGCATGTTCCGCAGAGTCACGGACAGCACGGAGTTCGACTTCCGTACTTCCCGAAGGAACACCAATCACCATGCGAAGAGAAGGTGAAAACAAATGGTTGCGAGTATTCACCTGCTTTATCAAACCGCGCATCATCTGCTCGCAGGCATAGAAGTCGGCAATCACTCCGTCTCTCAACGGACGGATGGTACGTATGTTTTCGTGGGTTTTTTCATGCATCATCTTCGCCTTTTCCCCCACGGCAATCATCTTTTCCGTACGGCGATCCAGAGCTACAACCGAAGGCTCATCCACCACGATTTTTCCATTCGTGATGATGATAGTATTGGCTGTGCCCAAGTCCATTGCTATCTCTTGTGTAAAAGAAAATAATCCCATTTTTTTATTTACTATTTGACAATTTACTATTTACTATTTGATACATATTTATTACTATCTGACAATCAAATCCATATTGCCGAACGGCTGAATAGTAAATTGTCAAATAGTAAATCGCTTTAGTGTTTAAAATGACGGATACCGGTAGTCACCATCGCCATACCGTGCTCATTGCAATAAGCAAATGATAAATCGTCTTTTACCGAGCCTCCCGGTTGGATAACCGCCGTAATACCTTCTTTATCTGCAATTTCCACACAGTCGGGGAATGGAAAGAAGGCATCGGAAGCCATTACTGCGCCATTCAGGTCGAAACCGAATGATTTGGCTTTTTCAATTGCTTGTTTCAATGCGTCTACACGTGAAGTCTGTCCTACACCACTTGCAAGAAGTTGCTTGTCTTTTGCCAATACGATGGCGTTGGATTTGCTGTTCTTTACAATTTTGTTGGCAAACAACATATCTTCTACTTCTTCCGGAGTAGGAGCTTTGTCTGTCACGGTTTTCAGGTCGGCTACCGTTTCAATATTAGTATCTTTATCCTGCACCAATACACCATTCAGCAAAGCGCGGAATTGTTTCTTAGGCAATTTAGCTTCCTTACGAACGAGAATGATGCGGTTCTTTTTCTGTCCCAGGATTTCGAGTGCATCCACATCATAATCCGGCGCGATAATCACTTCGAAGAAAATCTTGTTGATTTCTTCGGCAGCTTCTTTGTCGATGATACCATTCGTAATCAACACACCACCGAAAGCAGAAACCGGATCACCTGCCAATGCGTCTTTCCAAGCTTCCAAAACTGTAGCACGGGAAGCTAATCCGCAAGCGTTGTTATGTTTCAGGATAGCGAAAGTGGGATCATTGAATTCGTCGATCAGATCAACGGCCGCGTTGATGTCGAGAAGATTGTTATAAGAGATTTCTTTTCCGTGAATCTGGTCGAACATGGCTTCCAGATTTCCGTAGAAATAACCTTTCTGATGCGGGTTTTCACCGTAACGGAGTTGCTTTTGGCTATTAACAGAGCAACGGAAAGCAGAACCTTCGCCGGCATCGAAATAGTTAAAAATAGCCGAATCGTAGTGAGAAGAAACGGCAAATGCTTCTTTGGCCATCCAGCGACGTTCTTCAAGCGAAGAAGTAGCGCCGTGCTCCATCAACATATCCAATAATGGTTTGTATTGAGCTTGAGAAGCTACGATAATTACATCGTTGTAGTTCTTGGCAGCGGCACGAATCAGTGAGATTCCGCCTATATCGATTTTTTCAATAATGTCTGCTTCAGATGCACCGGAAGCTACGGTAGCTTCGAACGGATACAAATCAACAATAACCAGATCTATCTCGGGAATTTCATATTTCTCAATCTGTTGCATATCCTGTTCCAGACCGCGACGACAAAGAATACCTCCGAAAATTTTCGGATGTAACGTCTTTACTCTACCACCGAGAATAGAAGGATAAGTGGTCAAATCTTCCACTGCCTTGCAAGGATATCCCAATGATTCAATAAACTGACGAGTTCCGCCTGTTGACAAAAACTCTACTCCCTCTTCATGAAGTTTGGTAATAATTTCGTCCAAACCTTCTTTATGGTATACAGATACCAATGCTGTTTTTATTCTTTTAGACTCTGACATTGAATTGCTTATTAAGTATTTGGTGTGCAAAGTTACGAAATATTGTTTATCGTACGTAATAAATAAGGTGTGAATTAATAAAAAAAAGCGTTGACTCTCCTCAACGGAAAATCAACGCCTCTTCGCATATATGCTCTCTATTCAAAAACTATTACCAGATAGATGCTCGTTTTTCTTTAGGCACGAACATCGAATCCTGTTCGGTGATTTTGAATGCTTCATACCAATTCTGGATATGAGGAAGAGCACCGTCCACACGCCATTTGCCTAATGAGTGAGGATCAAGTTTGGTTAATCGGAGAATTTCTTCCGGACGGATATTTCCTGCCCACACATTAGCGTAAGCCAGGAAGAAACGTTGTTCCGGAGTAAATCCGTCAACGATTTCCAGCGGTGCGGCTTCTGTTGCATTCTTGAATGCCTGGAAAGACACTTGCAAACCTCCATGGTCGGCGATGTTCTCTCCAAGTGTCAGGTTACCGTTTGCGTATACGCCCGGAGCTACTTCGATACTGTCAAAGAAGTTAACCATCACTTGTGCCCGTTCTTCAAACTTTTTAGCATCTTCTTCTGTCCACCAGTCTTTCAGGTTTCCGTCTTTGTCATATTGACGTCCCTGATCGTCAAATCCATGAGTCATCTCATGACCGATTACTACGCCGATTGCACCGTAGTTCATAGCATCGTCTGCATTCATATCGAAAAACGGAGGTTGCAGGATAGCTGCCGGGAAACAGATTTCATTGGTAGTCGGGTTATAATAAGCGTTCACTGTTTGAGGAGTCATCAACCATTCATCCTTGTCTACCGGTTTGCCGGCTTTAGCAATCATTTCGTTGTAATCCCATTCGTTGGCACGCTCGATATTTGCCCAGTAAGAATCATCTTTGATCTCCAGTGCGGAGTAATCTTTCCATTTATCAGGATAACCTATTTTTACATGGAAGGTTGCCAGTTTCTCCAACGCTTTTTCCTTAGTCGGTTCACTCATCCATTCCAAACCTTTGATACGTTCTCCCAAAGAAGTTTGCAGGTTCTTCACCAGTGTAACCATACGTTCTTTGGCAGCAGCCGGGAAGTATTTCTCTACATACATCTGTCCTACCACTTCGCCAAGTACACCATCTACGGTGCTCACAGAACGTTTCCAGCGAGGTTGCATTTCTTTCTTACCAGACATTGTCCTGCTGTAGAAGTCGAAGTTTTGTGCTTCAAAATCATCGCTTAGATAAGAAGCGGCAGCATCTATCAATCCCCATTGGAGGTACAGTTTCTGATCGTCCAGTGATACGGTATTAATCACATCGGCCACTTCCTTCATGGCAGCCGGCTGACCTATATTCACTTCTTTCAAATCTTTCAAACCGGAAACAGTGAAATAAGTATCCCAGTCAAAAGTGGGGAAGTTCTTTTTCAACATCGCCCTATCCATCTTGTTATAATTAGCATGAGGATCACGCAATTCCACTTGTGAACGAGCGGCTTTCGCCAGGCGAGTTTCGATGTTCATCACCGCTTTCACAGCTTTCTGTGCAGTAGCCTCATCATAACCTGCCAACTGGAACATTTTGGCGATATGTTCCTGATATTTATTACGGATATTTTTAGTCTGCTTGTCATCCTCTAGATAATAGTCACGCTGTCCCATTCCGATACCACCTTGATAGGTCTGTACGATGTTCATGGAACTGTTCATATCATCCGCACTTACGAACATGGTGAAGTAAGGACGGATGCCTTTCTTCTGGCTCTCTGCGATATATGCATAAATTTCTCCTTTATCCTTGAGAGCGTCAATGGCTGCCAGTTCGGCTTTGATCGGAGTTACACCTTCCTGATTCAGTTTCACGCTATCCATTGCGATATTATAAAGATCGCCTACTTTCTGCGCCGCACTACCCGGTGCGTTATCTTTCTTCGCTGCCAATTCAGCAATCAAAGCTTTCAGTTGTTCACGACTGTTTTCGCGCAACACATCGAATGTACCGAAACGTGAATACTCGTCTGTCAGCGGATGATCTTTCACCCAGCCTCCACAGGCATATTGATAAAAACTTGTACCCGGCATAGCCGTGGTATCCAGATTAGCAAGGTCGATACCGGACGTCAGTACGGCCTCTTTCTTACTGTTACATCCTGTTGTCATAAGGCATACGGCAAGAATTGGTAAATACTTGGTTACTTTCATATTGTATAAATAATTATTTTGTTCTAGTTTTTCACTTCTTCCAGTTCCATCGAAACCCGCTCCCACTCTTCAACAATGCCATCCAACTGCTGTTTCAATTTCTGATGTTGTTCATAGAGTTGCATGTCCGAAGCTCCTTCGGGGGTTGCCATTTTCGCTTCTACGATAGCAATCGCGGATTCGGTTTCCTCTATCGAAGCCTCGCAGTCTGCCACTTGGCGTTCGAGTTTCTTAATCTTCTTATTAAGTTCTTTTTGGGCTTCGTAAGAAAGCTTATTCTCCGAAGGCTGAACGGTTTCGGGTTGATTACCTTTAGCTGAAGCCGTAGGAGAAGCCGACAATCCTGCTCCTTTCTGAAGCTCGTTCAAGCTATCTATCTTTTTCTTTTGCAAGAATTCATAGATGCCTCCGAGGTGTTCTTTTACAAGTCCACCACCAAACTCATATACTTTAGTCGCAAGTCCATCCAGAAAATCACGGTCGTGGCTGACAAGAATCACTGTTCCGTCAAATTCGCGGATAGCTTCCTTCAAAACATCTTTCGAACGCATATCCAAATGATTGGTCGGTTCGTCCAAAATCAGTAGGTTTACGGGTTCCAGCAGCAGTTTAATCATCGCCAATCGCGTACGTTCTCCCCCGGAAAGGACTTTCACCTTTTTATCCGAAGCTTCGCCTCCAAACATGAAAGCTCCCAGTATATCACGTATCTTCAGACGGATATCTCCTGTCGCTACCCGGTCAATCGTATCGAATACAGTCTGGTTCTCATCCAACATTTGTGCCTGGTTCTGCGCAAAATAACCGATTTGTACATTATGTCCGATCGTTAGTTTGCCTTCGAAATCAATCTCGTCCATGATACATTTCACCAAGGTAGACTTACCCTCTCCGTTCTTCCCAACGAAAGCCACTTTCTCTCCCCTGTTGATAGTCAGGTTGACATCATGGAAAACGACATGGCTGCCATACGCTTTGCGCACATCTTCGCAAATTACAGGATAGTTTCCGCTACGACTGGCTGGAGGGAATTTTAAACGCAAGGCAGAATTATCCTCCTCATCTACTTCAATGCGGTCTATCTTTTCCAGTTGCTTGATACGGCTTTGTACTTGCACGGCTTTGGTAGCCTTATAGCGGAAGCGTTCGATAAAATCTTCCGTATCTTGGATTTGTTTCTGCTGATTTTCGTAAGCACGGAGTTGCTGTTCACGGCGTTCTTTACGCAGGACTACAAACTCATCGTACTTCACCTTATAGTCATAAATCTGTCCGCAGGTAATCTCAATCGTACGGGTAGTCACATTATTAAGGAACGCACGGTCATGGCTGACTAATACGACTGCATTGGCACGGGTTGCTAGGAAGTTTTCCAACCATTGGATACTTTCAATATCGAGGTGGTTGGTCGGCTCGTCGAGCAGGAGTACATCAGGACGACGCAACAGAAGTTTCGCCAATTCGATACGCATACGCCATCCACCGGAGAATTCCGAAGTAGGGCGCTCAAAATCTTCCCGGCTGAATCCCAATCCGAGAAGCGTCCGTTCGATTTCCGCCTGAAAGTTCGTACCGCCCATCATCAGGAACCGGTCGTTTTCATGCGTGAAACGGTCTATCAACTGGTGATACTCTTCCGAATCATAGTCTGTCCGTTCCGCCAATTCCTGATTCATCCGTTCCAACTTCGCCTGAAGCTCAAATATATGTTCGAATGCCAGTTCTGCCTCTCCCATCACCGTCCGGTTGTCGGAAAGAATCATGACCTGTGGCAAATATCCTATAGTTACATCTTTCGGAGTAGCTACCACTCCGTGTGTCGGTGACTGCAAACCTGCCAATATCTTCAGCATGGTTGATTTACCGGCACCATTTTTGCCGACCAGCGCAATGCGGTCTTTCTTATTAATTACATAGCTGACGTCCTCAAAAAGCGGCGTCGCATTAAATTCTACTGATAATCCTTCTACTGAAATCACTTCTGCTTCTGATTTATAACATTTTGGACTGCAAAGATACTGAATATTTATTAGATACTACTTAGTATGATACGTTATGAAAAACAAAAAAGCAGTCATTCTTATGAATGACTGCTCTCTATCTAAACCAATGGCTCTTCTTTAGAACAACTTAGCAGGATATTCACCGGCATCAACCAATGCCTGAATCTTGTCTACTACGCTCTGACGGTCTTCTGGATAAGTAACACCGAACCACTTGCTGGTAGTATCGAGCACCTCAACCGTTGCAGTTCCGTCATTAATCAATTTATCTACCATCAATGGGATGAAGAACTCGCTCTTCAGATTTTCCATATTCTTCGGATCGCTAAGGAAAGCCTTAAAGAATTCCTGGCTGTAAGCGAAGTAATCAGGAGTGAATCCCCAGAAATTCATACTAACCGGAGTAGTGTCAGGAGTAGCTGTCCATTCGCCATTGTCATCAATGTACTTCACTTCATCGTCCATACGTTGGATTTTTGTACGTTCTACTACAGATGTCAACAATCCTTTAGTGTCTGTACTACAGATACCGCGAGATACCGTACCGCTTTCACTCAATGTATTTCCTACACGGAAACCTACCATCGAATAAACGTTCTTTGAATTTTCAGGAAGAGCAGAAAGGAATTTACCCATTACCTGGAAAGAATCGCGACCATAAAAGTCATCGCAGTTGATCACTGCAAACGGTTCCTTAATCACATCAGCGCCCATCATCACTGCATGGTTAGTACCCCAAGGTTTGGTACGGTCTGCCGGGCAAGTAAAGCCTTCTGGAAGATCGTCGATTGATTGAAATACCAGTTCGCAAGGAATGTGACCTTCGTATTTGGAAATAATTTTATCACGGAAATCTTGTTCAAAATCTTTGCGGATTACAAATACAAGTTTGCCAAATCCGGCATTGATAGCATCATAGATTGAGTAATCCATAATAGTTTCGCCATTAGGACCCAGTCCGTCTAATTGCTTCAAGCCTCCATAACGGCTACCCATACCGGCTGCCAATAAGAATAAAGTTGGTTTCATAAATTGTGTAATATTAAAAGGTTAGTGATGTCAACGGCATCAGATTTCGTTGCAAATATACGAAAAGCGCAACAGAGTATGTAAAATTACATCGTTTTTTTCCTTACAATGTTTCTTGCGGAATTCACTCATCATGTATGTATTTTCCTTATAGACATCACATGCCCACCAACTATCACAACTAGATTCGTGTCGACCGTCCTCGTCCAACACGAATCTAGAGCAATATTTTTAACGTGCACTCACATTATTTGCAAATTTTCCCGACAGCCTCATCCAGCATCTTTTCTCCACGCAACTGATTCGCTACAATCTTTCCTTCTGCATCAATAAGCAGCATCATGGGAACACCAGATACATTATATAACTTGGCTACCGGACATTGCCATCCCTTCAGAGAGCATACATGAAGCCATGGCAACTGATGCTTCTCAATAGCTTGCGTCCAGTTCTCCTTTTTATTATCCAACGAAACAGAAAGAATTTCAAATCCCTTGTCGTGATACTTCTCATAGACTCTTTTCACGCCAGGAATTTCACGAATGCACGGACCACACCAAGAAGCCCAGAAGTCAAGCAATACCGCCTTACCGCGCAAAGAGGAAAGAGTGAGTTCCTTTCCGTCAGGAGTTTGCAAAGTGAAGTCAGAAGCAGTCTGCCCTATACCGGTTGTCCGCATCGAAACCAAAGCCTGTTGCAATTTTTGTCCGGGAGCGGCATTCTTCACACGATCGGAAAGTTGTAGATAGAGCATTTCGAGTTCTTCAATGGAACGTTCCTTAGATAGATGTTCATGAATAACCAATGCACTCACATAACTATCTTTATTATGGTTCACAATGCTGTCATACAACTGTTTGCTTTCTTCTTTCGCCTGAATAAAAGACGCATTCAAAGTCTCCTTTGTAGCCTTGTCCTTTTCTTCACCCGAAAGAGACAACGCCAGCATAACAAGCATTTCCTTTTGCAACACCTGATTCATTCGCTGCAGCAAATGCTGATCGTCATCTCCTTTCACAGAAAGGATGACAGAAGGAATAACCTTATCCCTCACCTTCCGCGAAACAGTAGTACATGTAATGTAAATGGGATTTTCATCCAGCAAAATATGCTGTAGCGTCCTGCCCACGCTGATTATCATCGGTTTCACTTCCAAGAGTTTGTTCTGAAGCCTGAACTTACCGTCGACAACAGTTGCCGAATCAATCGGTGCCTTTTTGTATTCTTTGAGGTATATCATCATACCATCCATACCCGGCGCCTCACCTTCAATACAATAATCCTGTGCTGACAACCATATAGGAGCACATATTAGCAATAAAGTAAAAAAAATCTTCATAACCATATTATTATTTTAAATAGAATTTTTGATCTCTTTCATTCGTTGTTCGTCTATAGTCTGATAAGCCTGCTGCAATTCTTTGGCTTTTTTAGCATTACCGAGCTGTTGGTATATTTCGGCCATCGTCCGATACATATGATAGCTGAAAGCCCCTTTTTCACCAGTAGCACGGAACTGTTCCAACACGTTCAAATAATTCTTCAAGGCAACCTTACCAACAGGATAGTGAATCAGGAAACGGATGTAATCATGTACCGCTGCTGACGTAAAACTCCTGACTCCTATTCGATGACACAACATAATGCTTTCCCATGCCTCTTGATACTCTCCTTTCAAAAGCAATTGATGAATATACAGTTTAGCCAAATAACTATCGCGATGGTTCAAATCCGCTTTCTGCATATAAGCTATCACTTTCCGGGCAGTAGTAGTGTCGACCGACAGAGCTTGTGGCTTCCCCTGTTCATCGAAATTCAGTTTGAAGAGCGAGCGGAGCTCCTTCTCACAACAGAACTGAAGCTGAGTATTGATTTTATAATAATCCCGGTTCAGCTTCCGATAGTAACGGTATGCATTATTCACCAGATATTCGAAAGCAGCGGAACGGACATCCTTCACGTAAGTGCCATATACGTCCCACACTTCATCTTTATCCAGTTCTTTCGGGTCTATTACAGTCAGTTGCCGACGGGTTATATTATTCACACTGTCTCGCAAGAAAGCGGCATTCAGACTTTCGATATATTCTTTCATAAAAGTCAGTTCCCGGTTTCCCGCCTGATACTCGGCAGCAAGAGTAAACAAATCGCGTCCTTTAGCAGCTTTCCGGATCCCTTGTATCAATTTATCCGCATCCTGATATCCTGCCATTTGCTGCAATACCTTACCGTTCTTATCAATCAACAACAAAGTAGGATAGCCGACAATATACGATTTGTATCTCTCTTGAAGCATTTTCCCGTCTCCTTTCTCCATATCATATTTCACATTGATAAACTGCGGATTGAAGAAATCCCCCACTTTCTTCTGAGTGAATACGTTCTTCGACAATGCTTTGCAAGGTCCACACCAACTGGTATAACAATCCATGAATATCAATTTATTCTCTTTCTGTGCAAGGGCTATTATCTCTTTCCAAGGTTCGTTTTCATGAAAAAGGATTCCACCACCGGCATTTTCCTGTGCTGTCGATAATGTGAGATGTCCCATCAACAGCATACACAAAAAAATAAGTTTCTTCATCGTTGAAAAATATATGTATTAATACTTAAAATCATCCATCGTTACCTTATCATCCGGAAATGCCGCATTCTGCACAGCTATCAAGTCTTCCCCATTGGCCTCCATACAGTATTCTATAAAGAGAGTAGCCCGCCAGGCAATCCGCCAATAAAAACCTGTAATTTTCCGTATTTCACTTCCTGGATTTTTCGTCAGGAAAGTCAGATAGTCGGCATAATCCTGTATCTCATTAGGCAGACGCGTACGTGCTGAAAGGTATCCGACAATATAGCCGCATACGTTAGCTACATGATCCGGATTATCAAAATCCGGTTTTATCTTTTGCTCTTCCTCTATCGCCGGGTCTTCCGGACAGGTAAGAAGACTGTATTTTACAGGTATCCGGCTTTCAAAGAACTTATCGGGACGCTTGCTCAAACTATTAAAGAAAAACGTACTAAAGATATTGCCTAATTCGGAATCGAACTTACTGTTGGCAAAAGGAGAACCGCTCTTTTGCATATACCCCACCAACATCGCATCCTGCCCATTAGAAAGCGCTGTTGTCCATGCGGACGACAACGAAGAATCTCTCGATCGCAACTCCTTCATCAAAAATACTTTGTAAGGGAGCGATTGCCGAAGCGTCTCTTCACTATATTTGGAAAGTAAATTAGTCTCTATCACTGCCAGTTGTTCTTCCAACATAGCCATATCTTCCTCACTCTCCACATCCCAAGGCTCGTAGTAGCATACGAAAGTACCGCTCCATAGCCAGTGTACGTCTTTATCATCAAACTTATAAAGGAATGCCGTATTGTATTTCTTATACCATTCATAAATAGTCTTGTCTGCTTGCGAAGCGTTTTCATCAACAGCCAGTATTTTCTCGTATTCGGGAGTCGTATCCAATTGGGACGTAAGTTCTTCTTCCGAACAACCGGTCAGTAACAACAGACCGGACAAAAGGTATATCATTATTTTTTTCATATCCATTTTCATCATATATGGTTATTATTGTGCATTAATTACTCTGCGGTCGTAAACCTCAATTTCGGTACTATAAGATGTTTCACTCTTAGGCAAGGCAAGTGTATAGTTCTTGTCTCCCTGTTCAAGCACGAAAGTTTCCGGTGCAGAGGTACTTGTCACATAAAGTTTATGTTCAATGCGCGGCATACCATAGCGCCGTAAATCATTCCAACGGTGAGTTTCTTCGAAGCAAAATTCACGTCGGCGTTCGTCTCGAACAAATTGAAGAAGAGCTTCTGCATCGGTAAAATCGGAAGCACTCAGTTCTTGATATTGTCCGGCAGTGAAACGGCATTTTCTCAGCTCATTCAATAAAGTAACAGCAGCCTCCTTATCATTGCCTGTATTTCGATGTACATACGCCTCAGCCATGTTCAGCCAAATTTCGGCACTGCGGAATGCCTGAGTATAGCACTGTCTGTTGGCATTGATATCATAATGTTTGAATGGAATCTTCCGATAATCATCATACGCCCAATACATATCCCAATCCGCATCATAATCAATGTAATCCTGCATAAAAAAAGCATACATACGATTATCCCCCTCTTCATAAATGCGAATCAAATCGTTTTCCTCTGTTTGAGAAGGTACGAATATAGCTCCTTTAATTAAATCCATGAAAGAATGATACCCCATTGCCGCATTTCCGAATGTGAACAACACCTCCGGATTCTTACTGGTCAGGAATACGAATTTGGAAATCCGATTGCTCATATCGTCGGCTGTTAACGCACTTATATCATACAGCTTGATACCTTCCTCCTTCAGAAGTTCGCCATAGCGAATGACCTCATCCCACTGCCGGGTGTATAACGCCACACGAGTTTTTAGCAACAAAGCTGCTTTCTTGGATACAACAAATATGCTTTTGGTTGGTTGAGCCGTTTCAAACAGCTTTAAAGCTGTATCCAAGTCTTCATTTATCTGCTTGTATACTTGTGCTACCGTCGAACGTCGCGGCTGGTCACGACTCACCTTACTTTCCAGTCTGACAGCCACTCCCATATCTGTATCAGCCGTCAGTTCATTGTAAGGCAGCCCGTACCAATTAACCAGACAAAAGTAATTAAAAGCACGCAACGTATACGCTTGAGCCAGACATGAATGCACGCTTGCCTTGTCACCTAGCATATCTTCGCCGACCTCTATAACCGTATTGCATGCCATTATATTTTTATAACGGTTTTCATAAGGACTGCCATAATTTACCAAGTAATATTCGATATCATACGCCCAGCAGAATGCTCCCCGTCCGGTAGCAATCAAAGAAGTAGCGTCCCCTTCAACCTGCATACTTTCAGCAGCTGCACACGGAGATATTTCTACATCATCCGTCATCAGGTCCATCCATTCCACATCATCCGTATATGAGTCAGGATATCCTTCACCGTAGAGAACAGACTGAAATTCTTCCACCTTTTCCGGAATCAGCAAATCACCGGAACTCTCGTTCAAATAATCGGAACAGGCGATTGTCACAACTGCCAAAGCCAAGCTCCCTATTACAGGATATAATTTTATTTTCATAATATACTCACTTTTATTTAGTTGTTAATTTAAAATGTAATGCTGACCCCCACACTGTAACTTGGCATCAAAGGCATATTAGCATACGCTGTCGTGGGGTCGAGTCCGTCCCACGCTTTGGGAGCCCAAGTCTTCAGGTTGCTTCCCTGCAAACGTATGGTCATCTCTTTTACATTTAGTTTATTCAGTACACTGCCGGGCAAGCGATAGCTAAGCGTCACATTACGCAAACGCAAAAAATCATTCTTTGCTATACGCAAGTCGCTCATATCATACATTTCAGGCATCATCACATCCGAATTTCGATTATTATCATAAAAACCTCTCAGTTCATCCGGAAATCCATCTGCTATTTTTTTATCATATAATGCAGGAATATTAGTAAACTGTTCATCACCAGGCTGCTTCCAACGGTTTGCCAGGACTTTGGGCAGATTGGCGGAAGGATCGAATGCTTTTTCCGCTTTGTTATAAATAGATGGCAGACGTTTGACAGCTCCTAGTTGGTAACTGAAACCGATGGAAAGGCTAAGATTATTCTTATAAGTGAGACGAGTGTCAAATCCACCGGACAAGTCAGGATAGATACTGCCGGAAGGCACCAATTCCATTGCTTCGTAATCACCGTCATGTACCTTTCGCCCGTCAGTGGTATAAAACAACGGATAACCGTTCTCACCCGAAAGCCCAGCAAACTTGAACGAATAGATTGTCCCAAGCGGCTGTCCAATAGTAGCGACATTACCTGCCAACATTTGTTGGTATACCTCTTTACCTGTCAGATTAGCATCGAAGGCATAACGCACTTCATTTGTATTATGGCTGAAGTTATAAGAAACATTCCAACTGAAAGTCTTATTACGTATCAGATCGGCACTAATGACACCTTCAATTCCTTTATTAATAGCTTCGCCCGCATTCATAAACATATAACTCCGCCCGGTGGTAGGAGACACCTGCATATCTGTAATCAGATCGGTAGTTTTCTTCCGATAATAATCTAGCGTCAGATTAAGCCTGTTTTTGAAGAATGAAAGATCAAGTCCTATATTATAGGAATGCGTTTTCTCCCAGCGCAAATCAGGATTCGGAAGCCGTTCGATAGTACCGGGACGGAGTCCGGATACAGGGTTTTCCTTATCCATAGAGACAATCAGGTATGGAGTCGCATCATCATGGATATTTCCTTGCAAACCATAGGAAGCACGAAGAGAAAGATGATCAATAAAGCGGGCAGCTTCCATGAAACGTTCGTTGGACACAATCCATTTCCCGGCAAGCGACCATGTCGGTAACCAACGATACTCAGGATTGCTTCCAAATTTATTAGCACCGTCCGAACGTATGTTTGCATTCAAGATATAACGTTCGTCATAGCAATAGCTAGCAGAACCTATATACGAAGCAATCTGTGTTACTCGTTCCGTAATCACAGGGCTAAACAGCCCGTTCGTTGCCAAAGATATATATGAAGAAGTAAATACAGGAGAAACAGACTGCCCGTAGTTGGGGTCCCAGCCATAAGACAGTACATTGTTTCCACTATACTTCTCTGAACGGATCTCAATACCACCAAACAAGTTGACACTATGTTGCTCAGCAAACGTATTGACATAATTCAGCGTATTCCGGATTGTATAAGAGCGACCTTGCATGAAATCTTCCTGCAATTTTCCACCAAACGGCAGACTGGAACGTTCATACTCCGTATCCCCTTTCTGATATTTTCCATAATCATACTGACGTATGCTACCGACCTCATAAGAGTGGTCAGTAGCCCAGGAGGTGGTACGGTTATCACTCCAATAATAAGAAACCGTCCCTGTATAAGTAAACCCCTTAAACAGACGTGCATTGAAATTCATTACTCCGCCCAGACGACGGGTATTATTTTTCCGCCCAGTCTGATCCAGTTCATTTAACACATTGTATGTAATATAATCAGGAGCAACTCCACCTTTTGCATAAAAATACAGTTCACCGTTATCACCGTAAATAGGGATGGCACGCGACGTATTAAAAGCATAAGAAAACGGATTTATTGAAGAGTACCCCTCATTATTCTGATTGCTGATTTCCATTTTGAGGTCTACATCAAAAATACGGTTGATTTTAAAATACAACTTGCCCAGCCCCGTAAAACGCTCGCTTTCCGATTTCTTCGCAATACCAGGACTATTGTTATAGCTCAATGAAGTATAATAACGTACTTTTTCCGTTCCACCGGTCACGGACACATTGTGATTCTGAGTTACAACAGGGCGAAACAGTGCTTTGAACCAATCGCTGTTCATTGTTTCATATTTCCCGACAAGTGATGTGAATTCACTTTGGCTGATTTTTTTATTAATCAACTGCTGCAACGCGCCTTCATAACTCTCCTGAATAGGAACACGCGGATACTCCAGACGCGCCTCATAAATATCCTGCGAAAGCTGCACTCTCTCCTGAGAATTCATCAGATCAAACTGACTATAACGAGGGCGGGTGTTTACATTAACAGCCGCATCATACGTCACCACCGGAGCAGATACAGTTCCCCGCTTGGTAGTGACCACAATCACCCCATTTGCCGCCTTCACCCCATAAATGGCAGTAGCCGACGCATCTTTCAAAACACTAATACTTTCAATATCCTGCGGACTCAATCCGGAAATACTATTGCCTATCAGATAAGCAGCATCAGGGCTATTTAGATCAGAAGCCGTAAATGGCACTACATCAGACATAATCACCCCGTCTACCACCCAAACTGGAGCCTTATTGCCATTGATTGTCGAATTACCGCGAATTCGAATGGTCGGTGTACTACTCGGCTCACCCGACTGTGTCATCACCGTCATTCCGGGAATTTTTCCTTGTAGCATCTGGTCGATACTCATAGCTTCAGGAGCAATAACGTCTTCCGCTTTAACCGTGGCAATGGCACTTGCCAATTCACGTCGGTTCATAGCTTGATATCCGGTCACCACCACTTCATCTATGACCGACGTATTGCCGGTCAGTTTCACATGAAGGAAATCCCCTGTCCGATCAGTTACACGTATCTCCCGTTTTTCCATACCGACATAGCTGAACTGAAGAATCGGTTCCGTCCCACTAACCATTATACTAAACTCACCATCCACATTGGTTGTGGTGCCTACATTCGTGTGCTTGAGATGCACGTGCACGCCAGGTAATGTTTCTCCCTCTTCTCCCACCACCTTGCCGGCAATTCTCTTATGATTCCGGGAGACAGGTTCGGACTTTCGGATAATAATCGTGCTTTTCACAATACTATATTCAAGCCCTGTCCCATACAACAGTTTGTCGAGAATCTGACTAATAGTCATTCCGGTATATGAACCCGAAACATACGGCACATTTTCCAATACTTGCTTCTGATAAACAAAGTCGTAATCCGTCTTTTTCTTTAAGTCGGCAATAACTCTCTCGATAGGCTGTTTGTCGTAACTGACATCCAGACTCTGTGCCAATCCTTTCAGGGGAAAAGCGATAAGCAAGACCAATATAGTCCGGCAAACAAAACGCTTTTTACATGCTAACATAATGTCTTTTTTTAATGAAACGTATATAATAGTAGTTATCTCTTTGACAGAATTATGTTTTGTCCTTTCATCTCTAGTTTTATTCCGCCGCTTTTTTCAAGAATATGAATCACATCATCAAATTCTGCATAACGTGGGATACTTCCCATAAACACCGTCTCTTTCAGGCTTTCATCCTTAAATGTATAAGTAAAATTATACCATCGGCTCAATGTACACATGATTTGTTCCAGATTCTGCTCTTCGAACACAAACATACCGTTTTTCCAACTAACGAACACTTCCGGATTGACTGTACGCAGACAGGCTGTCGCATCCTTTTTATTGAATAACGACTGGTGATTAGGAGCAAGCACCAACTCCCCCTGCCCTGTTCCGACCGGTCGAATAGAGATACTTCCTTCGACAAGAGTAGTACAAACAGTCTCATCCTCTTCGTAAGAGCGAACATTAAATTCTGTTCCATAGACCCGTATCAATTGCCCGTCCGTTTCTATGTAGAAAGGTTTCTCCGGATCTTTATGTACTTTAAAATAAGCTTCTCCCCGAACAGACACTCTTCGTTCCGCATTCCCGAAGGTTTCGGGATATGTAAGTTTGGACTCAGCATTGAGCCATACTTCTGTCCCGTCTTCCAAAACAATCTTAAACTCCCCTCCTCTTGGAGTAATCAGGATGTTTGCTTTTGCTCTCACTTTCTCCGTCCCCGAAACAGTCGGGGAAGAAACAGATTGTGCCCGAACAGCAGAGCACATCTTCTTTTGACCGGTAATAAGCGTGTCTGAATCCAGTGTAATATTTTCACCGGTACTCAAAATCAGGGTAGCCTGTGTCTGACCGGGACGAATCTCATCAGCCTGTAATCCCTTTTCCTCCATAAAAGCCGAATGATATATCCACCCATTCCCTTTCCAAACAAGTATCAATAAAACAATTGCGGCAACTCCCGCCCATAACCGGAAAATAAGTTTTGCACGTTCCTCCGGACGAACAGTCAAACGAGCTATCCGCCCTTTCATGTCTGCCAACGGACGTTCTATCCCGACCGATTTCATCTGTCTGTATTCTCGGGCTAAACGTTCCTTATCAGTCAGCCTTTGATAAAGTTGTTCATTCTTATCACTCTGCCCACGCCATTCGGCCAACATTCCACGTTCATATTCTGTTATTTTACCGGTTAATTCTCTGCCAATCAACACAGCAATACGCTTTATATATTTTTCTTCCATATTTACATTGTTTTCACCTATAACGCAAACGATTTTAAAAAGGACACCAAAAAGAAGAAAAAACTAAAGAAAAGTTAGAAAAAGATTATTTTATGATTACTTTTGTATCTGTAGATTATGTGCAAGCAAATAGATGGAGCAGATATTTAAAGATTTTAAAGCAGGCAAAATCGATACGTTTTACCGAAAAATGTATCCTCAACTTTTAATATATGCTGGAAGGCATTTAGGAAAAGACTATGCATTTCTGGCAGAAGACTGCGTACAAGATGCAATTTACCAAACATACCTCCACAAAGATTCATTAGCCTCCACGTTTGCCTTCAAATCTTTCCTATATTCCTGCATTTATAACGCAACCATATCACTCCTACGCCGCCAAGCAGCAAAAGAAAACTACCTGTCTGCCTATACAAAAGACGAAGAGGATGAAAACTTCCTCAACAGCCTGATCGAACAAGAAACACTAGACATGCTTTGGAATGCAATAGGACAATTACCAAAGAAATTCCAGGAGCTGTTTGAACTGAGTTTCGAACAAGGTATGAAGAATGCTGAAATAGCCAATCTCCTTAACATTTCCGAAAGTGCCGTAAAAAAAAGAAAGGCGCAGTTCATTACATTACTACGCCAACATTTTTCTCAAAAAACAAATGATGAAATAAGACTTATTCTCATCGTATCTTTGAAGTTACTGAATTTATAATCAGAACGGATACCCGATAGCAAAATGTATTCCCAGATTCTTAAAGAAGGCTCCGGTAACATTGTAATAGCCACTTCGTTCCGTGTCATACGGCAGATGCAAAGGAATACCGAAGTCAAGACGGAAGACGAGGATATCCATATCGTAGCGGAAGCCGATACCTGTTCCTAAAGCAATCTGTTTCGGGAAAGTTTTCAGACGGAGCTGCGAGTCGGGACGTGCCTCATCCTTGCGCATCAGCCAGACGTTGCCGGCATCGAGGAAGGTAGCTCCCCAGAGACGCTTGAAGATGTGGAAACGATACTCGACGTTTGCCTCGAAGCGGAATGTACCTGTCTGGTCAAGATAAGAATATTTGCTGTCTTTCGGGTGATAGCCACCGGGACCGATACTACGCACTGTAAAAGCACGGATACTGTTGGCACCACCGACATAGAATTGTTCGCTGTATGGGGCGATCGTAGCGTTGCCGTATGCGAAAAGAGCACCCAATGCTACACGAGAGGCAAGCTTATTATTCTTGTCTATATTCCACAGATGGCGAAATTCCGTATTGAATTTCATAAACTGAGAGAACGGGGCACCCAGAAGCTTCTTTCCTTCCTCGTTGTACGGCCGGCCGAAAGCACGGTAGATGGTAGCGGTCACGTTTCCGGCAGAAGTTACGGTAGATTGCCACCAGATAGGATTCTTCACTCTACGCACAGACGCATTATCATACGTATAGGTGTACTCCATGGCCGGAATGAACTGATTGTCAAGACTGACATATAACGCAGGATTATCAGCAGCAATTTCTTTGAACTCTTCCGACTGGTGTTGCAAAACGTTGAATGTCAGTTTAAAAGGCGTGATACTGTGACGGCTGGTACGTGTCGGTTGGAAATCGTAGGTCGCGTTTCCGCCGAAGGATAACAGCTTATAGTATCTAGCCCGGTTCAGTTGGTCGATATACAGACGAAAAGTAGTCGTAGCGGGAAAGTCAAATTCTCTTTTACCGAAACGCGGGAAAACGACTCTCGGAAAAGTCAAAGAAGTGGATATACCCATTTCCCAACTGTTCATCAACGAACTTTTCTCTCCACCGCCGGTCTGCCATTCGTAAGAACCTTTCAGTTTTACATTCCAGCTTTCACCACCACCGAACACATTATTCCGGGTGACACCGAATGAGGCACCGGGACCGGTTTGGTCATTACTTTTAGTTACTACGTTCAGTTCCAATTCTGCATCCAAAGGTTTGGCGAAAGTCGCCTGCATTGTGATGTCCAACGTATCGCAGACAGCTGTCGTATCTTTGGGAGCGTATTGTATATCCATATAGCTGAATATCCCTAACTGACTGAGTTTTTCCTGTACCTGTTCCTGGCGATACTGGCTGTAAAGCCGGGTACGGTTGGAAGCACGCATTTGCGCGTTGCGTACAAACTGCTGATAATTGAGCCAACGATAAAGCATATTAGGGCGAACCTGCAATTTCTTGTAATAGTGAATATTCAGGTTCTTGTACATCATGCTGTCATCCGGGGCTTCTCCGTTCTTTCCAAACAAATAGACAGAGACATCACCTAAGTAATAAGGACGTTGTGCCGCGGCAGGCAATCCTGGGACGGGAATCAGGCGAAGGCTGATATGCCCGCCGGGTATCAAAGTAGTATCCGCCTGATAAGTCATATAGTCAGGACGGAAATAAAAATATCCACGATTACGTAATAAAGTGCTGATGCGGGTACGTTCTTCGTCCAAGTCTACTACGTTGAACTGTTCTCCCGGACTGATATAAGACATCCGACGTCCTCGCTCCATAATCCGTAGAGTCTGGGGAGTGAAACGCTGATAATACACCGTATCAATAAAATAAGGATTTTTCATATCCACCGTATAGACAATGCTTGCCTTCAGACTGTCTTGCTTGTCAACAATCGTTTCATAAGCTACCTTGCCATTGAAATAGCCATAATCACGCAGTAAGTTGGTAGTCACCTTCACACGCACTTCCGGATTGACCGTAGAAATAAACACGGGCGGGTTTGCGGCAAAACGATTGAACATCCATTTGCCGAATCCCTTCTTGTATTTCACGAAGTTATTGTACATCCACATTTTAAAGGGAATAGGCAACATACCGCCAAGCATCTTCGTACTGGGTGTTTTATCAAGGGCTGCATTTATTTCCGTCCGAGCCGTTACTCCTACGGGCGTTGTCGATTTATTCAATATGACAGTCTTGCTTCCGGTATAAAGCACTTCCCCTTCGGGGAGATGTTTCGTCACCGAACATGCCGATACTACTACACTTATCAGGCAAACAGCCAATATTTTTATATGTATAGCTTTCATCCTTGCTTCTTATTTCTTTATTCTTGTTTCTTCACTTCTTTTTCTTAAAGATAAACAGTTCACTTAGTTTGTCCAACTTCTTGCGAAGCACGATACCTACTCCGGTTTCCGTAATTTCGCCTTCGAGCACACTCTCATAGTTCTTGTCATAGAACAGGCGGATATAGCGGGTTCCGGTTCTGTCCAGACGATATTCCAAAGAAATGTTGTCGATAAAGGATTCGGCATCATTCGTCGCATTCTCACCCTGGGACACCTTACCGCCGATTACAATCTGGAAGCGGTTGTTGAACAGACGTTGCGAATAACGGAAACTGTAATCCGTACGTTTGCTTCCTGTCTCCGAGTCATCGTGATCTTCGACACCCACGGATAGGCTCGCATTTTTCAGGTTGCCCATCAATGAGTTTATCTGGCTACTCAATACGGAAGTCAGGGCAGAACCCATGTTCAACTTGCCAAGTCCGCCACCACCGCCGCCAATCGGACCGGTGCCGAGATAGGTTTTCATCACCATAATATACAGGGCTTGCTTACCACGCTCTTCCGCCCCCATGGCAGTCAACTCATTTTGCACAGCCGCATCTTCGGGAGCTGCGACATCAAACGCAAACGAAAGATTATCCAAACGGTTCTTGACAACGACAGAGACATCGAAATTAACCATGCGGCTTCCACCGTTCTCCCCTTCGGATACGGACGCACGGATGCGGTCGGTCGCCTTGAAGTTCAGCATCGGATCCATCGGATTTCCCGTCCATTCCACATAGCTGCCATTGTCAATAGCAAATTCTTTCGCGGCAATCACCGGTAAGGCATATTTCATCAAGCCGCCACTCAAAGTATAGCGTCCCGTCAGGGTCAAGTCACCTTGCGGAGTATATTTCATAGAGAGGTCACCACCGCCTTCCAGTTCGATGCGGTTATCATTGCTTGCATCCAAGTCGACTTTCACGCGGACGGACGGGTCGATATGCACCATCATTACCATATCCAGTCCTCCTAACGAGACGGTCGGCACTTCCTGCCGGACGACAGTCGTGGTATCGCTGAATGAGGTAAAGGTAACCAGACTTCCCAAGCGGTCCTGCACTGTCAAAGGTGAATCTGTCAAGACATAGGAGACGTCGGTATTACCCAAGAGACTTACATTCCCACGCATATTCAGTCCGTCCAAAGGTCCCTTCACCGTTGCACGGAAGTCGGCAAATACTTTACCGTAGACCAGACTTTCACGGGTGCGTTTGGCATCCAGCAATGTATAATTCTGTGCCAGCATATTCAGATTCGCCATCGGACGACTCATATCACGGAAATCGACATAACCGTCAATGGTAAACGGATTCTTCGATGTAGTATAAATGGCGAATTTATCAAATAACAGCCGGTTGTTCTTTATCTGCACGGGGCGGTTGTCGAACACAAAACGTGCGCCATATTGACTGGAAAAAACAGCAACACTATCCAATACCAATTCGCCGTTTATCAAAGGCTGCTCAGTGCTGCCCGTGATATTCAAGTTTCCGTCCATGTCGCCGGACAGAGTGACCATCTGGTCGGGAATGAACGCATTCGCCACCCGGAGCGGGAAATGTTCCAGTGTCGTATTCACTTCCAGGCTGTCTTTGCCCGTCCGGGTAGGAAGCAGTTTTCCATCCGCCACCAGCACCTCCACCTGGTCGTGGTTCAGATAAGCGTTGAGATATTGTTTTCCCTGTTCGCCCGGCAACCAGGTAGCCCCCAAAGCAATGTCACCGATACGCTGGCGTTCGTAAGTCAGTTCGTCAATAGACGCTTCGGCAGAGAGCTGCAAGTCTTTTTCAGTTTGTACATAGTGGGCTTCCAAAGAGAACAATCCGGTTACTTCGGGGAAATAAGGCAACACGCTCGTAATCTCTTGCAAGCGGATTCTGCGTATTTCGACATCTATATTCTGTAAAGACACCGTATCGCCCTGCATGGAATGAACTCTGAAACCCATGCCTTCCTCGTCCCACATATCCACATTGGCATATACGCGCATATTCTTATGCAGATAAATCCAGTTGTGATTCTCGTTGAAATGGAACTGTTGAAAGGCGACAATCGGTTTTTCCGGAATCAGTGTGAAAGCTATTCCGTTGCCCTTTCCCTGTCCTTCGAACAGAGGGCGGGCGTTTACGCCCAATAATACGCCAGTCTCACCTTTACCATTCTTATAATCCACCAGCAATTCCGCGTCTCGATCGCGAATTTCTCCCGTCAAGGTAGTGGAGAAAGAGAATTGCGGATTCTTCGGTCCGTTTATCACTCCGGCACGCAACTTCATAAGCGTAGTGTCCTGTTTCACTGTGAAGAAGACAGTATCCAGTTGCAACGTGTCTACTTTCAACGCATGAACCGCCGCCTTTCCATTGATTCCCCAATCGGGAGCCGTTCCGAATTTCATGGAAGCGTCATGGTAGGATATGTTTTTGGTAGCCAAGAAATAGGCTAACGGATTCTCTTTTCCTGCGGAGAAAGACAGGACAGCTGTCGGTAATGCTTTACGCAGTTCAGCGTGATTCAGTTCCTTCTCATCAATCTGCTTCATCAGGACGTCCACGAAGCGGGTAGACTGGCTAATCAGAGGATTGACACCGGAACGTGCACTCAGGTTGAGTTTCATGTCACCGGAAATAAAATGCGTAAACACCCGGTTCTGACGGGCTTCCGCAGAAAGATTGAAAGTAAGCGGGCGTTTCATCGGTTCGGGCATCAGTCCCAGTTCGTGCAAGTCGAGCTGGGTGACATCAACCGTCACTTTTCCGTCGGGATAGCTGTGTGCCAGATTATATTCGGCATCCGTCGTCATTTTCAACAGTTCATTATCACTCGTCAAGTTGGCTGTCACTAACGCACCTTTCAAAGCTCCCGTCAGATGGACGTTGGAGAGATGGTATTGAGCATAATGCAATCGGTCTAAAGCCAAATCCAGTTTGGCATATGAGCGATAAGACATCACATCCAGTCCGCGCCCGTCAGCGGCAGCAGAAAGGGAAAGCTCATAAATAGAGTCTTTCGGAAGGAAATGATGGAGTTGCAGGTTGTCTATTTTCAAGTCTGCCTTGTAAACCTCGGTGGCAGTATTTAATGCCGCGTTCACATTCATAGCCCCCTGCCCTTCTTTCAGATGCAGGTTTGCTTTGTATTCAGGTCCTTTGATGTCTACCTGCGCAACGAGATTCATACTGTCGGGGATGACAATCGTACCGTTAGGCACTTCACCGGACAAGCCGGTAAGGAAATTCAGGTTCTGCGTTTTCATCTTCAGGCCGATGGTTCCCGAGCGGGTAATGCTATCGGCGAGGTTTTCGAGGATACCGCCGCCCTCTAAGGAGAATGCACCCGGCAAGTCTACCGTAAAGCGGGAAATCTGCATTTCTTTCAAGTTACCATCCGTACCGGCACGGATGACAAGCGGACGAAAAGGATAGGCTTCCTTGAAGCTGTCCGGCAGTCCGCCAGTGAATAACATCACGTCCTCTTTGCCGATATACGCATTCAGGTTGGCAGACAAACGCCCCGTAGTCGGGATGTTGACAAGTTCCCAATAAGTATGAGCGGATAAATCTATTTCAGAATGAGGAGTTTGCAGTTTCAAGCCGGGTACACTGATGATTGAATCATTGGAGAATGCCCGTCCCGTCAGTGAAGTAACGCTCAATCCCGAACGTTCGTTCATAGTGAATTCACGGATGACAGCATTCATATCCCTACCTTTATATAATAAGGAATCCAGCCCGATGCTGACATCACGGACAGCAATATGCGAAGCGTCGAAACCTTCGACGGGTTTAGCCGAACCAGTATCGTAGCTGGCGGAAGTGCCCGACAACAAAAATTGTTTCAGTCCATAGAACTGGTTCCTCAAGTCGGCTTGGGCATCGTCAATGGTCGCTTCACCGATATGCGCAGCCATCCGCATCGAATCAGCGGGAAGCTGCATACTGAACGATACGTTTTTCAGTTTCAGTTGATGAAGGTCTACTTTCCAGTTTACAGGAGCCGAAGCGGTGGTATCCTTGGGAGTAGTCGTGGTGTCGTTCATCAGCATCTGCACATGAGTGTCCGATAGTTCCGTCGCATTAATAACGGCTGTTTCGTTAGACAAATCGACACCATGGCTTTGCAGGAAGAAACGTCCCAATACACCTTTTATCTCCATGCCGTCTATCAAATTGGCAGAATTGAAAGCAACGCGGCTCAATGTCACTTCGTCCACCTCCACTTTCCCTTTGAGCAGCGGGCACGCCTGCACGCGTACATTCAGGCTTTCCAGAGACAAGAGTGTGTCCGGCTGCTGAATCACTTCCACGCCACGAACCAACAGATTGAGCGGGAAACGAAGGTCGATTCGTTCCACCTGAATCTGCATGCCGGTTGCTTTAGAAGCATATACAGTAACCTCCCGACGTATAAGATTCTGTACGGGGGGGACGTAAAGCAATACCATTAGTATTACAAAGAGTAATATAGGAGTAAGCAGAATCCAGCTTACCCATCGTATCCATTTTCGTTTCATGTAAAAATGTGCCAGTGTAAATTAAGTGACACAAAGTAAACAATTTATTTTGAGAAAAGGTTTGGATAAAGACAAGAAAGATACGATGACCAGTCAAGGAGTAGGATATTTCCGCCTAATCGACACTTTTCATCGACGTTAAGTAATTTTCCGCTTCGCTGATTATAATACAAACGGTTGATAGTGCAACCGATGCCGTATCGCTTATTTCACTAGAGAAAGACTCTCCACGGCGGGATTCCAAAAACTTTAAAGGAGCTATTGCGTCCGATGCGCCTATCAACGTGAAGAGAGGGAGCAGTTTATGCGCCATGGCAGCTATCCCGTCCGTATCTTTGTCAATGAAGGCTTGTCGCATCCGTTCGACATTCTTTTTGGTTTCCTCAACAAAGGTCTGAATGATAGAATATGCCGCTTCCGGGTCATCCCCGGAGTAGGCGGTGAGTGCGGAAAAGTTTATTCCGGTGTTTACCATATCTTCTGTGATGTGAGCCTCATCAGCCGAAAGTTGTCCCTCGTTGACTGTCATCAACAATTCTTTCACTGTAAACGGTTTATGCAGGCATCCGGCAAAACCGTGCTCGCACAAGGCATCCTTATCCATTTCGCTGCGGGCGGTCACGGCAATCACAGGAATGGTCTTTGCCTGCGGAATGTTGGAAGCACGCAGGAGTTTTACCAAATCGAAGCCATTGATAGCGGGCATTTGTATGTCTGTCAGCAATACATCAAAAACAGAAGTGCGGAGTTGTTCGATAAGCTCTTCGAGTTGCTCGCAACATACTGCGTCAATGCCGTGCTGTTTCAACATAGCTGCCGTCAGGCTGAGTTGTATTTTATCATCATCAATCAAGAGGACACGGATTACTTTCATCAGAGGAATGGCAGTCGCGGCTTCGTCAATATCCGCAGTTTCGTTTTCCGGAGATGATTGACTTTCCGGGATGGATTCGCCTACCGGATACAGGGGCAGAACTACTGTAAAGCAACTTCCCTCTCCCAGTTTGCTCTGTACATCAATCGTGCCTTCAAGCAGAACAACCAGTTTCTTCACGATGGATAATCCCAAACCGAACCCTTCCTCTCCCTGGGCACCGGACAAACGGGTAAATTCTTGGAAAATGCGTTCGCGGTCTTCGGCTGCCATACCTTTTCCGCTATCTGCAATAGCTATCGTCAGCTTTGAAGAATCATATCGGGCTGTCAGCGTTATCTCACCTTGTTGAGTAAACTTCACGGCATTAGACAGAAGGTTGTTCACAATCTGCCGAAGCCTCAGAGGGTCACTGACGTAACGTCCGTTCAACTCCGGAGCGACGTGACACTGCAATACCAATCCTTTAACAGCCGTCAACGGTTCAAAGCTGACATAGATTTCTTCGAACAACTGCGAAGGATTGAAAGTGACACGATTCACTTCCGCTTTATTAAGGTCAAGGCGGTGGAAGTCGAGCAAGTCGCTGACTAGTTTCAAGAGATGTTCCGAGGAACTTTTCATATTATCCAGGTAGAAGCGTTGCCGTTCGTCCTCCGTCAGACGGGATAGTAGTTCGGTATAACCCATGATGGAGCCAAGCGGTGCTTTGAAGTCGTGGGTTATGGCGAGCATCAGTTTTTCACGGGCAACAAGTAGGTCTTCCGCCCGCTTGTTCGCTTCTTCCAACTGCCGACGGTAGCGGTTGCTGCGAGAGATGTCACGTACTATCAATACCAAGAAAACGGCAGACAACAGAACCGCACCGATAGCGATTCCGGCAATGGTGCGTGCGGAGTGCATTCTTACCTCTTGTTGCATCTCAGCATCCTGACGGGCACGCAAAGTCATTTCTTCTTCGTATTGCTTTATCAGACTATCCATTCTTGCCGTCAACTGCGAATTCATGCGTTGGTATTTCGTACTGGTGCGCCGGATTGTTTTTCGTCGTTGCAATCGTTTTTCTTCGGTAGCCATGCGAATCTTTTGCTGGAGGGAATCTTTAGAAGCAACTGGTTCTAAAATGGTATCCGTAGCGACTTCCAAGGATGTATTAACGAGTACGGCACTATCCTTGGAAGGAGCAAACACTTCCGCCAGTCTCTTGAGAAAGCCTTTCTTCTTGTGAGTAGTCAGCAGTGAGTCACGTTTAGTAATAACCCGATGCTGCACCCGTTGCTGAATTATAACAGAGTCCTGCTCGGAAATAATCTCTTCAATCTCCGAAGCGGAAAGCAGGCTGTCATTCGCTTCACTCAATATGCGAAGCATTTGGATGGTATTCTGGTCTTTCTCGTGAATCAGAGCAAGCAGGCTGTCTGTCCGCAGATTCTGCTGGTCGTCGGCAGCCGACAATGCTTCCACTTCACGATGTACAAACACCAACGAGAAAAGGAGAATCGCCAGTAACAAAGTATAACCGGCGGTTATTTTCAACTTTGTAAAACGGAGGGAAGCCATTGGGGTAAAAGTTTTAAGTATTAAGTTTTAGGTATTAAGTTTTGGGGTGGGTTCGGGGAGTTTCGTCATGTAGTGAAAACGCCACCAGAGCATTAGTCCCGCACTCGTCAACCCAAAAGGAAATGCCATCCAGACACCTACTATCCCCCATTCCATTACAAAACCGCAGAAATATCCTACAGGAAGCGAAATGATGAAATAGGCAATGAAGGCGATAACTATCATTAGTTTTACATCTGAAATTCCACGCAAAGCATTGGCAAAAGTGATTTGAAGCCCGTCGCCAAACTGATAGACAAGAAAAGGAAAAATTAAAGAAGTAACCATAGCAACCACTTCCTGGCTGTCGGTAAACCAGCTTCCCAAGTAATTCCGGCAAAGGAAGACAATCAAGGAAAGCACGACACCCAATGTCATCATCAAATGAAAACCAGCATAGGCGGAACGACGCACATTGACTATATCATTCTGTCCTTTGAAGTTGCTGACACGGACAGCAACGGCAGCCCCCATACCGTAATACATCATAAAGGTGAATTGGGAAATTGCCAACATGACCTGGTGGGAAGCCAAAGCAATCGTCCCCAACCAGCCAATCATAATGGCACTCAGGCTGAAAGAGGCTGTTTCCATTCCCATCTGGAAAGCAATCGGCCATCCAAGTCCATTCAAGCGTCCAAATACAGCGCGTGACCATCCCAAACGGAAAAAGCCGATCTTATAACGGACAAAACGCGGACTACGCATAAAGATGATTATAAATACAATCACCATCACAATACGCGAAAACAGCGTGCTGACGCCTGCTCCCAACAAACCTAATTCGGGAAATCCGAGTTTACCGTAAATCAGGATATAGTTTCCTATGATATTCAAGACATTTCCCCCAAGCAATATCCACATGGCGGTTTGGGTATCCGTTATTCCGTCTGTGAATTGCTTGAATCCATTGAAAAGCATGACAAACACTAATGAAGCAAGCAAAACAAGGTAATACGGTTTAATCAGAGGAATCAATTCTTCCGGCTGTCCGAGATGCTCTATATTCAGATAAAGAACGGTCATACATATAGTCAGCAGCAATGCAACCATCAGGTTTGCCAACAAACTGTTGCGCAATGCCTGTCCGGCAGGAGCATACTGATGAGTCCCATACAGCCCTCCTACAATGGGAGTCAGTCCATACGAAAACCCTGTACTGAAAATAATCGCCAGATTAAACACATTATTTACGAAGGAAGCTGCTCCCAGCTCAATCGTACTATGATGCCCGATCATTAATGTATCAGCAAATCCGAGAACGATCACTCCTATTTGCCCGATCACAATCGGTAGTCCGAGAAAAATTAGTGCTTTATAATGCTCTTTATATGTACTATAAATATGTCTCATTTACTTTTCCGTTACCTAAACGTATCTCCATTTTCCGGCAAAGGGACTTTCCCCTTTCACTGATAAATTATAAAAAAGAGAGAATTTAATTTTGTTGTTTCTTATAGTAAAGCACAACCCCGTTCTCCTTCCGGAAAGCGGATTGGGCTACTGTCCGCAATTGTTCTGCCGTGACAGAACGATAACGTTCTACTTCTTTTTCCATGTCTTCCGCCCGCCCAAGCAGTTCGAACCATGCCAAGTTGGTTGCCACATTCAAATAATTGATGTTGCCGAATATCTGGGTGGACTCAAATTTGTTCTTCACTTTTTCCAGTTCCTGTTCGTCAACCAGTTCTTGCTGCAACCGTTCCAGTTCTTCCCTTACTGCCGCTTCCGCCTGTTCCAGAGTGACACCAGCCGAAGGCTTTCCACTAATATGGAATAACCCTGCATCTACACTGCCTGAAATATAGGCATCTATGCTCGAAAATAACTGTTTCTGTTGTACCAAACGCTGGTTCAATCGACTGGAACGTCCATTGCTCAACACATCCGACAAAATATCAAATGCATAATAATCCGGATGCCGATGATCGCACATATGAAAAGCCATGAACAAGGCATCGAGGGGAACATTCCGTTCTACCGTCAACCGGCGTTCTTCTGTCTGTTCCTGTTCTTGTGGCAGGTTCCGCAAAGGAACTTCCCGACGAGGAATAGAAGCGAACCATTTTTCCGTCAAAGCAACTGCTTCTTCGAAAGAGATATTGCCGGTCACAGCCAATATCGCATTATTAGGAGCATAAAAACGGAAAAAGAATGCCTTTACTTCTTCCAGCGTAGCATTGGCAATATGCGACAACTCTTTTCCGATCGTAGGCCATTGATAAGGATGCGTCTGATAAGCCAGAGGGCGCAAAAGATGTCCGACATCTCCATAAGGTTGGTTCAGACAGCGTTGCTTGAACTCTTCCATGACCACTCCCCGCTGTACCTCCAGGCTCCGTTCGCTAAAGTCAAGACTCAGCATACGGTCGGATTCCAGCCAAAAGCCGGTTTCTACGTTCTGACGAGGTACAGTGAGGTAGTAATTGGTTATATCATTATTCGTCCAGGCATTATTCTCTCCACCCGCCAATTGAAGCGGCATGTCATAATCGGGAATATTCACCGACCCTCCGAACATCAGGTGTTCGAACAGATGGGCAAAACCGGTATGCTCGGGATCTTCGTCGCGAGCTCCCACATTATATAATATATTAAGGGCAACCATCTGCGTACTCTCGTCCTGCGAATGTACCAGACGTAACCCATTATCAAGAATATGCCTGTTGATTTTCATACGATTCAGTCAAGTATTGTCACCTTTGTTATCTTTACATCTTCTTCGGGACGGTCGCTGCGGTCTGTTTTCACCTGCTGGATTTTATCCACAATGTCCATACCTTTCACCACTTCGCCAAACACGGTATATTCGCCATCCAAATGCGGAGTACCACCCACCGTGGTGTAGGCTTCAATCTGTTCCGGAGTGAAATGGAATTCCGGTTCTTTGGCAGCCATTTCCTGTGCCTGTGCAAACAGTTTTTCCTGCAAATCATAAAGACCGTTTTCATCGTTTGCTTTCCGCATCTTATAGATTTCCTTCATGTGTTTCTGTGCCAGTGTATTGAAAATAACATTTATCTTATTCTCATTCATCTGGCTTTCCATTCCCAGCAAAGTAGAGTCGTTAAACACTTTACCTGTCACGATATAGAACTGGCAACCGGAAGATTCTTTCTTCGGGTTCACGTTATCCCCCTGGCGGGCAGCGGACAGGGCACCTTTCTTATGGAAATATTTAGGATATACAAATTCAGCGGGAACGGTATAACCTACGTCTCCGGTACCCAGCATTTTTCCTTTCGGCGCATTTTTTGAGTCCGGATCACCGGCTTGAATCATAAAATCTTTGATAACACGATGAAACAGTGTGCCCTCATAAACTCCGTCCTTCACCAGTTTGATAAAATTATCACGATGTTTCGGTGTCTCATTGTATAGTTTCACCTCAATTTCTCCTAAAGTTGTTTCAATCTTTACCAACGTTTCTTTATCCATGTCTCCTCCTTTTTTTGTTCCGGTTTTGCAGGCAGTAAGTCCGCAAAACGATATGGTTAATATGATCAATAGAATCTTTTTCATAACACTTTTATTTAATTTAAGTTTGCAAATATACCACTTTCGCCCAAAACCTCTTACCTTTGTGACTTAAAAGAATCAAAACCTGACATGATGAGCTCCATATTGATCGTTGAAGATGATATCACTTTTGGAATGATGCTAAAAACCTGGTTAGGAAAAAAGGGCTTTGAAGTATCATCAGTGAGTAATATTGCCCGTGCCCGGAAACATATCGAAAGCCAAAGCGTCGATCTGGTTTTATCAGACCTGCGGCTACCCGACCATGAAGGCATGGACCTGCTGAAATGGATGAACGAACAAGGCATGGACATTCCTTTGATTATCATGACCGGCTATGCGGATATACAGTCCGCCGTACAAGCAATGAAACTGGGAGCACGTGATTATATCGCCAAGCCGGTGAATCCGGAAGAGTTACTGAAGAAAATCTCTGAATGTTTACAATCCGGAGACACTCCCGCTACTCATCACACAGCTAAATCGTCTTCTAAAAAAGGTTCTTCTACCTCATCGAAAGATTCAACAGAAAACAACCGTGCTTATCTGGAAGGAGAAAGTGACGCGGCCAAGCAACTCTACAATTATGTAGGCCTGGTAGCTCCGACCAATATGTCCGTCCTTATCAACGGCTCCAGTGGAACTGGAAAAGAATATGTGGCACACCGTATTCACCAACTTAGCAAACGAAGCGATAAGCCGTTTATTGCCGTAGATTGTGGCTCTATCCCGAAAGAACTGGCGGCTTCCGAGTTTTTCGGTCATGTGAAAGGATCGTTTACAGGTGCGTTGACTGATAAAACCGGTGCTTTCGTTGCTGCCAACGGAGGTACTATCTTTTTGGATGAAATCGGGAATCTTAGTTACGAAGTGCAGATACAACTGCTCCGTGCTCTGCAAGAGAGAAAAATACGTCCGGTAGGCTCTACACAGGAGATATCGGTAGATATTCGTTTGGTATCCGCCACCAATGAGAACCTGGAACAGGGGATTGAGAAAGGTACTTTCCGTGAAGATCTTTACCATCGCATCAATGAATTTACCCTCCGGATGCCCGACTTGAAGGAGCGGAAAGAGGATATTCTACTCTTTGCCAACTTCTTCCTCGACCAGGCAAACAAGGAACTGGATAAACACTTGATTGGCTTTGACGCGAAGGCATCACAGGCTTTATTGAATTATCATTGGCCGGGTAATTTACGCCAAATGAAGAACATCGTCAAAAGAGCAACTTTATTGGCACAAAGCAGCTTCATCACTTTACTGGAACTGGGAACCGAACTTTTGGAAACTCCTGCATTGAGTAGCACCTGTATTGCACTACGCAATGAAGAAACCGAAAAAGAGCATATTTTGGAAGCACTGCGCCAAACCGGGAATAACAAAAGCAAAGCGGCGCAATTACTTAATATTGACCGGAAGACATTATATAATAAGTTGAAACTGTATAATATAGAGTTATAACTCCGTAAATCTACAAGTATACTCTCCGTAACACCATTGGGTTAACTGAATTCTCTCCGGTACTTCTGTTGAAAACTTTATTTCTGCACAGTAATACACTGTTTCAGCCTATTCTGACAAGGGTATATTCTCACCGCTATGAGAATTTTTTCTCATTACTATGAGTATTTTTTCTCATTACTATGAGTATTTTTTCTCATAGGGATAAGTATAGTTGAGAATATTTGCGGATTTTTTAAAATTATAATTGTATGAGTTTACCTCATTTCCGTACCCTTTTGAATGAAACACATATATTAAATGAAAGAAATTATATATTCGAAAAAGTTTTATTTGCGTACATTTGTAAACCAATATAGTAACCTACACTGGGTAGCTAGCTAAGAAAAGCAGACCTTGTCCTTGCCCAGATGAAACAAAATAGATGACCAAACAAAAATTTGTGGCGGGGAGTGTGGAATAATTCCACACTCCCCGCCACAAATTCCACACACTCCATACACACTTCCCCACCATCCTGGTTAGTTCTATTTCCACATATCTTTATTTATCAACCACTTACCATACATTCTTCTATTTTGGCACGTACTTTGATCTTTAATTAGACATTAGCGAAAAAGCAATAACCAATTCCTTAACACAAGAGAGAGAATTGAAAATATATGTTTAATTATCATTAAAGCAAACGATTATGAAAAAATTAGTATTAGTAGTAGCAATGTTTATGTTTGTTTGTGGTGGTTCATTCCTTGTAAAGGCGCAGAGTTCTGCGGAAGCTGTGACAGCCCCGACAGGAATCAATGCGACAGTTGTCAATGATACAGTAGTAAAAGATACTGTAACTAAAGAAGACACACCTGCAAAGGCATCACTGATTGCATTAGCCGCCAATGTCAATGATACAGTTGTCACAGACACTGCATCCAAAGACAAACCGGCTGTGCCTGTCAAGGAATAACCTTGCCAACAACATGCAAAACATAGTCTGCCGAAGAATAGTAAGCACACTACAAAAAAAAGCCATCCCTACTTTCGTCTATTCCGGGGATGGCTTTTTCATAAAATAATTCAATAACTATCTATTTTCACGCTCCAGCACAGCTAAACGGGCATATAATTCGACAAGCGCTCCCTGCATCCGAATTTCCCAGCTTGTTTTAGTAGTTCCCCCACGCAAATCATCATCGTTCAGCAAGTTATTACTCTGATGACAACTGCTTTCCCATGCATGAATCATACTCTTCTCTATATCATCGACATATTTACGGTTATTGTCAATCGAATAGAGTTCAAAAAATCCACGGCACATAATTGTATTGAACCACATATCTTGTTTTGGAGCGAAGATATTAAAGGTCAAGTTCAACTCTTTTGAACGGTAAGGGATAAACCATTTCTTGTGACAACTTTCGGCAATGGCGTATGCTTCATCCAAATACTTTTGTTCACCAGTAATTTTATACAGAAGACAAGCCGCCTGCAAAGGCTGTCCGCTATTGTATGAATACTTGTTTTTTTCTATATCACCCGGCTGATTGGGATCATCTTTTCCGGGACGTACATTATCGTAAAACAAATGATCGGACTTGTCTTGCAACACGTTCAGCATATAGTCATAACATTGAATTGCCCAGTCAAGATATTCCTGTTCGCCAGTCAACAGATATAACTTACACCCCAACACAGCCGTAGGAGCGGTAGAGCAAGAATGTTTGCTGGTAGTATGTGAGTTCAGTTCTCTCCAATGAACGCCACCGCCACAAGTCTCATCCCACCCATGGTCTATCAGATAACGCCATACAGCTTCAGCCTGCGTCAGGTAACGCATTTCTTTAGTCAAACCATACCAATCAGCCATGTCCAATCCAATCCATACGTTATCGTCATAGTAACGTTCGTTGCCTGCCGCAGGATAACAAGAATATGCCCAGATATTATGGTCTTTTTTATAGAAATTCTGAATTCCTTTAAACATCATCTCGTCCATTGCTGCATAAATGTTTTCTACTTCACTTTCCATAGCAGCTTCACGCACGGCAACAAAGGCTGATAATCCGGCACCTTGTCCCCACACTAAAGCATCGCCATCCCAGTAAGCGCCACCGTTGTACGGATAGTTGCTCCTCCAGCAACTACGCGAACTCTTACCGAAATAAAGATCAATAATAGTAGTCATGTAAGAATGCGTACGGCTCAGCATTGCAGGTAATCCCAATTCCACCTCTTCTTCTTTCTCGCGATAAGGAGTCAGACGTCTATTTTCCACTACAGAACGCTTTCCGCTTTTACTGATAGCCACAGCCGATACTTCATAGAGTGAAAAATAAGGAACTGTAATCAAATATTCACATGAGGCACCACTCTCTGCGGGAATTGTTATACAACTAGGAGAGTACACAGAACGAGTCACTTCTTCCGACACATCTCTATAAGAGATCTCTACCATATCTAAGTCGCGGTTGAGCGGACATACCCATTTCACTAACAATTCATTGTCGGCATCAGTAGTCTCTACCGAGAACGAACTGACCGGAGAGATGTTATCGCCTGCTACAATAACATCATCTACAGAGTCTTCATCGTTGCAGGCACTCAGTGCCAGCAACGTGAATAAATTGAAAATAAATAACTTATATATCGTTTTCATATTTCCTTTCATTTAAAATAATTAGTTAAAAGGTAGCACAATCTCATTAGCATCGCCAAATCTCTCCAATGGGAAATCCGTTTCAGTCCAACTGTTGTATTTACAGATATGCATCACCAAATCATAATCGGCATTAGTGGCATCTTCCACATAAGTAGTTGAAGCTCCCGGTGAAAATATCCAGCGTGCCAGTAATCCATCCGGATGTTCCTCTTGAAGCTCTGTTGCATTGGCTTTCAACTGTTCGACTGTACGACAAACATTCCAAATACGTGCTTCACGCAAAGCACCGCAAAGGAAACGTCTGTCATCCGACGCTCTTCCGATTGAGATCTTACCACCATCATTCCCTGCACAAAGGTCTATTTCCTGATAATCTATGTCAGTCCGATGCTGATCGTCCCACTTCACTTGTTTACCGTTAACGTAAAGCTTATATTTCTCGTTATAATCGTCTTTTCCTTTCGAACAATCAACCACAAGAGCGATATGCATCCATTTTCCAAGTTCGAAAGCGCCATGTCCAGTTCTTAATTTTAATTTATCACTAGTGCCAACCAATTCCATCTGACATCCTTTATTTCCTTCCCAGTCACCACCGCGAAGAATAAAATATCCCTCTTTTCCCATAAAGGTCTGCAACCAATTCGTCTCATCTATGCGCGTCACAGTTTCCCAAGTCATCTGGGTCAATTTAAAGTTATTGGTCTTCTCTTTGATAGCTGCCACCCCTTCACCGACCATCTCTCCGAAATGTGTCCAAACTCCATAGTCGCGCCCCAAGTTCATATACTGTGGCTCGCCTGGAAGGATGTTCACTGTGATTTGTTTCGATACCTGATTTTTTGCATCTGTTATTGTGAACGATGTGGTTCCTACTCTGCGCCCGATTACAGTCACTTCATTCCCATAGATTTCCAGTCGCATAATTTTCGCATCACCGCTATCTAGAATTTTATACTCACCGTTACCACCGATAATACGTACCTTGGCTTTACCCTGTGCTCCGTTAATAGTGACTCCATCTTCATCGGCATCTGTCAATATCGGTTTCGGAGCAATCACATTGACGGTCACGTAGGCTGTTTTACCTTGTCGGTCTTTCACCTCAAGCTCCGCACTTCCTTGTGCAATACCTTTGATTCTGAACTTTTCCGTTTCTTCCAGGGCGTCGGTATAGAGTTGTATGCAATCGGGAACGGCGATCTCACCTTCTTCCTGATGAAAGTCCACCGTATATCCACCATTACCAGTATAAATACGAACTTCCGCCTCATCAGCACCCTCCACTTGCGAATAAAGCGTGAACAGAGTTTGGCTGAGTTTCAAATCAAATGTCGCAGCCGTAGTCACCATAATTTTGACACGCTGTTCGTATTTGTCCGTCAGGTATACCACACTTTGTGCATGATTATCTCTTTCTAGAGCTTTTAGCTTCACGGTATTACCTTCCACTTCTGCCGTCACCACCTTATCATTGGCGGAAACCACCACATATTCACCATTTCCGGAAAGGATATTCACTATCCGTTCATCACCCTGCGCGATACTGATATCCGTAAGGTCCACTTTCAATTCAACCACATCGGCAAGCGTTCCGTTATCTTTATTATTATCGTCATCACCACACGCACCTAATGCCAGCAGTGAAGCGAAAAAGAAATACTTTACAATTTTCATATACTATTACATTTAGGGTTATTGGGTTACTCTTCTACATCCACATCCGGGTATTCCACACGCAATACATCTCTCGACATGGAGAAGGTACCGTCGAACGTCATCTTCAACGGTTCACCTTGCGTATTGTCTACGTATGCATACGACATTTCGATGGTAGTCACCTCTGTGTAGTAGCGCTGGTCCGTATAGTTGTGGGTATACTTACGTGTTAACTTGGCACTATAAAGGTTAAACTGCAAGTCCGGATTCTTCGAAACAAGCGTTATATTACCAAACATGTCACGATGAATTTCCACCACATAATCCAGATAATCAGCCGTATTCAATCGCGTCTTTTCACCTACAAACATATAGCAGACATCATTATTGATGGCATATAGGTGCGTACTGGTAGTCTCGGTGGTGTAACTTGTTCCTTGTTGGGTCACTACCCCTTTACCACTATAGATACCTGAGTAATTGTTTTTGAAACCGATATGTGCTAACACCTTCGTATATTTGCTCTTTCCCATCGGTTCGCCGATAGAAGAAGAAATACGTAACGGCAACACATAGTCGTCGTACAAACTACCCACCTGCGAAATTTTCGTCAGGTCAATCGTGATATACGCACTCGCATTCAGTTCTCCTCTCGGGATAGTCCAAGAGGAATTGTCGAACACATACGTTTCTGGCGAAAGTATTTTATAATAAAGACTCGTCTGATTTTTATACTTTTCCCAATTATATCGATCCAGTGTATCCTGATCCACTTCCATCGTTACTGTAATATCCTTATCATTAGCAGAAGTACCGTTTACTCCAAAATATATAGGAAGCACTGCCAGATTATCTTCTGTCACTGTTAGTTCATAATCCTGCCATCCGTTACGAACAATGTACGAATTCTTTTCAAACAGCTCGTCCTCCAGTCTGTCGCAGGCTCCAAGTCCAAACGACAGTAGTACGAGTACAACGCCTATCAGTCTGTATTTTTTATATCTAAATTGTGTCATAATGCAGTTTCTTAATAATTAATTCCTTTACCATCCCGGATTCTGTGTCATATTTACATTCCGTTTGAGTTCGTATGTTGGAAAAGGCCACAAATACATACGTTGTTCAAACACCTTGTGCACCGTTGTAATGATGGTCGGTTTGTAGAAGTCAGCAATGTGTGTTTCATCATCACTCACATTGATATTACAACCTTGTAGCAATTGATTTTCTTCTATCATAGCATCTTTCCAACGACGTAAATCGAAATAACGCATGCAATTCTCACCAAACAATTCCACTTGGCGTTCTTTTTTCAACTTCATGCGGAAATCATCAGGATTTTTGTATGTTGCATCCGAATAATCCGGTACACCGGCACGCATACGGATACGTTTGATGGCATAACGCATTTCATCGACATCCCGCTGAATTACCATATCTTCCCCTGTATAGCTTGTTACATGATGCACTTCGGTCAGTTCGTTAAGGGCTTCGGCATAAATCAACAAAATTTCACCATAACGTATGGTCATCTCCGTCTTATCCACCTGATATCCTCCTGTTGTTCTTGAATCTTCATTGTTGTAGTATTTCTTCATAGTGATACCCGTAATCGGACAATCTTCCTTAAATCCCTGTTTCCCATCATTCAATCCACGATAATAGAATATCTGACTGTTGCGGTACATCGTTTCGGAAGAGCTGGATGCTTCCCAAACAGCACCACTATAACCGACAGAAGCATAGAAACGAGGCTCCCGGTTATTGTACATCAAAGAAACGTTAGCTGGCAAAAACGGATTGTCAGCAGCGTACGCCTGCGTGGTAACCCCTTCGGTCACATAGTCGCCTGTAACAGCAGCTTCTGTAATGCTCCGACCATCGTTCATGGCATACGCATCCACCATCTTCTGTGTCACAGCCAATTTATTATTTCCTTTCAGCGTCTTAGGCATCAATTCTTCGTTCCATCTGTTGATATTCAGATGCCCCTTACTAGAACGAGTGAATATCAACTCTTGATTCTTAGACCCCAAGATAGTGCCATCAAAGATCGATTTATAAGAAAGAAGCGGGTCTACATCCTCCCAACCATCCGGATATTTTTTATTGGAATATTCTTCATGGTAAGGAGGACGTGTCGATGGTAGTGACGTAGCTTTCGGAGCTACCGTGTAGAGCTCATACAGATTAGCATCTTTAGACAGTTCAATAAGATCCTTTGCCGCTGCTGCTGCCCTTGCCCACTTGTTTTCGTCGTATTCTTGCGACACCAACTGATTACCATAGCAGTCTTTTACATTAAACAAGTCGGTATTTCCGTTAAACAGCGGACTAGCCGCATATAACAACACACGCGCACGCAATCCTAATGCAGCACCACGTGTGGGACGCCCCAAGTTGTTAACTGTCCGTTTGGTAGGTAGCGACCGTGCCGCTTCTGCCAGTTCCTTGTCTATAAAATCCACTAGAACATCAAAACGCTCACGTGGCAACGATAATTCTTCGTAAGACAGATTTACATCTTGTCCTTCTAACGGAATCAAGGGAACAGGACCATATACACGTATCAATCCCCAATAAGAATAAGCGCGCAAGAAACGAACTTGTGCTTTCATATCCGCCTTCTCATCCATCGTCAATTCCGGACAGCGGTCTACATTATTAATAAAAGTAGATGCTTTGCGGATTCCTTCGTAATATTTCCACAAACGAGATTCACTCTCTTGAGAATCACTCAACTGGTTGTCAGCACTATAATTCCCCTCCTGATAATCTTTCATATCCGGATGATAAAGGTCGTCGCTCGCCCAACGGAACGGTTCCGAGAATTCGCCAACATAAAGCATTGTATTGTATGCACTATGCAGCCACCCTTCCGTGTAGACCCGCTTTGAAAAAGCAGAGTCTACAGAAACCTGGTCATAAAAATATCTGTCCACATCAAGATAGTCGGCACATGAAGAGCATACAATAGCACCCACTGCCAGCCACAGACTATAAAGTAATCGTTTCATAATTGGTTTTTTAAACATTAGAAGCTAAATTGAATATAACAAGAGTAAGTTCTATTAATTGGATAACTACTTCCTGACTCATTTGTCCCTTCCGGATCCCACCATTTGAACGGTGCCCATGTAAACAAATTCTGTCCGATGAATCCGATACGCATATTGCTTACAAGGAACTTACGTGTCCACATCTGTGGCAGATCATAAGTGATTTCCAAGTTACGCAGACGTAAATACTTTCTCTCTTTCAACCAATAAGTAGACTTACGGTTGTTATTATTGTTATTAGTATATGTCAGACGAGGCCAGTCTGCATTCGGGTCTTCCGTTGCTTCCGTTCCGGAAATTTCTTTCGGGATCCAACGATTGCCGTCCACCATTACCTGAAGGATATTACCACGTTTACCATCGTGGAAAGCGTGCGGACCGCTCCCTCCTACAAAGAAGTCGCACTTTCCTGTACCCTGAAATAACATATTGATTCCCCAATTTTTCCAATTGGCACTTAAGCCGAGACCATACTGAAGGCCCGGTGTTTCTCTGTATCCTAATGGTACTTTATCGTCATCTGTAATTACACCGTCACCATTCACATCCTTATATTTAATATCACCCGGTAGAATCGTTTTGTTTGACAATGCCACTTGGCTCGGACTACGATCAATGTCCTCTTGATCTTTGAACAACCCCAACGCAATGAGACCACGACTTTGATTCAACTGGAATCCCTTTTCCATCTTATACCACAATTCGTTGGCAGCCTCATCTCTGTCTATCACATCGGTTGTCTGATAGGTAAAATTAGCACGAAGTTGCAGGTTCACCTGTCCTATTCGTTGTGTATAAGCAATGTTACCATCCCAGCCATACGACTTCATCTTACCCACATTCGCCATTGGAGTCTGGTCGGCAAGTCCAGTAGTCAGCGGCATTTGGTTACGTTTCATGAAGATATCGTCACGCTTGTCCAAAAACCAGTCTATTGTACCTGTAATCTTGCTGTTGAAAAAAGAAAAGTCGACTCCGACATCGTATTTCTTAGCAACTTCCCATGTCAAATAAGGTGTACCCATCGTCTTGATGCGATAACCTTGTGCAGAATTATTCGTAAATTCACCAAAAGAATATGCATTATCGTCAGTATTTACCAACGTAATGTAAGGGAAACGGCGTCCGGCAATCTCATCATTACCTACTTCACCATACGAAGCACGAATTTTGAACTGGTCCATCCATGGCATCATTCTTTTTATGAAAGGTTCTTCCGAAAGTACCCATCCCACCGACACTGCCGGAAAGAAGCCGAACTGCTTACCCTTTTCAAAGTTCTCTGATCCGGTATATCCCCAGTTAAATTCTGTCAGATATTTATCCTTGTAAGCGTATGTGAAACGACCGGAATAGGCAAGTGTCCGATGAGGGATGGAAGCCATCAAATCATCTTCCGCAAAATTGACGTCAGACGTTTCTTGCTGGTAAACCATGGCAAATGCCCCTACACGATGTTTCTCGGCAAACAATCGGCTATAATCCAATGAAGCCTGCAAGTAGTAACGCTTGTCACCTTCTACCGTTTTAGCTTGTGACATGGCCTTAGCATTCGCTTCCCGCTTCAGGACCAAGTTTCCATTGCCATCGCGCAAAGACTCTGCTGACCAAAGTTCTTCTCCTTTTTCACGTACGATTGTGTTCTTATTGTATGTATCGAAAGCAAATACTCCATTAAATTTCAAGCCTTTCGTAATAAAAGAAAGATCTTGTTCTAAACCTACATTCGTTTCCATCTTGTTTTCCCAGATGGTACGATAACCTGTTTGAGTCATCTGATATTCGGGAGTCGTCATACCACTGACAATGGGCCACTGTCCAGTAGACCATTTACGCGGAGCAGTCACCGGAGTGTAAGAAGCAAACGATTGCCAAATATCGCCCGAACTACTAGAAGGAGACGTACGGTTGACTAACCATCCCCCTACACCAACCGACAACACCGTTGTTCGTGTCAGGTTCATATCCACATTGGCGCGATAGTTCCAACGTTCGTACGTGGAGTTGGTATTGTATTTATTTTCCGAAGAAGAAGTTCGATAACGACCGTTTTCACCGGTGTATCGTCCAGTTACAAAGTAACGTACATTGTCACTACCGCCTGAGAAACTAATATTAGCATAGTAACTCGGCGCACCTTTTTTCAGCATCAGATCTCTCCAGTCTATGTTCGGATAAAGATCCGGGTCCAATCCGTGTTGAATAATGTCCAACTCCTCATTAGTGTAAAGCGGATTCTCATAACGTCCTACCAACGCTTCATTTGCCAATCTGGCCCAGTCATAACCACTGGCGTATTCGGGCACTTTGACCGGTGTATTCCAATCGAAACCTGCCTTCACGTTGATTTTCACCTTTCCTTTTTCACCGCGTTTGGTTGTAATCAATACCACTCCATTGGCGCCGCGTTGACCGTAAATAGCAGTGGCCGAGGCATCCTTCAAAACAGAGAATGACTCAATATCCTCCACCGGAATCTCATTGAAACTACGTTCCACGCCGTCTACTAAAATCAGGGCACCCGATTTTGCACCAAACGTGCTCATACCGCGAATCCAAAACTGTGACATATTCTCGCCCGGCTCACCACTACTCTGCATGGCAATAATACCCGGAACAACACCCGCCAGTGAATTAGACAAGTTGGCACCCGGCGCATTCAACTGTTTTAGCTCTACGTTAGTGATAGCACCCGTTAGTGTTTTCTTCTTCTGCACACCACTAGCAGTCACCACCACCTCGTCTATCGTCTGGTTATCTTCTTTCATTGTCACCTTAAGATTATTCTTATCTTTGATAGACAGAACCGGAATTTCGACCGGCTGATAGCCCACAAATGTGATTTGCAGCACGTCATACGCCCCTACCTTCAGCGAAAACCGTCCATCAAGATCAGTGATAGCACCCACGCCCGGTTGGTTCTTGGCTACAACCGATGCACCGATGATAGGTCCCAAGGCATCTTCCACCACACCTTTTATAATAAGCTTTTTGTCCTCCTGCGCCTGCAAAGACTGTGGCACAAGCAACATTGCCATTAGAAGCAATACGATATATTGTTGTATATTCTTCATGGAAAATTATTTGTTTTTTATGATTATTACTCAACTGTCACACGACGAATGACGTGATTTTCACGGTCTGCCACGTACACAGAGTTATCCGGATATACTGTCACACATTCTGGACTGTTAAATTTCGCCAATTCCGGCAGTCCATCTCCAAAACCGCTCTGCTCCGGAATACCAGCATACAATGAAGCCACTCCCGCAGGTGTAATCTTACGAATGATATGTGCACTCTTTTCAGGTACAAACATATTGCCGTCTTCATCGAACGCTGGCTGGCGAGGCTGATTCAGACGTACCGTGGCACCAGAACCGTTCATATAGCCACTTTCATCCCATGCGCCAACAAACAATGACGGTATACCGAAAGTACGTGTAGTCGCATCATAGGGTACTTTATATATGCAATGACGATTACATACTACAACATACAAAATCGTACCTTCCGGATTGAACATCATACGTGTCTCGACACTCGTTGCATTGTTCACTTGGAAAAGCTTTTCATAATCCTCAAACCCCGGTCCTACATAACGCCAGATATAGCCATCACCCTTGTTACTGAAGAAAACTTCTCCTGTCTTGGGATGCACAGCAATACCTGTAGTACCGATTTTCGTACCTCGGCTTAGCCCACGCACATCCACAAAGCCCCCTTCGCGAGTCACGTAAAGAATATTAAAGTCTGTTCGAGTATTAGTCTCATCCGTAAAACAATAGTTGGAGATATATAACGTATCCTGATTGGGGCTGAACGCCAATGCCGTGGGCGATTGAAAAGGTCCGGTAGAACATTGTACCAAAGTTTCCACTTCACCGTTACGTGCCCGACGCAGCGCACCATTTTTGTCAGTACCACGCCCTTCATCAATAAAAAACACCGTGCCATCTTTATCTGTCAACAAAAACCACGTGCGTTGCAATTTGCTGGCAGCGTACGGTCCGTCATCACGTCCCTTCATACCTTGTTGCCCTACCATCGTGGTCACATTTCGCTTAAACTGATAGCGGAATTTGGAATCTGAAGCATACTCTTCCACATTATCCCCCTTACCTATATATAAACGAACATATCCGGTATCTGCCCGTGCGGGAACGATAGCATAAATCATCTCATCGTCCATACGCACAATAGGCGCTATTTTGTTGTTAACCGTCACCGTTACATATTCCGGATCGGAACCGAAATTCTTACCACGGATGATCAACTGTGTACCGATACCTCCACTATCAGGAGAGAAACTTTCGAAAACCGAACGCTTGCTCAGATCGGGAGGTGTAACTTGATATTGATTCATGGGAGCTAACTTATTATCACACCCCCAAAAAGCAGATATCACAATAAATAAGGATAATCCAAATTTGATGTTTGATAAATTGAATTTCATAAAATATTAAATTTAAATTAAGAACAAAGAGAGCATTCCTTACATAGCCTCAAAAACGATAAATGCAATATGAATTCATAGCATACATAATAATTAGTTAAACAATATTTCCTTTTCATTAGATTAAAGATTAATAAATTAACACTTTTCATGTTTTTTTAATTAAAACATTGACGAAACAAAGGTAAATCCATCAAACTCTACCAAAAAATTTGACTACTATTTTTTCGTTTTCTGGCACAAACATTTACTATATTAACACGGATATTTACTTATTCTTTTTAGCCATGAAGAGACGTCTAAAACGGGGTTATATCGACGAGAACTTCTTTGGGACAAAAGAATACTCCAAACGAAGCCAGCCTGCAAAAGAGTCTCTACGAACATCGGTGAGTTCTCACTTTCCGCACCTTAGAAAATTATTTTTTCCCTGAATTATTGCTGAATTTCCTTCAAATGTTTCATCCGGAACTCTTTTGGCGTACACTCATACTTTTCACGAAACACTTTGAAGAAAGTAACTTTATTTGAGAATCCCGAATCGAACACAATTTCATCAATCGTTTTTTGGGTCGTCAGCAACAAATCTTTAGCCACATGCAAACGACATTTTCTTATCAGATCCGTCGGACTATCCTCTCCTATTTCTTCCATCTTCCGGTAAAGACTCCGAGGACTGATTGCCAATCGATCAGCGATATAACGCGGAGTTAAATCTTTGTTCGTTACATTATCATTGATAATTTTTAAAACTGACTGAAGGAACTTCTTCGATTCTTTATGCGTCAACTTTCCATCCGACTTTTCAAAAGAACTGATTGGCGAACTGAAATAGTTCTTCAATATTTCTTTCCGTTCCATCACCTGACATACAGTAATACGAAGATACTCCGCACTGAACGGCTTTGTTATATACATCTCTGCTCCGGCAGAAAGAGCCTCCATCTGTTGTTCCATCTCATGCCGTCCGGAAACTATGATAATAGGAATATGCGCCGTCTCTTTCATCAACTTAATCCGTCGAGTCAATTCAATGCCACCGATGCCCGGCATCATGACATCGCAAATAATCACATTCGGATAAACCTCATTCATCACTTGCTCCAGGCGTTCGGGATCTTGCAATGTTACTACATTAAAGTCGCAGGAAAAGATCTCCCCAATAAACCATAACATTTCGATTTCATCATCGACCACTAAAAGCGTAGGGCGCATCTTGTCAAACTCATACTGGGGAAGTTTCAATATCGGTTGAGTATCTATTTGGGGGATATATTCTGCCGTCAGTCGTTTAGTTTCCGACACTCCGGTAGTCAGTTCCATGACCGGCAAAGTCAATGTAAACATCACCCATCCGTCAGAAGTATTTTCCACTTTCAATGTACCATTCAACAACTTTGCCATATTATAAGAAATAGCTAGCCCTAACCCATTCCGTGAAAAGTTCTTTTCGTCCTGATTCTCAAAATTATCCAAAATAGCATACCGGTTGAATATATACTGGAAATCCTTTTCTTTGATGGTACTTCCTTCATTCGCAACACGAAGAAGCAGTAGGTTTTCACCGTTCGTATCCACTTCAATCTTAATGCTCTGCCCGTCGGGAGTATATTTAAAAGCATTGGATATCAGATTGATAATAATTGTATTCAGAAAGCCCTTGTCTGAGTTCCACATCACTTGTTCGGGTATCTTACTCAAAAATGTGATGTTCCTGGATTTAGCCATTTCGACAAATGTTTTAGCTATTCCTTTCACAATGGAAGATACATCCAATGATTCCAGCCGCACTTCCCTGTTTTCGGTTTCGATACGGCGGAATTCGATCAGCTCATGAATCAGATTGTTGAGGCGTTCAGCATTTGTCTGAATCATCTGAACGTAATCGACTACGAATTTACTGAGCCCCTTTGATGAAAGAATACGTCCGCAAGGACCGTAGATAAGAGTCAACGGGGTACAGAATTCGTGAGCTATGTTAGTAAAGAAACGAAGCTTCGACTCGAATACATTCTTTTGATGGCGTTTCTCTATTTCATTCAGCAATTCCTGCTTTTTCCGTTTGGTGCGGAGAATGAACGAACGTATCAACATGGCGGCTATCAGAAGCAGGCATAAAGAATAAATGAGATATGCCCACCAAGAGGCGTACCACGGATCACCGATCCGTATCAACAAAGAATAGACATCACTTTCTTTATCGAATACACTATTGTAGTACTTTACCAATAATGTATATTCGCCAGGAGCCATGTTCGTGAAAGAGACAGAACTTTCTTTACCATTATTAATCCACTGGTCACTCAGTCCTTTCAGTTTATAAGAATAGGTGCAGTTATTTCCGTTCAGATAATCGACAGAGGTGAATGAAACAGCAAAGAAATTTTGGTCGTATTTCAGATCCAATACTTCATTCTCCTTTTTACTAGTGATAAATTCCCCAAGGTTGTATTGTTCTCCAAAGATAGAGAGTTTGTCAAAGTAGATGGGAGGCATATAAAGTTGTTCGGGACGTCCGTCTGCCTGAATAGCTACAAAGCCGTTGATTCCTCCAAAAAATAAAGTACCCGTTTGCGGATCTCTATAGGAAGCTCCGTCACTAAATTCGATGACTTTAAGCCCGTCGCCCAAACCATAAGAGCGGAATACATTTCTTTTAGTATCAAAATTAATCAATCCTTGATTCGTACTCAACCAGAAGTTATCAGGTGAATGTCTTAGGATGGCATGGATGGTACTGTTCAAAAAACCGTCTTTCGCATTAAACAATTGATAAGAATTTTCCGAGGCATACTTGATGACTCCATAAGTAGTACCAATCAAATAATTGTCTGCCTCATCTTTTATAATAGGCACTACTTTGTTCAAGTTCATATTCTCATATTTATGAGTGGTCAGCGGTTCCAATCCGTTGGTTGTATTATTGAAACGGAAAACTCCATGCCCCATATTGCCGAACAATAAGTTCAGAGTGTCCCCTTTGCAGATAGTAAAGAAGTAATTGGAGTCGAACTCTCCGCCATTGACCACATATCGTTGTACATCTTCAAGAACCGGATAATCCGGTGTACCTCCGATGCGCGCTCTGACTACTCCCATCCCCACACTGACCAGCCATAATTCCGAGTCTTCCGTTTCATAAATATCATGTATGTATTTGAATTCCTCATTATCAATCCAAAGAGGAAGTTTCTTGATACGGCGTTCGCGATATGAATAAAAGTTCAGTCCTTCTTCATCACCAATCCATAACAAGTTACGGTTACTTTCTCCGATACAGTAGACCGCATTGCTGCCTAAACCGCTATTCGATGTTGTCAGTATCTCCGATCGACAGTCTGATAGATTTTTATTCACTTCATAATCAAAAATTTTAAGTATACCATTCCCTTTCGTACCGATCCAAAAAGTACGCTCCTTATCAAGCAGCAGAGCACGCACGGGACGTTCTATTTTTTCGGTATAGTTACTCAGTACCACTGATTTTATAGAATAAAGAGGATTCGAATAAAGATACACCCCCTGACCGTCTGTACCTATCCAGACTACATCCTGAAAACGGTCTTTTATCAGGCTGAATGCCCCGCTATTTATAGGTAAGGTCTGAATTTGGTATTCACCGCTATCTTTTCGCCTTTCCAACACCAGAACACCGTCCATCATTAAGCCGACAAAAAAACTATCATGATATTTAACTATTGAGGAGATCTTGTCAAGCGCCTGTATTTCTGCTCCCAGATTAGCTATAAATTCACTCTTTTTAGTTTCAAAATAGAATGTATAGAGATTGTATTCCTTATCTACATAGTAAACAGCTTCTTCCTCATAAAAGCAATAAATCAATGGGGTATGGTATTCCAGAGCGCTTTTTTGTAATACTAAGGTGATATTCTTCGTCACAGGATCCAGTTGCAGATCGTAACACCGATTATACCCTTTCATCATTACCCACATACGATTATTATTATCGAAGAAAAAAGTAATGACATCCGAAATCGGGATACCAGTCACATTGATTTTTTTGAAAACACCTTCCTTTTCATGAAAATAATAGATACAGTTGCTGTCTTTAATAATAAATAAAGTCCCATGTTTATCCCGATTCATCAGAAACAATTTCTGAAACTCATTAAAGCGTGTAATGGAGTTCGTTTTACGGTCCAAGCGAATCAGGCTATAATAGGTCTGAAACCAATAGGTATCGTTGCCTGTATAGATAATATTATCAATTTGATTGCCAGATAAGTAATCCTCCTTGTCACGAGCCTTAAACTCTTCGATCTCCTGACCGTCGTAGATATTAAGTCCGTCACAAGTACCGATCCACATCAGTCCTTTATCGTCCTGGCACAAAGAAGTAATAGAGCTATTAGACATATATTCCTTGTCGGCAACTTGCTTCAGATTATAGGCACCGACTGTATTCATCAGCAGATTAATACAGTAGAATAAAAGTAAAATACAATGTTTTTTCATGGCATAGAATCCTTAGATTTGCAATATGACAAAGGTAAACAAAAAAACTTTTCAGCACTTTTTTAGCGTAGAATATATGTAAGAATGCGCGCCTGTTTGGTTAATTATAGCGCCACATGACAATTTAGTATTTCGACTTCCCATAGTAGCATTTCTTTTCTCCCTATTTTCGTCGTAGAAATTATTATCAAATCAATAAATTCATTTGTTCATGAAAGCACATTTTTCATTTAAACACTTGCTATTTCTTGGAGGTGCCGTGTTGTACAGCCTGCAATCTTCTGCCGTTAAGAATCCGGTGGACTATGTCAGCACACTGGTAGGTACCCAATCCAAGTTTGAACTATCTACCGGAAACACGTATCCAGCTACGGCATTGCCGTGGGGAATGAATTTCTGGACACCGCAGACCGGTAAAATGGGAGACGGTTGGACGTATACGTATGATGCCGACAAAATCCGGGGATTCAAACAAACACATCAACCCAGCCCGTGGATGAACGACTACGGCCAGTTTGCCATCATGCCTATCACCGGCGGACTGGTATTCGACCAGGACCGGCGCGCCAGTTGGTTCTCTCACAAGGCGGAAGTCGCCAAGCCTTATTATTACAAGGTGTATCTAGCCGACCATGACGTGACTACCGAACTCGTTCCCACCGAACGTGCAGCCATGTTTCGCTTTACGTATCCCGAAACGAAGAATTCCTATGTCATCCTGGATGCCTTCGACAAAGGTTCTTACATCAAAGTGATTCCCGAAGAGAACAAGATTATCGGCTATTCGACAAAGAACAGCGGCGGTGTGCCCGAAAACTTCAAGAACTACTTTGTAGTGCAGTTCGACAAGCCGTTTACGTTTACTTCCACCGTTTCGGAAAACAGGATTCTCCCTAATGAAACGGAAGCGAAGGGGAACCATACGGGAGCTGTCATCGGATTCGCCACGAAAAAAGGAGAAATCGTCCACGCCCGTGTCGCCTCTTCTTTTATCAGCCCCGAACAGGCGGAACTGAACCTGAAAGAGCTAGGCAACAAGACTTTCGACCAACTGGTGAGCAGCGGACGAAACATATGGAACCGTGAAATGGGCAAGGTAGAGATAGAAGACGACAACATCGACAACCTGCGCACGTTCTACTCCTGCCTGTACCGTTCGATGCTCTTCCCGCGCAGTTTCTACGAAATAGACGCGAAGGGACAAGTGATGCATTACAGCCCTTACAACGGCAAAGTACTTCCGGGGTATATGTTTACCGACACCGGATTCTGGGATACATTCCGCTGTCTGTTTCCTTTCCTCAACCTGATGTATCCGTCAATGAACCGGAAGATGCAGGAAGGACTGGTGAACGCTTACAAGGAAAGCGGCTTCCTGCCCGAATGGGCGACACCGGGACACCGCGACTGCATGGTAGGCAACAACTCGGCTTCCGTTGTAGCGGACGCCTATATCAAAGGTTTGCGCGGATATGACATCGAAACTCTTTGGGAAGCGTTGAAACACGGAACGAACGCGCATCTCCGCGGGACTGCTTCCGGCCGTCTCGGTTATGAGTCCTACAACCAACTGGGCTATGTAGCCAACAACATCGGAATCGGGCAGAACGTAGCCCGCACCCTCGAATACGCTTATAACGACTGGACTATCTATGCATTAGGCAAGAAACTGGGTAAACCGGCCGATGAAATCGAGATTTATAAAAAGCGCGCACAGAACTACAAGAATGTCTATCACCCGGAACGCAAACTGATGGTGGGCAAGGACGATAAAGGTGTATTCAACCCCAACTTCGACGCGGTAGACTGGAGCGGCGAATTTTGCGAAGGTAACAGTTGGCACTGGAGTTTCTGTGTATTCCACGACCCGCAAGGGCTTATCGACCTGATGGGCGGCAAGAAAGAATTCAATACCATGATGGATTCCGTATTCGTAATTCCGGGCAAGCTGGGAATGGAAAGCCGCGGCATGATTCACGAAATGCGCGAGATGCAGGTGATGAACATGGGACAATATGCACACGGCAACCAGCCGATTCAGCACATGGTTTATCTTTACAACTATTCCGGCGAGCCTTGGAAAACCCAGTACCGGGTACGCGAAATAATGGACAAGCTGTATACCGCCGCACCGGACGGTTATTGCGGTGACGAGGACAACGGTCAGACTTCTGCCTGGTATGTATTCTCCGCCTTAGGCTTCTACACTGTTTGTCCGGGAACCGACGAGTATGTCGTAGGCTCTCCTCTCTTCAAATCAGCCAAACTGCATCTGGAGAACGGGAAAACAGTCACTATCAAGTCGGATAACAACCAGCCCGACTACTGCTACATCAAAGAAATGAAAGTGAACGGAAAGCCGTACTCACGCAATTATCTTACACACGACCAGTTGACGCGAGGTGCGAATATCCAATTCCGGATGAGCCCTGTACCCGACAAACAACGGGGAACCACTGAAAAAGATGCTCCCTACTCTCTTTCATTTGAATAAAATATCGTACTTTTGAAGTCTGAGAATTATCTATCAAACAAACTATAAAAACATGAAACTTAAAAGCCTTTTATTTATTGCTATTGTCGCGATAGTCTTTTGCGGTTGCCAAAGTAACTATCAGCCTACTTCCATCACCGTTGCCTCCTACAATCTGAGAAACGCCAACGGCAGCGACTCCGTCAACGGAAACGGTTGGGGACAACGTTACCCGGTCATTGCCCAAATGGTGCAATACCATGATTTCGACATTTTCGGCACGCAGGAGTGCTTCATCCATCAACTGAAGGACATGAAAGAGGCATTGCCCGGTTATGATTATATCGGTGTAGGACGCGACGACGGCAAAGAAAAAGGCGAACATTCCGCGATTTTCTATCGTACGGACAAGTTTGACGTGATAGAAAAGGGGGATTTCTGGTTGTCAGAAACGCCCGACGTGCCTAGCAAAGGTTGGGATGCCGTACTGCCGCGTATTTGCAGTTGGGGACATTTCAAATGCAAGGACACCGGTTTCGAATTCCTTTTCTTCAACCTGCACATGGACCATATCGGTAAAAAAGCCCGCGTGGAAAGCGCATTCCTCGTACAGGACAAGATGAAGGAACTCGGCAAAGGCAAAGACCTTCCGGCTATCCTGACGGGGGATTTCAATGTCGACCAGACTCACCAGTCGTATGATGCTTTCGTGAGCAAAGGGATATTGTGCGACTCTTACGAGAAGTGTGATTTCCGCTATGCCATCAACGGTACGTTCAATGACTTCGACCCGGACAGCTTTACGGAAAGCCGTATCGACCATGTGTTCGTGTCGCCGTCTTTCCACGTGAAAAGATACGGCGTACTGACGGATACATACCGCAGCATCGTAGGAAACGGCGAGAAGAAGCAGGCGAACGACTGTCCGGAAGAAATCGACATCAAGGCTTACCAGGCACGCACGCCTTCCGACCATTTTCCCGTGAAGGTGGAACTGGAGTTTGACGAGCGGCAACAGAAATAATATTTGTCAGCCGTGTGCCGTCTATCCGTCATTCGGCTGACACTTTTCACTAATAACCTGAAAGTTTCAATTCCCAACTCCGATACTCCTATGAGAAATATATGTTTTGCAGCCTGTATGCTATTTTGCCTTACTTCCGCAGTAGGAAAGACTCCAGGAAATGCCCGCTATCTTTCTATTGCCGACTCGATTCTATATAATGTCTTGAATCTGTATCAGACAAATGACGGGCTACTGACAGAAACGCATCCCGTCAATCCCGACCAGAAAATCACTTATCTGGCAGGCGGTACGCAACAGAACGGAACGCTGAAAGCGTCTTTCCTATGGCCGTATTCCGGGATGATGTCGGGCTGTGTGGCGCTATACAAAGCTACGGGAAATAAAATGACCCGAAAAACTTCACCCGCTCCTGGTTTGCATGGCAGAATACACTGTTCGGGGAGTTAATCCTGAAACTTGTCAACGAAGGAAAAGTGGACTTATTGAACAGTATCCGGTAGTTCCTACCCTGCTCTTGCCTATGAGATAATTGATTCATGCTTCGGAAACAAGAGTTTCAAGCAATAGAAACTAAAGTTTCAAGCCTTTGAAACTACAGTTTCCCACTGCTGAAACTATGGTTTCTCACCGTTGAAACTATGGTTTCAAATAAGGAAACAATTCTTTTCCCGTAAGCACACACAATGTGACAGCAACAGCTGTCGTCACATTGCTATCACATCATGCTGTCACATAATAACTCATGCATTATCAAGTACTTGCATCTAATCATGTGACAGATGACAGCATTTTTTTATTTTTTTAATTTATATGTAGAGGAGTAATTGTCCTCATAAACCAATTAATAGATTATGAAATCAACTTTTTTATTTCTACTTGCTACAACGATGATGACCTGTACCGCCTACGGACAGTCTGCCAATAACAAAGAGAACAAATTGCCCGATTGGGCTTTCGGCGGTTTCGAACGTCCGAAGAACGTCAATCCTGTAATATCTCCCATAGAAAACACTAAGTTTTATTGCCCGTTGGCAAAAGATTCCATTGCCTGGGAATCGAATGACACCTTCAATCCGGCAGCCACACTCTACAATGGGGAGATTGTCGTATTGTATCGTTCAGAAGATAAGTCCGGTGTCGGCATCGGTCACCGCACTTCCCGTCTCGGCTATGCCACTTCTACCGATGGCACGCGTTTCAAACGGGAAAAGTCGCCGGTGTTCTATCCGGACAATGATTCGCAAAAAGAACTGGAATGGCCGGGTGGCTGTGAAGACCCACGAGTTGCCGTGACAGAAGACGGACTTTATGTAATGATGTACACGCAATGGAACCGCCATGTGCCCCGCCTGGCAGTAGCCACTTCTCGCAATCTGAAAGACTGGACAAAGCACGGCCCTGCCTTTGCCAAAGCATACAACGGGAAATTCTTTAACCTGGGATGCAAATCCGGCTCTATCCTGACGGAAGTAGTAAAAGGAAAACAGCTTATCAAGAAAATCAACGGGCAATACTTTATGTACTGGGGCGAAGAACATGTATTTGCCGCCACTTCCGATGATTTAATCAACTGGACGCCTGTTGTCAACATAGACGGCTCCCTAAAGAAACTATTCTCTCCCCGCGACGGATATTTCGACAGCCATCTGACCGAATGTGGACCTCCGGCTATCTACACCCCAAAAGGGATCGTCCTTCTCTACAACGGAAAGAACCATGCGGGAAGAGGAGACAAACGCTACACCGCCAACGTCTATGCTGCCGGACAAGCTCTTTTCGATGCCAACGAACCGACCCGCTTCATCACCCGTCTTGACGAACCGTTCTTCCGTCCGATGGACAGCTTCGAGAAAAGCGGGCAATATGTAGACGGCACCGTCTTTATCGAAGGAATGGTTTACTTCAAAAACAAATGGTATTTGTATTATGGCTGTGCAGACTCCAAGGTAGGCGTAGCCGTTTATGACCCGAAACGCCCCGCCAAGGCTGACCCGCTGCCATAAGCAATGAAATAACAAACAGCCGGTTATAGAAAACACAAATCCTGCTCTCATCCCTATTCACTGAAAAGAATAGAGTTTGAAAGCAGGATTTATTTTTGGATTCTCAAAGAGAAATCAGCCAATCACATTCAAGCAAGCTATGTACAAACTCTTTGCACATATTTAACGCTATTCGCTATTCCATTGTTTCCATTAATAACATTCAGCCCTCTTCTATAAAACCTGTTAGTCTTATGGAAGAGGACTGAAAACTACGTTCAAACAACTATCTGAATCCTATTACCTATTGAAAACTATGTTCTTCTTATTCATTTATCTTATTCAAAACAACCGGTCTGTTTGCCGGAGCCTTGCCGAAATTCTTATTCGGTTTCTTTCCCATTACAAACTTCAAAGTGCTGCCGTTGATAATATCATCATATATGATATAACTCTTATTATAAGGCTTACCGTTCAAATAAACTTTCTGGATATAAATATTCTCTTTGTTATTGTTGGGAGCTTCAACTGTAAATGTCTTGCCACCACGTACCTTCATTTCGACTTTCTTAAAACACGGGCTGCCGAAAACAAATACACCGTCCGACGGATTCACTTGATAAAGCCCCATGGATGAAAGAAGATACCAGGCGGACATCTGACCGCAGTCTTCATTGCCGATGATACCGTCCGGTCGGTCTGTATAGAATTCATCCATGATGAAACGGACTTTCTCTGCCGTTTTCCATTGCTCGCCGGCATATGCATACAGGTAGGCGACGTGATGGCTCGGTTCATTTCCATGTGCGTATTGCCCGATAAGTCCGGTAATATCACTGGATGCGCCTTCGCCCATGCTATCATTGTTGGTGAAAAAGTCATCAAGTTTTGCAACAAACGGTTTATCACCGCCGAACAGCTCGATTAGTCCATACGGGTCTTGCGGAGCGAAAAATGTATATTGCCAGCCGTTACCTTCGCAAAAATCTCCGACGGTATGGATGGAACGTGCCGGGTCATAAGGAGTACGCCAGGAACCGTCTTCCAACTTCGGACGGATGAAGTGGATGGAAGAGTCGAAGTAGTTTTTATAGTAATGCGCACGTTTCGCGTAAGTTGCCGCATCTCCGGTCTTTCCCATTTTACGTGCCATGGCGGCAATTCCCCAGTCATCTACTGCATATTCCATGGCTATCGAGGTAGCTTCATGGATTTTATCGGCAGGGATATATCCTTTCTCTATCACATAAGGGACTCCTTTTTGTTTCTCATAAGTGGCAGTCGCTTTCATTGCCTGCAATGCTTCTTCCGCATCAAATCCGGTAAATCCTTTCAGGTAAGCATCGGCAATGACAGGGACGGAGCTATAACCCGGCATTTGATTAGTTTCACCGCTCATCAAAGGCCAGATAGGAAGCTTGTCCTGCTGGCGGTAGATGGAAAGCATGGAGTTGACCACGTTGTCTACCATTTCAGGCTGGATGATAGTCATCAGAGGATGCAGGGCTCGGTAGGTATCCCATAAAGAAAGGGTGGTATAGTTGACCTTCTTCGGGTCAGTATAAATCATATCATTCATCCCTCTATATTCTCCATTCACGTCACAATAAAGCGTAGGAGCAATCATGGTATGATAATGCGCAGTATAAAAAGTACGTTTGGAAGCCTCATCATCCGTCTCTACTGTCATTCTTGCAAGTTCTTTATTCCATCGTCCGGCACTCATCTTTACTGTTTTGTCAAAGTCCCAGTGAGAAAGTTCTTCTTGCAGGTTCATTGCTGCATTGGCACAGCTAACGGAAGAAATAGCAACCTTTATCTTTACTTGTTTTACATTGCCGAAGGTGAGGACGCTTTTTACGGATGCTACTTTCAGTTGGTCCCAGGGTTTCGGCGTATTATCATCGTAGGCTGTAAACTGCTCTATCTTCTTGTCGCTCTTCAGCACAAAATAGACTTTCCGGGAAGGGCTCCAACCCCTTACGTAGCGATAGCCTTCTACTGTATAGTCGTCTATTTTACGGATATAGCTATCATAGGCATTCGAGCCGTTCCCTTCGCGCAAGTCAATCAATATAGAAGCAGGCTTGCCTTCGGGGTATGTATAACGATGGAAGCCTACCCGGTCTGTTGCCGCCAGTTCCGCTCTGATATTATAGCGATCGAGAAGTAAGGAGTAATATTCGGGACGGGCTATCTCATTATCGTGCGAATAGCGGGAAGCGTAGCCGTCACGTATATCATCCTGATTTCCTCTAGGAGTACGGATTTCATTCAACGGCATAATGAGAATATCACCTAAGTCGGTACATCCCGTACCGCTCAGATGAGTATGCGAGAAACCTATCAGGATGCTGTCGGAATAATGATAGCCGGAGCACCAGTCCCATCCTTTATGGATATTGCTAGGGCCGAGCTGCACCATGCCGTAAGGAACGCTCGTTCCTACAAATACATGCCCGTGATAACCGGAGCCGATATAAGGGTCGACATACTGAAGCAGTCCTTCACTTTTTGAATAGTCCCGTTGTGCAACTCCGCTTCCTGTCGCAAGTAAAAAGCAGGAAGTAAGTGCGAGTAGTTTAAATGCCTTCATTCGTATTTTTCTTTAGTATAACTGAATATAGTAATTTAATTAGCGAATGATGCAAATATAATATGTATCGGGGAATTTACCGGCTGTCGCTAGAATTAACCGGAAGAATGGCAAGCAAGTTTACTCTTTTGGCAAAAAGAAGAAGGATTTGTACTGCCTAGAACAGTTCAAATCCTTTCCATAGGTTTCCATCGGGAAGAGGAGCTTCAAGCGCTATCAACTCTTTCGAGACGGGATGTACAAACCGTACTCGCCGGGCATGCAGACAAATACTTCCATCAGGATTGGAACGTGGAAAGCCATATTTCAAATCTCCCTTGATGGGACATCCCATCTTTGCCAGTTGGCAGCGAATCTGATGATGCCGTCCGGTTTTCAAGTCAACTTCGAGCAGGAAATAATTCTCTGAACGGCCTATTAAACGGTAGTCTAAAATCGCCTTCTTGCTATTCGGCACTTCTTTATCGTACGCATAACTCTTGTTCTGCTTTTCATTGCGCACAAGGAAATGCACCAGTTCGCCCTCCGGTTCTTTCGGCGCATTTTTCACGACTGCCCAATAAGTCTTCTTCACCTCACTGGTGCGGAACATATCATTGAGACGCGTAAGTGCCTTACTCGTCTTGGCAAAAATAACAAGACCGCTTACGGGGCGGTCCAGCCGGTGTGTCACACCGATGAAGACATTTCCGGGTTTCTGATACTTCTCTTTCAGATACAGTTTCACACTCTCCGAAAGCGGTGTATCTCCCGTCTTGTCTGCCTGGACAATCTCGGAAGCGGTCTTGTTGACTACAATGATATGGTTGTCTTCGTATACAACAGTCATTCTGTTCGATTACATATTCATACCACCATCTACCTGAATCACCTGACCTGATACATAAGAAGACATATCAGAAGCCAGGAAGGTAGCGATGTTTGCCACATCTTCAGGAGTACCACCACGACGCAAAGGAATTTTCTTTGCCCATTCAGCTCTTACTTCGTCAGATAGAGCAGCTGTCATGTCTGTCAGGATGAATCCCGGAGCGATAGCGTTGGCACGGATGCCGCGAGAGCCCAACTCTTGTGCGATAGACTTAGCCAATGCAATCATACCTGCTTTAGAAGCAGCATAGTTAGCCTGTCCAGCATTTCCGTGAACACCTACAACAGAGGCCATATTGATAATGCTACCAGCTTTTTGACGCATCATGATGGGGGTACAAGCGTGGATGAAGTTAAATGCAGACTTCAGGTTCACGTTGATTACCATATCCCATTGCTGTTCGCTCATACGCATCATCAAGCCGTCACGAGTGATACCGGCATTGTTTACCAATATATCAATACGTCCGAAGTCCTTGTGGATTTCTTCTACGACCTTTGCAGTATCTTCAAAGTTAGCAGCGTTAGAAGCATAACCTTTGGCTTTCACACCCATTGCTTCCAATTCTTTAACTGTATTGTCTGCATTTTCGTCAATGACAAGGTCAGTAAATGCGATGTTTGCGCCTTCGGCAGCAAACTTAAGAGCGATAGCCTTACCAATACCGCGAGCAGCACCGGTCACAATGGCTGTTTTTCCGTCTAATAATCCCATACTAAAAGTTATTTAATTAAATTTCTGTTCTATGCAGTGCGCCAAACACAATGTTGGACACATATCTGTTTCTTGTATCTTCATCCAGATGTGCACCTATATGTCCACGAATATAAGGAACTTCAATGCCTTTCACACAATAATGTATCAAGTCGGCAGTCATCTCCACATCGTCAATATGAAAAACTCCTTTTGCCTGTCCTTCCAACAGAACAGTCTTAAAGAACTGTATTTCCTTTGCGTCGAATTTCTTACGCACCTTCTCCACCCGCCATATATCACGGAAAAAGTTAGCACGCAACGTCCCGTTCCGATAGACCACCTCTTTCACTGCGTCTAATCGGGTATATATCAGCTCCAGCAGTTTTTCGTCCGGAGAAATGTTTTTCTCGGCTACCCGCTTCATCATATCCGACAAAATATCCAATTCCGATTCCACAACAGCCAGATAGATTTCATCCTTACTTTTAAAATAAGTATAAAGCGTTCGTCTCCCTTTTTTAGAAGCAAGAGCGATATCGTTCATAGTCGTATTTTCTACTCCCATCTTCGCAAACAACTGACGGGCTACATCTACTAACTTGGCTTTTGTCTTGGATACGGTCATAGGTTACAAATTGCACATTGCTGAATATTTTGAGCAAAAGTAATTCTTTTCTTTAGACCATACAAGAAAACAGAGAGAATATTAACATTTGTATATTAATAGGTGCTAAGAAAAAGTCTCATCATTATTTCGTTCATTCTCAACCTAATAAGAAAAAAGTGATGATTTATTCGAAAAATATTCAGCGAATTATTTGTTTGTTTCAAAAAAAGCCGTACCTTTGCACCCGTTAAACATCGCGGAGTGGAGCAGTTGGTAGCTCGTTGGGCTCATAACCCAAAGGTCATTCGTTCGAGTCGGATCTCCGCAACCACAGACGGGTTAATTAGTTGTAAATCAATTAATTAACCCGTTTTTCATTTTTGTACCGGGACAAAAACGGGACAATTTAAGGCT
>CAPYSS010000015.1:0-72715 GCA_948742525.1 Bacteroides caecimuris | reverse complement strand
AAAGTTCATGTTATACTTATGCAAATCAGTAATTGAAAACAAAATCTCATTCATTTCCGTGCAGATATGAATAAATTATTGTGATATAGACCGCCCTGAAGCACATTATCCAGACTTCCAAACTGTCCCCCGATTTTTTAGACTGATCCCTTTTATCTTGCACACTTTGTCTTTTTCAAAAAGTTCCTGATAATTCCCGAAAACTATGCAGTCATTTATAGAATCAAGGCATCAAATTACTTGTTCAAAGTAATGAAACACTTTGTTTCCTATAGAGAAACACTTTGTTCCAAGTAAGTAAACACCTTGTTTCAAGCCTATGAACACTTTGTTTCAAGTGCTTGAAACAAATGGGAACTACCGTTAACAGGAAGGAACAACTAAGTAATCATAGCAGATGTGTGCAAGATACTTTTATCTTGCACACATCTGCAACGGTATCTTACATACAATTATATCTCTATGTATCAATCGAATAAATGAAAAGAGTGCAGGTGTGCAAGATAATTATATCATTTTAAATCTTAGTATGGATCAATACTTGGCTCATTTCCGAACGTTTTCATTCAAAACCGTACAGGAATGAATCTATTTTTAAAGATGTGATTGCCCTGGATCAAATCCCCAAGAATTACAACTGAGTCGCTTTTTGTTTATCCGTTTATCACTGATTCATTCTGTCTCAAATTCTGATTTCATCAAAGAAAGCCAACTTACATTGCTTTGAGTTATATCGAACTGACGTTAAAATAATCTTTTTCCACTTGATTTTATCTGATTATTGCTACTTTTGTACATAATGCTCCGGAAAGCTATTGAGGCATTTCAAAGGGAGGTCCATATTGTTGTTATACGAAGGGGCTGGATTGGAATTTCAAACTATAAAAAATGGAAAAAGACATGGTAACGGAAGGAATAGAGGATAAATATGTAAATCCATATACCGATTTCGGATTCAAGTTGCTTTTTGGTACGGCAATGAATAAGGAATTGTTGATCAGCTTTTTGAATGCACTCTTATTCAAGGAGGAGGTAATCAAGGATGTCACTTATCTTAATGCTGAACATCTTGGGACGCAGGAATATGACCGTCGGGCTGTCTTTGATGTCTATTGTGAGAATGAGAAGGGTGAGAAGTTCCTGGTTGAGATGCAGCGTGGCGAGCAGCAGTTCTTTAAGGACCGCAGTGTCTTTTATTCCACTTTCCCTATTCGTGAACAGGGCAAACGTGGGGAATGGGATTATGAGTTGAAGGCTGTCTATGTGGTAGGTATCCTGAATTTCTCCTTTGACAATTCTGATGCGGAGTATTTCCATCATGAGGTGAAGCTTGTAGACCTTTATACACACAAGGTTTTCTATAACAAGCTTACCTTTGTTTACCTTGAAATGCCCAAATTCAACAAGAGTGAGGATGAGTTGGAGAGCATGTTTGACAAGTGGCTGTTTGTCTTGCGTAATCTTGCCTCTCTGCTTGAACGTCCTAGAGCATTGCAGAACAGAGTTTTTGACCGCCTTTTTGAAACAGCGGAGATAGCAAAGTTTACCAAGACTGAACTGAGTGAGTATTGGGACAGCTTGAAGAATTTCCGTGACTGGTATAGTGTTATATCTACGGCAGAAAAGAAAGGAAGGGAAGAAGGAGAGAAAAAGAAAGCCATAGAAGTAGCCCGTTATTTAAAGTCTTCAGGAACTTCAATAGAATTAATTATCGGAGCAACCGGCTTATCTAAAGAGGAAATAGAAATGCTATAGTGTAAACTGAATATGTTATTTACGAATGAGGGTACTCAGAAATGGGTACCTTCATTATTTTGAGGGGTATAAGTTGATGATTGATAATATAAAATCTTCTAACTAAGGGCCTGTTTAAATTTTCTTCAATAATTTTATCGCTGATATTTTGACCATTTCCTCTGCCGAATCGAATGTTAGTTCATAGTTTCTGCAGAGCCTCCTGTCATTTTCCATTCATGAAAACGTTCTTTCCACAATCCATCTTTTGTGAATAGGTTTGAATCCCAGTTCTTTGTATGCGCTAATAACCACCTGAATTACATACCCGAATTTATTTTTGACGTTTTCAAGAAGCTCTCCCGTATATCCTCCGTCTGCCAATATGACTTTTATTCCCGAACAAAGTTCTTTCAATACCCTCATTAGCATATAAGCAGCCTTACTGTCATGAATATTGGCTACTGTAACCATCACTACAACAAGGAAGCCATTCTTATCTACAACAATATGGCGTTTGACGCCTTTCACTTTTTGATTGCTGTCAACTCCGTTCAGAGACTGGTTATTGCCCCATTTAACGCTTTGGCTATCTATTATGCCTACATTGGGGTTCATGTTTTGATTCCGCTCTACCTGAACATGACCACGTAATCTGTCAAGAAGCAAATCGAAAACATTGAGAGAAGCCCATTTCCGGTAATAGTAATAAACTGATTCTCATAAAATACCACTTTGCTTACTTTCTCATTTGAGGAAAAAGTCCTATATTTGAGTGTTAACAGTACGTTTTATAAAGTTTAGTTCACAAGGAAAAATCGCTTAGTATTGATGGCTTTCGCTCATCTTTGGATAGTTTGCCCAAATTTAATCGTTGGGGTTAGTTGGGTGACATTCTCCCTTGGTCTGATATCAAACGTTTGTATAACGCCCGTTTGAACAATGGTAAACGTGGTGCGGGCAACAAACTCGCCCGTATGATAATTGGTACGTTGTTAATCAAATACGAGATGGATCTTTCAGACGAGGAAACGATTCTTGCCATTCAGGAGAATCCTTATATGCAATATTTTGTAGATTTCTCCGAGTTTGCAGACAAGCCAATTTTTGATCCGAGTTTGTTTGTAACGATTCGTAAGCGTTTGGGCACGAATGATTTCAATGACATGGGCGTTAGTCTTCTTAAAATACAAATTGAGAAATACAGGACTGCTTCCCAAAGTAAAAAGAACGATAAGGATGACTCTTTTGCTATCGGTCCCGGTTTCGGGACATGCACGGATGCTGAAGTTAGTTATCTGACTGATATTGATTTGTTGCATGACGGGTGTAAGGTCATCAACTGTTACATTGCCAAATCATGCAAGAGGTTCTCTCTTGCTCCTCTTGTGACTCATTATAAGTCTGCCCGCTCTGCTTATCTGAAAGTTATCAAGCTCAAGAAACGCAGTAAGAAGGCTATACGTGCAGGTAAATCCTTGTTGCTGATCTATTTGATCCGTGATCTTCATAGTTTTATTAATCTTATAGTTACCCATGGCACACAGCTGTTTGACAGTCTGAACTGTTATGAGAGGAAAGTTGTAACAGCTGTCATCAAGATGCATTACCAGCAGTTGTGGATGTTTAAGGATGACACTTATACATGCGCAGACTGTATCATTAGCATTTTCCAGTCTCATATCCGTTCCATTGTGTGTGGCAAATTAAAGTCACCGACCGAATTTGGTGTTAAGATTGATGCCGGTATTGTGAATGGATATACCTTTATAGATCATCACAGCTGGGATATAATGAATCTACGGATTTAGCCATCAGATAGAACTTTACCGACAACGTTCCGGTTTTCTCCCCACTAAGATTTATGCAGATAAAATCTACATGAATAAGGAAAATAGGAAGCTGATGAAAGAACTGGAAATCACCCCCATGGGGAAACCGTTGGGAAGATTATCCAAAGAGTCGAAGACAGAAGAATATCAGCACAGAATGACAAAGGCAGTAGGGGAAAGGAATGAAATCGAAGCCACTTTGGGCACAAGAAAGCGAATTTACAGAGCTAATAATATTAGAGTAAAGTTACCTCAAATTGCTGACTGTTGGACGGCTATGTGCTATTTCGTCGAAAACATCATGGAGTTCCTCCGCGAACTTCTTCATGCCTTATCTTTTGCACTAGAATTAATGGAAAATCTCTGCAATTATCCAGAATAATTATATAGGTGCAGGAATTGGAGTGTTAAGGAATTGGAGAGAGGAAAATTATTCAGGAAATCTTATTAAAAGAAATGCCTTAAAATGATAATTTTGCAGATAGTTTTTTAATCTTATATCTGGGAATTTCCCCCCCTATTCTAATATTTTTGATATTTTTATAGATATATTTTGTGTTTTTGGTAGAGTTTTGTATATTTGATTGGTTTAAATAAATTCTATGGCAATTTTGAATCGTATTAAGTTGGTTCTTGTTGAGCATCAAAAGACTGGTAAATGGTTGGCTGAACTGTTAGGAGGGAAATCTTCTTACACTATAAGTAAGTGGTGTCAGAATTCAATCTAACCAGATTGACAGATTCTTGATAAAATAGCACAACTGCTTGATATTGATAGGAAAGAACTTATACATCCTTCAAAATAATTTTAAAAGTTTAAAATATGGCACTTATCGATGTTGTAAAATGCGAAGTCAACGACAAAGAATTTGTTTACAAATTCCCGTCTGATGATTTAAAAATTGGTACCCAACTTGTTGTTTATCCTGGTCAAACAGCTTTCTTTGTTAAAGGTGGTAAACTGTGTGATGAATTCACGGCTGGTACATATACTATTAAGACAGAGAATATCCCAATTCTTAATAAATTAATCAACCTTCCTTTTGGAGGAAATTCTCCTTTTAAGGCTGATGTTTGGTTTGTTAATCAAATTAACAAGCTTGATATGAAGTGGGGAACACCACAAGCTATCCAATTGGAAGATCCTAAGTATGGTATTATTGTGCCAGTTAGAGCTTTTGGACAATATGGTATTAAGATATCAAATCCGAAGGTTTTTATGGAAACACTAATAGGTAATATGACATCCTTCAATGCCGAAAAAATTAACGAGTATTTCAAAGGACGTATCATAGCTCAACTGAGCAACCTAATTACAGAAAAAATGGTATGTGAGAAGATTTCTATACTGGAAATCAATGCACACCTGATGATGATGTCTGACTATTGTCAAACCCAATTGGTGCAGAATTTTTCAAAATATGGAATTGAATTAGTTGATTTTACATTTATGTCAATTAATGTTCCACAGGATGATCCAAGCCTTAAAAAACTTAAAGATGCTATTGATAAGGCTGCTCAAATAAAGATTGTGGGCAAAGATGTATACCAAATGGATCGTTCTTTCGATGTAATGGAAAAAGCAGCGTCTAATGAAGGAACAATGGGCGGTGTTGCAAATATGGGTATGGGGCTTGGTATGGGTATTAGTGCAGGAAACCAAATGGGATCAATGTTGAGTCAAAATATGAATACAACTATAGCCCCTCCTCCATTACCTCAAACCTCCGTTTACTATATAGTGGTTGATGGTCAACAGCAAGGACCATTTGATCAAAACGCTATTGCCTCATATATAAACACTGGTCAAATTAATTCAGAGACTCTTGTTTGGAAACAAGGAATGCCTTCATGGACTCATATATCCACACTTATGGAGTTTGCCCAATTGTTTCAAAATAATTGTCCTCCTCCCATTCCACCAACCATCTAAATATATATGCAATGAAACATATTTCGATCGCTATCGGAGGTGTGCTCCTCATTGTCAACATCTCTTTGGGACTTTTGCTGTCAAACTATCCAATGTTTAACTGGATATTGAACTCTATTGTTATTATATTGTTAGTTTTTTTTCAGTATATGGTTTCAATAATAAAGTTAAACGACGGGTATAGGGTTGCATTCAATTGCTTATTCCCTTGTCTTGCTATGATTGAATACATATGTGGTCTGTTTGCAGATGACAGTATATCAGACAACCTTTTACTAATCATTATACTATTAATCATTACATTACAGGTTATATTGTTATTTGCATCAAACTATTTATCTAAAAACACCCAATAGTTATGTGTGAACTTGATCAAATTAAATCTACGACCTTACAAAAGCTTGATGAATACGTAATTGGCGAATTAAAATATCTAACTGATGCCGATTAGGTTTTAGATTCGTTTTCTTTAGGTAATATGATTCCTGATTATCTTTCTAAAGAGGAAAAAATCAAGTATCAAATAGTATAAAGCAGTTAGAAGAAAATGTACTACTCTATTGTAGATACCGAGGAATAAACGTACCATCGAAATTATTGAAAACACATTAAGCCTTGCCATGATACTGCTAGGTAGGATGAAACTTAATATATACCATTAATAGTAATAAGTAGTATAGAAACTTTCATAATTAAATATTTATTATATGGAAATCATTGATGTACACTCAAATTGTCCAAATTGCGGTGCTCCTGTAGAATTAGATACAGAAGCTCAAGCATTTGTTTGTAAGTACTGCTCTTCAATTATTGCAGTTGTTTCTAGGAGTTCAACATCTACAGAAACAAGCCAACCATCATCACCTATTCTACGAAAAGTAGAACCAGAGTTGAAATATCAGGCAAATCACCAAGTATCTGCCTTGAACGCTCAAGGAGGTCATCTCTGGATTACAAAAGACGAAGTTGTATTCAAACCTCATTCATTGAATTTTGGTCCAATGGGTAAAAGGTATATTAGAATACAAGACGTTGTCGGATACAAAAAGGAAGCACTTACACACATGTCTATATTTACCAAGAATGGATACGAAATGGATATTGTTGTATGGAAAAAAGATGAAATTATCAATGAAATTGAAAAGAGACGTATCAATTTCTTCCAGAGTCAAGGACTTTCTGTTCCTCCATTACAATATGGAAGTGGATTCAGCGGCTCAAGCAACATTTCTGACGGAGCTGTGTCAGCAGAACAAATGAGTTCAAATTCAGGATGTTTAGGAATTATTGCAACATTTATTATCACAACGAGCATTGTCCTGTATTCATTATTTGCATGAATCTGAATAATCCACTATCTTAAATAATTGTTTTGAAATGATTCACTGACTATTCTTCTTGTAAAAGTCAGTGAGTCATTATTCTATTGGCATAACTTGCTGATATTATTAATAAATATCATTATAATAACTATGAAATTCTATAAAAGAAAAAATCTATGAAATGATGAATTTTATACAATCAACCCTAGAGAAGGCTATAATCCAAATCTCAAAGGTCTAGGTGGTCCTGAGATAATACGTTTCTTTATAAAATTCTTCTTCTCCTTTGCTTGTGTATTTATCTCATTTTTTTATACCATATAGTTTGTTACAAGAGATAAAAATTTTAGCTATTGGATGATTCCATTCACGTTGATAGGTTATACTGTTTTGATACGTTTGTAATATTTGTATTAAAATTCATTATTGAATGCATTAAATAAGATTGGTAGGTTTAATCCAATCACACGAATTGGGAATCTTTTAGAGCCTGTTTAAAAAAACCTGAAATCTTTTTCTAAAGAAGTTTCCGTATCAGGTCAATTGTATCTTTCTTTGAAGCGACCAACCTTTAAAAAAAATGTATCAGATTGATTTAACGGAAACCGAGTGGCAATATAATATATAACAAAAGTGTTGAATCTGTAAGACAGAAAGTGAAAATATGATTTACGGCTTATTTGGAATGCTATATTTTATTTAGTCAAAACAGGGTGTCAGTGGTATATGCTTCCCCTTGACTTTCCCAGATGGCAGTTGGTCTATTACTATTATCGCAAATGGGCTTCCCAATTGAACTTTGACTTGTTACTGGAAAAATTACGTGGTCAGGTACGAGTGAAGCGCGGCCAACGCGTGGAACCAAGTGTTGGCATCATGGATAGTCAAAGCGTAAAATGGGGTAACAACGCTTCCTTGAACGGTGTCGATGGAAACAAGAAGGTAAAAGGATAAAACGCCATGTCATAGTGGACTAGAATGGTTTTCGTATTGCCGTTATGGTTACCATAGCCAATATACATGACAGTAAAGCGGCTTATTTATTGATGAGGGTTCTTAAAGACATGTGCTCCGGGGTGAAAGTAATCCTTGCTGATGGAGGCTACAGGGGAGAACTTGTCAATAACATAAAAAAGAAGTTCGGCTATAGCATTCAGGTTGTTATCAGTGCATATAAGAAACAAGGATTCAGACCCATTCAAAAAAGATGGATTGTAGAAAGAACATTTTCATGGATGGATTACAATAGAAGACTCTGCCGAAACTATGAGCTGACATTCGATTCGGCAGAGGAAATGGTTAAAATAGCCACTATAAGATTATTATTGAGGAAAATTTAAACAGGTTCTAACTGAAAGAAGAAGGCAGACTTTTTAAATATGTATGTTTAACTTTTGCTTCCTTCTCTATACCTGCCATTATAGTTGTTTTTCCTAGCCTATTTGTTTAATAGGCTATTTATTGTTTGGCAGATATGAAAAGAACGATATTACATCATCTGTAATATCGTCCTTCTATTGATTAGGTGTTGTTTGTGATTTACTTCTTATCGTTGTTGCGAATCTCCACCCGGCGGATCTTACCGCTGATTGTCTTAGGAAGCTCTTCTACGAACTCGATGACACGCGGATATTTATAAGGAGCAGTCACTTTCTTCACATGGTTCTGCAATTCCTTAATTAGTTCCTCTCCAGCACGTGCTTTATAGTCTTTGGATAGAACAATCGTAGCTTTTACTACCTGGCCGCGAATCTCGTCGGGTACTCCGGTAATAGCACATTCCACAACAGCCGGATGAATCATCAACGCACTTTCCACTTCGAATGGACCGATGCGGTAACCGGAGCTCTTGATAACGTCGTCTGCGCGACCAACGAACCAAAGGTAGCCATCCTCGTCTTTCCAAGCAACATCGCCGGTGTAATAAATACCATCGTGCCAAGCTTCGTGAGTGCGTTCCGCATCCCGGTAGTATTCTTTGAAAAGTCCGAGAGGTTTACCTTTGCTGGTGCGGATTACAATTTGTCCTTGTTCACCCGCTTCAACAGAGCGACCTTCATGGTCGATCAAGTCCACATCATATTGAGGATTCGGCAGCCCCATGCTTCCCGGTTTCGGTTCCATCCAAGGCATGGTGGCGATGGTAAGAGTTGTTTCTGTTTGTCCGAAACCTTCCATCAGTTTGATACCCGTCAGCTTCTTGAAAGTTTCAAATACGGCAGGGTTCAATGCTTCTCCGGCAATGGTGCAGTATTTTAGTGAAGACAAGTCGAACTTTGTCAGGTCTTCGTGAATCAAGAATCGGAAGATGGTAGGAGGCGCACAGAGAGAAGTGACATGATATTCCTGGATTTTTTCCAGAATAGCTGCCGGGGTAAACTTCTCGTGGTCGTAGACGAAGATATTGGCTCCGGCAATCCACTGTCCGTAGAGTTTTCCCCATACCGCTTTTCCCCAGCCGGTATCGGCAATGGTGAGGTGAAGACTGTTCTCGTCCAGGTTGTGCCAAAAACTACCGGTAACGATATGACCTAACGGATAAGTAAAGTCATGTGCCACCATCTTAGGTTCACCGGTAGTGCCGGAAGTAAAATACATCAGAGAGATGTCATCATTAGTATTCGCATGGCGCGGACGTACAAACGGAGCAGCATTTTCGATACCCTGATGGAAATCTTCGAAGCCTTCCGGGATTTCCGGACCGACACTGACTAACTTTTCAACCGTGGGACATTCGGGAAGAGCCTCTTTGATATGTTGCAGGATGATTCCTTCGCCGGCAGCTACAATCATTTTGATGTCGGCAGCGTTGCAGCGATAGATAATATCCTTCTTTGTCAGCAGGTGAGTAGCCGGAATAACGGTTGCTCCCAGTTTGTGAAGAGCGATGGTGCTATACCAGAACTCATAACGGCGTTTCAGAATCAGCATCACCATGTCGCCACGGCCGATACCCAGGCTCTGGAAGTAAGAAGCGGTCATGTCCGTAGATCGTTTCATGTCGGCAAATGAGAATTGGCGACTTTCGCCTTTGTCATTTGTCCAAAGTAAAGCGTTCTTGTCAGGTTGTTCGGCAGCCCAGGCGTCTACTACGTCATAGCCGAAGTTGAAATTCTCCGGGACGTTTATTTTCAAGTTTTTGATAAAATCCTCTTGTGAACTGAAAGAGGTCTGTGATAAAAATTTTTCTACCATGATGTTATTACATAATTACTGCCAGAAAACGTACTGTTTTGCCATCGAGCGCTTTCATGCCATGTGGAAGTTTAGAGTTAAAATAGATACTGTCGCCTTGGTTGAGGATGATTTCTTTGCCTTCGATGTTGATAAGCATACGTCCTTCGATGACAAGGTTGAATTCTTGTCCGGTATGTCGGTTATAATGGATGGGTTCGTCGTTTGCTTTCGGTTCAACAGTGACGATGAACGGATCGGCAGTACGGTTCATGAATCCTGAAGCCAGTGATTGGTATTTATAAGCTTTGGTACGTTCGATGCTGACTCCTTTGCCGGCACGGGTCACGAAGTAGCTGCTCATTTTAGGTTCTTCGCCAAACATCAGGGCGTCGAGAGCTATATTATACGTGCGGGCTATTTTTTGTAACATGCTGACAGAGATATCGTAGTTTCCGGTTTCTGCAAGTCGGTATTCTTCGGCAGAGATGTCGCTGTCGCGGGCGATATCCTCTGCGGTCAGTTCCAGTACTTCACGTAATCCGCGGAGGCGTTCTGCGATTTGTTTAATTTGTTCATTCATACAAGTGGTTCGTATTTTTATGATTAATAATTCTATGGTATTATTTGGAGGCTTTCATGGCTTTGATGATAGCGGAGGTGAATCCGTTGTGCTCCAGTTCATTGATCCCCTTGATTGTGATTCCGCCCGGAGTGGTAACCTTGTCGATTTCTACGCTGGGGTGGGTGTCATTGTTCTGAATCAGTGCGGCTGCTCCTTTTAAGGATTGTGCTATCATCTGCATGGCATCTTTGGGGCGAAGTCCCATTTCGATTCCGGCTTGCATAGCTGCCTGAACGTATTTCAATACGTAAGCGATGCCGCAGGAGGCCAATGCAGTGGCTGCCGCTATTTTATCTTCGGGAATAAGCATCACGGTTCCCATCTCGCTGAACAACCGGAGGATGAATTTGTCTTGTTCATCGTTCGTATTGCGGGCGGCAACAAGCGTCATGCTTTCCAGTTCGCTGATAGCGGTGTTCGGAATCAGGCGGAACATGGCCATTTCCGGTGCTACGACGTAATGAGCCAGTTCTTCAAAACTGATGCCGGCAGCTACGGAGATGAGTATCTGTTTGCTTTTCAGTTTCAATTCGCGCATCACCGGTTCTATAAACCACGGTTTGACAGCAAGGATGACAATATCTGCACCTGTGGCAGCTTCCGCGTTATTGTTGGTGACAGAGATACCCGGAAATTCCTTTTTCAGTTTCTCTAGTTTTCCGGCACTCGGATTGGACACAATGATGTCCGAATCGTCTATCAGACTTCCTTTTGCCAGGCCACGGGCTATTGAACCGCCCATGTTTCCTGCACCGATAATGGCTATTTTCATATACGCTTATTTTTAATGAGTTGTTAAAGGCAAAGGTAACAGTTAATTACGAAAAAACAAAAAGCAGCCGGAATAAGAAATAAATTTCTAATAAAGGCTGCTTTTATCGTTGGCTGTTTATTAATCAAATGAGCGATTAGAGTACTTTCTTGAACCGGGCAAGGAAGTCTTCTGCTTCCTCCATACTAAGACAGAGAGGAGGTAACAGGCGAAGTACATTCGTACCGCTTGCTCCGGTAAATACATGCTCGTCATAGATGAGGCGGCTGCGTAGTTCTTTGATGGGTTCTTCGAATTCGAGTCCGATCATGAGTCCGCGTCCGCGTACTTCTTTTATTTGCGGGAATTTCTTCAGTTCTTCCAGTAAGTAGTTACCTACTACCTTCGCGTTTTCTATCAGATTTTCTTGCTCAATGACGTCCATCACAGCGAGAGCTGCCGAACATGCCAGATGGTTTCCACCAAAGGTAGTTCCCAATTGACCATATACCGGTTTAAACATCGGGCTGATCAGGACACCTGCCATCGGGAAACCGTTGCCGATACCTTTGGCTACAGTGATGATGTCCGGCTTGATGTCATTATATTGATGGGCGAAGAATTTACCGCTACGTCCGTATCCGCTCTGAATTTCATCGAGAATCAGGATCGTTCCTGTTTCGCTGCAAGCTCTGCGGAGTTCCTGCATAAATTCGGTGGTCGGTACCTTGATACCGCCTACCCCTTGTATTCCTTCAATGATAACAGCGCATGTGTCTCCTTTAGACAGTTCCTGTTTCATCGCTTCCATATCGTTGAGCGGGAGATAGGTGACATGACCGTTATTGTTGATAGGGGCGATAATGGAAGGATTGTGAGTCGCTTCTACCGCCAGAGACGTCCGTCCGTGAAACGCCTTATTGAAAGATACGATTTTGGTACGTCCGTTATAGAAGGAAGCCAGCTTCAAAGCGTTTTCGTTCGCTTCGGCTCCACTATTAATCAGGAACAGGCTGTAGTCTTCGTAACCGGAAATCTTGCCCAGTCGTTCGGCTACTTCTTGTTGGAGCTTGTTGATGACAGAGTTTGAGTAGAAACCAAGTTTAGCCACCTGGTTACTGATCATTGCTGTATAGTGAGGATGTGCATGTCCGATAGAGATAACGGCATGACCTCCGTAGAGATCCAGATATTCTGTTCCGTTCTCATCCCATACTTTGCAACCGTCACCCTTGACAATGTTGATGTTATATAAAGGATATACGTCGAATAATTTCATAATTCTTTGTTTTTAAAAAGCTGAAGGCTTCAAACGTAGTCCTACGGTTTCTTCCAGATTGAACATCAGGTTCATGTTATGAACCGCTTGTCCGCTGGCGCCTTTCAGCAAATTGTCGATACAAGAGATAATCAATAGTTTGTCACCGTGTTTCTCCAAATGTATCAGGCACTTATTAGTATTAACGACTTGTTTCAAGTCAATATTCTTGTCTACGATGTGTACAAAGGAGTCTTTTGCATAATATTCCTCATACATACGAACGATTTCTTCCAGCGCTACTTTGGTTTTGACTACCAGCGTTGCAAAGATACCACGAGCGAAATTTCCACGGTATGGAATGAAGTCGATCTCCGCATCGAAACTGTTTTGCAGTTGTTTCAGTGATTGCTTGATTTCCGGAACGTGTTGATGATCGAATGCTTTGTACACACTCATATTGTTATTTCTCCAACTAAAATGACTGGTAGCACCCGGTTTCACTCCGGCTCCCGTACTTCCTGTAATGGCATTTACCATTACATCATCCGTCAGCATCAGATTCTTGGCAAGCGGAAGCAAACCGAGCTGGATGCAGGTTGCAAAACAGCCGGGATTGGCTACGTGCTTTGCCGTACAAGTAGCGCGGCGGTTCAGTTCCGGCAGACCGTAGATAAAGTCGTGGTCGTCGCTCATAATACGGTAGTCCATCGAGAGGTCGATAATCTTCAGGTCTTCCGGTATGTTGTGACTTTCCATGAATTTCTTTGTGTCGCCGTGGGCAGTGCAGAAAAAGAGAACATCGATTTCGTCCAGAGGTAACTGGTCGGTGAATCTTAGATCTGTTTCTCCATACAAGCCTTCGTGTACGTCGGTAACTCTGTTTCCGGCATTACTGCTGCTGTTGATAAATACGATTTCAGTTTCCGGATGGTTGAGCAGCAGACGGATTAATTCGCCTGCTGTATATCCTGCGCCACCAATGATTCCTGCTTTAATCATATCTCTTCGTCTTTGTGGTTATTATAGTAAACACGTAGCGGAGTAGAGGTGACTTTGATAAAGCCTTTGGCGTCTTCGGCTGTCCAGCCTTTCTGCATTTCACCGTATTCTCCGAATTTAGTCTTCACCAGATCATCTTCCGATTCTACACCTACGGTAGAGAAGGAGAGAGGGCGAAGCTCGAGGATAGCCGTACCGTTTACGTTACGCTGGCTTTCCTGCAACATCGCTTCGATGTCACGCATCACCGGTTCGAGGTATTGGCTTTCGTGGAGGAACATACCGTACCAATTGGCTACCTGGTCTTTCCAGTATTGTTGCCATTTGCTCAATGTATATTTCTCAAGGAAGCGATGGGCGCCGATAATCAACATCGGGGCTGCTGCTTCGAATCCTACACGGCCTTTGATACCGATAATTGTATCACCCACATGCATATCACGGCCGATACCGTATGCTGCACCAATCTCTTCCACTTTTTGGATGGCTTTGATCGGGTCGTCAAACTTCTCGTCGTTGACAGCTTTCAGTTCCCCTTTTTCGAAAGTCAGGCGAAGCTGTTCGCTGCCTTCTTTTTCAACATGTTTGAGGTAGGCTGTTTCCGGGAGTCCTTGCGCAGAGTCGAGGATTTCGCCACCACAGATAGAAGTACCCCACAAACCTACATTATAAGAGTATTTCAGTTTGGTGAAGTCCGCGCTGAAACCATGTTTGTTCAGATAATCAATTTCTTCCTGACGGCTCAATGCCATGTCACGGGTCAATGTGATGATTTCTACATTGGGAGCCAGTACGAGGAAAGTCATATCGAAACGGATCTGGTCGTTACCTGCTCCGGTAGAACCGTGTGCGATGGCATCCGCACCGATTTCGTTGGCATAGCGTGCGATAGCCAATGCCTGGAAAATACGTTCGGAACTAACAGAAATAGGATAAGTACCGTTACGCAGCACATTTCCGAAAACCATGTATTTCAGGCTCTTTTCGTAGTATTCCTGGGTAACGTCCAGTGTCACGTATTTCACTGCTCCCAGTTTATAAGCATTTTCTTCGTTTGTTTTCAGTTGTTCTTCGCTGAAACCACCCGTATTGGCACAAGCTGCATATACTTCGTAACCTTTTTCTTTGGCGAGGTACATGACGGTGAACGATGTGTCCAGTCCGCCGCTGAATGCCACCACTACTTTTTTCTTCTTTTCTTCCATAGTGCTGTATCTTTTAAATGTTATTTCTTTCTTGTTCTTTTTTGATGTTCCGCGGCTCTGTCGGATCGTACAGCATGGCTGTGCAGATGCAGAACTTGCGGTTTTTCGCTACCAGAATATCATGGTTGATACATCCTTCGCATCCTTTCCAGAAAGCTTCGTCGTCTGTCAGTTCGTTGAAGGTGACAGGCACATAACCCAGTTCGGTGTTCATTTTCATGACAGCGGCTCCGGAGGTCAGACTGAATATTTTTGCTTTCGGCCATCGGAGACGTGCCAGTTGGAAAGAAGCTTGTTTAATGCGTTTTGCCAGTCCTAATCCACGGAAATCGGGATGAACGATCAGACCGGAAGTAGCCACGTACTGCTTGTTTCCCCATGATTCGATGTAGGTGAACCCGGCAAAAGTATCGCCACAAAGAGCAATAATCGCCTTACCTTCTTTCATTTTTGTTGCTACGTATTCGTGTGTACGTTCCGCAATTCCTGTTCCTCGTACGGCGGCAGCATTTCTGATAGTTTCCAAAATAGTGTCAACGTAAACCTCATGTGAGGCGTCGGCTACCATAACATCTATTTGTTGAGTGTCCATTTCTTTATTATATAATAATAGGTATAATTATTCGATATTGGGAATGATGAGTGACAGAAGCTGACGTATTTTGCTGATGGCAACTCCTTCACGTAACACCAACATGATTGTATCGTCACCGGCAATGGTTCCCAGAATTTCACTGAATTCATTGTTGTCGATGTCATACGCCATGCTACTCGCATAACCGGGACGGGTGCGGATAACGGCAATGTTACCGGAAAACTGTAAAGAGATAAATCCGTTGTTACGTAACATTTCACCGGCACTCTGGTCGGTAGAACGTTTATACATTATGTTGTTCGGCAGTACATATACGTACTTTCCGTTCATACTGGCAGCCTTGGCTACTTTCAATTGTTTCAAGTCGCGGGAGAGGGTGGCCTGTGTCAGTTCGAAGCCTTCGCGGTTCAGCTCTTGCAGCAGTTCTTCCTGCGAACCGACTTCCTTGCTTGAGATAATCATTTTGATGGCGTCTAACCGATTTGCTTTCTTCTTCATTGTATAATTATTCTAAGAATGGCGCAAAAGTATGCATTATTTCGGAGAAAAGATGCATAAAACCAAAGTTTTTTTGCATAAAAGTGAAAAATATGCTAAACGGTGAGAGCCTGCTTTTTTGTTTTGTGTCAAAATGTATACCCTTTCAATCAAAATACATAAGGAAAGGGAGGAGGGAATCGCCTATCTTTGCCATGTAGGTAAATGGATACCTTAAATATATAGACAGAATACCATGAAACAAAACTTTTTTGCAGTCGACCTGGGCGCAACGAGCGGCCGTACAATCTTAGGAACTTTCATCGAAGGCGGATTAAATCTGGAAGAGATTAATCGTTTTCCTAACCACCTGATTGAAGTAGGTGGACATTTCTATTGGGATATTTATGCATTATATCGTCATATTATTGACGGATTGAAGTTGGTGGCTCATCGTGGCGAATCCATTGCTTCTATTGGTATTGATACCTGGGGAGTGGATTTTGTATGCGTCGGAAAAGACGGTAACCTGCTTCGTCAGCCATACGCGTACCGTGATCCTCATACGGTAGGAGCACCGGAAGCTCTTTTCTCCCGTATTTCGCGTAGTGAAGTCTATGGCAAAACGGGTATTCAGATTATGAATTTTAATTCACTTTTTCAATTAGATACTTTACGTCGCAATCACGACAGCGCATTGGAGGCGGCAGATAAAATTCTGTTTATGCCGGATGCATTAAGTTATATGCTGACCGGAGAGATGGTGACGGAATATACAATTGCTTCGACAGCGCAGCTGGTAAATGCTCAAACACGTCGTTTGGAACCGGAGTTGCTGAAAGCAGTAGGTTTGAGTGAAAAGAATTTCGGACGTTTTGTATTTCCGGGTGAAAAGGTGGGAGTATTGACGGAAGAAGTGCAAAAGATAACCGGACTGGGGGCAATTCCTGTAATTGCAGTAGCCGGCCATGATACCGGTTCTGCTGTTGCTGCCGTTCCGGCATTGGATCGCAACTTTGCTTATTTGAGCAGTGGGACTTGGTCGTTGATGGGAGTTGAAACAGATGCTCCGGTGATTAATGCCGAAACAGAAGCGTTGAACTTTACCAATGAAGGTGGGGTGGAAGGAACCATCCGTCTGTTGAAGAATATCTGTGGAATGTGGTTGTTGGAACGTTGTCGTCTGAATTGGGGAGATACAAGCTATCCTGAATTAATCAGTGAGGCGGATGCTTGCGAGCCGTTCCGTAGTCTGATTAATCCGGATGATGATTGTTTCGCGAATCCTGCGGATATGGAAAAAAACATTGCTGAATATTGCCGGGTTACCGGACAAGCAGTTCCCGAGAAACGTGGACAAGTGGTGCGTTGTATTTTTGAAAGTCTGGCTTTGCGTTATCGTCAGGTATTGGAGAATTTACGTTCGCTTTCTCCCCGTCCGATTGATACATTGCACGTAATTGGCGGCGGTAGCCGGAATGATTTGCTGAACCAGTTTACAGCTAATGCGATAGGAATTCCTGTTATAGCTGGTCCGTCCGAAGCGACAGCTATCGGTAATGTGATGATTCAGGCAATGGCAGCAGGTGAAGCAACGGATGTTGCCGGTATGCGCCAGTTAATCAACCGCTCTATCCCGTTGAAAACTTATCAGCCGCAAGATACGGAAGCTTGGGATGCGGCTTATATCCATTTTAAGAATTGCGTTCGATAATGCATTGAACAACCGACAGAATAATCATTTATTTAAACTAATAGAATATCATGAAAAAAGAAGAACTGATTCAGAAAGCGTATGAGATTGCTGTGGAACGTTATGCAGCAGTAGGTGTGGACACCGAACAAGTATTGAAAACGATGCAGGATTTCCATCTGTCACTCCACTGCTGGCAGGCTGACGACGTTGCAGGATTTGAAGTACAGGCCGGTTCATTGACCGGAGGTATTCAGGCAACCGGTAATTATCCGGGCAAAGCTCGTAATATTGACGAATTGCGTGCTGACATTTTGAAAGCTGCTTCTTATATTCCGGGTACTCATCGTCTGAACTTGCACGAAATCTATGGAGATTTCCAGGGTAAGGTGGTAGACCGTGACCAGGTAGAACCGGAACATTTCAAGAGCTGGATTGAATGGGGTAAAGAACATAACATGAAGCTTGATTTCAACTCTACCTCTTTCTCTCATCCGAAATCAGGTGACTTGTCTCTTTCTAATCCTGATGAAGGCATCCGTCAGTTCTGGATTGAACATACTAAACGCTGTCGTGCCATTGCGGAAGAAATGGGTAAGGCACAAGGGGATCCGTGTATCATGAATCTTTGGGTACATGACGGAAGCAAGGATATTACGGTAAATCGGATGAAGTATCGTGCATTGCTGAAAGATTCTTTGGATCAGATCTTCGCTACCGAATATAAGAATATGAAGGATTGTATCGAATCTAAGGTGTTCGGTATCGGTCTGGAAAGCTATACAGTGGGTTCTAACGACTTTTATATTGGTTATGGTGCTTCTCGTAACAAGATGATTACGCTGGATACCGGTCACTTCCATCCGACAGAAAGTGTAGCTGATAAAGTATCTTCACTGTTGCTTTATGTGCCTGAATTGATGTTGCACGTGAGCCGTCCGGTTCGTTGGGATTCAGACCATGTTACTATCATGGATGATCCGACAATGGAACTGTTCAGCGAAATCGTTCGCTGCGGTGCTTTGGACCGTGTACATTATGGTCTTGACTACTTCGATGCATCTATCAACCGTATTGGTGCATACGTAATCGGTAGCCGTGCTGCACAGAAATGTATGACTCGTGCTCTGCTCGAACCGATTGCCAAGTTGCGTGAATACGAAGCAAACGGACAGGGATTCCAACGTCTGGCTCTGCTCGAAGAAGAAAAAGCGTTGCCTTGGAATGCAGTTTGGGATATGTTCTGCTTGAAGAACAATGTTCCTGTTGGTGAAGATTTCATCGCAGAAATTGAAAAGTACGAAGCCGAAGTAACTTCTAAACGATAAGTTATGGAAATCTTAATCGGCTTATTGATTATAGCCATCGGTAGCTTTTGCCAGTCCAGTTCTTATGTACCTATCAAAAAGGTAAAAGAATGGAGCTGGGAAAGCTTCTGGTTAATACAAGGTGTATTTGCCTGGTTAGTGTTCCCGTTCCTGGGTTCACTACTGGGTGTACCCCAAGAGAGCAGTTTGTTCGACTTGTGGGGAGCAGGAGGTGCTGGAATGAGCATCTTTTATGGTATATTGTGGGGAGTAGGAGGGTTGACTTTCGGACTTTCCATGCGCTATTTGGGTGTTGCGCTCGGACAGAGTATCTCACTGGGTACTTGTGCCGGTTTCGGTACCCTTCTTCCGGCTCTTTTTGCCGGTACAAACTTGTTTGAAGGTAACGGGCTGATTCTTTTGTTGGGTGTTTGCATCACGTTGGCAGGTATTGCTATTATCGGGTATGCCGGTAGCTTGCGTGCGCAAAACATGAGTGAAGAAGAAAAACGTGCTGCCGTAAAAGACTTTGCATTGACAAAAGGGTTACTGGTTGCACTTTTGGCTGGTATCATGAGTGCCTGCTTTGCTTTGGGACTGGATGCGGGAACACCTATCAAAGAAGCCGCTTTGGCTGGTGGAGTGGAAGGACTTTATGCCGGTCTTCCTGTTATCTTTCTGGTTACGCTTGGAGGCTTCCTGACAAATGCAGCTTACTGTTTGCAACAGAATGTAGCTAATAAATCGATGGGGGACTATGCTAAAGGAAAAGTGTGGGGCAATAATCTAGTGTTCTGTGCGTTGGCTGGTGTACTATGGTATATGCAGTTTTTCGGATTGGAAATGGGTAAGAGCTTCCTCACCGAAAGCCCGGTGTTACTGGCTTTCTCCTGGTGTATTCTAATGGCATTGAACGTAACCTTTAGTAATGTTTGGGGAATAATTCTGAAAGAATGGAAAGGGGTGTCAAACAAGACCATAACTGTGCTGATAGCTGGTCTGATCGTCCTTGTCTTCTCTTTAGTGTTCCCAAATTTATTTTAATATTTCACCACAGATTACACAGATTAACACAGATTATTTTAATAAAGAATTTTATCTGTGTTAATCTGTGTAATCTGTGGTGAACCAAAATACATAATATAATGAAATCAATTTTAGAGAATCGTCCGGCACTTGCCAAAGAAGTAAACAAGGTAGCAGAAGTTGCCGGATACTTGTGGCAGAAAGGATGGGCTGAACGTAATGGTGGTAATATCACTGTTAATATCACAGAGTTTGTAGACGATGAAATTCGTCAGATGAAGCCGATCAGCGAAGTAAAATCTATCGGTGTGACTCTTCCTTATCTGAAAGGCTGCTATTTTTACTGCAAGGGAACTAATAAACGCATGCGTGATTTAGCCCGCTGGCCGATGGAAAATGGTTCGGTAATCCGTATTCTGGATGACTGTGCCAGCTATGTGATTATTGCGGATGAAGCCGTAGCCCCGACATCGGAATTGCCTTCTCACTTGAGCGTACACAATGACCTGTTGAGCAAAAACTCTCCTTATAAAGCATCTGTACACACACACCCGATTGAACTGATTGCCATGACACATTGTCCGAAATTTCTGGAAAAAGATGTGGCTACCAATCTGTTGTGGAGTATGATTCCTGAAACAAAGGCATTCTGCCCGCGTGGTTTGGGTATCATTCCTTATAAATTACCTAGCTCGGTGGAATTGGCTGAAGCTACCATCAAAGAATTGCAGGATTACGATGTGGTGATGTGGGAGAAACATGGCGTATTTGCAGTGGATTGCGATGCGATGCAGGCATTCGATCAGATTGATGTACTCAATAAGTCGGCTCTGATTTATATCGCAGCTAAAAATATGGGCTTCGAACCGGATGGTATGGGTCAGGAACAGATGAAAGAAATGTCAGTAGCTTTCAATCTTCCTAAATAAGATTTATACTAGTCATTGATTTTAATTACTTTAGAAACCGTGGCATTTTCTACCCTGGAAGGTGCTGCGGTTAACCTTTTAAACAAATAGATAACCATGAATCGCATTATTTTAAACGAAACTTCGTACTTCGGTGCCGGATGCCGTAGTGTCATTGCTGTGGAAGCAGCCAGACGTGGCTTTAAGAAAGCCTTTTTTGTAACGGATAAAGATCTTATCAAGTTTGGTGTGGCTGCCGAAATCATTAAAGTATTTGATGAAAATCAGATTCCTTACGAACTTTATAGTGATGTAAAAGCGAACCCTACGATTGCAAATGTACAAAACGGTGTGGCGGCATACAAAGCTTCCGGAGCCGATTTTATCGTTGCTTTGGGCGGCGGTTCTTCCATCGATACTGCCAAAGGAATCGGTATTGTTGTGAACAATCCGGATTTTGCAGACGTGAAATCTCTGGAAGGGGTAGCCGATACCAAACACAAAGCGGTGCCTACTTTTGCGCTGCCTACTACTGCCGGAACAGCTGCCGAGGTAACGATCAATTATGTGATTATTGATGAAGATGCCCGCAAGAAAATGGTTTGTGTAGACCCGAACGACATTCCTGCCGTAGCTATCGTAGACCCTGAACTGATGTACTCAATGCCCAAAGGATTGACTGCAGCTACCGGTATGGATGCTTTAACTCATGCCATCGAAAGTTATATCACTCCGGGTGCCTGGGTAATGAGCGATATGTTCGAATTGAAAGCCATTGAAATGATTGCTCAAAACTTGAAAGCAGCTGTGGATAATGGTAAAGATGTGGTAGCCCGCGAAGCTATGTCACAAGCACAATATATTGCCGGTATGGGATTCTCGAATGTCGGTTTAGGAATAGTTCATTCAATGGCTCATCCGTTAGGTGCGTTCTATGATACTCCTCATGGGGTAGCTAATGCCTTATTGTTGCCGTATGTGATGGAATACAATGCTGAATCTCCGGCAGCTCCGAAATATATCCATATTGCGAAAGCAATGGGAGTGGACACTACCGGAATGAGTGAAGCCGAGGGAGTAAAAGCGGCTGTTGAGGCAGTGAAAGCACTTTCTGCCAGTATCAATATACCGCAAAAATTACATGAAATCAATGTGAAGGAAGAAGATATTCCTGCACTGGCTGTAGCTGCTTTCAATGATGTTTGTACAGGCGGTAATCCTCGTCCTACTTCGGTAGCAGATATCGAAGCTCTATATCGCAAAGCTTTCTAAAGTTAGTTTTTGCGGAAGTTCTTTTCACCACAGATTACACAGATTTGCACAGATTTAATTCTTAAATATCGGCTTCCGATTAGAAAATAATCTGTGTAAATCTGTGTAATCTGTGGTGTTTTTCTGAAAATAATGTCTATTTTTGTCCAACTCAATTGCATGAAAATACACTGGTATGATCGAGGATAATAGTTTAGGATTAGAATTTAAATATCTGATTGTAAATGATATGGACCGTAAATTCGGGCTATGGGTAAATACCGTCGGCTATCAATCCATTCCTCCTGATTCACCTTATCCGTTGAAAGAGCATCCTTCCGGTTACTTCTTTAATGCAGAAAAAGGAAGAGTGCTTCGTGAGTATCAATTGGTATATATCACCAAGGGGCGTGGTTTGTTTTCATCTGATTCTACCTCTGAAAAGCAAGTTTGTAAAGGTCGGCTGATGGTATTGTTTCCCGGACAATGGCATACTTATCGCCCGTTGCGGCAGACTGGTTGGACGGAATATTATATCGGTTTCGAGGGGCCTATGATAGACGCCATTGTTGATGATGCTTTTTTGTCGCAGGAACAGCAAATACTGGAAATAGGTCTTAATGAAGAGTTAGTCTCATTATTCTCCCGTGCTCTTGCCGTAGCCGAAGCGGATAAGATTTCCGCGCAACAATATCTTTCCGGGATTGTGCTCCACATGATAGGGATGATTCTTTCCGTCTCCAAGAATAAGGTTTTCGAGATGAGTGATGTGGATCAGAAGATCGAACAGGCAAAAATCATTATGAATGAAAATGTTTCCGGCAATGTGGACCCGGAAGAGTTGGCTATGCGACTCAATATTAGTTATTCATGGTTTCGACGTGTTTTTAAGGAGTATACAGGTTATGCTCCGGCTAAATATTTCCAGGAATTGAAACTTCGTAAAGCTAAACAAATGCTGGTGGGAACTTCCCAGTCAGTAAAAGAGATTTCTTTTTTTCTAGGTTTCCAGTCAACCGAATATTTTTTCTCTTTCTTCAAGAAACGTACGGGACTGACTCCGTTGGAGTATCGTTCGTTCGGGCGGGAGGAATGAATAGGATGAAGTCCATATCTATTAGTTATTTGGCTCTGATTTTGGGAATATCATAAAAACAGTTACTTTTGTGGCGAAGATAATGTGCTATAAACCATCATTCTTGATATGCGCGGACAAAAACTATCTAAGATCCATTTTCTTATTCTGTTATCTCTTTTAGGATTTATATCTCCTCTTCAATCACAGGAATATAAGTTCAGAACATTGGGTGTAGAGGATGGATTGTCGCAAATAACGGTGAGCGATATTTGCCAGGATGAGAAGTCGCGTATATGGATTGCTACACTAGATGGTCTGAATTGTTTCGATGGCAATCATATCAAAGTCTTTAATCATTTTCATAACGATTCCATCAGTTATGGTAATCTATATGTCACCCAGATGGTGGAGGACGGTCAGGGGAGTCTTTTTCTCTTAACTTCTACCGGACTTTTCCAGTTCGACCTTGAAACGGAGAAATATTATATTCTTCCGGTGTCTTCTCCTTCCACTCTTGCCAAAGGAAAGTTGGGGGTGTGGATTGCAGAAGGAGGAAAACTCTTCTTATATGATAAGAATACCCGTTCCGTGAAACCCATGTATGCGGAGGTACATTTGCCGGACACCGGGCCGACAATGGTAGAAGGTTCGGAAGGAAATCTTTGGATTGCTTTGAAGGATGGCGGAGTGATGCGTGTGGATACTTGTGGATCGATGTCGCTTTATTTGCCCGGAATCAAGGTGATGAAACTGATAAAAAGTAACGATCAGAATATTTGGATCGGTTCGCAGGATCATGGTGTTTTCTGTTTTTCACCTCAAGGTGCAGTCATACATCATTATGATTATAACGACAAGAGTGTTTACACGGTCCGGGATGATATGGCAAGAGCGTTATGTCAGGATTTGGAAGGGAATATATGGGTAGGTTACAGAAGCGGATTGAGTAAGATTGAGGTGGCTACCGGGAAAATATTTCATTATCAGGCGGATCCTAACCGGGTGGGGGCTATGTCCAATCGTTCGGTGACTTCTCTTTATACGGACAAACAAGGAACTGTCTGGGTGGGGACCTATTGGGGCGGCGTGAATTTCTTCTCACCGGAATATCAACATTTTGTACATTATCATGCTTCGGATACCGGATTGTCTTTTCCGGTGGTGGGTGCTATGGCAGAAGATAAATCCGGGAATATATGGATTTGCACAGAAGGTGGAGGACTGGATTTATATCAACCGGAACAAGGAATATTCAAGCATTTTAATGCGCATACCGGATATCATTTTAGTACGGATTATCTGAAAGATGTCGTTTTTGATGAGGCTAATAACTGCTTGTGGATTGCCGCTGACTTTACAAACAAGGTCAACTGTTTTCATCTTGATAACTATCGGAATGATATATATGACCTCGAACCGCTCGGAGAGGAAAGTGCAGGAGAAGCTCTGTTTGCCTTGGCCGACACTCCTCGTAAATTGTATGTAGGTACAACATCTGCAGTTGTTAGTCTGGATAAACAGACCTTAAAAACTGAAGTGTTGTTTCATCAAAAGGAGTTGTTTACACATAATTATAACACTTTGTTGCTTGATTCGAAAAATCGGCTATGGTTTGCTTCCGATGATGGTTGTGTAGCTTATGTGATTGATGAAGGGCGGTTTGAAACGTATAGGATAAGTCTGAAGAAGCAGGTCAGATCTCAAAAAGAGCTGGTCAATGTCATCTATGAAGATCGAAAGGGAAACATTTGGGTCGGAACACATGGCAACGGGCTTTTCTTGTTGGATAAGAAAGAGCGTTTGTTTCGTTTGCATACTCCTGAAAGCGTATTGTCGGGAGAAAATATCAGAGTGTTGGGCGAAACTCCTTCTGGGAATTTATTGATTGGTACCGGACATGGATTGTCTGTGTTAGAACAGAAAGACGGGAAAGTGATAAACTTCAATTCTAAAACAGGGTTTCCGCTGACTCTTGTTAATAGGAAATCCATGCATGTATCCCGCAATCATGATATTTATATGGGAGGGGCTACCGGACTGGTTGCCATTCGTGAAAGTAGCTTGTCCTATCCTCCGAAAATATATGATTTGGAGTTGGCGCATTTGTATGTCAATAATAAAGAGATTACCACAGGCGATCAAACCGGCATCCTAAATAAGTCCTTTGCCTATACCGACCGGATTAAATTGAATTATTTGCAGAATGTGTTTTCTATCGGTTTCTCGACAGATAACTTTCTGCATATTGGCGGTGGTGAGGTAGAATACCGGTTGATAGGTTCTAATGACGAATGGAGTGAGAATCGTTTGGGGAATGATATTACTTATACAAATATATCTCCGGGCGATTATGTTTTTGAGATCAGATTGAAGAACTTTCCGGAAGTAATCAGATCTCTTCATATAACGATCACACCACCTTTTTATGCCACCTGGTGGGCCTATACAATTTATGTGTGTGTGATTCTGACGATTCTATTCTTTGTGGTGAGAGAATATAGAATTCGGCTGTTCTTGAAAACCTCGTTGGATTTTGAACTTCGTGAGAAACAATACATTGAAGAAATGAACCAATCCAAACTGCGTTTCTTCACTAATATCTCACACGAAATCAGAACCCCTATTACCCTTATCCTGGGGCAGGTTGATCTGTTGTTGAATTCCGGTAAGTTGTCTACGTATGCTTATTCGAAATTACTGAATATACATAAAAATGCTGGTAACCTGAAATCATTGATAACGGAGTTGCTTGATTTCCGGAAACAGGAGCAGGGACTTTTGAAATTGAAAGTTTCTCAATTTGATTTATATTCTTTACTCAAAGAGCATTATGTATTGTTCAAAGAATTGGCAGCTAACAGGAATATTTCGTTTGTTTTGCATGCTGACTGTGAGCAATGCCTCGTGTGGGGAGATCGTATGCAATTGCAGAAAGTGGTTAATAACCTGCTGTCGAATGCTTTTAAATATACTTCAGACGGTGGAAGTATCAGTATGGAATTGGCTGATGGAGCGGATGAATGTATGTTTTCCGTTTCAGACAATGGGGCAGGAATATCCGAGGAAGATTACGTGAAGATATTCGAGCGGTTCTATCAGGCCGAGAATATCGGACAGTATGGAGGAACGGGTATCGGGCTGGCTTTAAGTCAGGGGATTGTGAAAGCTCATCAGGGAGATATAACTGTAGAAAGTCAGTTGGGGAAAGGTTCATGCTTTAAGGTCACTCTGAAGAAAGGAGATGCTCACTTTGATTCTTCTGTTTCCCGGATTGAACCGGAGCAGGATAAGGAATATATTTATTATTCGGAAGATAAAGAACTGTTGGTTAAGGAGGTACAGACGGCTCAAAGTGAGAGTGGGACTACTGACTGCAAGCTGTTGGTTATCGATGATAATGAAGAAATCAGAAATATCCTTGTAGATATCTTTTCTCCATTGTACATGGTTGAAACAGCAAGTGATGGTGAGGAAGGGTATGAGAAAGTAAAGATGATGCAACCTGATCTGGTTATTTCGGATATTATGATGCCCGGAATGCCCGGAACGGAATTGTGTGCCAAAATTAAGAACAATATTGAAACCTGTCATATCCCCGTCGTTCTTCTGACTGCCCTTAGTGCACCCGAACGTGAGTTGGAAGGATTGAGAATTGGAGCGGATATTTATGTGGTGAAGCCGTTTAATATGCGGCGGCTGGTGATGCAATGCAATAATCTGATTAATACCCGTAGACTTTTACAGAATAAATATGCCCATCAGCTGGATAGCAAAGCGGAGAAGATTGCAACGAATGAACTCGATCAGAGGTTTATCGAACAAGCGACGCAGGTAGTGGAAGATAATATGGAAAATCCCGAATTCAGTGTAGATGTCTTCTCACGTGAGATGGGGGTGGGACGTACTGTCTTATTCCAGAAGATAAAAGGTATCACGGGAAGTACGCCAAATAATTTTATCATGAATCTGCGTCTGAAAAAAGCGGCATATTTTCTGCAGAATTCTCCGGAAATGAATATATCGGATATTGCTTACCGGTTAGGATTTGGAAATCCTCAATACTTCAATAAATGCTTTAAAGAACTTTTTGATATTGCTCCTACGCAATACCGAAAAGCTCATAATACCTCTTCCGAACCCTCTGTGAAGTGATTTAAATAAGTCATCTGAATTTTTAGACTAGATAAAACGAACAATTCGATAGGGTGCGATATGCTCGAATGCGATACTTTTGTGGCGTTGGATAATGCCAGCTTGTACTTGATAAATAAAAGATAATATCTTATTGGAGAGAATCAATATATTTTTCCCAATTAATTAAGTAGTGAGTAAAACCTTGAAAATTAACCAATTTAATTTTATTCTAGTTATGAAAAATTTGCAGAGTAGGACAAAAGTGCGGTTGCTTCAGTCGTTCCTTTTGATTTCCTTGAGTCTCTTTTTCCTTGTCAATCCGGCTTATGCTCAAGGCGGGTTTGCAGTGAAGGGAGTTATTGTGGATAAAACAGGATTTCCTTTGCCTGGCGCCAATGTGATGGAAAAGGGAACATCTAATGGAACAATTACAGATTTAGATGGTAATTTCTCATTGAATGTTTCGAAGAAGGGAGTTACTTTGACTGTATCATTCATGGGATATACTCCTAAAGATGTGGTAGTGAAAGATAAAACAATGAATATTACGCTTGAAGAGAACTCTAAGCTATTGGACGAAGTAGTGGTAGTGGGTTACGGTACGATGAAAAAGTGTGATGTAACAGGAGCTATTACTTCCATCTCAAGCGAGGCCATTGAGCAAAAAATGGCTACCAATGTTTTTGAAGCATTGCAGGGTACTACTGCCGGTGTACAGGTGGTATCCGGTTCCGGACAGCCCGGTGAATCTTCTTCTATCAAAATTCGTGGTACTTCCACTTTCTCTGCCGAAGGTGTGACTCCTCTTTATATTGTAGACGGTGTTCCTTTGGAAAGTATCGATGGTATCAATACCAATGATATTACTTCTATGGAGATTTTGAAGGATGCCGCTTCTGCAGCTATCTACGGTTCGCGTTCGGCGAACGGTGTGATTATTATCACTACCAAAAGTGGGCAGGAAGGTAAAGCCCGTATTGATATCAAGTATAATCACTCGTGGGGTACATTGTCTCACAAGGTACCACAGGCAAACCGCAAGGAACGTTTGTTGTACGACCAGTATCGTAAAGAGTATTTTGAAACATACGGCGGAGGTAATCCGGATGAAAGTAGTGATATACTGAATGATCCGTTGAACTCTTTCTTTAATGTGGATAACGATTATCTGGATATGATTACAAGCACTGCACAAAAAGATCAGGTGGATATCAGTGTAGGTGGTGGTACAAAGAAATTGAAATATTTCATCAATACCGGTTATTATAATGAGAAAGGTATTATTTCCAATACAGGTTTCCAGAGATTAAATACTCGTATCAACTCCGATTATTCACCGACAGACTGGATGAATATGGGTAGCCGTATTTCTTTGACTTATTCTAAAAAGAAAGGTCTGAATGAAGGTACTTTATTGAGCGCAGTGTTGACTCGTCGTCCTTATTTCAATACTTATTATCCGGATGGCTCTTTGGTCGGAGTGTTTAACGGTCAGAAGAATCCTATTGCGCAGGTCAATTATACCACCGACTTTACTGATTCTTATAAGGCTAACTTCTTCCAGTTCTTTGAAATCAAATTCAACAAGTATTTGAAGTTTAGAGCCAATATTAATGCCAACTTCTATCTGGATAAACGTAAAAAACTCGAACCGAGTCTTATCACCGACGAATGGCAGAAACAGAATAAAGGTTATTCTTATAATTACCTGAACTGGAACTGGATGAATGAAGACATCCTTACTTATGCACGCAAAATAAAAGATCATAATTTTACGGCTATGGTAGGTGTTAGTGCACAGCAGTGGCGTTATGAAAACGAAACATTTGTGGGGATAAACTCGTCTACAGATTTTATCTATACAATGAATGCTTTTGCCGCAAACCTGGATTTGTCATCTACAGGCTCCACATTAAGCAATCACTCTATGGCTTCCATTTTTGCCCGTGTGACTTATGATTATAAAGGAAGATATTTGCTCAATGCCATTATGCGTCGTGACGGTTCTTCTCGTTTTGCCAAAGAGAACAAATGGGGTAATTTCCCTTCCGTATCTGTGGGATGGCGCTTCTCGGATGAGAAATTCATGAAATTCTCGAAAAAGTTTCTCGAAGATGGTAAGATCCGTGCAAGTTTCGGTATCACGGGTAACGAAGCAATCGGCAATTACGACTATATCTACTCTTATTCTCCGAATTCTATTTATGATGGAGTGGGTGGCGTTATTCCGACTCGTATCGGTAAAGACAATCTGAAATGGGAGGAAACTAAACAATTCAACCTTGGTTTGGACTTGAATTTCTGGAATAGCCGTTTGACAATCACTGCCGATTATTACGATAAATATACAGACGGTTTGCTGGCAAACTACCAATTGCCTAAAGAATCCGGTTTTGCATATATGAAAACCAATGTCGGTGAAATGAGTAACCGAGGCTTTGAAATAGCTGTTACCGGTGATATTATCCGCACGAAGGACTGGAAGTGGAATGCTTCTTTCAATATCTCCAGAAACATCAACCGTATTGAGAAGCTGTCTGAAGGTAAGGCATATATGGAAGGTGATATTTGGTGGATGCAGGAAGGTGGCCGTGTGGGTGACTTCTACGGATTTAAAAGCGCCGGTGTCTTTGCATACGACGAATCGAATGCTTTTACTGATAAATGGGAACAGTTGACTCCGGTGTTTGAGAATGGTGTATTCCAGTACAAATATTTGTTGGATGGAAAGGAATATGCAGGTAATATCCGTCAGAAAACGTTGCCGAACGGCAAACCGTTCCGTGGGGGAGATTACAACTGGGAGGAACCGGAAGGAACCCGTGACGGTGTGATTGATGATAATGACCGTATGGTGATCGGTAATGCCATGCCTGATGTAACTGGTGGTTTGAATACAACGGTGACTTGGAAGAATTTGAGTTTATACTTAGGATTCTATTATTCATTGGGAGGACAGATTTATAATGCAGCCGAACATAATCGTAATATGTTCAAATACACTGGAACTACTCCTTCACCGGAAGTCATCCATAATATGTGGTTGCATCCGGGTGACCAGGCAATCTATCCGCGTCCGTATAATGATGATTACAACAATGCCCGTATGGGTAACTCGTTCTATCTGGAAGATGCTTCTTTTATTCGTTTGCAGAACATACGTGTAGCATACGATCTTCCTGAAAACTGGATAAAGAAGCTGATGTTGAAGAATATAAATATCTACGCTTTTGTAAACAACGCTTTGACATGGACCAACTATTCGGGATTCGATCCTGAATTCTCTACCAACAATCCTCTGCAGGTAGGTAAAGACTCTTACCGTTATCCGAGAAAGAGAGAATATGGTATTGGTTTTTCTGCAAACTTTTAATTGAAGATATCGTATGAAGAATATAAAATATTTTGTTGGAGCTGTATGCCTGGCTCTATCATTGAATAGCTGTTCAGACTTTCTGAATGAGGAACCGGTAAGTGAAATTCCGGCAGGTGACATGTGGCAGACTGCCCGTGACGCTAAGGCAGGTATAAATGAAATCTATGGATTGTTACGTTCCACTTTACGGGAGAACTATTTCTATTGGGGTGAGTTCCGTTCGGATAATGTAGCTCCCGGAGCACCGGTAATGGCCGATCAGGCACGTGTTATCAACAACCTGATGTCTACGGATGAGAAATGTGCAAAGTGGACGACTCTGTATCAGATGATTAACCAGGCAAATCTGGCTATTAAATATGTTCCTAATATCAGTATGCCTGATGTGGCAGACCGTAACGATTACCTCGGACAAGCGTATGCGTTGCGTGCTTTGGCCTACTTCTATGCTATCCGTGTTTGGGGAGACGTACCTTTGTTTATAGAACCTACTGAAAAGTATTCGGAAGCGATCTATAAAGAGCGTACGGATAAAAACTACATTCTTGATAATGTCATTCTTCCGGACCTGAAGAAAGCGGAAAGCCTGATTAACCGTAACAAGAATTACGAACGCAAACGCATTTCTATCTGTGGCGTATGGGCCATCATGGCGGATGCTTATATGTGGACTAAAGAATATAATCTGGCTGATCAGACCATTGATAAGATGGCAACTATTGCTTCCAAAAAAGGCGGTCGTTTTGTAGACTTCGAACCTAACATTGCTACTTGGCATACCATGTTTACGGAAGAACTGACTAATAAACCTTCTGATGATACACCGGAAAATGATGAATATAACTCCAGAGAGTTTATTTTCCTTGTTCATTTCAACATGGATGAAGTCGGCACGAATGGTTACAGTTATATGTATCAATGGTTTTCCGGTTCAGGAAATCGTGCGGCAGTCATGTCTGATAAGTTTATGAGTATCTTTGATGAAAAGGATATGAAAGGTGATTTACGCAAAGATTATACGGTGAAGAATTACCAAAATGGAAATGAATTGCGTAAATATATGGCAGGTGACATTAGTAACTCTTTGAATAAGACATGCGAAGTAGCCTATCCCATCTATCGTTACACAGATATGATGTTGTTGCAAGCTGAAGCTCGTGCTCATCAGGGAAAATGGGGGGAAGCTTTGGATTTAGTAAAAACTGTACGTGACCGTGCCGGATTGAATACACTGACTGAAAATGATTTTGCTTCAGAAGAAGAGGTAGTCAATTATATCTTGCGTGAACGTCAGGTGGAGTTAGCCGGTGAAGGACGTCGTTGGTTTGATTTGCTGCGTACCGGAAAGTGGAAGGAAGTGATGAAACCTATCAACGGAATGGAGCAGGACGGCAATGAACTTTTCCCGATCCATTATTCACATATCTTGGAAAATCCGAAGATTGTGCAGAATACGTATTATGGTAATACTAACAACTAAAAAGGTAGAAGCAATGAAAAAGACAATATTATATAAGACTCTTTTCTTTTGTTGGACAATTTTGGCATTGACCGGTTGTGACCTGGACTTGCAAAAGAACTATGATTATGAGCCTTCGGTGGATGATCCGTATGTAAAAGTGACAGCGTGGGAATATTTTCAAGATCACAAAGATATGTTCTCGGAGTTGATAGCAGCTATTGAATATACAGGCTTAAAGGACTATTATACACAGACTGATAATAAATATACTTTTCTGGCTTTGAATAATGCCGGTATGCAGCTTTATCGGGAGAATGAATTTGCAGGCGTAGCTTCCATTACAGATTGTGATAAAGAAAAGGTGAAGAATATGTTGCTTTATCATATTGTAGATGGAGAATATAGTTCTTATGGGCAATTGCAGGTTGAACCGATGTTCGTTTTGACGATGCTGAAAGGTGAGACTGGATTGATGACAATGTCTGTATGGAAAAATCCATGGCAGGCTGCAGTAGGTAAGATTCTGGTGAATCAGACCGGAAGCAACGGAAAATCTCCGCAACGACAAGCTAAGACTAGCAATATTCTGCCGACAAACGGTGTGATTCATATATTTGAGAACTATTGCAAATATTCCAAATAACCACAGTTAATTAAAAAGAGAACTAATTATGATTCGTAAAATATATACCTTATTAATATTAGGACTTTGCCTGGGCTTTGCTGCCTGTGGCGACGATAATGATGGACTGGATCCTAATGCAGCGGCTCCTGTGATCAATTGTCCGATGGAAGAAGTGAATGTAGACTTAAACAAAGTTGATAACTTGCCAGTGGTAGCTGTTATTAAATCACAGGCTGGGTTAAAAAGCGTGTCAATGAAAATACAAACTGTTGAGGGAACGATAGATTATAAGACGGTAACTGATTTCTTTAATCCTAACTCCTATAGTTTGTCGGAAAAATTAGAGTATAATGTTAATTATCAATCTTTCACCATAGAAGCAATAGATAATTTGGATCATGTGACTATGAAAAGTGTAACTTTTAAGATAACGGATGTGATGGAACGTCCTGTGATCACTTTCGAACCAGAAGAGATTGTCTATGATGAAATGGAAGAGAATCCGGAGATACCTCATACCACATTTAAGATCATTTCGGAAGCGGGTTTAAAAAGTGTGGGAATATATTTGGTTTCTGCGAGTGGGCAAGAAGCTAAAGCTGAGCTGACTTTAAATGGGGATAAGGAATATTTGTATGATGAATTGGTTATTTATAAGGAAGGAGATAAAGGGCTTAAAGTAAAAGCAGAAGATACTTATGGAAATATAACGATTTCAACATTGCCTGTTATATATCGTGCAATTCCAGGTCCACAATTAGTGCTACCGGAGAAGCCTATTTCTGTCAATACTGGTGAGAAAATAAATTTGCCTATAAAGATAGAATCAGTACGGGGTATTCAAGAGATAGTAGTCTATTGTGTTGAGAACGCAGAAGAAAAGGTGGCTATGCGTATGCCGATGAATGGTGAAAAAACAATAGAAGAAGTTTTGGAAATTGACGATTTTACGAATGCAACGACACAACTTAAAGTGGTGGCTTCTGATGGTAGAGCGGAGAAGAATGCTGTTGGTGATGTGAAAGTTTATGTGGATATGAATGTAGTAACGTTCGATATTGGTAGTCAAACTTATGCGAATAGTTGTAATGAGAAGTATCCGGGTGCGTATGCGATCGTATCTTTAAAGGATCTGAAAACGTATTCGGTTGATTATGCGATTGCCAGTCAAGTCAATGCCGTAAATGTAGATTTTAGATTCTATTGTTACGGAAGCGCAGGTGAACCCCGTTTGTATTCTATGCATGCTTCAGGAGAATCGAATAAAGAAAATGAATATGTAGGGACAACAGGCTCTTTGATGAATATGCCAAAAAGAAATACAACAGGCTTCTTAAAATTGCCATCCGATTTTGATTATGAAAATGCTACGGTTGGTTCTATTGCGAAAATAGCTGCAAGTACTGTAAGTACAGGGATTTTGAAGGCTTTTGAGACAGGTGATGTTATCGCATTCCGTACTGGTTCAACTTCTTCTGCTGGAGCCACTCGAATCGGAATTATGAAAATCGTCAATATGACTGCACCGAGAGATTTAGTTTCTAATAATCCCACTGCTCGTGTATTAACTGTTGAAATCAAATTCCCTAAGAAGAAGTAAGCAGGGTAGTATTACCTACCGCCTGAAGTCTTAATAGAAAATTTCTTTTCTATTAAGACTAAACTTCCCTTTCATTGGGAGTAAAGTTGCTCTCTGTCCGATACAAACTATAAACGAAGCTTACGTTTTTATAAATGCAAGTTGCGTTTATAAAAACAAAGCTTGCAATTATAAAAACAAAGCTTGCGTTTATAGTTTATAATAAGGATAAAAGAAGTTTGCAACAAGGGGGAAGGAAATTCTCTCCTAGTGGAGGATAACTTTTCTATTAATAGCCAACGCGAGAGTTATTAACAGCTATCCCGGTGAACTTAGATAGAATATACGAAAGATGCGATTGATAACAAGCACATTGGTTTAGTAATCATGTGCAGTAGCTGAAAGTAATATGAGAAAACATATAATATATAGGTATTTCCTCTTTTTATCTTTAGTCGGACTGATGCAGTTAACGCTTAGTTGTTCCTCTTCTTCCAACGAAATAGAACCTTTGAAACCGGAAGGAGGAGATACTTCTTTGGAAAAAGATGAATATACTTTTCTGAACGTTGAATACCGGAAATGGCAGAACGGAACTTTTCAGGCATGGACAACAGCAGATTCAAGGGAAACCCTTATCATTGATAATATGAATTGGTATACTTCCTCTTCGGATTATAGCCGGACTGCATGGGGAGGACGAATCGGTTTGCAACCCTCTTCTGTGGTTGGAAAAGAAGGCTTTTTCCGAGTGGCTAGTTGTGGAGGTCGTTCTTATTTACTGGATCCGGATAATGGGGCTGTTATCATTCATGGAATTCAGCATGTCCGTCCGGGAGAATCTACTGCTCATAAGAAGGCTTTCAGTACTCGATATGGTAGTGAGGTGCGATGGAGTGGAGAGACTGGCAAACTGTTGGCAGACAATCATATAAACTATATTTCGTATGGCTCGAACCGTATTGAAGTATTTCCTGCTGCAGTACGTGCTAACTTGTTGACGCCTAAGACGCAAAAGATTGCTTATGCAGAGAATCTGTATCTGCTCCGTACCTTTATGTGGGATATGAGCAAGAATTTGGGCTACGCGTTTGATGATGACAAGTATAATCGTCTCGTTCTTCTTTTCGAACCGACATTTGCTACGTACATAGATCATCTCGTACAAGAGAAGTCAGCTTTATTTGCCGGTGACCGGCATTTTATAGGTTTCTATCTTGACAATGAATTGCCGTTTGCCAGTTATCAGAATACTGACCCTTTGCGAGGAATTGATCTGAAACATTTCTTGTCCTTACCCGAACGCTATAAAGCAGCTCGTGAGTATGCAGAAAAGTTCATGCGGGATAACGGTATAGCTTCTGCCGGAGCGATCACCAAGAAAAATCAGGAAGACTTTCGGGGCATGGTTGCCGATTATTATTATCAGTTGACTACTGCCACCGTCAGGAAGTATGATAAAGAGCATTTGATTTTGGGGACACGTCTGCATGACTGGAGCAAATACAATCAGAAAGTGGTGGAAGCTTGTGTTCGTTATTGCGATCTTGTTTCTATCAATTATTATGCCCGTTGGCAACCGGAAGCAGATTTCTTGGCAAACCTGAAAGTTTGGTGTGGAACGAAACCTTTTTTAGTTTCGGAATTCTATACGAAAGCAGAAGATGCCAGTTATCAGGGAACTGGATATGCCAATACCGAAGGAGGTGGATGGCTGGTACGTACACAGAAAAACAGAGGTGAGTTTTATCAGAACTTCTGTCTGCGTTTGCTGGAAACCCGAAATTGTGTGGGGTGGGTACACTTTGAGTATAATGATGGATACGGTTTGGATGGAAAAGCTTCTAATAAAGGAATAGTCTCCATCGAATACGAGCCTTATACATCTTTTCTGTCGCAGATGCGACAGGTAAATCTTGCAGTTCATTCATTGATCGATTATTATGATACAAAATCGGTTCAATAGATTAACGGAAACATTAAAAAGACAAATTGAATATTTAGAATTAAAATAGTTATGACCATGAAGAAGTTTAGTTTATTCGCAATCCTTTTAGGATTTAATATAGCTTTGGGAGCATGTTCCGATGATGATGCCGCTCCTGTAGTAAAAGATCAAATCTTTCAACTTCCGGAAAAGGCTTATGTACTGGCGGAGCAATCCAGACGGGCTATCGTCATCAGGGATGCGGAGACACATCGTAATATTTGGAGTTGGGACCCTTATACGGCTTGTGTTCCTGCTGCCCAACAGGGTTGGTTTGTCAATCCGAGTGAAGTGAAACCTGTTTTCAATAGACGCTATATCTTGATGACTGCCTCCGGCGGAGCTGTGGCTTTAATCCGTTTGTCGGATCATAAATTAATGTTCTATGCAAATTGCGGACAGAATCCTCACTCTGCGGAGGTATTACCCGATGGAAATATTGTGACGGCAGAATCTAAATCCGGCGAAATCAATACCTTTGTGGTTGACACGGTTAAGGTATTGGGAGCGAAGGCTAATACGGTGAAGCTGGGTAATGCTCATAATGTAGTTTGGGATAAGAAAAGGTCGTATCTGTATGCCACGGCTACAATAACGGGCGGAGTTACCGCATTATTCCGTTTTAAGTATGATGGTAACCGGAGCAATCCTAAACTGACAAATCAGACTCGTATTTATACGTTCGACAAAGAATCGGGCGGACACGATTTGTTTCCGGTATATGGTGAAGAAGATAAATTATGGCTTACAGCTGCTTCGGCTGTCTATAAGTTTGATTTGACAGGAGTTACCGACGCTACGACTAATGACTCTGCCGAACCGATTTGTGAGAAAGTCTACAATATAGCCGATATAAAAAGTATCTGTAACGGACCTGACGGAATCTTGATGCTGAAACCGACTGAAGAGTGGTGGGCTGAAGGACTTGTAAATGAGAAGGGAGAAGAACTCTTCAAGATGGACGGAGCTAAGATTTATAAAGGTCGTTGGATGATAGACAATACTTTCAGTTATCCGGAAAAGCACGATTTCGTATTGGGCGAGGATTGATTAAGTATCGTCGAAGGGTAATAAAATACATAAGTTGAATAATTAAGTTTGGAACAATGAGGAAACTTCTTCTTTTTTTATTGGTATCTATCGCATTACCGGCCTTGGCGCAGAACGGAAAGAAAGTGTATGCTGACTTCCACGGTGTGCGTTATACCCGGCAACATGACGGAAAGTTGGGGCGTTGGGAGATGTATGCCAATACGGAGAAATCAAGTACGGGAAGGAAATCCCTGTGTTATAATGCCGATCTGATAGACAGTGAAGGACAGCATGAGATAGCGGCAGTGGCCTATCCGCAAGTCGGAATGCAGTCCAATCTCGATCCGGATTATATTGAATATCAGATCTTGTCGGCAAAAGCCGCCAAGATAGACGGATTCTTTATCGAATGGGGATTCAAACCTCATGAAAATGACGTCTTGCTGCGTGAAATGCAGAAAGTGGCAGCGAAGTATGACTTTGAAATTGGTGTGAATTGGTGCGACGGTTGGTTGTATTATGACTGGATTACAAAGATTTATCCGGAAGTTAACACTCGTGAGGCAAAGACCGAATATATGATCACATGTTACCAATATTTAGTAGATAGTGTCTTTACCGGTCCGACGGCTCCTATGGTGAAGGGAATGCCTGTCTTTTATCATTTCGGTCCCGGAGCGAAAGTCGATGAATACAAGAAAGTATTATCACAGGTGAAATTTCCGCAAGGAATGAAGCAGCCCGTTGCCTTACGTCGTTGGGCAGATTGGGGAAAATTGGAAAACGATAAATACATTCCTGTCACTCGCAGTGATGATATGGATGCCTGGAAAGAAGTGGGAGAGATACCGACCGCATGGCTTCCTGCCCGTGTCCGTACAAGAGATCAGGCACATGCTGAATGGGATAATTATGCCACACAGGATGATGTTATTGAGTTTATGAAACCTTTCCGTGATTCGATTTGGCATAGTAACAATCCTGCTTATACCATTAAGTCGGGATTTGCTATGCCGGGAATGGATAACCGGGGATGTGCAGGCTGGGGACGCGGACACTTCTATTATATTCCTCGCAATAATGGAGAGACTTACCAAAGTATGTGGAAGTTCTGTATGGCGGAGAAAGACAGTCTGGACATGATGTTTATCGCTTCGTGGAGCGACTATACCGAAGGGCACGAAATAGAACCTACCATCGAAAACGGTGACCGCGAACTGCGTACCACTTTAAAGTATGCGGCAGAATTCAAAGGCGAACAAGCGGACGAGCGTGGCTTAACCTTACCTTTAATGCTTTTCCGTTTGCGGAAAGAAGCCCGTTTCCTGGAAAAGGCGAAGATGGACATATCTGCTTGTCAACGTTCGCTCGATAAGGCAGCAGTGTTGATTAGCCAGGGACGTTATCCGGTGGCGATAGGTTTGTTGTCACAAATAGAAAATGATGTCAAGACAGCCAAATCCGCTTTAGCGGTTGAGATGATGCGTCTGCGTGAGTCGGACATGAAGATTCAGGGAAGGCGAAAATCTGGTGGCTACAGTACCGAAGAAACGCTTTCTATCTCTTTGCCCAAAGAATTGGTTTCCAAACTGCAAATGAACAACTATGTAGGGTATCTCTATTTTGAATACCTGGACAAAGGAAATGAATCTCTTTTTATACGTTCGTCCACACAGCGCGAACCAAAAGAACCGTTTAAAATTGTATCCCGGATACGTACCGACAATACAGGCGAATGGAAAAGTGCAAAAGTGGAACTGTATAAAGATAATATCGTAAATGGATTCAATATGCCTACGTTCTATTTAAAGGGAAATGTCGTTGTCCGTAATTTGTCATTGGGCTATACCGTCTACACTGTCAAATTGTCTACACAGGCAGAGAGATAAAAATAAAGTTTTAATTAGATGCATACATAGATTATGAAGAAGCTATTCTATATCTTTATTCTATTGTTTATTGTGGGATGGGCGCAGGCACAGCAGCGCGTGGTATACACCATCAACGACGGATGGAAATTTACAAAAGGATCTCCGTTTGAAGCACAACTGACTGATTGTGACGATTCTTCATGGGAGACGGTCAATATACCTCATACCTGGAATGATAAAGATGCAGACGATGAAACTCCGGGATTCTATCGGGGACCGGTTTGGTATCGAAAACAGTTGTTTATAGACAAAAGCCAGGAGGGACGTCGGGCAGTGATCTACTTTGAAGGAGCCAATCAGGAAGTACGATTCTACCTGAACGGTCAGTTCGTCGGAGAGCACAAAGGAGGGTATACCCGCTTCTGTTTTGACATCACTCCCTATTTGTGTTATGGACAGGAAAACCTGTTTGCCATTTATGTAAACAATGTCTATAATCCGAATATTCCCCCTTTATCTGCCGACTTTACTTTCTTTGGCGGTATCTATCGGGATGTCTATTTGCAGTTTATGAATCCGGTGCACATTGCAACGAATGATTATGCTTCGTCGGGAGTTTATATCCGTACCCCCGATGTGAATAACTCCGCTGCTTCGGTAGAAATCACTACACTACTGACGAACGATATGCCCCAGGCTACGGAAATCAGGGTGGAGAATATAATCTGTGGTGCGGATGGCAAGGAAATGAAAAAGACGTATGCAGAAGTAAAGCTGGCAGCCGGCGAGACGAAGACGGACATCTCCAGAAAGATAAAAATAGACTCCCCTCGTCTGTGGGACATAGACGACCCTTATCGCTATATGGTATATACCCGTATTCTTGATAAAAGAAAGGGTACTTTGCTGGATGAAGTGGTGAATCCGTTAGGTTTGCGCTGGTTCAAGTTTGATCCGGAAAAAGGCTTTTTCCTGAATGGCAAAGGACGTAAACTGATTGGGACTGCCCGCCATCAGGATTATTTTCAGAAAGGAAATGCTTTGCGTGACGAATTGCACGTACAGGATGTATTGCTGTTGAAAGAGATGGGAGGAAACTTCCTGCGTGTATCACACTATCCCCAAGATCCTGTTATCATGGAAATGTGTGATAAATTGGGCATTGTGACTTCGGTTGAAATTCCCGTTGTTAATGCTGTTACAGAAACCGAAGAATTCCTGCATAATTCTGTTGAGATGGCAAAAGAGATGGTACGTCAGGACTTCAACCGTCCTTCTGTAATGATTTGGGGATATATGAATGAGATTTTCCTGCGCCGTCCCTATACCGAAGGCAAACAATTGGAAGATTACTACCGTTTCACAGAAAAAGTAGCTCGTGCCTTGGAAGCGACTATCCGTGAGGAAGATCCTTCAAGATATACGATGATGGCTTATCACAATATGCCTCAATACTACGAAGACGCTCATCTCACCGAAATCCCGATGATTCAGGGATGGAACTTGTATCAAGGTTGGTATGAACCGGATATCAATGAGTTCCAGCGTTTGCTCGACCGTGCCCATAAAGTATACAAAGGAAAAGTGCTGATGGTAACGGAATATGGACCGGGAGTGGATCCGAGAGTTCATTCGTATCAGCCGGAACGTTTCGACTTTTCGCAGGAGTATGGACTGGTATATCATAAACATTACCTCAACGAAATGATGAAACGTCCGTTTATAGCCGGTTCCAGTTTGTGGAATCTGAATGATTTTTATTCCGAATCCCGTGTAGATGCTGTTCCTCATGTAAACAATAAAGGTGTTGTCGGATTAAACAGGGAGAAGAAAGATGTGTATTGGTTCTATAAGACAGCCTTGTCACGTCGTCCGATACTTGTCATTGGTAATCGGGAGTGGAAAAGTCGTGGAGGAGTGGTGAATACGGCACAGAAAGAATGTGTCCAATCCGTCCCTGTATTCTCTAATGCGGAAGAAGTAGAGCTGTTTGTGAATAACAAGAGTGTGGGAAAGAAAAAGATAGCAAATCATTGTGCTTTGTTTGATGTACCGTTTGTGGACGGAGAGAATCTGCTGGAAGCTGTTGCTGTGACTGGGGATAACAAGTTGCGTGATATGCTCCGGATTCAGTTCCAGTTGGTAGGTTCACAGCTGAAAGACGAAGCCGTGCCGTTCACGGAAATAAATGTAATGTTAGGTTCTCCAAGATATTTTGAAGATCGTGCAGCAAACGTAGCATGGATTCCCGAACAGGAATATAAGTCCGGTAGCTGGGGATTTATCGGCGGAACATCTTATCGTCGTAAAACAGGATTCGGCACTATGCTTGGTTCGGATATCGATATTCACGGAACAGACATGAATCCAATCTTCCAGACCCAACGCGTTGGAATAAGATCTTTTAAGGCTGATGTACCGGATGGAGAATATTCCGTATATTTGTACTGGGCAGAATTGGAATCGGACAAAGAAAGAGAAGCATTGGTTTATAATCTGGGAGCTGACTCGGAACAAACATTTGCCGGAAATCGCAGCTTTGGTATTTCAATCAATGGGACAACTGTTTCAGATGATTTCAACGTAGCCCGTGATTACGGATATGCCCGTGCTGTTATCAAAAAGTTTGTAATAACAGTAAAGGATGGAAGAGGGGTAAGTGTCGACTTCCATAAAAAAGAAGGAGAACCCATTCTGAATGCTATCCGTATTTATAGAAACTATTAGTCATAAACACAATTCGTATGCTTAGGTCTGTTTATTTACTGTCTTTTTTCCTCCTGCAATCCCTGTTTGCTTTTGCAGGAAATGTAAAGGAAGATGTTCCATCCACATTTGATTTGTATGTATGCATCGGTCAATCCAACATGGCGGGACGTGCAACATTGACTCCGGAAGTCATGGATACGCTGCAAAATGTATATTTATTGAATGATAAGGGGGATTTTGAACCGGCAGTAAATCCTCTCAACCGTTATTCGACAGTTCGGAAGGGTCTGTCGATGCAACGCTTGGGACCAGCTTATGGTTTTGCCAAAGAAATGACGCGGAAAACGAAACGCCCTCTCGGACTGGTAGTAAATGCGCGTGGTGGCTCTTCCATTAACTCTTGGCTAAAAGGCAGTAAAGATGGATATTACGAAGAAGCCCTCTCCCGGGTTCGTATTGCGATGGAGCAGGGAGGGGTTTTGAAAGCGATCCTTTGGCATCAGGGAGAAGCAGATTGCTCCAATCCGGAAGCATATAAACAGAAATTGATTTCTTTGGTGAAAGACCTGCGGGAGGATTTGAATATGCCGGATCTGCCGGTTGTTGTCGGACAGATTTCTCAATGGAACTGGACGAAGAGAGAAGCGGGTACTGTTCCCTTTAATCAGATGATTAAAAAAGTATCTTCATTTATTCCCCATTCCGATTGGGTATCGTCGAAAGGATTAGGATGGTATAAAGATGAGAAGGATCCTCATTTTAATACAGAAGCACAATTATTATTAGGGAAACGTTATGCGGAAAAGGTATGGAAGTTCTATAAGCATAAATAAGGTCAATCGGGAATCTCTGTTGGTTGCATTATATGAATAAACGTGAGATCGCTGATTGATGTAGAAAAAATAGTGACGGTATATGCTCAGGATACTAACGGTATCGCTGTCATATACCGTCACTATTTGCATTGGATAGCGTCACTATTTTCTTTTATGTAGAATGGCTTATTTATGGCAGCCTTTTTAATTCCTTCAATGAACTTTTTATGCCCCATCTTAGGTTGTGAATAACTAAATACTGCCTTGTTGATAGAAAAGGGGACTATTAGGTTAATTGTTTTATTATAAACAAATTAACCTGTTAATAACTTTGTTGATATCTTTGTTGATAATTGAAATAGCTTGTGAATAACGCTAGTAAAGAAGAGCCGTCATAAAAAAGAAGAACCGCATTTCTGCGATTCTTCTTTTTCTTTAGTTGCGGAGATCCGACTCGACAACGTGGGTTGTTCTGTTGTAAATAGCTGGTTACCTGTTGCGTATTACGTTATATTTTCATTGTTTTTGATGATCTTGTCCCAATTTTGTCCCGGTACAGTCGATTAATAAAGTGCTATTTAATAGCACTTTATCGACAATATTTAACTGTTTTGTGGAACTGACTTTGCTTTAAGTTGAGAGTTTTCAATGATTAAAGATTGGTTTTTCTGCATCTCTGTTAAAAGTGATTCACGTAATCTTTTATTTTCCTCTCTCAAGTCTTTATTGTCCTTTCTGACTTCTTCATATAGTTCTTTATAATTATTGTTAAGATAACGCACAGTTACATTATCTGCAACTTTATTTATATCATTTTGAGTGAACATTTCCCCTTCTCCGTTCACAAGCCATGTCAAACTCACTTGTGGGTATTCGAGTAAAATATTAGTCACGACATCGGTGCCTATTCCTTTACCGATATTTTTAGCCCATGATTCTGATTGACCAATAGACTTGCCAAAGGCTCTGGCACTTATTCCTAACTCCTTTATGAGAAGGTATATCCGCTCTTTAATCATATAATTTCTTGTTTTGAGTAATATTTTATACGATATGTTTTGTTACGTTTAAAATTTTACCCATATTTGCAAAGTAATTAACTAATAATGTAACAAAGATAACAAATTAAAGCAACTATGGCAATACCACATTTTCGCTATTCTTTTGCTTCTGGTTTTGATAAAATGACCTTAGAGGACATTCGTAAGGCTAAAACTGAATTATATGAGTTTTTAGGTTGTACAGCGGAGTCGGATTTTAGTCGTAAGAAGCACTCGTTTCGTGATATACCTCAGCATATTTATGATGGGATTAATCAGATTTTTCAGAAATATGGTGTACAAGAAGAAGATATTTGGGTCATTAGTGAAATTAAATGAGTATGGACTTAAATGTCAAATTAGGTAAATGTCAAGAAGAGATAGCCGAATTTATAGGGTTCGGTTATTCGATAAAAGAGACTGCTGTTCTGCTCAAGAAACCGGAGAATACGATAAAAAGTACTCTAAAGAGGATTTATGAAAAGGCAGGCATTCAGAAGGCTACGGAACTTTCCAAATTTGTTTTTTGTCGTAGGTTTCATATTCCTTTATCTATGTGTGAACCGACCAGGCAGGTTGTAGCTGTATTTTTTCTTTGCCTGTATTTTTTCTCAATGTCTGCTGATTGCAATGATGATGTTTACTCACGTAGAGCCAGGAGAATTCGAGCAGAACGAGTAACAAGACGAATTAATTGATTATGGTTAAGAAAGCAAATTGGAGTCCGTCTGAAGATGCAATACTTCGGAGTGAACTGGAGAAAAAGACACCTCTCAAGGATATAGCGGATATGCTATGTAAAACAGAGGATGCCGTATATCTTTATTGTTACCGGCACAATATACCGCTTCGTCCTCGTCTTAAAAATCCAATGATGCGTAAACTTCTTGAAATAAAGTTTGGTCGGTCGGAACTGTTTAAGCCTGATCGCGGATTTTTTGAGAGGGTTGGTATCAATCAAAAAAGATGGTCGGAATTGGCTTGGGGATATGTACAGCCTACGCAGGACGAAATGATGAGAGTTGCCAAAGAACTTAATTTCACAGTAGAAGAAACATTCAAGCTGATGGATTCCAGACAGCTTGATTTATTTGAAAAAATATGAATCAGATTCCTCAGGAAATAATAGAAAGAATACTTGATGAAGTCGATATTGTGTCTGAAATATCAGAAGATATCGCACTTCATAAAAAGGGGGTGAATTATATAGGATTATGCCCGTTCCATAATGAAAAAACTCCTTCATTTACAGTTTCTCCGTCAAAAGGAATCTGCAAGTGTTTTAGTTGTGGAAAAGGTGGTAATGTTATTTGGTATCGGATGCAGCAGGATGGAATATCGTATCCGGAAGCGATCCGAGAACTTGGTCGCAAACATAATATTGAGGTACCAACAATAGAGCTGTCTCCGGAACAGCGACAACGCCAAGATGAACGGGCTTCCGCTATGATTGCAATAACTGAAGCATACAATCTGTTTCGCGACAACCTACATTCATCTCCGGAAGGAAAAGCTTATTTGGCCGAACGGAAAATATCTCAGGAAATAATAGATATGTATGGCGTTGGCTTTGCTTTTGATTATGATGGATTGAGTCGGACAATGACATCCAAAGGATATCAAAGCGAAAATCTTATTGCCGCCGGAGTCTCTTATTGGCACGAAGAGAAGAAACGGCTTAAGGATGTGTTTTGGCAACGGGTGCTTTTCCCGTATTTCAATAAGACAGGCCAGGTTATAGGTTTTACAGGGAGGGCGATTAATGATCAATCTGCCAAATATAAAAATACGGCTGAAACGATTCTGTTTACTAAAGGTAAGAACCTTTACGGATTGTACCAGGCACGGGCGGCAATACAAAAAACAGACAAGGTATATATCGTTGAGGGACAGTTTGATGTGCTGTCTATGGCTCAGGTAAACATCCGGAATGTGATAGGTGGTTCCGGTACATCGTTCACACCGGAACAACGCAAGTTGTTACATGGCATAACGAGTAATGTTGTGTTTATATATGATGGTGATGCACCCGGAATCGCTGCTGCTGAAAAGAACCTTCAGGCATTTGTATCTGATGAGTTTAGGGTACGTTGCATTGCGCTTCCCGCCGGGAAAGATCCTGATGATATGGCTAAAATCAAGGGCGAAGATTTGGGTAAATGGTTGAATCAGTCGGAAATGAGTTATGTTGATTTTATGTCTAAGGTTCTATTTGCCAAAGAAGATGATGAATTTCAGCGACTTGATAAGACCAAACTGATACTTTCTGTTATACTCAAAGAGAAGGAAACGATAATCCGCGATTCGTTTCTCGGCACATTGGCGATAAATTCGGGATATGATTTAGACAGACTTCAAGAGCTTATTGATGAGAACCATCTGCCGGAACAGCCGGCACGGTTTGAACCGGGGTTCATCGGTGCGGAATTTGCAAAAGAATTTATCGATCCGGAAGACAAGGAAATTCATTTGGTCAATGACTTTTCACGTTTTCAAACTTTAATTGGTGAAAAAGAACCATATATTTTTTATTCGGGTGTTCCTGGCATTAATGATATTCAAGAATTGTCACAGTTGGCAGAAAGAGTTGTCGTTCATTCTCCGGACATGGATTGTAACTACCGGAAAGAGAATGCTGATTGCCTGATGATGAAAGAATTGTATAAATTCGGTATTACTGTTGATGTTGCTACTAATGATAAAATCAAGGGTTTTATTTATTATTACGTCGAGTATTATGGAGAACTGATTTGTGAGGAAGCACCGACGCCGGAAGTACAGAATGAATACATTACCCGATGTGCGGAGATGATATCTTATGCTAAACAGGCGATTCAGACGGTCAATTTACCTAATTGGTCGGAACTTTTAGGGTTGAAGCTTAGTTCTATGAAGGAACTAATCAAACCTTTTGTTAATGAACGTAAGAGTAAACAGAAGATAGAACACGAACGGAGCGATGTTTACAATGAATTAATGTCTGTCGATACAGACCGTTTGCCGGACTATGTAGAAGAGTCTGAAGAATATTCACGGATGTTACGTCGATATGGTTTTTATCCATTATTGAACAAAGATGGTATTCCTGTTTCATATATGTTCAAAGTGGATCATAACAGCTATCGGCGTGTTGCCGATTTCTATATAGACCCTCTTTTTCATGTGTACAGTAAAAATAAGGAAGAGAATCGACGTGTTATCCGGATTAATCGTTTATACGTAAATAAACCTACTTATGTGGAATGGCCATCTTCTGTATTTGTGAAATTGACGACTTTGCAAGAGATGTTGATAAATGAGGGGGCGTATAACTTTGAAGGTGGCGATGCTAAAGACTATGCAAGAATTTGGAACTGCATATCTTACAAATTTCCCAAGTGTACGGAGATTAAGGTCTACGGTCAACAGGAAGAAAACTGCTTTCTTTTTTCGAATGGTATTTTCCACCAAGTGGATACCGAATGGAAATTTGAATATACGGATGAACTGGGTTTGATGAAGCATGATGATGAGATATTTTATTCACCGGCATTTAGTAAAATAAATGTTGGTGTCCGGAAAGACAATGATAAATATGAGCAAGATCGATGGCTGGTTTATACGGATACTGCACAAAACAAGCGTATCAGCTTTTCACATTGGGCGGAATTAATGGATGAGGTTTATAAAATCAATGATAACGGTAAATGGGCGCTTCTGTATGCGATAATGTGTGCTTTTCGAAGTGATATTCATCCTATTAACCGGCATTTTACAGCTATATTTTTTATTGGACCTACGATGTCCGGTAAAACACAAATAGCTGTTAGCATTCGAAGTCTTTTCATAAAACCGGAAGCGCCTTCTTTCAATCTTAATTCTGGTACCGATGCAGCATTTTTCTCAATCCTTGAGCGATTTCGCGATGTTCCGCAAATATTCGAAGAATATAATGACGATATGATTTCAGACATAAAGTTTCAAGGTCTGAAACAAACGTGTTACGATGGTGAAGGCAAGCAGAAACGTAAAGCAGCGACCAGTAATGACATTGAAACATCTAAAGTTAACGCTCCGGCGGTTATCTTGGGACAGGAAGCTCCTCAAAAGGACGATAATGCGCTTTCTAACCGTGTTGTTCTGTGTGAGGTGCCAAAGCTCGACTCCATCAATGAAGACCATGCACAGCAAATCTTCCAGGAACTAAAGGATGCTGAAAAAGCCGGCTTATCATATTTGCTACTTGATATTTTACGTTTGCGCCCGATTGTGCGAAGCAAATTTGCTGAGTTACAGAAACAATGCAGCAAAGAATTACAGAATAGAGTTGAAGCAGCCGGAAGTCGTAGCGGTGACCAAACACGTGTGATCAACACGGTATCAATGTTCTTGGCTACTTGTAGAATGCTGACTTTATACGCTCCTGAGTTGAAGTTGCCATTCACTTATGATGAGTTTTTGCAGTTGGCCGTTGATAAGATTCGTAAGCAGGTGGATATGTTAGTTAAAACCGATAAGCTGGCCATGTTCTTTAATACTATTGATTATTTGATAGACAAAGGAGCAATTAAATATGGTCGTGATTTTAAAATCGAGCGTCCAGGACGACTCAAACTTAAGGGTGGCATTGAGAAAATCATGCAGCCGGCTGATACCGCAGTTCTTTACATGAATTTGTCAAATGTGCATAAAATGTATGTTTCTGCTATGTCAAATGGTGATAAGCCTTTATCTCTGACAACGTTGGAAGTTAATCTCAATTCTCATCCGGCTTACATAGGTCAAGTATCAAATACTCGTTTCCGGTGGATGGAAGTGAAAGAAATTCCGGTCGGGAATACTATAGTTGACCCTGCAACGGGACAGAACTGCACGAATATGACCATGACAAGGGTAATGGATAAAAAGGAGAAAATGACTTCAGCCGTAGTACTTAACTACGACACTTTATCGAGGATGATGGGGGTAGACTTTGAACGGAGCGAACGTCCTGAAGAATCTACTGAACCTATGCAACAGAATTTACCATTTTAAATATAGGAGAAATAAATTATGATTAAAACATTTGATGCACATAGTGTCGTTTTTGAAAACTTCCAGGCGATTATTCAAGAAGAACAGCTTCCTGTTAGTGTCACAGAATGCGATACATATACAGACTGCAATGGGGACAAGCAAATCTCATTCTGTGTTGAGTTTGAGCCTTTATACGAAAACCGGATAAGCGAGGCTTTGAATAAGGCTGTTAGTATTGCCATTGATATAATATGTGAGGACTAATTCAAAATAAAATAGAAATGAATACCACCTTTGAAAAATCGGCTAATACCACTGATGAATGGTACACGCCGAAGGAAATTATAGACGCATTAGGAAAGTTCGATTTAGATCCATGCGCTCCGGTTAGCCCGCTTTGGCAAACAGCTACACAAATGTACAACAAGAACCATGACGGATTAACTAAAGATTGGGCAGGTCGAGTTTGGCTGAATCCACCTTATTCCCGTCCTCTTATAGAACGTTTCGTTAAACGGCTGGCAGAGCACGGCAACGGTATCGCTCTACTTTTCAATTGTTGTGATTCAAAGATGTTTCAAGATGTAATATTCGAGAAGGCAACAGCGATGAAGTTTTTGCGCAACCGGATTAGATTCTTCCGTCCAGATGGAACCCGTGGGGATTTTCCCGGTTGCGGTAGTATTCTAATCGCTTTCGGTGAAGATAATGCTGAGATATTAAGAACTTGCGATATCGCAGGTAAGTATGTACGAATCAATTAGCGTAAATCAATTTAAAAAGATAGATACAGATGTCTATTGTGACATCCTGTTAATGCGTGAATTTAGGTAAAACAAAGATAAAAAGGAAATAAAATATGGGATACGATTTAATGCCCAAAAACAAAGAAGCTGGTTCCCCACATGGAATGTTATTCACATGGCCGCTCATATTGAATGAGACAGGTGCTTGTTATCTTTTGGGATATGGAAATAATACAGTTGATATTGGTAGTTATTGTTTATAACGGTTCTCGTGGACCGGGTTCTCCTGTTTCAAACGATGGTTTTAAGGTTACAGCATCCGAAGCTAAAGTTATGGCGAAACTATTTAGAGGGTATGTTTTCGTTAAAAGATTTATCCGGGAAGAATGGGATAAAAAGACAGAGGATGAGAAAAATCGGATTCTATCTTATAAAACTTGTAAAGAACCACCGAGTAAAGAATTTATAGATAAAGTAGAAAGTCTTGCTGAGTTCTGCGAGAAATCAGGGGGATTTAGGATAAAATAATAACTCAAATCAAAATAGAAATGAGCAAAGGAGTGATTTTTAAATACAAAAGCAAAGACGGTGAAGTCGTTAAAGCTGTAGCTCTCAATGACGAGCAACATTCTCAATTCTCTGATTATGGGAAAGTATTTCTTAGAATACTGAATGATGATTATACTTTCAAAAAGACAGAGGAAGGCAAAGAAATTATTGCCGTTAAAAATGGCAATGAATTGATACAAATAGGATTTTGGGATTAACGAATAACAATTTAGTAATGAACATCGGACTAATAGACGTTGACGGTCATCACTTCCCGAACTTGGCATTGATGAAGTTATCCGCCTACCATAAGCTGCAAGGCGACACCGTAGGGTGGTACTCCGGTATTGAGCACTACGACCGTGTGTATATGAGCAAAATATTCTCTTTCAGCCCAGACGATGGAAGAATTATTCAGGCTGACGAAGTTGTGAAGGGGGGATCAGGGTATAAGTTGTTCGACCAATGGTTGCCGAGCGAGATTGAGCATATTTGCCCTGACTATTCTCTCTATCCCACACACACAGGAGCCTACGGATTCCTTACCCGTGGCTGCATCAACACGTGTTCCTTTTGTATCGTTCCCCGGAAAGAAGGGACTATCCGCAAGCACGCGGATATATCGGAGTTCCTGGATGACCGAAAGTCTGCTATTCTGATGGACAACAACGTCATCGCATCGGAATGGGGCCTGCAACAGATAGAGAAGATTGCTTCCATGAAGATAAAGGTCGATTTCAACCAGGGCATTGATTGCCGACTTATCGCAAGGGATAAGAGCATAGCTAAGTTGTTGGCCCGTGTGTCGTGGATAAGACACTTGCGCATGGCCTACGACAGTTCGTCGATTACGGATGAAGTGGTCACAGCAATAGCCTATCTGAAAGAAGCCGGCGTATCGGAGCACAGACTATTCTTCTATATGCTTGTGAAGGATGGGCAGATTGAGGATGCAGAAAAGAGGGCTTTGCTCCTTGATTCTTTGGGATGTACACCGTTCGCCATGTCTTACCGGGACTTAGATAAGAATACTCCAGTATCGGACGAACAACACCGCTTTGCGTGGTGGTGTAACCAACGGCAAGTATTTAAGAGTTGCCGGTTTAAAGATTTTAATCCGGCAACAAGAGGAAAAGAAATATTAACCCAGCCAAGTTTATTTGGCTAATAACAAATATAGATATGAGCAATATACAAATGTCAGAGAAGGAATTAAAGATACTTCAAGAGCGTACAAATATAGCACGTGGGTTGTGGCTTTCAATGGAAACTACTTTGCCAGAAATGCGAGTAAAGAATATCCTTAAAGAAGTGTTCAATGCTGGTTTTAAATGTGGGTTTGAGGAAGCTCAAAGCATACTTAATGAGATTGGCTATGAGATAAAGAAGAAGGAATAATAATTCAAATCAAGATAATAATGAATCAAATGGATATAAAGTTAAGCAAGATGCAGCTTATTGATTTAAAGAATATCTGCAAAAAAGGATGGGGTGGTTATGATAAACCCTACGAGGAATTAGACGAGATGGTAAAAAACGGTTTATTGACAAAATCGGCAGGTCCATTCGGTGATGTTGTTTATCGTCCCACTGATAAAGGGAGAAGGTATATTAATTCCTAATTAATATGAATATGAAAAAGAATCAGAAAGTTCGTCTTTTGAAAGATAATTCTATCGGAATTATTACGGATAGTACATTTTTTAGTTTAGGAGGGAAAAAGTATATTCGGTACCAGGTAACTATTGGAAGAAATAAGACAGGCTGTTGGTATTCGGCTGAGGAACTGGCACCGGTTACAGAACGGGTGAAAATTACAATGAGTTCGGAGAATGGAAAAGAATTGTATGCCGATCTTATTTTTAATCATGATAAGCAGGAATTGAATATCAAAATAACCGGGAATCCGGAAAACCTTAAGGAACATACTGGGCTACATACTCGTTTCATGAGCATTTTTATTGAAGGGCTAACGAAGGGGAATAAGGTTATAAACAGAAACATCCACTCTAAATCGGTACAACATGAATAAATATCAATTATATACTACGTCAGCCTGGGAAGCTGCTAAACCATCTGGTGTATCTTATACACGCTTCTTTTATACCAAACATTCAGGAGAAGTACGTAAAGTCTACGGTACTGTGACAGTGATGAAACATATTGTCGTGAACGGGGAACGTAAATTGGTACGTTGCGTAAGAAAAGTGCAATGGGACGGTTATGGCCGCTGTTCTATTGGTATCCATAATCTTCGGAAACGTAGATATGATATTCATTTTAAGTTGTAATGCTTGCGCATTGAACGTGAAATGATAAGCAAGACATTTTTGGGGAGACATCACTGTTGCACCAGTGGTGTCTCCTTGTTTTGATATCAATCCCCCGAATACCCCCAAAGGAAAGAATCAGAATATAGAAGAGAGTTTTGAAAAAAGTGAGCCGAAACCCCGACCAACAGACCAACAGACCAACAAAAGCGGATATTTTTCAATACTTATATTATATAAAATACTAATATATAGAGTAATATAATATGTTTTGTGTTGTTGGTTATTGTTGGTTGATGTTATCATACCGTTGGTTTTTGTTGGTTTTACAAATAGCTTCTTTTTATTCATTTTCAGAACATTAATTTCTAAAACCAACAAAATCCTTGTTTGTTGGTCCTGTTGGTCGCTAATTTACCACCTCTATATTTGCTTATATGCTTGATAATGTGTAACTTCAATATTCTTGTTGGTCTGTTGGTCGGTTGGACGCCTGATAGACGTACTTGATACGTAGATTTTTCAAAATATGAAGAAAAAGGATAGATTTGTGTGTTGGATATGGGTTGCTCCTTTTGTGAAGCAATATTTGCTTACTAATTTTAAGGTTTATGATCCGGACTGGTCGGAACTGGTGAACATTTCTCAAGATAAATCTCTTGATGTAATGTTTCGTTCCAGATTAGTGAAGCCTTCAAACCGGTATGACAAAAGAATCTCTCAGAGTGGAAGCTATAAATACCGGAATTGTAAGGTTGCACTTGAGATAACTAAATCTGATTTCTATCATCATGGGTGGTCTTTATCACCGACAGATGAAGCGGCTTTGGCTAATGCTATGGAGATACGTTGTCGTACGATTCTGCTTACTTACCTGTCGGTGGCTTATATGGTAAAGCCTAATTTGAGTATATGTATTCAGCAATTTTATGATACATTCCATTTCGATGAATCCACATGGCCGTCTGATTCGATTCGTCGTATATGGAATAGAGATACTACGATTGATAAAAATGCATTGAAGTCGGGAATCGAAGAGAAAATTAATAAAATAATTCTTGTGCAGTTGTTCAAAAATGGGACAATTTCACAATCAGGTAAAGAAATATATGAAAACAATTCAATTTGACTTTGATAATGTTGGAGGTATAACACGGGTTTATGCCATTCCGACGACCTCTTTTCTTCGTTTACGTAAGGATTACATAAATGAAATGCAATACCTTGAGGTAAGGCAAAGAGAGGGAATAATTAATATACCAGTTTATGCTGACACATCTTTCACTTTTAATGAAACTCAAAGTCAGGAGGATGGGGGTGATCTTTGGACAGTTGAGATTGCCGGTCTAATACCTAAACGTTATAGACTTAATGAAAAGAGTGTTCGTACTCTTGAACGTGGTGAATGGTTGGTACTTTTTCAGGATAACAATGGGGATGCGGTACTTGCCGGGACCATAGAGGTTCCATTGCGTTTCTCTTCTGCCAGGACAACAGGTACGGAAACAGAAATAAATGGTAACCGCTTCACGTTTACCGGGAAAGAAGCCGAACCTTCGATTATTGTTGACAACAAAGATATAGTGATGCTCTAAATCGTCTATTTTTTATGCTTTTGCCGTGTTAAGTGTCCTTAGCACGGCTTTTTTTTGCGTTTACTTTCGCACAACAATTTAAAATGTTATGTATGGAAGAATCTGTTTTAGAAGTAAATGGCATGATCGACCATTACGGATGGCAGCGCACTAATATTAAATGGCACTTGAATAAGAATAAGGGCAAGAAGGTACGTTGTAAGATCAATTCTTGGGGTGGTTCTGTCAATGAAGCGATTGCTATCTCAAAGTTATTTGAAGAACATGGCAATGTTACTGTCGAGTTTATTGGTTTTTGTGCTTCTGCTGTGACTTGGATGGCTTTTGGTGCAGCATCGATAGAAATACATGAGGACAGTTTGTGGCTTTGCCATAAATCATCCATTCCAGTTGAGATTTACGGAAGTATGAACTCTGATCAGATTGAGTCTACCATCAAACAGTTACAGAACGAGAAGAAATCCCAGGATGCGATTGATTTGATTATTGCCAAGAAATATGCGGATAAATGTGCAGTAAAGGGCAAAACGATCAAAGATGTATTTGACCTGATGAAAGAAGAACGTTGGATTCCGGCTGATGAATGTTTAGACTGGGGATTTGTGGACCACATCATTCCTGGTATCAACAAAGTGAGTAATGATTTCCGGAATTTGATGATCGAGAATTGTGTAGCATTGAAATTACCTGCTCCTTCTTTTCCTGTTGATTCTGAACCGAATAATGATGGAACAAATAATTCTTATCTTAAGAAAATATTGGATGGCTTAAACGCCTTTGTTTTTTCTAACAAGAAAGAAACCTGTTCTGAAGATGCTCAAACTAATATTAACTCTAATAAAAATCAGACAATGAACAAAACTTTCGTTGCTGTCAATACCCTTTTAGCTGTTGAGGGATTGACTGAGAATGATGGTAAGGTTGAACTTACTATTGAACAGATGCAAAAGGTCTGTGATGCCGTGAAGCAAGGTGAGGTAAATAAGACCACGGTTGATAATGCTGTTACCGCACTTGATTCCATTTCACCCAATGTCAAGGCTATTGACGGACTTACAAACAAAATTCATGCAGTGAAGGCGCTCGTGAACTTGATTCCTTCCGGTACGCCGGCCGGCAATTCTATTCCCAAAAATACACCGGAAGATAAGAACTATGAAGATAGTAAAAAAGACCCGGTGAACCACTACTTTACTGAGGACGAAGATTAACCCTTTAATTTTTTATATAATGGATTTAACAACCCCTATTGACATTCAGGCTGTCATTGGTGCAGTCAAGAAGCACAAGGATTTGCTTGTCACACTTGATGCGGAAGAAGCAGGTGATATCCTTAAACATTTTACTCCTATTCCCGGCGTTAAGGACTCTATTACGCTTGGACGCACAACACTTGGAAAAATTTCTCACAAGTACACCGGACATTTTGTGGGTCAGGTATCTAACGGAAAGATTGTTCCTCGTACTCTGAAAGTTTATCCATGCGTTATGGAAATGGATGACGAGCCGGAACGCTATCGCAGAACTTATATCACAGAGGTGAAAGGCGGTCTGTACCCGAAAGAACACCCATTTGAAATCTGGTTGAATAACTACGGTATCAAATGTGCTTCTAAAGAGTTGCATGACGTAATACTGATTGCTAAGTACGATTCGGATGCGGAAAAAACCGACCTGGCTACTTCGTTTGACGGTCCGTTCACGATTCTTGAAGACGAAAAGAAAGCCGGCAACATTTCTGAAGAAAAAGGAAATATGTACAAGACTGGTACCTTCTCTCGTGCGGATATCGGTACCAAACTTTTGAATATGTATCGTTCGAGAGTTAACACTTTCCGTAAGAAGAAGGCCAAACTCTTTATCTCACCGGATTTGGGGGATATGTATGACGACTGGTTGGAAGACCAGGGCGTACTTGTTGTCGATGGCAACGGGAACTTGTCTGAGACTACCGACCAGCAGTTCTTGCGTGGTACGAATAAAAAGGTTGAGATTGTGCGTTTGACCGGTATGCCTGACGGTTCTCAGTTTGTTTTGTTGACAACCAAAGAAAACAGTTGTTATGCCTACGATAAAGAAGAAGACTTCCGTCGTCTGATTCCATTTAACTCCGGCAACCCTTATCACTATAATGCTGCCGGTAAATATCTTCTCGGATTTCAGTATGTTACAATTGACAAGTCTGAATTATGTGTGAATGATCAACCTGTTACGCCTGTTGAGTCCCCATCGGATGATTCAGAAGTAACGGAGTAGTAACTAATTTAGTGATTGACTACTATGGCGAAAAAATGTATTGAATTGGCTGACATTGATGAAGCCGTATCATGTGCTGATCTTGATAATTTGGCAGGCGTTGTTCAGAGCCTTATCTATGGATATTGGGAGGATGTGGCTTCGTGGCCGGATTTACCGGAACCTACTGGCGAAGCTGCTGCAATGTCACTCGTTGAAGCCGGTGCTTGGGATGGTGATCTTATCATGAAAGCAGGTTGTCGGGCATATCAGTTGGTGTTTACGGATGAATCCGGGGAGCTGACAATTTCAGACCAGGGAGAAACTGGAGGAGAATCTTGCAAATATGAACTTTCGATCACACGTGCCAAAATGTCCCAAGTTATTTTTGGCTTTGAAAACGCAACTCGTGGACGCCGTATGTTCTTGATTGTTACAGACAAGAATGGCAATCGTTACTTGATGGGGGATAAGCTGAATGCGGCAAAGAAAGTGGCTGCTGATGCGAGCACGACTGGTAAGGTTGGTACGGACCTGAACAAAACTCCTCTTAAATTCAATTACTCATGTGTACGAAAATTGATGTACACAGGAGATGTTGAGAATATTTTGAAGGTGGCTGAATAATTTTCTTCTGTTTTTAATCTTTCTTGATAGGAGTCTGCTGCGTGATGTAGCGGGCTCCTTTTGTTGTGTCCGATTTCCGCACCTGTTATCGCACTATTTTTGTATAGTTTAAAATTTAAAGTTTATGTCTAATAGATTTATTCAATTTCGTCAGAAAGCCATTGACTGGCTAAATTCAGACCGGAATTTCAATACAGGTATTCAGTTGCTTGAAGAGTCGAAATTCAAACCGGGGGTTGTCGCAAAATTAAAGAAACATGGAGAGAATGGCCCTGAAGCAAAGAAACGTTTGAAGTTTTTAGTGAACGAATTAGTAAAAGCCTGGATAATGCCGGAACAGGCGTTGACTGACAACGCTCCGGAATTGGGGGATTTTACCGATACGGATTTAAAGAAACAAGAAGGACATTCGGATAAAGATGCTTTGTCTTTGGTTGATGCATACAAGGCACTTTCCGAACAAGAACGTCAGTATCCGGAAACGGTTGCACAGGTAATTCGTCGTTACGCCGATGCGTATAAACAAAGGGATATCTTGCATAAAAAGATGGCTGATATGCCGGAAGACAATGACGAAGCAACTGTTTCAGCACGCAAGCAACTGTCTGATCAGATAGCAGCTCTTTCCGATGAAATGGAATTCCTGTATCCTAAATACATCGCATTCACTGAAAATGGTGAGGTACCGACGGAAGAGGAACTAAAACAGCTTGTTGATAAACAAGAGGACGTTGATAAGGAAAAAAACGAAGTGGATTATTCTTCACTGTCGAAAGAGAAGTTGCAGAAAATGCGAAAATCGGTTGCAACAAAGATTTTGCGGGCAAGGAATATGCTTGAGTTCCAGCAAGAAAGTAAAGCGGATAAACCAAACCCGATGCCTGAATGTCCGAAACGGGTTAAGTATGAAACCAAGATAGCAAATCTTACGGAAGAACTGGAGAAGATTGACTATGCTATCGCAGCTTTAGGTTGATGCTTGTAGATTGTAAGGAGATACAGAAGGATGAACAAGCGGCTGAACCGGCAAGAGGGATCAGCCGCTTGGATGTGAGTCAACATTGTAGTGCGGATGTGTTGACAAACGTTCTGTTGAAGCCTTCCGGATTAGGACAGATTGAGGTTGGACAAAACAAACACTTTTATTCAAAAGGTGCTTTCAACCTCATTCAATTGGTACTCTATCTACTTAGGCAGACCGGACCGGCACATATCTTTATTTCAAGTTATTCCATTTCCGAAGAAAGCCTGGCGACTCTTTTACGATACCAGGAAAAAGGTGATATCTTGTCTATCCGATTCTTGATAGATAACCGTGTAAGAACAATATCGCCCAAACCGTTCGATTACCTGGTAACTGCATTCCCGGATTGTTATAGATGTTGTGCGTTGCACGCTAAGGTTGCATTGATTTGGAATGAAAAATATTGTTTATCTGTTGTTGGTAGTCAGAATGCGACGCATAACCCAAAGCTGGAACGTGGGATTATACATACCGAAGAAACTGTTTTTCAATTCGATCTTAAAACATTGACTGATGAATTTTACAACGGAACAACTTAAAAGTATTGAGGACTTGGCGTACCGGCTGATTGCTCCGGAGCTTGTCGCTGTTAATATTGATGTTGATGAAATAGATTTTGTGCATGAAGTTCGTACGCCTGGTACTGCCGCAAGAACTGCGTATTACAAAGGATATCTCCGTCAAACTGTCGAGACAAGGGAAGCGATTATAAAAACGGCACAGAATGGCAGTAATCCGGCTCAATCCGAGTTGCTGAAGTTCTTGAATGATGTGCAAAATCATTTAAAGTATGAATAAGAAAGGTGTTCCCTCATTGGCGGAACAACGATATGAGTTGATTCAAGCTCATATTATTGACCCGGAAAATTCACCTCTTCCGGAAGAGCTTCGTGAACAATTTAACCGTGTGCTTCAGGTTGCACGTTTATTGGATGACTATCCGAATGACAGCCACATAATTAATATCATGTTGGCTAAATATCGGATTAGTACCACCCAGGTTCGCAAGGATTTGCATCTGGCGCGTGAACTCTTTAAAACCAATCATACTTTTGATTGGGATTTTTGGCACGCCTGGCAGATAAAAGATCAACTTGAACTTATTCGTGAATGCAAACTGAAGGGTGATCTCAAGAATTGGAACAATGCCAAAAAAACACTGGCTGTTTTGATTGGAGAAAAACCTGCTGCTTTGGATGATCCGAAGCGTATGGAGAAAAATGTGTTCTATATCCAGGTGAACACAGGTACAGGTGAGAAGATGAATATAAATCTTGATTCGATTCGTCAACTCTCACAGAAGGACCGGCAGGATATAATTGATGTATTTTATCAACCGGTAGATGATACACAGGTAGAAGAATTAATGAACTCATAAATTTATTGTATAATGAACAGACTCACTAATAAACGTTTGGTTAAGTTTTTAATGGATTATCGGGGGATTGAAATGATTAGCGTCACCGATAAAAATATTGTAGTCCAGGTATCAAAGAAATTCACTCCTGTTCAGGCAGAAGAACTTTGTCGAAAAGTCGGCCACACCAATGATTTTAAAGCGGCTACGGGTGCAGGTAATAACTATATTATTTTTCCTCGTTTCTGATGGAGTCGAACGTTTGGGAAGAAGAAATAGTTGTTAATCCGGCACAGCTTGCCTTTTGGTTGCAGCCGGCTAAAAATAAATACGCAATTTATAGCCGTGGTACGGGAAAGTCATTTATTTGTGGTGCTGAAGTGGATGAGAATGTCCGTCTTATGCCTCGTGGAGTGACTACATTGGCTCAGGCTACTTATGGTCAGGCGTTAACCAAAACTCTTCCGTCTACGTTCAAAATGCTTGAGATGCTTGGGTATAAACGTTACGATACAAAGACTAAAACCGGTGACTATATCGTTTGTCGCCAACCTCCTGAAGGTTGGTATCGTCCGTATGAACACCTTATGAGTTTTGAGCATTGCATTACTTTCAGCAATGGACATTGCCTTTATATCTTGACACAGGACGGTAATTCGCGTGGACCGAATGCGGATTACAATATTACTGACGAAGCGTTAACGCTTGATAAGGAGCAGTTTGATCAAGAGGTGGCTCCGACAAATCGAGGTAACGAACATGTATTTGGGCGTAAATCAGTCCATCCATTGCTTAAGCATCATGGCAATACGTTCTTATCCTCAATGCCTTATACACCTGAACAGAAATGGTTACTTGAACCGGCAAAGTATTATGAAGAGGAACGGGGAATACATTTGTTCGATGTGTGGAATAAGATTGTAAAATTACAAATGCAGCTTATAGATGCAAAGATCGCCAACGATGCAGGACTGTTTAAAGAAATCTGGAATGAAACTATTCGCTTGCGACGAACGATTACTCCATTTGTGAGCAAAGATAACACTTTGTTTATTCTTGCTTCCATTTTCGATAATATCGCCAATGTTGGGATGAGTTATATTATCAACCAGTACAACATCATGGATAAGCTCACATTCATGATTGAGATTCTGAATTATATGGTTGATAAGATTGATCATTGTTATTATAACCTGGACGACCGGCACCGATACTACAATGCAACCAATGATTCTTTTATCCGGGATTTTGCGGAAAATACGGAATTTGATTGGAAACAGTTAGCTGCTACTGATAGCCGTATGGATGCGGATTGTAACCCTAATCAACCGCTTGAAATTGTGTGTGACTGGGGGTCATCCGCTTCTTTTATGGAAGTGGCACAACCGTCTCATTTTGATTGGGCTGCTAAGATGCTGCATCCGAACCGTATGGTAGATAATACGATTAATGAATTCTTTGTGAAGCGTGCGGAAGAGGACGATACGGAAATCAACGCTTTGATGGACAAGTTTTGTCATTACTACCGTTTCCATCCATGCCGTATAGTAGAATTTTATCGCGACCGATACGGTGATGCTCACCGTGCAAACAGTAAGAAAACATATAATGAAATCGCTATTGCCCGTTTGGAGAAAAACGGGTGGAAGGTGAATCAACACACCCATCGGGGGATTGAACCGCCACAACATGACAAGTATCTGTTATGGTCGTATATATGTGCGGAAACGGATGAGCGATATCCATTGAAGCGGTTCAATGCTACCAAATGCAAATACATACTCATTTCAATGAATAATACTCGTGTGCGTACGAATACACAAGGTAAGTTTGAGAAGGACAAGCGAAGTGAGCGCAATGATTCCATTCTCCCGGAAGAAGCGACACATTTCGGTGACTGTGTGGATAAACGTGTATGGACGAAGTATGGTGATATCCTGTTGAATACGTTTTCTTTCGTTGATGCAAGATTCTAAGGGACTTCTCACTGATTTTCTCACTTGTTGACTGGCACGCTGCGGGCGGGCAGGGGGGAGAACTGCATCATATTTCCTTTTTGGGTGCGGAACGGGGCGCGGCGCGGGTTAGGGCGCGTTAGGGTTAACTTCGTAACAGTCCGTCAATCCGAAGGAGTTGACGGACTTAATGTATTGATATTCGGAATTTTGCTTCTTTATTAACAATCGTTCACTCTATCGTTTTCAGCCCGATTTTGCTGCTTCTTCGGCTCTCAGAAGCGAATTTCAAAATCGGGCTGAAAACGATAGGAGAGCGGACTTTTTTATTCTGTTGCGTTCACGCAGACTAACCCCATTTCTGAAGGTGTTCAGCAATGGGAGAGAGGTAAAGCGTATGCGCTTTGCTTCCGGTTCTTTATCTCCTTTTCGCCTAAGGAATTTCGTTCATCTCTACAGTTTCGGCTTTTTAGGCAGCGAAGGTAAATTGTTTGCCTGCCTGTATCAAGTTCGAGCCGTACCGGTTTCTTTCAAAATCTCCACACCTACGGGTAGTATTTTGCCTGAAAAACTTGCTCCAGCCATTCAAACAACCTTCTGATGCTGCATAAAAAGGCGAAACATACCGTAGCGATGAGCGACGGAAAAAAAAAGCTCAAAGGAGAGAACCGGAACAAATTTCAAAAAGGCTCACACCCGACAGCTTCAAAACTCAAGAATAAAATGGAAGCAATCAATCGACAGTTTAGAAAATTCATGTTTACTGCTTTTAGCTACCTGCCTACCCGTTACAAGGCAAATGCAGAGCAATGGAAAGTAAGGAATTTTATTTGGGCATTCAAGAACGGTGAAGAATGGGCGTGCAATGGAGCTGCACGAATAGTTGTTGCACAGGTGATAAAAAAATACGGTAATGAAGCGAAGAACATGGTTTTTGCTTGTGTGCCGGCATCCAGCGAACATAAAAATAAAATTCGGTACGGTCACTTTTCGGAATTGGTTTGCAAGGAAACAGGAATGCAAAATGCTTTTGAACATATCACAGTGGAAGTTGACCGATTGGCGATACATGAGACTGAAAAAGGGAAAAGGTTGAATGTCGTGTCTATTCTTGATTTTGATAAGGATTTTTTTAAGGGGAAAAAAGTGCTTGTGTTTGATGATATTATTACTCAGGGGTTTAGCTATGGGAATTTTGCGAACCTAATCGAGACTTTTGGAGCTTGTGTTTTGGGCGGTATTTTTTTGGCAAAGACTATTAATCTTTAAAACATACAAATATGACAAAGTTTGAATTACACAACGATTACAGAACTACAGCTTTTGAAGCCTTGAATATTTTGGGATTGAATCAGAATGATGTGTCGGAAGCAAGTGATTTTCATGAATTATATCAAAATTTGTCACCTGCTAAAAAACAGTTGGCAATGGCGGCAGTTGAGGTGTATAAGTTGTTTTCTTATCGTGAGAAAAAAGACAAAATTCTTAGTAGTAATGACATTTATACAACGATGAAACCGTATTTGCAAGATTTGGCTAATGAAGAGTTTTGGGTGATAATGATGAATCAATCTAATTGTATAATTAAGAAAGTACGTGTGTCGTTTGGTGGCATTGATATGACAGCAGTAGATGTCAGACTTATTTTGAAAGAAGCTTTGCTTTGTAATGCGGTAGCAATTGCAATTGTTCATAATCATCCGAGCGGGAATATTAGACCGAGTACACAAGATAACAGTTTGACGGAGAACGTGAGAAAGGCGGCAAATGTGATGAATATCAGATTACTTGACCATATTGTTTTTACTGATAATGGATATTATAGTTATTCGGATGAAGGTGTTTTTTAGGGGATTATTGATTTGAAATAAGGAATTTTGCTGCTTTCGGGTGGCAAAATTTTTTCCGCTGACGCGGAAGATTGGCGCAATATATGCGATTGTTTTAAGCGTTCAACGCAGATTTTTTTTATCTTTGCAGTGCCCAATTAATATTAAATATGATTCCCTTTTCATTGTGTAATCCGTAATCAATCGGGTTGAGGTTATTAATTCCTTTGGGCACACAGTGATAAGGGAATCGCCATATAGTGCTTTATGAGTTTTGATTATTCTTATGTTATCGGTGATAACTTTAGCGACACTAACGATGGTACTGACCTGCCTGTTACCCCACCGGATATCACAATGGATCTTCCAACGATGACTAATGGGGCGGATATTGACGACTTGGTTAATATATAGCGAAAGCTATTAGGAAAGAAACTACTGCCATTAAAGAGCCGAATACCAGAAATCTCAGAGATATTTTGGTTTGTTTGGCTCTTTTGTTATTCCATTCATCTTGTTGCGTGATTTTAGCTTGTAAAGCTACCAGTTCGTCGCAAATGACCTGCTTCTTTTGTTCCACATCTTTGCATCGTTTAAAGTATTCTATATATTGGGGAATGGTAAACTTTTCCGGCTCTTTGCCCGGAGGGATAAAAAAGTGCGGTTTGATTACTTGGCTGATGTATCCGATAGAGATTAAGGTGAAGGTGATTATAGCTAAACAGCCGGCTGTTAAAGCTACATCGTCTTTTACTGATAAATGTGTAAGAATATAGCCGATTGCAGCCGTTAGAATGGCAAAATAGGTGGCGAAAAGGGTATATCCTCTTTCTGTGATTAATGATTCTACACGTATCAGGTCGTTGTGACGTATGGATGCTTGTTCGTAATACCATTCGATTAAAGACAGGTCTAATATGCTAAGTTGCTCTTTGGTAAGTCTTTCCATGTTGTTAATTGTTTCTTTTTTAGCAAAGGTATGCTTTATTCTGTAATTTGTTAAATAAATAGTTCGTTAAGTCTTTTCTCTCGTATGTTTTTTCGTATTTTTGCTGGAAAATGTTAATTGTCTAATTATATTGTGTTATGAAAAGAATTTTTGTCTGTCTCTTTATTTTGCCGATTTTAATGTCAGCGTGTGTGAATCGTTCCACTCCAAATAGAACTTATACTTACATTTCATATTCAAACGATAATAAAGGGTGTGAAGTTGAAAATAAGCATGAAATGATTGAGGCGGCTGATGATTCTACGGCAATTGTAACAGCATTTGAAAGGTATTTTATTTCATTAAAGACGATGTATGAGATGGGAAGGATGTTAGGCGATACATTGAAAGTACCATCCCAAAACATGACTTTTGAGATTAAAGATTCTTTTGGCAAGGAACTTAAAAATGAGTTTTTTAATAATAGAGATTCTATATTAGCTAACTTATATGAAGAAATAGTACTTCCTTCTAAGATGAAATATTTCGATGAAGTAGTTAAAGTAAGAAGAGATAAGATAAATAACTCAGTAAAATTAATGAGTTATTATTTGTCCTCCCCCAATAGCGCTTCTGGTGTAGATGCTTATGTTTATTATAAAAACCTATCTGATAAAACAATTAAATATTTTTATTGGGAAGGATACCCAATTAATGCTGTTGGAGATCAAGTAAACTGTGAGATCCGGGGTAATAAGGTATTTAGAGGGAAAGATACTGGACCTATAAAGAAAGGACAATCTGGTGGCGGATGCTGGGGATGTGCATGGTATAATTGGACAGCAAAAAAACTGATAATCACGTCTATTGAAATAGAATATATGGATGGTAGTTCACTTCATATTTCTGGTGATGACCTGTATGAAATAGGGAAAAAAAAGTGATTTAACTTTGCACTCTCAAATATTATTCTCATATTTGCAGTGCTAAAACTTCATCATCGTTTGTCGATGTCGTAGAGCGCGGTTAATGCTCATTAAAATAAGTGGGCTTTTTTTATGCCCTTATTTACGATATAGGCGGTTGCCTTTCCCGTTACTTTTGTGCTTTATGGCATGGCAGTGATGAAGTTTTAGCGAACAGGGAAATGGCAGCCGTCTTTTTATCTGCCTAAAAACGCTAAAACTTCATCACGATGAAAAAAGAAACCACCGGCACGCACTACGTGCCCGTCCATCGTACAACCGATGGCAAATTTAATTCGTTTATCAATTATTTCCTTCCTGAAGAGTGCAAGGTTCGTAGTCAATCAGATTTCTACTATGTAACAGCCATTGCTTTGGCAAGTGCTGGTTTTATCTATCCACCTTTGTTTATTGGTGCGGTTGCTTGTGTTGTTGCTGCTAAGAAAGGAGGGCAAAAATGATGTTTTTTGTTCAATACCTGAATACCTATGCACCGAAGAACCGGGCATGGTTGGAGCTTACAAATTATATTGCCAAATTTAAATATGTGCTTGTCAAAGATGAATTGGCTCGTACTGCATTGGTTGAGGAACTTCGTAATAAAGTGAATGAGATAAATAAACAATATTCGAAATTGAAACCTTTTCATTTTCATGCGGGGGTGATGGGTGAGTCATTGCGTGTGGATGTTTCTGTAACTAAGAATGGATGTCCGGATATGGTTTTTGTAATGGATATAGTCAAAGTACGTTCCATTTATCAATTTAGTGAGCGGATTATAAATAATGAAACTACCCAAAACTGTTTATCTCATGAGCAAACCGAAAATTTCGTTAAGTGATAAGCTCCAGGAGACTATTGCTTTTAATCAGGAAGATAATTGTGAAATGGCTAAATCTCATGTTCGTTTTATAGATGGTTTGATGAGTACGATTATTCATGGTCATCCGATAATTGTAAATACTGAACATGAACGATTGGAGATGTTGCAGAAACTCCTTATGATCAAACAAGATTATGAATCTTTTATTGTAGAATAGTAATGAAAAGAAATATAGATAACGAGCAGGAACAAACTGCTCAGGCTGCGTTTAGAACTTTTGTTCAAAACAAATATACTTCCTTTGGACCTACTTCTCAAATGATATTCCGTACGTCAAGGGAATTGATTTACGATTGTCGTGAAATGTGTGAACCTTCACTTCCGGACGTTGCGAAAGTGATGGATGATTTAGGTTTTAAATCAGACCAGTTTTGTGGTCAATATACTTGGATTCTCTATGAAAAAGAGGAACTGAGGTATTAAATATAGTAGTTAGACAAACATTTTTTTACATTGTAGAGGTGTCCGGCTGTGAAGTTGGGCACCTCTTTTTTGTGTCCTATTCTCTTTATAAAGTAGCAGCTACATTTGCCTTTGTAAAAGGTAAATACAATGAATTATATTGAGCGTTTTTTAGCAACTTACGGCTTTGATGGTATAAAAGGTTTCCTGTTGAGCCTATTTCCTTCTTTCAAGTATGGAACTCAGTTACCGGCATTCTCTTTGAGTGTATTGATTGCAGTCATTAGTGAGTTCCTGGGTGTTTCTCCGGTGCTTGTATTGGTGATGTTCTTGGCGGTTATCGTAGAGACAACTACCGGTAGGAAAGCATCTAAGAAAAGAGGAGAGCCTTTTGAGAGTTTCAAGTTTTCCAGGTGTGTGATTAAGGTTTTTGTGTGGTGCTTTCTTTTCTTCATGTTCCATAGCTTTTCAAAGGATATGCAGATGCATGACGGTTGGGTGTTTTTGTTAGGGGTTATCTTCTTTGATGTTGTTCATGTAGCTACAATGGTGTATTTCTGCATAGAGTACGGAACATCTATATTGGAGAACCTTGCAGTCCTTGATGGTAAACCCAAAGAAACATTGATTGTCGCCATGTCGGATGTGTGGACGTCGCTGATCGGTAAATTTAAAAGTCTGAAGCGATGAAAAGGAGATACGTTATATTTCTGTGTATATTGATTGCAGCGCTCCTGTTCGGAACGGGCTTTCATGTTGGGAAGAGGTCTGTTTGTCCGATTGCGGATACGATCCGTTTGGGTGATACAGTACGTTTGCCTGCACCAGAAGTTATCAGGGAGATACCGGTACCTGTTCCTGTTGATGTAGATACGGCAGCCATTTTGCAGAAGTACTTCACTAAGAAGGTCTATAATGATACCATCATTCTGACGAAATTTATAGAGGTACATTTGACGGATACGGTGTATATGAATGGATTGCTTGGTAGAACTGCTTCATATACGTTTAGTTTTCCGGAATATAATCATTCTTTTTCAGCCGGTGTCATGGGTGGGAATCGCAGCTTAAGATTAATGGCTGCATATCGTCACAAACGTTTCGAGTTTTTAGGTGATTACAACCTGATTGATAAATCTTATAGTGTCGGAGCTAAATATTATTTGTTCAGATGGTAATAACTGGAATCATTGAAGGCGGTGTTTTTTGTCAGGACATGGGGATATTGGAGATAACCGATGTTTCGGATAGTATTACTGTTGACTATGACATTGTTGGGGTAGGAATTGAACGGGCTTCTTTTGCGGAAACTTATTATCCTGACCTCGGGAGACGTGTCGAAATACATGGTCTTGGGAATGTTGCATTTGATTATTTTTACAATCAGGAAATCCGAATACAGCATTCTGTGGACATTTATACAGTCACTCCATATTATGTAGATATGACTATGACTATCCGTTGCACTGACGGTCAATCTTCTGTAGTAACACAGCGATTCTATTATTCAAAATGCCGTGTGGGAAAGAAGCCATCCACTTATTACGGTTTTCTAAACCGTTTGTCCGTGCGCAATGTTCGCAAAGAACAGTTTGTTTGCTTGTCTTATCACAGTCTTGGGCAGAAATTGGTTTTAGATATTGCTTACAAGTCTGAAGGCGGACTTCTTTCTCATCAGCAGATATTGGAAACTGTATCCTATCCCGGGTTCTTTGTCACCCGTTTTTTAAGTTTGAAGGCAATTGTGGAACTTTTGAACGAAGAACTGGATACACCTTGTACGGCTGATGACATCATGTATTATGAGACTTCCCTGTATTTTAATGAGAGCCTTGTTGATAGAATACATTTTGATATAGACCGCAGGCACTATCCTCAGATAATGCACTTCGTCTTTTACAACTGCTTCGGCTTCCCGGAAACGCTGTATTTTACAGGTCAGGATGAACGTGCTTCGGAATTGGAGGCTTCTTTTGGATTTGTATTGGGGAATTACTTGAAAGTTGATACGGATTTGATAACCTCCCATACTGTTAATACCGGCTATATCAAAGAAACTGTTCGTGACAGTGTGGAGGATATGGTATATAGTAGCAAAGTGTACCTATATGAAAAAGAAACATTAGGTGACCTTATAACAATCACGGATATAGATTTTACAGAATCTAAACCTCGCACGGAACCACTCAATATAAAGTTGACATATCGCGTCGCCGATAAATGTCAGAGGAAGTTTGCACGTGAAAATTTTAGAGATGGAATTTTTGACAGAACGTTTGATGTAACATTTGATTAACATGAAAACAATAAAAAGAAGTTTGGTGCTTGATGAACTGGACATCCGGACGAATCCGGATGGAACGAAGCGTATCTTCTCCATCAAGTTTGTAACAGCAAAAGGAAAACTCATTTTTGTTCCTCAAGCGTTTGCTTGTGGAGCCGGTAAAATGAACAATAAGCAGTATCGTGTACGTGGTATTCAACCCTGTGACTGCTCCGGTAATCCTGAGTCTCATGTCTATCCCGTGCGCATTGATAATATTATCTCGTACAATGCTAAAAGAGTGGTGTTCATAGATAACCGGGGGGAACAATAATGGATATATTATTTAATAGGGAGGGCACACCTTTAATGATGACCAGTACATCATTCTTCGGTGAATCTGTTGGACGACCTTCTAATTACGAGGTTAAGAAACGTGATATATTATCTCCTTATGATATTAGTCTGACTGAAACGACTGTTTATAAGGAGCATCGTGTCATGAATTGGGGTAAAGGAAATGATTTTCCTTTGAAAGCCGGCAAGCAGATTAGTACGACTTCAGTGTTGAATACAGGACTTAAATTTCTTCGTTCATTGACTGTCGGACAAGGTATTTATCCCTGTAAGGTGGTTGGTTGGGATGAAAAAGGAAACGAACAGCTTCAGCCGGTTGACGATCCGAAAATAAGCAGGTTTGTAAATTCCCGTATGGTCAGGCGATATTTGGAGAAGGTGAGCCGCGATTATTTCAAGTATGGTAATGGAGCGGTACAGATGTTGCCGGATATGTCCGGAAACGAAATTGTGGGGTTGAATCCGTTGAATGCTCTATTCTATCGTTATACCCTGCCGGATGCTTGGGGAGCGTGCAAATGTATTGTTTCCGGGAATTGGCCATCGACACCGGGCACTTCCGATGTGGACAATGTACAGGTTTTAGATTGCCTGATGGATTATGACCCGGATTTACATTTGGAGTGGATGAAGATTGCCGGCAAAATGAATAAGCCGTTTGTTTTTCCGGTCCGTGATTCTTGGTCTAATAATGATTATTATGGAGAACCGATTTGGTTACCGTCTTATATTTTAGGCTGGGTCGATATCGCTCACATGGTACCGATGTTTCTGAAGAAAGCATATAAGAATCAAATTACATGGAAATGGCACGTACAGATACCATATAGCTATTGGGAGAAGAAATTTCCTCCGAATGATTACAAAGATCCGGATGCACGTAAGAAAGCAATCAATACATATATGGATAAAATAGAGGATAATCTGTGTGGTCTTGAAAATGCAGAGAAGCCTTTGTTTACGAACTATGCTATCAATGAAGCCAACGGCAAGATAGAAGAGGAATGGAAGATTACCGCTCTTGACAACAAGTACAAAGGTGGTGAAAATTTGGTTACTTCGGCAGCCGCTAACTCGGAGATTCTTTTCTCGTTGATGGTCAATCCGAATGTCTTTGGTGCCGGTATGCCTGGCGGATCATACGCCGGTAATCAGGGAGGCTCTAATATCCGTGAAGCGTTTTTGGTAAATATCGCAAACGCATGGATTGACCGGCAGAATTTACTTGATCCCGTTCTGTTAATGCTCCGGAGCAACGGGGTTAAAGATATAGAACTGAGATTCCGGAACACAATATTAACCACACTGGACACAGGTGCCGGTACGCAAAAAACATTGAGCTAATATGATATTTTCAGAAAAAAAATGGGAAGATTCGGATGAACTGAAGAAGTTCATACCGGTGTCGGCTGCTCTTTCGTTTGAAAAGGTTGAATCATCTTTGAATGATGCTTTTAATCTGTTTGTAGTTCCTCTTTTTGGAGAGGAATTGTCGAAGAAACTTCAAAGTATATATGATGATCCGGAAGCTAAAGCACCGGAACTCTTACTGTTGGAAGAATGTCAGCGTGCAATTGCCAATCTAGCGTTTTGGTACAATTATACGGAATTGAACATACGTATAACGGATCAGGGATTTCAACGCCAGGAAGCGGAAAATTTCAAGTCAACTTATAAATATCAGGAGGATCAGCTGCGTTCCGCTTTCAAAAACAAGGGATTTAATGCGGTTGACCGTATGATTGACTTTTTGGATAAGCATAGACAGGAGTTTCCGGAATATGAGAAGTCTCCGGCTTATGCTTGTCGTGCAAAGGCTATTGTGCGTAAAACATCCGAAGTGGATGAGGTCTATTTTATCAATAACTCTCATTTGGTCTTTTTGCGTTTGAAACCGTTCTTCAAAATAGCAGAGGAAACTATTCTTCAGCCGGTTTTAGGTGTGGACCTCTACAATTTGTTGATTAAATCAATAGAGAAAGGTGATAAGGAACTGGGTGGTACTACCGTTGAAGAGCTGCGTATCAGATGTGCTCAATTTGTCATTCTGAAAGCTGTTGCAATGTTGATTCGTGCGACCGGTTCTTTGACCGATAGAGGGCTATATTTTAAGCAGTTGGTTCCTGACAAAAACGGCAATGAATATGAGAACCCTGTTGATTTGGAACAGGCGTTGACGATGGCTGCCAATGTGGAGTTGACGGCTAAATCTTATCATGACTTGTTGTTGACCTTTGTAGAAGAAAAATTACCGGAGTTTTTCAAAGGTCGTCAGTCGCGTGTCTTTGACCGGGATAATGACCACAAAAAGAGTGTTTGGCTATGAGAAACATTGAGTTGAGATACAAAAAGTGGTATGGATGGAGAAGTGTGAAATTATTGATTCCGTCTACCTATTCGGAGATGTCGCCAGTGCAATTTCTCGCATCGATACGGTTGTCGAAGGGATGGATTGATGAAATGACTTTTTTTGTTCAGTTCTTTGGGATTAAGAAGAAACAGCTTCTCAAACTTGAAGCGTATCAGTTGTATAAGTTAGCCGAACTAATGGATTTCTTGAAAGATGTCCGTTCACCCTATCAGGAATTTTATATTGAATCATTGTCCGGAAAGTTGCTTGCTCCACCGGCAAAACTTCGTGGTGTCTGTTTTCAGCAGTTTATGACGGTGGATACTTTCTTTTCCTGGTATGTCAGTACGGAGAATGTGGAATATTTGAACCGCTTTGTGGCTGCATTGTATTTGAAGGGCAATGAATCGTATTTTCCGGAAAAGGGAGAAAAAGGGCTTGATTTGGAAAGAAGGGTAAAGATGGTCGCTAAATTACCTTTTGATCTCAAGTATTCTATTCTGATAAATTGGGCATTGATTAAGTCATGGTTAGGGCATTCGTTTGTGCACTTGTTCCCGCCGGCGGAACCGTCAGAAAACAGCAGAGGAGATAAGGTAAAGGCTAAGCCCACCAATTGGCTTTCAATTTTTGATCAATTTGTCGGTGATAATATAGCGGATATTCCTTCATACAAGGCTCTACCTTGTATGGATGCTTTCCGTTTGCTAAATAAACGAATTAAAGAGGCAAAGAAACGATGAATACATTTGAAGAATATTTGGAAGAGTTAAGCCGGCAGCATCCGGTAATACTGCATGGGGAGAAAGACAAATGTCACTTCTCTTCTTTGGCGGATACCAGTCAGACAAGATTTGCTTTGAAGATGCATTACCCTTGTGTGGTAGTGGATTCCGGTGATTTTTCCTTTTCCGGTGGCGTTGGCAATGTATTAATCAATACGGAATTTTCAGTCATGTTTTTGGATCATGTGAAAGATACCGGGGATAACAAAGAGATAACCGATGTATTTAATAACATGAAGAAAGTACTGCTCGATTTTGCGAGAAAATTCAGCCGTGACCGCCGGAATCTGAAGTATAAGTTTCTCAATAGATTTCGGTTGATTGGTAGCGAGGGACACCGTATTTACTTACAGGACTCCGGTCTGTATGGGTATGTATTGTTTTTCAATTCAGATGATTCTTTCAATGATGTGGATTGTGATAATGTGTTTAAAGACTAAAATAGAAAAATATGGCAAAAACATTGAAACAGAGGGCGGAAGAAATTCGCAACGAAACCGAAGAAGGAGCTAATACGGCTAAACGGGTAGGTGGTGTACTGGTTGATATTGTGGATAGAATTGAAGGTGAGGAAGGATTGACTAAACAAGTACAGGATTTAAAGCAAAAAATGAGTGAATTTATAGGATTCACTTATATTGAGAATGTTGATTTTCCTGCCGAGGGTGGGACGGTCAGAATTGGAGTAAAAACAACTTGTAAAGAATGGGAGGTGACATGATGAGAATAACATGATACTTTTGTACTTAGTTCTGAAAGAACTTGTTTTTTGGGGCCAGATATATAGCATAACAAGGCT
>CAPYSS010000014.1:0-72892 GCA_948742525.1 Bacteroides caecimuris | reverse complement strand
ATCCATTGTCAGGTATTAATAGATGAACTGTCAGATGTTAATAGCCTAGTCGTCAGGTGTTAATACCTTGGCTCTCATCTGTTAATACTTGAATTGACACATCTATAGATTCAACAGATTGCATCTATATACTCACCGTATTGCATCTATATATTCAGCACGGTGGCTATATATGTCCAGCAATCGGTATAAATAAATTCAAAAGGTGAAAGCGATAATGGAAGACTTCACCTGTTTTTTTCTACGCTTTCACCCGCTATCTCCTTATTCATCGATGTTTCAGCTATAAGGTGAAACGGGTGAAACTTATGAATCCAAAGTTCGTGTTATACTTATGTAAATCAGTAATTGAAAACAAAATTTCATTCATTTCCGTGCAGACATGAATAAATTATTGTGATATAGACCGTCCTGAAGCACATTATCCAGACTCCCAAACTGTCCCCCGATTTTTTAGACTGATCCCTTAAACTGGATCAGTTTTAAACTGCCTGTCGTCTTGTTTAGTAGAAAAGAAAAACAGGTTTTATAGCTCAAGCGAGTATAAAACCTGTTTCTAATTTTTCTAAATCGGGCAGAACTCTTATTCTTCTGCTTTTATTGATTCGTCGATTACTTTGATCTTTTGTAATACCAGTTCCAGGTCTGCTTTCAACTTATCTACCTTGCGGTTCAATTCAGTCAACAAGCTGCTGCCTTTCTTAGAAGTAGAAGTCAGGAAGCCCAGATTGTTCTCATAAGTCTGAAGCTCATTCTTCATATTCTCATAAGTACGTACCAGTTTTTCGCGTTCTTTGTACAGAGATTGAGTGCCGCTTCCTTGGATATTGCTGATATTCGAACGGAAGTTACTTAACTTCTTGTTGGAAGCATTGATGTTAAAGCGGTCGAATAGCTGATCGATGATTCCGTGATACTGCTTGTACAACTTATCTTTTTCTTTGAACGGCACATGACCGATAGAGTTCCACTCTTTCATTAAATCCCGAACCAAGGCATTTGCTTCTTCGGTATCCATGCTTTCATCAATTGCGGATAACTTCTCGATCAACGCTTTCTTCTTTTCCATATTCTCTGTTTCTACAGAGCGTTGTGAAGAAGTAGCTTTGTTCTTTTGTTCGAAGAAGTAGTCGCAGGCTGTGATGAACCGTTTCCAGATAGCATCCGAGTGTTTCTTGGCAACCGGTCCGATGGTCTTCCATTCTTTTTGAAGTTTGGTCAGTGCATCGGCAGTTGCTTTCCAGTCTGTACTATCTTTCAAAGCTTCCGCTTTTTCGCAGAGTGCTTTCTTCTTGTCCAGATTCTCGTTCATTCCTTCTTTCAGGCTTTTGAAGAATTCTCCTTTCTTCTTGAAGAAATCATCGCAGGCATGGCGGAAACGTTCGAAGATCTTCACATTCATCTTCTGGGGAGCAAAACCGATGGTTTTCCATTTGTTTTGCAGGGCAATCACTTCCTGGGTTTTGTTTTCCCAGGCAGAGAATGTTTTCAGTTCATCATACTCAATCGCTTCAACGATTTCGCAGATGACGGTTTTTTGATCCAAATTATGCTGTTCGGCTTCTTTCAGCGATTCGAAGTGCTGCTGATGGCGGCGGTTGACAGCGGTAGAAGCTGCTTTGAACCGGTTCCATATTTCATCACGCAGTTCTTTGGCTACCGGACCTGTATCGCGGAACTCCTGATGCAACTTCTGAAGTTGGTGGAAAGCGGAAACAACATCTTCCTCGTCAGCCAACTTTTCGGCAGCTTCGCAGAGGCGCGTTTTGATTTCCAGATTCTTTTTGAAGTCATATTCGCGGAATTCATTGTTCAGTTTCAATAAATCGTAGAACTTCTCTACATATAATTGATAGTTTTTCCAAAGTTCATTCACTTTACCTTGTGGAACCAGTTTCGTATCATTCCATTGCTGTTGCAGCTTCTTGAACTCCGTATAAGATTTGTTGGCGTCATCTCCGGATTCCACCAATTCTTTCAGCTCTTCAATAATGGAAAGTTTCACTTGCAGGTTTTCTTCCTTTTGGCGTTCCAGTTCGGCAACCTGTTTGCTGCGTTTTTCCTTGATAACCCCCATCAGGCGTTTGAATTCTTCTTCTGTCGGGTCCTCTTCGGCAACAAAATCTTCAATGTTTCCACCGTTGTCTGTAAACTGTACCTTAGCAGCTTCCAACTCGGCATTATGTAACTTGTAGAATGATTGTTTCAGATTGTCAATTTCCTGCTTGTTCGCATTTTCAGCGTCTTGCGCAAGCTCTTTGAGGAGGTTTAGTACATCTTCCTTAGTGGCAGGCTTAAGAGCTGCTTCAGGTTGAATTTCGGCAGTAACATCTTCAGTCGGAGTCTCTGTAATAGCTTCAGAAACCTCAACTGTTTTTTTTTCTTCTTCTAATTCCCCTTGGTTCAAGGGTTGATTAGTGTCATGAGCGTCCATCATTGTATATTAGTTTTGGGTCACAAATTAATGAAATAAAACGATTACTTCATACTGTTTTGCTTATTTTTTTTTGTTTATCGTGTTTTTATGACAATAAAACGGTTATTCCCATGTACAACATCATTCCAATGATGTCATTTGTAATGGATATAAACGGACCTGTTGCAATGGCTGGATCGATTTTGAACTTCTCCAATGTCATCGGTACCAGTGTTCCGAAAATAGAAGCGAACATTACCACGGCAAACAGGCTGATGGATACGGAATAGGTGACCGTAGCCGTTGCGCCGAACCGGATAAAGTTGTAGGTATATACTAATAAGGAGATAATAGTGGCATTAATTAAAGCGACTATAGACTCTTTAGCTATTTGCCTGAATGTATTTTTAGCATCCAGCGAACTGTTTGCCAAACCCTGCACAACGATTGCTGAAGATTGTGTTCCAACATTTCCTCCTGTACCACCGATCAGCGGGATGTATAGCGCCATTTCGGGATGAGTGGCGAAGGTGGCGTCGAAATTGCCCAATATCATAGAGTTGCCGATTCCGCCGATCATACCGATTAATAACCAGGGGAGACGGGCAGTGGTCTGTCTCAATACATTATCGTCTGTTTCTACATCCTGCGAAAGACCGGATGCCAACTGATAGTCACGTTCCGACTGTTCACGAACTTCATCCATGACGTCGTCGACGGTGATTTGTCCCACAAGTCGACCGATACTGTCGACGACGGGGATAGCTACCAAGTCATACTTCTCAATCGCCTGTACTACTTCGTCAATGGGAGTATCTACATGCACCGAAATCGGATCTTTCTGCATCACGTGTTTCACTTTGGATACAGAAGGGGAAGTAATCATTTTTTTGAGCGGGAAGATACCTCGCAGGCGTTCGTCGTCGTCGATAACATATACGTAATAGATTTCGTCGAGCTCTTCCGCCTGTTGCCGCATTTCTTTCAGACATTCGGGCATACTCCAGTTCTCGTTGACGAGTACCATTTCCGTACCCATCAAACCACCGGCGGTATTTTCGTCGTATTTCAACAAGTCGACGATGTCTCCTGCCTGTTCAATATCCTCGATGTGCGAAAGGATCTCTTCTTGTTTGTCTTCGTCGAGTTCACGCATCAGGTCTACGGCATCATCCGTATCCATGTAGTCAACGAAGCGTTTGGCAATTGTTTCCGAAGGAAGCATTTCGAGCAACTCTTTACGAGCGTCTTCGTCCATTTCGACAAGCACGTCGGCGGCAATTTCGTTATCTAGCAGGCGATAGACGAATTTTGCCTCCTCCGGATTCAGGTCATTACACAATTCGGCGATGTCGGCCGGATGGAGGTCGATGAGAAGACCTTTTACCTTGTCGGCGTCTTTTTGCTCAATAAGGTGTTTAACGTTGTCAATGTATTCCTCGTTCATCGTTGTCAATTACAAATTACGAATTACAAAATCCAGTTCTCTGCTCACTGTTGCCCGCCAATTATTGGGCGTTGCCGGCTGTCTTTAGCGCTTCTTCCACTTTGTTGGTCAGATCAATAAATTCTGCTACCGATAGTTGTTCCGGGCGTTTATTGAATAATATGTCCTCCGTGAGTGGACAATCTTTGCCTAAAATAGGTTTGATAGAGTTGCGCAATGTTTTCCGTCGCTGGTTGAAGGTCGTTTTCACTACTTGCTTGAATAGTTTTTCGTCGCATCCCAGCTCTTTGGTTTCGTTGCGTGTCATGCGGATAACAGCGCTTTTCACTTTGGGAGGCGGATTGAACACATGTTCGCTGACAGTGAACAAATATTCCACTTTATACCATGCCTGTATCAATACGCTGAGGATACCGTATGTCTTGCTGCCCGGTCCGGCTGCAATACGTTCGGCTACCTCTTTTTGAATCATTCCCGTGCAACAGGGGATGATATCTTTATTGTCCAGCATCTTGAAAAAGATTTGGCTGGAAATATTATACGGGTAATTACCTGTCAGTACGAAAGGCTTCCCGTCGAACAACCGGTGAAGATTCATTTTCAAGAAGTCATCCTCGATGATGTGGTCTTCTAATGACGGATAGGCCTCACGAAGATAAGCAACCGACTCATAGTCAACTTCTACGACCTTTACCAACCGGTCTTTCTTTACCAAAAACTGAGTCAATACTCCCATGCCCGGTCCTACCTCCAAAATAGGCAGTTCGGGGAAGGTGTCGACGGTATCGGCAATATCTTGCGCAACTTTCAGATCTTTCAGAAAGTGTTGTCCGAGAAACTTTTTAGGCTTTACTAATTTCATTTACCAACTAAATAATTACTTTTGCAGCTGACAAAGGTAACTCTTTTAAATGAAGAACGTACCACTATTTATTAAAAAATGAATGATGTGTCAGCGAAGCTAATGAAGAATTAAGGATGAAGAAACTATTAAAAAAGGCGTTGCAACTGATATTACCGATTGTTTTAGGCGGCTTTATCTTATTCTGGGTATATCGCGACTTTGATTTTACAAAAGCGGGCGATGTGTTATTACACGGTACAAATTGGTGGTGGATGCTCTTCTCGTTGTTGTTCGGAGTGCTTGCACAAGTCTTTCGTGGTTGGCGGTGGAGACAGACATTGGAACCGTTGGACGCTTTTCCGAAAAAGAGCGATTGCGTGAATGCTATCTTCATTTCCTATGCTGCCAGTCTGGTGGTTCCCCGGATCGGGGAGGTGAGCCGTTGCGGGGTATTGGCTAAATATGATAATGTTTCGTTTGCCAAGTCGTTGGGAACAGTTGTTACGGAGCGGTTGGTCGATACATTGACTATTCTCCTCATCACAGGCATCACTGTATTGCTTCAATTACCGATATTCGTCACTTTCCTTCAGCAGACGGGGACGAAAATCCCTTCATTAGTCCACCTTTTGACTTCGGTATGGTTTTATATCATCCTGTTTTGTTTTATTGGTGTGGTGATACTTCTTTATTATTTAAGAAAAACGTTGTTCTTCTACGAGCGGGTGAAAGGATTTGTATTGAATATATGGGAAGGAATTATGTCTTTAAAAGGCGTGCGCAACATTCCTCTCTTTGTTTTTTATACACTTGCCATTTGGGCTTGTTACTTTCTCCATTTCTATTTTACATTCTACAGCTTTGCCTTTACGGCACATTTGGGTCTCCTTGCTGCATTGGTCATGTTTGTTGGCGGCACGTTTGCCGTGATTGTGCCTACCCCTAACGGAGCGGGACCTTGGCATTTTGCCATCATTTCTATGATGATGCTTTATGGAGTAAACGTGACGGATGCCGGAATATTTGCCCTGATTGTACACGGTATTCAAACCTTTTTGGTTGTTTTATTGGGTGTGTACGGCTTGGCTGCTCTGCCGTTCACCAATAGACATCGGGCGTAAATTTTTAGCTAAAAGTGTATATTCTTACATGTTTTTGCCAACCTCCTTTGTCATCTGAAAACTTTTCCATAACTTGGCACTGTTTAATTATCAGATTTAAAATAGTTTTAAAATATTTATTATGAGTACCATTCTTTCTTTAGCTCCACAGAACGTGTGGAAGCATTTTTATTCGTTGACACAGATTCCCCGTCCGTCAGGACACATGGAAAAGATTACAGCATTTCTTTTAGGTTTCGGAAAAGAGCTGGGGCTGGAGTCTTTTGTAGACGAAGCAGGTAATGTGATTATTCGTAAACCTGCCACTCCGGGTATGGAAAACCGGAAAGGTGTGATTCTTCAGGCGCACATGGATATGGTTCCGCAGAAGAACAACGATACTGTACACGATTTTGAAAAAGATCCGATTGAAACTTATATAGATGGTGACTGGGTAAAAGCAAAAGGCACTACTTTGGGTGCCGACAACGGATTGGGTGTAGCTGCTATTATGGCAGTGTTGGAAGCAAAAGACCTGAAACACGGTCCTTTGGAAGCTCTTATTACGAAAGACGAAGAAACCGGCATGTACGGTGCATTCGGTTTGAAGCCGGGTACACTGAACGGAGAGATTCTGTTAAATCTGGACTCGGAAGATGAAGGTGAATTGTATATTGGCTGTGCCGGAGGTATGGATGTAACTGCAACTTTGGAATATAAAGAAGTAGCTCCTGAAGAAGGAGATATCGCAGTGAAAGTTACATTGAAAGGATTGCGTGGCGGACATTCGGGATTGGAAATCAATGAAGGACGTGCCAATGCCAATAAGTTGCTGGTTCGTTTCGTTCGTGAAGCGGTTGCCAGTTATGAAGCCCGTTTGGCTAGCTGGGAAGGTGGCAATATGCGTAATGCTATCCCACGTGAAGCACATGCGGTTATTACTATTCCGGCTGAAAATGAAGAAGAACTGCTGGGCTTGGTGAAATACTGCGAAGACCTGTTCAATGAAGAATATTCAACTATTGAAACACCGATCAGCTTTACGGCTGAACGTGTGGAACTTCCTGTGGGGCAAGTGCCTGAAGAGATTCAGGACAATCTGATTGATGCCATCTTTGCTTGCCAGAACGGTGTGACACGTATGATTCCTACTGTTCCGGATACGGTAGAGACTTCTTCCAACCTTGCTATTATAACGATTGGTGAAGGAAAGGCAGCCGTTAAGATTCTGGCTCGCAGTTCAAGCGATAGCATGAAGGAATATCTGATCACCAGCCTGGAGTCTTGTTTCTCTATGGCAGGAATGAAAGTAGAGATGACAGGAGGCTATTCCGGTTGGCAACCCGATGTTAATTCTCCGATTCTGCACGCGATGAAATCGTCTTATAAACAACAGTTTGGAGTAGAACCCGCAGTGAAGGTTATTCATGCAGGTTTGGAATGTGGTATTATTGGTGCCATTATTCCGGGATTGGATATGATTTCTTTTGGCCCGACTTTGCGCTCACCGCACTCACCGGACGAAAGAGCGTTGATTCCTACTGTGCAGAAGTTCTACGACTTCCTGGTAGCTACTTTAGAACAAACCCCACTGAAATAAGCGTATTCTTTGTTATATAAATATTCTCCTATTATATAATAGGTATTTATAGCGAAGGCACGGATGAAATCTCATCCGTGCCTTTTTGTTATATTTGTTGCAACATATATTGCTATTTTTCCTTATAGCAAATAAATTAATTGATGCAAGTCAATAAATGTGCTATAAAACATAAATTTCTATCTTTTTTGGATCAATGTATAAACAAAGGCCGTATTTTTGTGTTATAAAACATGTAATTAAGAGGATAACAAAATGAAAAGTTTAAAAAGATTGTTTAGAAAGATCGGCGAAGCCGATGTACATGTTTGGGGATATTCAACAATTAATGCTAAGCCAAACAAGTAAGTTTTATTTTTTAGTTTTCAGGAATTAGTAATTTAAAGTTTTAAAGATTATGGCAAAGAAAATGAGTTCTTTAGTTAGAAAAATCCTTAGTGAAGTAGGTCGTAATGAGATGCTTTCATGGGGGTACAGAATTGAGAAATGAGAAAGAGTACATTAACTAGGTTTAGAGTGGGGATACGTTATTAAAACGATATCCCCACTTTTTTTAGAAAGTTCTACATAAGCTTGTACTATTCCTATTCTCCTCCTTCCGGAAGGTTGCTCTCCCCCGATAACGGGGGAGTCGGAGGGGGTGAGTCCCCGTAGGGGGAGGTGGTAGGTAAATACATAAGTCTGTCATCAATAAGATAGGAAGAACTTCGTTTCTCCTACCACCTCGTCCTTCGGACTTACGTTACAGTAATATCGTTTCAGTCCATTTGAATTCAGCTTTTGCAATTCTTCCCCATAGAAGTTTTTTTCATTTTTGCTCTCATGCCCCCCATATTTCTTCTCAATCCCTTTATTCATGGTGCTTTCCGCTGTGAGAGCAAGTGTGATAGCAGAGTGAGGGCAGACGTTTGCCCTCACTCTCCGAATTTGCCATTTTTGATTCAATTCGTTGATTAATAATGATATATATGCTTTTATACATCTGCAAGTACTCCTCTGTTTTTTGGGGGTTCTTCTTCAAATTTGGTGATAAGTTTTTCTCCGCTCATTCAGTCAGTGCCTATATTTTCTTATGAAAGTAAGTAAAAAGAGATAATTATTAACTTGGGAATAAAGAGATAAGGAATTTGCCACCAAATTTGACGAAGAACCGTATTTTTGATTTTCATTTCTCATAGTGTCCTTGCCGGTCAATCTGTAACAAGAATAAAGAAACAAGTAGTCAACCATTACCAAAGAAGTACAGATTCCGATTGTCCCATATATTGTGGGAAAGTATTCCCTCATATTATGGGAATTTGTTCCCACAAAATGAGGGAATCTTTTCCCAAGCAATAGGGAATCTTTTCCCACAATATGTGGGACAATCGGAACTTGTACTTCTTTCACCGGGAAAAAGGGGAGAAATAAGAAATAAATCAGTCTGATCCATCTTTTTTAAAGTTTGGTCGCTTCAAAGAAAGATACAATTGGCTTGATACGGAAACTTCTTTAGAAAAAGATTTCAGACATTTTTAAACAGGCTCTAATATTCTATAAGGAAACGTGATATACTATGCTAATTAATTGGAAGAAAGAAGGAACTTTTCTATCTTTGCTAATATTAATCTTTTTCGCTAATGGATTAAGATAAGAAAGGAGAAAATAATATGACCCTCAAAGAAAAACAATTAGAGTTTATTATCTATTGTATAGAGAATACAGCCGAACGGTTAGGACGCTATAGTGCGGATGTATATAATAAACTAAAAGAATTAGGTGCTATAGACGGCTATATAAATGCTTTTTATGATACTTTGCATACCCAAGGCAAAGCCTACATAGTAGATTCTTTATTAGAATATATCTATCATCGTGATCCACAATGGTTGCCGAAAGATTATCGTCCTTTTCAAGTTTCGACACAGCAAAAAGGGGATAAGGCATGTTAACTGTTTATCATGGTTCTACTTACCGTGTAGAACAACCATTAGCTGGAGTATGCCGACCAAATCTTGATTTCGGAGTGGGCTTTTATCTTACAGATTTAAAGGAACAGGCTATTCGTTGGGCTCTTCGCACAGCTGATATTCGCCATGAAAATAGCGTATGGCTCAATATTTATTCATTGGATATAGATGCCTGCCGCAACTCTTCTTTTCATTATTTGCACTTTACCACTTACGATGCACATTGGCTGGATTTTGTTGTAGCATGTCGACAAGGGAATGTTATATGGCAGGATTATGACATAATAGAAGGCGGTATAGCAGATGACCGTGTGATACGTACTATTGACCTTTATATGCGTGGTGATTACACTCGTGAAGAAGCATTGTCACGTTTGATTCACCAAGAGCCTAACAATCAAATTTGTATTACGAACCAAAAAGTAATTGACGAACATTTACATTTTGTGGATGCTATACTTTTACCTTTCCCATCTCTCTCAAAAGAAATCCCCAATGCTGATATTGTAATGCAAGGCAAATATTACAACATTGTAGAACTTCTTGCTACCCGTCTGCATATTTCCAGTCTACAGGCACTTGATATATTTTATAATAGCGAAAGCTACCAACGCATTGTCCACCGACTTGGAGATCTATATCTCATGAGCGATGCATATATTGTAGATGAATTGATGAGAGAACTACAAAAAAGACAAGGTTGATATTAGCCTTGTCTTTTTTTGTTATTTGCTGTCTTTTACAGCCTCTTCAATTCGAGATACTAATTGCGGATTGCTGGGACGTGCCGCAGTTCCGAAATCTACAATTTGTCCTTTTCTATTAATCAACAGATAATAGGGCATTCTATCTATTTTCCATTGTTTGCGAATTTTCGGTAAGTTATCTTTTCCAAAATAATCAGATGCATAAATACATTCAATTCCCTGGTTTTTCAATGAATACTCATTCAGGCACTCTTCCCATTCTTCCTTGGGTTCACTTACACATAGGGAATATATGACCAGGTCTTTGGTAGAATACTTACTCCGCAATTGTTTCAAAGGTTCCATTTCTGCTAGGCATGGTGGACACCACCTAGCCCAAAAATCGAAATAGATCACTTTCCCGTGATTCTTCTCAAGTATATTATAGACGGGTTCCATGTAAGGCATAGATGTTTTTAGCTTTGAGTTTTCGTGAAACTCACCATATAATAAATTGTTGGAAACTGGTTGCGGATTTTCCAAGTAAGATTTAGTCTGATTATATATTTGCATCACTTGTGCACGCAAATGTGGCATTTTTACGATCGAATCAAACTGTGTATGCCTCATTGTTAAAGCAAGTGTATCATTTGCATTCAAAGAGCCAACTGCCATTTTTGTATATATATACTGGTTCAGTTCATTCTCTCCTACCGCCGACATAATCTCTTCTACAGATGGATTTTTTTTATCTTTGTAAGTTATCCCATAAGCTATATAACGTTCTACCTTATCGGCAATATCATATAAACGTGCCGAAAGAATTCCTTTATTATAAAGCTTATTGATTGCGGGCAGAAGTTTATGATATCGATCCATTTCTTTTCTTGTTTTAAACTGGCATTGGTTGCCATAGGATAACAAAGCGTAATAATAGTCCTGTTTCAGTAACTCTTCAGTAAACAACGTAACATCTTCCATTGGCTTATACTTCATCAGATACTCGTTTCTCCGCTCCAAACGAAAGTCATATTCCTTCTTTAATTCAGCCTCAAAATCCTTAATATTCAAATTCGGGTTTATACTATAATTCTGCATGTAATAGTAGGCACTTTCTGTAAATGCCAGTATTTCTTGATTCAACTTTTCTGCATCACCTGTTACTTTGGGATGAAAAAGATCTTTGAAGTCTATTTCCACATGTATGCTATCTCCCGGGTGGATATACAAATGTTCCGCATAATTGCGAATGGAAACTTCTCTTAATTTTGCATAAACCGGAAAGCAGAATGAAAATGAGCCATCTTCTTGTATGGGAGTACGATATTGATTTTCCATTTTCCAAAAAAATGGAATGATGAGTGTTAATTCCTTTTCTTGAGGATAAAAATCCCGGTTCAACACTTTTCCTGTGATAACAGCCTCTTTAATATATTCTTTCGCTAACGGATAACTTTCTTCTGTCTGTACAGATGATTCGAATTGAGATTTTGCCCGGTCTTTTTGCTCGCATCCGGCTAATAACAAAGAGGTTATTATCAGAAAGGAATAATAGTGTTTCATCGTACCTGAATATTAGAAGATTTGTAAATCTAAATAAATTAGAGCCTGTTTAAAAATGTCTGAGATCTTTTTCTAAAGAAGTTCCCGTATCAGGCCAATTGTGTCTTTCTTTGAAGCGACCAAACTTAAAAAAAATGTATCAGACTGATTTAATGGAAACTGGTTGGCAATATATAACAAAAGTGTTGAACCTGCAAGAAAGAAAGCGAAATTATGATTTACGTTTTATTTGGAATGCTATATTTTAACGTCAGTTCGATATAACTTCGTCCTACGGGAACTCACCCCCTCCGACTCCCCCGTTATCGGAGGAGAGCAACTTTCCGGAAGGAGGAGAATAGGAATAGTACAAGCGTTTTCTTATTGTCGTTATGGTTACCATAGCCAATATGCATGACAGTAAAGCGGCTTATTTATTGATGAGTCTATACGATACAGTATAAGGTTGCTAGCTTGATAATAGTTTTTTTTAAGCTAAAAAGTACAAATCTTTAAACTTTATTTCTTTACTTTGTTATCTATAGAGTGAGACTTATAGTGTACTTAAACTAGAAAGATTATGAAAGTAAAGCAGATTTGTATGATGGTGCTACTATGGTTGGGAGTGATTCCCGCGGTGCAGGCACAAACTTTCGACAAATTATGGAAAGAAGTGGAGCAAGCAGAGAAAAAGAGCTTGCCAAAGAAAGTGATAAAACTGACTGATGAGATTTATCAAAAAGGGGAAAAAGAGAAAAACTCTCCGCAGATGCTCAAAGCATACGCGTGGCGGATGAAATACCGGGAAATATTGAATCCTGATAGTCTTTATGCCGGTCTGAAAGGACTGGAACAGTGGGTGAAACAAACCGACCAACCAATGGACCGTGCTATTTTGCACTCTCTGATAGCCGGAACTTATGCAAATTATGCTGCCAACAATCAATGGCAACTTCGCCAACGGACGGAAATTGTAGGCCAAACGCCTTCTGCGGATATACGCGAGTGGACCGCCAATATGTTTGTAGAGAAAGTGCGGACAAATGTGAAAGAAGCTTTGGCTGACTCTGTATTACTGCTCAAAACTTCTTCACGCGATTATATCCCTTTCGTAGAATTGAGGAAAACGAGTGAATATTATCATCACGATTTCTATCATTTATTAGCTTCCCGTGGAATTGATGCTCTGTTGCAAGTGGAAAAACTAAGTGGCGGGTATGCTGAAACGAACGCTGTAAATCCGGTGAAACAGGATATAATAGCTATTTATGAGAATATGCTTTCTGCTTATAAAGTAGCCGGATTGAAAGAAGGTTATGTGTTGACCGCACTTAACTATATGGAATGGAGACGGGGAGCGGAACGATATGTCCGTCCTCTCCAAGCAAAGGGAGCGGCTTCGATATTGACGGATGACACTTACCTGAAAGCATTGAATACATTGAAAAGTAAATATGCTTCGGAACCGATATGTGCTGAAGTGTACCTGGCACAAGCCCGTTATGCTATTGAAAAGCAACAGCAGGTTAATGCATTGCAGTTTTGCGATGAGGCGATTCGTCTTTATCCGGGGTATGACAGAATCAATGCTCTGAAAAATCTTCGGGAAGAGATATTGGCTCCTTATTTGAATGTCTATGCAGCAGATCAGGCTTTCCCGAACGAAGAGATAGAACTGAGAGCCTCACATAAGAATCTGGATGGCTTCACCGTCCGGATTTATCAGGCGAAGAAACTGATAAAAGAACAACATTACTCTGTAATTCGCCCGGAAGATTACCGGACACAGGACACGGTGTTTACATTCAAAGCTCCTGAACTGGGAGCTTACATAATGCGTATCATACCGGATATTCGTGCAAAGAGAGACAGTGAAAGCAAGTTCGACGTAACACGTTTCAAAGTGTTGACTTGTCGTTTGCCGGAAAAACAGTATCAAGTGGTGACGCTGGACGGACAGACGGGACATCCTGTTTCGAATGCGAAAGTTACGATGTATAGTAACGATGAAAAAGTATTGCAGGAGTTTACGACGGACAAAGATGGTAAGGTAGTATTTCCCTGGAAATCTGAATACCGCTATTTGAAAGCCTCCAAGGGTATGGATACAGCGATGCCGAGACAAGGTATCTATGCAGGAAGTTACGGATATTACAGTGACGAAGACAAGGTGGCGGAAAATATGACTTTATTGACTGACCGTTCTTTGTATCGTCCCGGACAAACGGTGTATGTGAAAGGAATTGCCTATTCTCAAAAATCAGATACGGCGGATGTACTCCCGAACAAGGAATATACGGTGACTTTATTGGATGCGAATAATCAGGAAGTAGGGCAGAAGTCGGTACGCACCAATGAGTTCGGTTCGTTTGCCACTGATTTTGCGTTGCCTTCAGCTTGCCTGAACGGAATGTTCTCGTTGAAGGCAGGAAGAGGTCGTACAAGTATCCGCGTGGAAGATTATAAACGTCCGACATTTGACATCACTTTTGAAAAGCAACAGGGAAGTTACAAGTTGGGAGATGAAGTGCCGGTGAAAGGCAAGATAGAATCTTATAGCGGTGTATTGCTTCAGGATCTTCCGGTAAAATATAAGGTGATGCGTTCTACATACAGCCTTTGGCGGTTTGCGGAATCGGTGCAGATTGCTTCCGGTGAAGTGACGGCCAATGAGAACGGAGAATTTACGATACCGGTCCGCCTGCAGGAAAGTGACTCTTATAAGAATGATGATAAAGTATATTATCGCTATTCCATTGAAGCTACTGTTACCAATGTGGCGGGTGAAACACAATCTTCTACGGATGTCATTTCGGCGGGAAACCGTTCGTTGGTTTTGCAGGTAGAATTGCATGATAAGACTTGTAAGGATAAACCATTCGACACGATGTTTAACGTGCAGAATCTGAATGGACAACCTGTGGAAGTGAAAGGAAATTATTACTTATATCCTGCCAAAGACCAGGATTTCAAACAATTGGAAGAGAAACCGATTGCAACGGGAACTTTTACTTCTAACGAAGAAATAACGCTCGATTGGAAGAATCTTCCTTCAGGACCATATATGTTGAAAGCATCAGTGAAAGATAATCAGGGCAAGGAAGTGACTGCTGATACTAACACGATTCTTTTCTCCATTGAGGACAAACGTCCGCCTGTAGAAACAACGGTTTGGTTCTATGAAGAAAATATGGAATTTGATGCGACTCATCCGGCTGTATTCTGCTTCGGTACGTCGAAAAAGGATGCTTATGTGATGATGAATGTATTCTCCGGTGATAAACTGCTGGAAAGTAAGACGTTGAACTTGTCTGATACGATTGTTCGCTTCGAATATCCATATCAGGAGAGTTATGGTGACGGTGTATTTGTGAATTTCTGTATGGTACGAGATGGACAGGTTTATCAGGAACATGCCCGACTGACCAGACGTGTGCCGGATAAGACATTGGCAATGAAGTGGGAAGTGTTCCGCGATAAGTTGCGTCCCGGACAGAAGGAAGAATGGAAACTGACGATTAAAACGCCACAAGGACAAGCCGCTAATGCGGAGATGCTGGCAACGATGTATGATGCTTCATTGGATAAGATATGGAACCGTCAGCAGAATTTCCAAATCTTCTATAGTCAGATTGTTCCGTATTCTAATTGGATGAGCGGATATTCCGGCAGTAATTCATTTAATTACTGGTGGAATACGAAAAGCCTTAAAGTGCCGGGATTGGCGTATGATCGTTTTGTGATGCAGCCGGGGTATGGTGCCGGGATTGCTTTAGAAGGAAAATTGGCCGGAGTGATATATGGATCGACAAGAAAGACAACGTTGACAGGCAGTGTTGCAGCCTTGGGAAGTGCACCAAAGATGAAATCGGCTATGGCTGCTGATGCCGTGAATAATGTGGAGTTTCAATCGGAATTAGTATCGATGGAAGAGAAAGCGGATGAATCGTCTGACGGCGAAACACTCCCCGAAGCTCCTGCCGACTTGCGTACGAATCTTGCAGAAACGGCCTTCTTCTACCCGCAACTTCGTACCAATGAACAGGGAGAAATCTCGTTCTCTTTCACGATGCCCGAAAGTCTGACGCGTTGGAACTTCCGTGGATATTCTCATACGAAAGGGATGCTGATGGGAACATTGGACGGTAAAGCTACCACGAGCAAGGAATTTATGCTGACTCCTAATCTTCCCCGCTTTGTACGTGTGGGAGATAAGACTTCTCTTACAGCTTCTGTCTCTAATATGACTGGTAAGCCGCAAGCCGGAACAGTAACTCTGATTCTTTTCGATCCAATGACAGAGAAAGTAATCAGTACACAAAAACAGAAATTCAGCCTTGTTGCCGGAAAGACGATGGGCGTGAGCTTCCAGTTTACCGTCAGTGATAAATACGAAATATTGGGATGCCGGATGATAGCCGACAGCGGTACTTTCAGCGATGGAGAACAACAGTTGCTTCCGGTGCTTAGCAATAAAGAACATTTGGTAGAGACACTTCCAATGCCTGTACGTGGAGAAGAAACCCGTACTTTCTCACTCGACCGCCTGTTCAACCAACAAAGTAAAACGGCAACCGACCGTAAACTGACTGTCGAGTTTACAGGAAATCCGGCCTGGTATGCTATTCAGGCATTGCCTTCTTTGAGTCTTCCTACAAGCAATAATGCGATCTCCTGGGCTACGGCATATTATGCAAATACCTTGGCTTCGTTCATTATGAACAGTCAGCCGAAGATCAAAGCAGTGTTTGAAAGTTGGAAATTACAAGGAGGTACAAAAGAAACCTTCTTGAGCAATCTGCAAAAGAATCAGGAAGTGAAGAACATCATTCTGTCCGAATCTCCTTGGGTGCTCGAAGCGCAAACGGAAGAGCAACAGAAAGAACGTATCGCCACTTTGTTTGACTTGAACAATATCCGTAGTAATAATATCGCGGCTTTGACCCGATTGCAGGAGTTGCAGAACGCAAACGGTGCATGGTCGTGGTATAAAGGAATGACCGGCAGCCGATATGTTACTGCCTATATCGCCGAACTGAATGCCCGTCTGGCTATGTTGACAGGTGAGAAATTAACAGGTACAGCTCTCTCTTTGCAACAAAATGCTTTCACTTACCTTCATCAATCAGCTTTAGACGAATATAAGGAAATTTTGAAAGCACAGAAAGAAGGAGTGAAGTTTACCGGTGTTTCGGGCAGTATTCTGCAATATTTGTATCTCATCGCTATTTCCGGAGAGCAGGTGCCTGCGGCCAATAAAGCTGCTTATACCTATTATCTTTCTAAGGTAGGAGAATTGCTTACTTCTCCTTCAATGGATACGAAAGCGATTGCCGCTATTGTACTGGATAAAGCCGGACGCAAGAAAGAAGCACAGGAGTTTGTCGCTTCTCTGAAAGAATTCCTGACCAAGACGGATGAACAGGGAATGTTTTTTGCTTTCAACGAGAATCCGTATACATGGGGCGGAATGCAGATGCAGGCTCACGTAGATGTGATGGAAGCATTGGAGGCGATAGGCGGTAACAGCAATACCGTGGAAGAAATGAAACTTTGGCTGTTGAAGCAAAAGCAAACACAACAATGGAACTCTCCGGTAGCTACTGCCGACGCGGTATTTGCGTTGCTGATGAAAGGTGTTAACTTGCTCGACAATCAGGGAGATGTACGGATTGTAATTGCTAATGAAGTGCTGGAAACGGTTGCTCCGAGTAAAACAACTGTTCCCGGATTGGGATATATCAAACGTTCTTTCACACAGAAGAGCGTGGTGGATGCCCGTAAGATTGAAGTGGAAAAGAGAAATCCGGGTATCGCTTGGGGAGCTGTGTATGCAGAATTTGAATCTCCCATCAATGATGTGAAACAACAGGGTGGTGAGTTGAATGTAGAGAAACAATTGTATGTGGAACGTATGGTAAATAACGCCCCTCAATTACAACCTATAACAGCGAAGACAGTTCTCAAGGTAGGTGATAAAGTCGTTTCCCGTTTGAGCATCCGTGTAGACCGTCCGATGGACTTTGTGCAGTTGAAAGATCAGCGGGGAGCTTGCTTCGAACCGATCGGCAGCATTTCCGGTTATCGTTGGAACAACGGACTGGGCTATTACGTAGACATCAAAGATGCATCGACCAATTTCTTCTTCGATCATTTAGGAAAAGGAGTATATGTATTGGAATATAGTTACCGTGTCAGCCGTGCAGGAACTTACGAAACAGGTCTGGCAACCATGCAATGTGCATACGCACCTGAATATGCTTCACATTCTGCTTCGATAACGGTAGACATTAAAGAATAACGCAAGATATTTGCAAAAGAAATATCCAGGCACGCATTACGCCTATTTCACGGTTTCAGTTTATCTAATGAACCGTGTAATCCGCGTAATCCGTGCCTGAATCTATTTGATACCTCTTGACGGAGAGAATAATCCTCTTTCGTCAATCTGTGTTAATCTGTGTAATCTGTGGTGAAAAACTCATCTAAAACCCCTACATTTGTGCACCAAAATAAAAAATATCGCATGAAACGTAGTTTACTATCTATATTATCTTTACTTACTGTCGCTTTGGCAGCCGTTGCCCAACCTCGTATCTCTTCGAACAAAGAGACACATAACTTCGGACAAATTGAGTGGAAACGTCCGGTGACAGTGGAATATACCATCACTAACACGGGAAACCAGCCATTGGTACTGACCAACGTTACTACCTCTTGTGCCTGTGCCGTGGCCGACTGGACCAAAGAACCGATTGCCCCGGGAGGTAAAGGAGTAGTAAAAGCTTCTTTTGATGCAAAAGCGTTAGGACATTTTGAAAAGTCGATAGGAATATATAGCAATGCCAGTCCGAGCTTGGTCTATCTGAAGTTCACCGGTGAAGTAGTGCAGGAAATAAAAGATTATACAAAGATACTTCCTTATACAATTGGAAATATTCGTTTGGATCGTGATGAATTTGCTTTCTCCGATGTCTATCGCGGACAACAGCCTTCATTGACCTTTGATATCGCCAATCTTTCCGATCGTCCTTACGAACCGGTGTTGATGCATCTGCCTCCTTACCTGAAAATGGAAGCGGAACCCAAAGTCTTGTTGAAAGGCAAGAAAGGAACTATCAAACTGACGCTGGATGCGAGCCAGTTAAAAGATTACGGATTGACACAGACTTCTGTCTACCTTTCCCGTTTTTCCGGTGATAAGGTGAGCGAAGATAATGAAATACCGGTTTCGGCTATTCTTCTTCCCGACTTCTCACGTATGACGGAAAAAGATTCTCTGAACGCTCCTGCCATGCACATTTCGGAAACGAATATTGATCTTAGTATCCCGTTGATAAAGAAGGATAAGGTAAGCCATGAGATATTGATAGCCAATTCCGGAAAGGCTCCGTTAGTTATTAGTAAATTGCAGGTATTCAATTCGTCAGTAGGGGTGAGCCTGAAGAAGGCGGTCCTTCCTCCGGATGGAATGACGAAATTGAAAGTAACTATTCGTAAGCGTGACGTAGGTAATAAGAAGCATCATTTACGTATCCTGATGATAACGAATGATCCATTACGTCCGAAAGTCGAAATCAATATCAAACGCTAAATCCCCTATGATTATGGAACATCCTGAAAATAGTGAAGAATATAAGGGACTTGTTGTCAATAAAGGCATTGAACAACCCTCATCTGTGAATCCCTACTTAAAGCGGAAACCAAAGAAACGCCAACTTTCAGTAGCAGAGTTTGTAGAAGGTATCGTAAAAGGTGATGTCACTATATTGAGTCAGGCTGTGACATTGGTGGAAAGCGTAAAGCCTGAACATCAGGCTGTCTCACAGGAAATCATAGAGAAGTGTCTGCCATTTTCCGGTAATTCGATCCGGATTGGTATCAGCGGCGTTCCCGGTGCGGGAAAGAGTACATCCATAGATGTATTCGGTCTGCACGTGCTCGAAAAGGGGGGCAAACTGGCGGTATTGGCCATCGACCCTAGCAGTGAACGTAGTAAAGGCAGTATCTTGGGAGATAAAACCCGTATGGAGCAGCTTTCCGTACATCCTAAATCGTTCATCCGCCCTAGTCCGTCAGCCGGTTCTTTGGGAGGAGTGGCACGCAAAACACGTGAAACAATTATTCTTTGTGAAGCTGCCGGATTCGATAAGATTTTTGTGGAAACAGTAGGAGTGGGACAGAGCGAAACGGCTGTTCACTCGATGGTTGATTTCTTCTTGTTGATTCAGTTGTCCGGTACGGGCGATGAACTGCAAGGGATTAAGCGTGGTATTATGGAGATGGCGGATGGTATCGTCATCAATAAGGCGGATGGAGATAATCTGGAACGTGCCAAGTTGGCTGCCACCCAATTCCGTAATGCATTGCATCTGTTTCCTGCACCTGAATCCGGATGGATTCCCAAAGTGCTGACTTACTCCGGTTTTTATAACTTGGGAGTAAAGGAAATATGGGATATGATTTATGAATACATTGACTTCGTGAAGGATAACGGTTATTTTGAATATCGCCGTAACGCACAAAGTAAATATTGGATGTATGAAAGCATCAATGAACAACTTCGTGATAGTTTCTATCATAACCCGAAGATTGAAGCGATGATTTTAGAGAAAGAACAGCAGGTGTTGAAAGGGAACCTGACCTCATTTGTAGCTGCAAGAAGCTTGCTCGATACTTATTTTGAGGATTTGAAATGAGACTTTTCTGCTTTTTCAAGATCAGCTCTCGATTTACTTTGAGTCACAATATATACTCCTAGGAATACGAGCGCGATAGCTATCCCTTTCTCCCAGCCAAAACTTCCGATACCCATCGTGATTGCTGCAATCGTAGCCACGATCGGTTGCATATAATTGTACATGCTGACTACCGTAGGACGGAGCAGTCTCTGCGCAGTCATAATACAGAGATACGCGAGGAAACTACCTCCTAATACGACATATAATACCTCTATGATAGCAATTGTGGAAACAGAAGTCCATTGAATCGTAGAAATATCATAATAGGAGAACGGAATGTAACACATCGACGCATATATGAACATCCATTTATTAATCGTTACTGCCGAATATCGTTGAGACAATCCCTTGAATACAGTCAGGTATATGGAGAAGCTGATTTGCGCAACGAGACAAAGCAAGTCGCCAATCAGGCTTCCATTTCCGTTGCTTCCTGCCTGGCTACTCATAATGAGAATAAGTGCTCCCATCGCACCTACAAAAATCCCCAGTACTTTCTTATTGGTAATAGGTTCTTTCAAGTAAATGGCTGCTACAACCATTGTTACAATAGGTAGAGTGGTAGTCACGATAGAAGCATCAATAGGAGAAGTCATAGAAAGCCCGAAGATAAACACTCCTTGATTGAATACTAGCGCAAACAGTGAAGCAAAGAAGATTTTCAGCATATCCTGATGGTTCACATGTTCCTGTTTGCAAAACATGGAAAGGATCCAGAAAGCGGCGGCTGCCCCCACCATGCGGAATGTAGTGACAGATATCGGAGAAAATTCTTGAAGAGCCGACTTGCCGATAGGAGACATTAATCCCCACATAACGTTTGCCGTAAGTGCAAACAAATGACCATACAGGTTCTTACTTTTGTCCATGTTAATACTGTTTATTTCTGATATCATTAACAATCAAATAGAGAAAACGGTTGCAAAGGTAGTCTTTTATCGTATGATTTGTTTATATTTGCCTTGATTAAACTTGAATATTATGGAACAACAAGCTAATTATATCCGTCGTATCGAGATACACGGACTATGGGAACGCTTTAATATAGGATGGGATTTGCGTCCCGATGTGAACATTCTCTCCGGCATCAATGGAGTGGGGAAGACTACCATTTTGAACCGTTCGGTGGGATACCTCGAAGAACTTTCCGGTGAAATGAAAAGTGACGAGAAGAACGGAGTCCGTCTCTTTTTCGACAATCCCCAGGCAACCTATATTCCTTATGACGTCATCCGGAGCTACGACCGTCCCCTGATTATGGGTGACTTCACAGCCCGCATGGCAGACAAGAATGTAAAGTCTGAACTGGATTGGCAACTTTATCTGTTGCAACGCCGTTACCTCGATTATCAGGTCAACATTGGTAATAAGATGATTGAAATGCTTTCCAGCATTGATGAAGAAGAACGTCGTAAGGCAGCTACATTATCTGTAGCCAAGCGTCGTTTTCAGGATATGATTGACGAACTGTTCAGCTATACACGCAAAAAGATAGACAGGAAACGGAACGATATCGCTTTCTATCAGGATGGCGAACTATTATTTCCTTATAAACTGTCGTCCGGTGAAAAGCAAATGCTGGTTATCTTGCTGACCGTACTTGTGCAGGACAACAGCCATTGTGTATTGTTTATGGATGAGCCGGAAGCCTCCCTTCATATCGAATGGCAGCAGAAACTGATTGCCATGATACGTGAGCTGAATCCGAATGTGCAGATTATCCTGACTACCCATTCGCCTGCCGTCATTATGGAAGGCTGGCTGGATGCCGTGACAGAAGTAAGCGATATATCTACCACCGTAGGGCACAAGCTCGACAAGGATTCTCCCAACTGTAATTTGTAATTCGTAACCTGTAATAGAACAAATGGCAACTTCACTACGAGATAATCTGACTTCTTCTTATTTCAATGCCGCCCATAAGCTTTATCCGAAGAAAGCCCGCCGACGTATCATCGCTTACGTAGAAAGCTATGACGATATCGCTTTCTGGCGCACATTGCTTGAAGAGTTTGAAGACGACGAACACTATTTCCAAGTGATGCTTCCTTCGGCCACCTCCCTGGCAAAAGGAAAAAAGATGGTGCTCATGAACACGCTGAATACAGCCGAATTGGGGAGAAGTCTGATTGCCTGTGTGGACAGTGACTACGATTTCCTGTTGCAGGGAGCTACCAATACCTCCCGTAAAATCAACCGGAACAGGTATATTTTTCAGACTTATACCTACGCCATTGAAAACTATCATTGTTTTGCCGAAAGCCTTCACGAAGTATGTGTGCAGGCTACGCTGAATGACCATTCCATTTTAGATTTCAACTTCTACCTGAAGAAGTACTCCGAAATTGTATATCCGCTTTTTCTCTGGAATGTATGGTTCTATCGCCAACGGGATACTTACACCTTTCCCATGTACGATTTCCATACCTATACTTCTTTGCGCGAGATTAATCTCCGGCATCCGGAAAAGAGCTTGGAATCTCTTCAACAACGGGTTAATCAGAAGTTGGCAGAGTTGAAAAGGAAATTCCCCCGTAACATTAATCAGGTGAATGGATTGCGAACTGAATTTAAGGAACTGGGCTTAGTGCCGGAAACTACTTACTTGTATATGCAGGGACACCATGTGATGGATAATGTGGTAATGAAACTGCTGATTCCGGTCTGCACCGTGTTGCGCCGTGAACGGGAACAGGAAATCAAGCGACTTGCCGAACACAATGAGCAATTCAGAAACGAACTGACTTGTTATCAGAACAGCCAGGTGAACGTAGAAATCATGCTCAAGAAGAATGTAGCCTACAAAAGACTCTTTCATTATGATTGGTTACGGCAGGATATCAGTGAATATTTGGAAGAAGGAAAGAATAAAGAAGAAAAGAAACAGAAATCATAAATAAAAGAAAAACTAGAAAAGAGAGAGACGATTGCTTATGAAAGAAGTAAAGGAAGTGGTTGATACAGTGAGTGTAGCATTGGCAAACGGGCAACCGGAAGAGGTAGGTAATGTAGTGATGCAAGAAGTGAATCATGCTTTGCTCTCGATGGGAGTGGATGAAGCTATGGCTGATAAGATTGATAACATTATCATCTTATTGTTTATTATTGGGATAGCACTACTTGCCAATCTGATTTGTCGCAAGATTATTCTGCGCACTGTGGCTAAATTGGTGAAACAGACGAAAGCAACTTGGGATGATATTGTATTTAATGATAAAGTAATGGTGAACATCAGCAGGATGGTGGCGCCTGTGTTGATTTATATATCTATTCCTATTGCCTTTCCCGAACATGCAGACTCTGCTTTGCTTGATTTTCTTCGAAGACTTTGCATGATTTATATCCTTGCTGTCTTTCTTCGCTTCGTCAGTGCTTTGTTTACGGCTGTGTATCTGGTATATAGCGCACGTGAACAATATAAAGACAAACCTTTGAAGGGACTTTTGCAGACAGCACAAGTCATTCTTTTCTTTATAGGAGCTATTGTCATTATCAGTATTCTGATAAAGCAGAGTCCGGTGGTATTGCTGACCGGACTTGGGGCTTCTGCTGCCGTTCTGATGTTGGTTTTCAAAGATAGTATCATGGGATTTGTCTCCGGTATCCAGCTTTCTGCCAATAATATGCTGAAGGTAGGCGATTGGATCACGATGCCGAAATACGGTGCGGACGGTACAGTGATAGAAGTAACATTGAATACTGTAAAAGTACGTAACTTCGACAATACCATCACCACCATTCCTCCTTACCTGTTGATTAGTGATTCTTTCCAAAACTGGCAGGGAATGCAGGAATCCGGCGGACGTCGTGTGAAACGTTCCATCAATATAGATATGACCAGTGTTCAATTCTGTACGCCGGAAATGTTGGCAAAATACCGGAAGATACAACTGTTGAAAGACTATGTGGATGAAACGGAAAAGGTAGTGGAAGAATATAATAAGAAACATCATATCGACAACTCTGTGTTAGTGAATGGACGCCGGCAAACAAACCTGGGAGTTTTCCGCGCCTATCTGATCAACTATTTGAAAAATCTGCCTACCGTCAATCAAGACCTGACCTGTATGGTACGTCAGCTTCAGCCTACCGAAACCGGTATCCCATTGGAACTTTATTTCTTTTCTGCCAATAAAGTGTGGGTTGCCTACGAAGGTATACAGGCAGATGTTTTCGATCATGTGCTTGCCATTATTCCTGAATTCGACTTGCGTGTCTTCCAGAATCCGTCCGGGTCGGATCTCCGGCGGATAGGAATAAAGATAGAAAACTAACCAAACGATAAAACCTTATAAATTTGTTATTACTATGGCTACACCGTTATCCAATAAGATCATCCGTGAAATCACTCCTTTATCAGATAAGGATTGTTTTTACATTGCGGAACGTTATAAAACGGAATTCACTTATCCTATACACAACCACTCCGAGTTTGAGTTGAATTTCACGGAAAAGGCTGCCGGAGTAAGGCGGATTGTGGGAGATTCTTCTGAGGTAATAGGTGATTATGATCTGGTGTTGATAACAGGAAAAGACTTGGAGCACGTTTGGGAACAGAACGAGTGTCGTTCAAAGGAGATACGGGAGATTACGATTCAGTTTTCTTCTGATCTTTTCTTTAAAAGCTTTATCAATAAGAATCAATTCGATTCCATCCGCCGGATGCTGGATAAAGCGCAAAAAGGACTTTGTTTCCCGATGTCTGCCATACTCAAAATATATCCGTTGCTGGATACGCTTGCTTCCGAAAAACAGGGATTCTATGCGGTCATTAAATTTATGACGATCCTGTATGAACTCTCTCTCTTTGAGGAAGAGGCGCGTACCTTGTCGAGTTCGTCTTTTGCCAAGATAGATATTCATTCGGACAGCCGGCGTGTGCAGAAAGTGCAGGAGTATATCAATACGCATTATCAGGAAGAAATACGCTTGGGGCAGTTGGCAGATATGGTGGGGATGACGGATGTGTCATTCAGCCGCTTCTTTAAACTGCGTACCGGAAAGAACCTTTCCGATTATATCATTGATATTCGTTTGGGCTTTGCTTCCCGGTTGCTGGTAGATTCTACAATGTCCATCGCTGAGATTTGCTATGAGTGCGGCTTTAATAACCTTTCCAATTTCAACCGGATCTTCAAGAAGAAAAAGAGTTGTTCGCCTAAAGAATTTCGTGAGAACTATCGGAAAAAGAAGAAGCTGGTTTGATACATTCTTCCTTATAGAATAATTTACCGGATGCGGAGAATTACTTGTCCGCTATCTTTGTCGATATTATGAAGAAACGGTCTTGGTTTTGATGTCGATTGATACTGACATGAAACCAAGACCGTTTCTTTGGTGAAAAGGTAGTCCGTTTAAATTCCGAACGACAGTTTATCGATGGATTGATAGACAATACTTGCAATACCCAGTCCGATGATACCCAGTGTGCAGAGTGCTAGTCCCCATTTCGTGCAACGGTCGCTGCGGAAAGTAGGAATCGGGTTGTCGGAAGGAGTGATATACATTGCTTTTACAATCAGCAGATAGTAATACAAAGAAATCACAGTATTTGCCAATGCAATGAATACCAACAAGTGGAAACCAGCATCGAAAGCAGCCATGAAGATAAAGAATTTAGAGAAGAATCCGGCAAACGGAGGGATGCCTGCCAATGAGAACAGAGACAGAGTCATCAAGAGAGCGATTTGGGGATTCGTTTTATAAAGTCCTGCGTAATCTTCGAGCGTGAATTTCTGACTGCGTAGTGCCACAATAGTAATTACGGCAAATACTCCGAGGTTGGCGACAGCGTAGACTAATACGTAATATATCAAAGCTGTCATGCCTTGTGCCGTACCACCGATAACACCTAACATAATGTATCCCGCCTGCGAAATACTGGAGAACGCCATCAAACGTTTCAGATTTTGCTGACGGACAGCAAATATATTAGCAATAGTGATAGAAGCAATGGTTACCCAATAAAGTACTTCCTGCCAGTCATTGATCATTGGAGCGAATACTTTGATAAGGACAGCTAATAAAACAAATGCTGCCGATCCTTTTGATATAACACTCAAATAAGCGGTAACTGCACTCGGAGCGCCTTCGTAAACGTCTGCTGTCCATAAGTGGAACGGGACCAGTGATAACTTGAATGCCATTCCTGTGAAGAAGAATACAAATGCCATGATTTGTAACGGATTTCCGTCGATATGGGCAGGGAGGTCATCGAAATAAAGAGTCCCGGCAGAACCATAAATCATGGACAGACCGAATAATAGCAATGCACTGGAGAAAAGGGTTGTCAGAATGTATTTGGCACCTGCTTCGGCAGAGTTGTGACGGTATTTATCGAAGGCAATCAATGCTGCCATCGGAATAGAAGCTGTTTCGAGTCCGATGAAGAACATCAGGAAATGTCCGGCGGAAATCATGAGGTACATACCAAACAAGGTAGAGAGTGTAAGCATATAGAATTCTCCTTGTTTGAATGAAGTATCTTCTCTTTTCATCCACTCGTGCGCCATTAGGAAAACAATCAGTGTACCGACGTTCAGGATTGATTTAACAACTGTGTGCATCGGTACATAGTGATACATGCCACCAAAGGCATCGGCAGCAGTTCCCGGAATCAAGTTGATAGCTGTATGGATAGCCATCAGAATAACGGGCAGCATGGTGTTCAGGCGTGCATTCCCACTATTTTTGTGTGCATCCGGACTCATGAAGAGGTCGGCTAGAAATAGCAGCAGTAAGACAGCTATGAGCGACAGCTCTTCTCGCATATATAGAAATTGTGAATAATCCATCTTGTATATTTATGAGTTAAGAATGATGATTTATGAGTTAGGGGATTAGTTGTGAGACAACCGGTAATACGCTTTCACCAATCATGTGGCTAACCCAGAATGGAGCCATACCTAGTCCGGCAACACAAACGATGAGGCAGATAACGGCTACACGTTCGTCCCACGTTGCATCGGTCAGTTCGAGGTGATGTTTGTTGGTGCAGGTTCCGTATAGAATCTTACCTACCAGGCGCAGGATGTAGACTGCGGTAATCACAATCGAAGAGCAGGCGATGATGGTCAGTGTGCGGTGAAATACGTCGTTGTTCTGGAAAGAGCCGACGAAGATAGTCATTTCAGCAATGAAACCGCTTAATCCCGGCAGACCGAGGTTGGCAAGACCGGCAATCACGTAACATACGCTAAGGAACGGCATAATTTTCATCAGACCGGCAAGTTCGCGGATGTCACGTGTATGTGTACGTCCATATATCATACCGATCAGAGCAAAGAACAAGGCTGTCATTAATCCGTGTGAAAGCATCTGAAGGATTGCTCCTGTTGCTGCTGTCTGATTCAACATCAGAATGGCGAAAAGAACCAGTCCGCAGTGAGATACGGATGAATAAGCATTGATATATTTCAAGTCGGTCTGTACACAAGCGGAGAAGGCTCCGTAGACTACAGAGATGCCTGTCAGTATCAGGAATATCCAGGAAAGTTCGTTGGCGGCTTCTGGCATCAGATAAATGGCGATACGGAAGCATCCGTAACCTCCCAGTTTCATCAATACTCCGGCATGAAGCATGGATACGGCAGTCGGGGCGGAAGCGTGACCGTCAGGACTCCATGTGTGGAACGGGAAAAGGGCGCCCAATACACCGAAGCCGAGGAAAGTCAGCGGGAACCAGATGCATTGCTGTGCAAAAGGTATGTTGTGCAACTGTGCAATTTCGAGAAGATTCATGGTGGTTGCTCCCGATCCGAAATAGATTCCGAGAATACCGATCAATAGGAAAGCGGAACCGCCCATCAACATAAGAGTCAGTTTCATGGCTGCATATTCTTTACGTCCTGATCCCCATACACCAATCAGGAGGTACATCGGTATCAACGCAATTTCGTAGAACATGAACATGGTGAACAAGTCGACGGATATAAAGAATCCGAATACTCCCATAGACAACAGGGTGAACCAGAGGAAATATTCTTTCGTCAGCGGTTGCAGGCGCCAGGAAGCGAATGTACCGGTGAATACGATGATAGCAGACAATAACAACATGGCTACCGAAATTCCGTCAACACCTACTGAATAAGATATGTGAAGCGGGGCATACCAAAGCGTATCTGCACGGAAAAGCATTTCTGCCGTGTTTCCGGCGCTACGTTCTCCCAGATAGAGGAATGTAAGTACGACGGAAGCAATCAGAAGTGCCGATGCGCCAGTAACCATAACCCCCCGGATGGCTTTGATTCCTCGTGCTGCCCAGAGTCCGGCAAGCATCAATAAGGGGATAAGTACGAATATGGATAAGAAATTCATCTTTATGATTTACTATTTAAAGATTTACTATTTACTATTTAGAGAATCAGCAGTAGGATAAGTGCCAGTGCACCGCAAAGGAATACATACGCATATTGTTGTACCTGACCGCTCTGCAAACCACGAATCTCGTCGCTTGTTGTATTGGTGGCCCATGCCAGGAAGTCAAAGAAGCCATCCACTACATGACGGTCGAACCATGCGATAGGAGTAGAGATGCAGCGGAAGATAATCTTATGCGTAATAAACTGGTAGATATCATCAATGTAGAAGCGATTATAGGCTGCCTTGTGCAGACCTTTGAATCGTTTTGCCAACGAATCGGCAACAGGCTGTTTGGCATTCTTGTACATCCATGTAGCGATTGCAATCGAAATAATCGCAATAACAACGCTCGTAATAGCTACTGACGGATCGAGATGGATAGAATAAGATTCACCATTCGAACTGATGAAGTGTCCGAAAGGAATAAATCCTGCTCCACAAGTTACAACTGCCAGGAACATCAACGGGAAAGTCATAGCCAGCGGACTTTCGTGTGGGTGGCAAGGGTGGCAAGGGCGGCAAGGTGCCGCTTCCAAGTTTCCGTGCGGTGTGTTATGTTCCGAATGGGAATTTTCCCGAGGCGGCTCGCTCCCCCAGAAGATACCATAATATAAACGGAACATATAGAAAGCTGTCATTGCAGCGATGACTGTCATCACCCATCCCATTACGGGGCTGTATTGGAAACAAGCAGCCAGAATTTCATCTTTCGAGAAGAAGCCCGAGAATGGAGGAATACCGGCAATAGCCAAACAAGCAATCAGGAATGTCCAGTGAGTGATCGGCATATATTTGCGTAAACCTCCCATAGCGGACATTTCATTAGAATGTACAGCATGAATGATGCTACCTGCACCGAGGAAGAGCAATGCCTTAAACATGGCATGTGTGAAAAGGTGGAACATGGAAGCCATGTAGCCCAAACCTCCTTCGTGCGGATTCATGGAAGTACAAACACCTAGGGCTACCATCATGAAACCAATCTGTGAAATGGTAGAGAAAGCCAATACACGTTTAATGTCTGATTGCACGCAAGCCACACTTGCTGCATAGAATGCAGTGATTGCACCTACCCAGGCAACCATGTGCAGCGTATTCGGTGCGTATGCAATGAAAAGCGGGAACATACGTGCCACCAGATATACACCGGCAACTACCATGGTAGCCGCATGAATCAATGCGCTGACCGGAGTAGGACCTTCCATGGCATCCGGCAACCAAATATGCAACGGGAACATGGCACTTTTACCGGCACCACCGACAAACATCAGTCCGAGAGCCAACGGAAGCATAGAAGCTCCACCGCTTATCAAGGATACCGTATCCGGAGTGAATCCGAATGTACCACCGTAATATCCGTAAATCAGGATACCGATCAGGAAGCCCAAGTCAGCAAAGCGAGTAACAATAAACGCTTTCTTGGAAGCAGCGATGGCAGCCGGTTTTGTATAATAAAAACCGATTAGCAGATAAGAACTTACCCCCACCAGCTCCCAAAAAAGGTACATCTGGAAGATGTTGGTTGCAACGACCAATCCCAGCATAGACATGGTAAACAGGGATAGGAAAGCGTAATAGCGTTGAAAACCGACTTCTCCTTTCATGTAACCGAAAGAGTAGATATGTACCATCAGTGACACTGTAGAGATGACGATCAACATCATTACTGATATAGGATCGAGCAGGATGCCCAAATCAAAATGTAAGGTCTCTGTAAAAGGAAGCCACGTGAAGTTGTAAGGCATCAGTGTGGCGAATGTTCCGTCTTCCAGTCGTGGAGCGGAGAAATACTGGATAGCTGTGACATAGGATAGCACTGCTACTGCTCCCAGTATCAGCGTACCGATTGTACCCGCTGTCCGGTGGGACATCCATTTACCTCCGATTCCCAATATGAGAAAGGAGAAGAAAGGAAGAAGGAGTATTAGAATTGTTAGTTCCATACAGTTTTATTTAATTACTTGAGTTATTATTAATTCTTGGTCTTATAGCTTATCATCACTATACCCGGACCTTTTGTTTGGTTTCCCGGTGTGAAACAAATCACCACTTCAACTCGTCCAGGTTGCGCACTTGAATGCTTCGAAGATTACGATAAATGTTAATCATGATAGCAATAGCTATTGCAGTTTCCGCAGCCGAGATGGCGATGGAAAAGAGTGCAAAGAAATAACCCTCCATTCCCCCCGGAAAAAGGAATCGATTGAACACGGCGAAGTTGATGTCCGTAGCATTCAGCATTAACTCTACAGAAATCAGGATAGCCAGTGTATTTCGGCGGGTAAAGAATCCATAGATTCCTGCAAACATCATGATGGTAGAAACTACCAGGTAATATTCCATGTGTATCATATTCGAACTCTATTTTGATAGTTAATACTCGTTTATCTCTTACGTGCAATCATGATACCACCGATGATGCATGCCAGCAATAATATGCTGACAGCTTCGAAAGGCAATACATAGCCGTATTTGTCACTACTTAATAAAGCATTCCCGATAGCATGAATGTTAATTTCTAGCGGAGCCAGATTAGCTGTCTGCATGAAATTATGCTTCAACGTGATAAACAAGATAATTGCTAAACCGGCAATCATCGTGGAAAGGCCTGCCAAGAGCCTACTTCGTTTCGCTTTCTCGGCCCGGTCGCCTTCTCCACTGGTCAGCAAGATGGAGAATACATAAAGAACGACGACACCACCGGCATAAACCATGATCTGAACGGAACCCAGAAAGGTGTAACCCAGCAAAAAATAGATGCCGGCCGTGCCGAAGAGCACGAAGAGCAGGTAGGTGGCCGAGCGTACGATACGTTGGGTAGTCACCGTCATGATGGACATCGCAATAATAAATGCTGCCAAAAAGTAGAATACTACTGTTTCAAGTGTTGATCCCATATCTAAACTTCTTTTTTCTTTTCTATTACTTTACTACCGTCGTGGTTCAACTTCAGGACAAGTTTCGTCCGGTCGAAGACTGCATGTTCGAAGTTTTGGTCGAACGTGATGGCATCGTGCGGACAAGCATTGACACAGAGCTGGCAGAACATACAAGCCCCCAAATCATATTCATAGGTTGCCAGGATTTTCTTTTTCTTTCCATCTTCTGTTTCGACGGTTTCGCTGGTCACTTTGATTGTGTCGTTCGGACAAGCCATTTGGCACAGTCCGCAAGCTACACAGCGATGTTCATTATTCTCATTGTGGGGCATATTCAGCGTACCACGGAAACGGTCGAACATTTTCAGCTCTTTCCGGTTTTCGGGATATTGCTCGGTCACTTTCTTACGGAAGTATACCTTGATGCTGGTTTTCATACCCGTTGCCAGTGTACTGATGCCATGCACCAGACCACCTAAGTACGTATATTTTTTATCTTTATATTCCATAATTTTCATTTATCAAAAGTGGAAGCCGAAAGCTACGCAGCATGCCATTAATAATAGATTTACCATAGAAATTGGAACCAGATATTTCCATTCCAGATTCAAGATCTGGTCGATACGCAAGCGTGGGAAAGTCCATTTGATCCACATCAGAAGGAATACCACAAAGAATGCTTTGGCGAAGAACCAGATAAAGCCCGGAATATAATCCATCACAGCATTAAATCCATCCAAACCAACAATGTGCAGCGGCATCCATCCTCCCAGGAAGATGGTGGCGGCAACACTGGCTACGATAAACAGATTCAAGTATTCTGCCAGATAGAAGAAACCGAAACCCATACCGGAGTATTCAGTATGATAGCCGGCTGTCAGCTCACTTTCCGCTTCGGGAAGGTCGAACGGACCGCGGTTGCATTCTGCATTTCCGGCAATCAGATAGATGATGAAAGCAATGACCGCAGGAATATGTCCCTTGAAGATGAACCAACCATCAGCTTGTCCTTCTACGATTTCAGAAAATTGCATGGTTCCCGTCAGCACTACCATTGTCATGATGCTCATACCAACCGAAAGTTCGTAACTGATAATCTGTGCACCACTTCGCATGGCACCGATCAAAGAGAATTTGTTGTTACTACCCCAACCTGCCAGCAAGATACCGACAACTCCAATGCTGGAAGCTGCCAACAGGAAGAACACGCCCACATTAAAGTCCAGAATCGCCGCACCTTTATTAAAAGGAATACAAGCGAAAGTCAGGAATGAAGCGATAATCACCATGAATGGAGCAAGATTATAAAGGAAATGGTCGGCACCCTTCGGCATGAAGATTTCTTTGGTCAGCATTTTGAGCACGTCGCAGACCACTTGGATAGAACCCCATTTACCAACACGGTTCGGACCGAGACGACACTGGAAGAAACCGCAAACCTTACGCTCCATGTAGATCAATATGATAGCCAGGATGGCATACAGTGCTACGAGGCATACGCCGACAGCTACACATTCTATAAAGATGGCTAATCCCTCCGGCATAATGGAGAGCAGTAGCTCATGTATCCAGTTTGTTACTATACTAAAGTCGAACATATATTTTTAATAATTAAGTATTATCTGTCAATATCCGGAACGACATAATCTATTGTTCCGCCAATAGCAATTAAGTCGGCAATCTTTGTTCCCCGGCAAATGGTGTCAATTGCAGCAACAAGTGGCAATCCCGTAGCACGGTAGTGTAGGCGGTAAGGCGTTTTGTCACCCTGACTTTCCAGGAAGACACCAAATTCGCCACGACTTCCTTCTACTGCGGCATAGTAACTGCCTTCCGGAACACGGATGATAGGCTTCATCTTCTCCTGATAAGGTCCCTCGGGAATATTGTCTATTAATTGCTCGATGATGTTCAGACTTTCCATGATCTCATCCATACGTACCAGGTAACGGGCAAAGCAGTCGCCTTCCGTATAAACGATTTCTTTGAAATCGACTTTGTCATATACACCGTATGGCATCCGTTTACGTACGTCACACGCCCATCCTGATGCACGGCCTGTACCTCCGGTACAACCGAAAGAGATGGCATCTTCACGGCTTAACACACCGACGCCTTTCATACGGCTTTGTGCGATGATGTTACCCGTAAATATATCGTGATATTCGTGGATGATTCCTCTCATATAAGGAATGAACTCTTTTACTCGTTTGACGAAGTTAGGATGAAGATCAGCTTGTACACCGCCAATTGTGTTGTAGTTCATAATCAGACGTCCGCCGCAAGTTTCTTCAAAGATATCGAGAATCTTCTCGCGCTCACGGAATCCGTAAAAGAATGCTGTCAACGCTCCTAAGTCCATCGTCAGTGCAGAGTAAAACAGCAAGTGAGAGTCGATACGTTGCAACTCGTCCATTATGGTGCGGATGTACTGCACGCGTTCGCTGACTTCAATACCCATGGCTTTTTCAATACACATGCACAATGCATGGCGGTTCTGATGCGCGCCCAAATAATCCAGACGGTCTGTCAAAGCCAATGTTTGAGGGTAAGTGAGGCTTTCATTCATTTTCTCGATGCCTCGGTGGATATACCCGCAGTTTGCATCAATCTTACGAATGATTTCACCTTCCAAAGAAACACGGAAGCGCATTACACCATGAGTAGCAGGATGCTGCGGACCGATGTTGACTACATATTCTTCTTCGCCGAACAGTTTCGTCTCTTTGTTCTTGATGGTTCCGTCCGGGTTCAGTTCTATTTCTTGAGTCGTATCAAACGTCTCTTCATTGGTCATGCACAGTGGGTTATCCTTCTCCGGATCGTTATCTTTACGCATTGGATAGCCGATCCAATCGTTACGCAGGTAGAGCCGGCGCATATCAGGATGACCGACAAAGGTGATGCCATAAAAATCAAAAACTTCACGTTCGTAGAAGTCGGCTATCTTCCAAATGTCGCTGACAGACGGTATTTCCGGTAGCTCGCGGTTGGTTGTCGCTGTTTTTAGTGCTATCCGTTCGCCTGTAATGGTAGATTCCAGATGGTAGACTACGCCTAAGCCGCGGAGTTTTTCCGGAGCGTCTTTCTCGTCGGCTACTCCCCAGTCCATACCGGTGAGGCTTTCGAGAAAGTCCATCTGTTTTTCATTTCGCAAGCGCAGCATCTCGTCGTGTAACGCTGCAGGAGCTATAAATTGTATTTCTTGCATAAATCAAATTAAATTAAGAATGAAAAATTAAGAATGAAAAATCTGCTGGGATGTTGCATGCGAATTCTTCATTCATCATTCATCATTCTTCATTTTTTAAATAATCCGGTTTCTTCTCTTTTCTGTTTACTCCACCAAAGAACTTTTCTATTTTCACTTTGCGTTGCAATTGCATCATGCCATAATAGAATGCTTCAGGACGTGGCGGACATCCGGGAATATATACATCTACCGGAAGAATCTTGTCCACTCCGTTCACTACGTGATAGGACTTCTTGAAAGGACCTCCGCTGACAGCGCATCCGCCTACGGCAACCACATACTTCGGATCGGGCATCTGGTCATAAAGTCGTTTCAGTACCGGAGCCATTTTATTGGTGATTGTTCCGCATACCATAATCATATCAGCCTGACGCGGGCTGGCACGTGCTACTTCAAACCCAAAGCGGGCCATGTCATAACGCGCGGCACCCAGTGCCATGAATTCGATACCACAACAACTGGTTGCAAAGGTAAGCGGCCACAGTGAATTGCTGCGTCCCCAGTTGATAAAGTCGTCAAGTACTCCGAGGGCAACATTGGCTCCTCCTGCATTAAGCTCTTTGACCAACTTTTCCAATGATTCATTGTCGATAAACTCATCATACGGAATAGATTTTATTTTTGGCTTTTTGGTTATTTCCATTCCAAAGCTCCTTTCCTCCAGGCATAAGCAAGGCCCAGAACTAAAATGATAAAGAAGAAGATAACACTAATAAGTCCCTGTGGTCCCATGTCACGCATAACTACCGCCCACGGAAACAGAAAAGCTGTTTCGACATCGAACATAAGGAATAGGATGGCAAACAAGTAGTAGCCTACACGGAATTGCATCCATGATTTACCACGTGTCGGTATACCACATTCATAAGCCTCAAACTTTTGCAGGTTGTATGAACGGGGAGAGATAGCACGCGAGAGAGCTATTACTACACCGACAAAAGCAAGTGCTGTCAGTAAAACAACAACTAAAAATGTAAAATTCATAATTCAATAGCTGTTTAGATTGAATATTATATAGAAATAAGCAATTAGTCTATTCGCCCTATGGAGAATAAAACCAACTGTAATAAATGACGAGTAAAAGAGTCGACTGTACTATAGGCTAAATGACAATCTTTCTCAACCCATATATATAATAGGAGATAGGATCGTAATAATATGTAGGAGAATGGGACGAGACAGGGTAAGGTGGACTTTGATGTTTGTAATGGTCGCAGAAATAAGCGATTAGCAAAAACATGCTTTTATCTGTCGGAACATGTGCGACGTCTGTATGACTCATATCACAGGTTTGCGTCGTATAAAGATTATAAAGACGTTCCAAAGCATCCTGAATCGGACGATCTTGTGATATATAGCATTTCTCTTGCCGATAAGTCGGGGAGGAAACTTTGCACGCATTTTCCATTGCTTCGTTAGTTGCGCAACGGATGAGCAAAGCCAACACTAAAAGTAGTCCGATTTTTAAGTTTTGTTTCATCTATCTCTTTTAACGGCTGCAAATATAGAACTAATATTTATACTTTTTGCAAAGTCGGTATGGCAAAAAAGCTTTTTTTAACTCCATATCTTTGAGTTTCGTTTTTAGTTAATATGGTTTCAACAATATCATTTTATTAGAATAAAAAACAGTCTTCAGCCTTCAGTTCTTTAAAACAACTCCATTTTATCGGTGGTTTTAGCTCTCCCACTCCCCTAAATAGGGATCAGTCTAAAAAAACGGGATGACAGTTTGGAAGTCTGTACAATGTGTTTCAAAGCAGCCTATATCACCATCATTTATTCATTTCCAATATTAAGAATCAGCTTTCTTATGACTGATAGACTACCGTCTTATCGTATACTTTATTTCTATTTATCAATCGCCGACTGAGGTTGTCCACCTGGCTGACTATAGTCGGCTTGATGGACAACTCCAGTCGGCTAAGTAGACAACTCCAGTCGGCTTCTTAGATGCAAGCTTTTCAATTGGCTAAGATTGACAATGCTGATGCGAAGGTTACAGGCTGTAAAAATGCAAACTGTAGGGATTGTGAAGGGTGTGAAGGGCGTGAAGAAAAGCCTTTTCTTTATTTGTTCACAGAAAACACCTATCAAACAGATGATTACCATCTGTGAAGGATGTGAAGGAGAAGTTTAATGAGAATTCTTAATTCTTTTTCCAGAAATCGGAAGTGAAAAGTAGTAATACTGTAAACAACTCCAAACGTCCCAAGAGCATTAAAAAAGAAAGCAGCCATTTGGCGGCATCAGGCAATTGACTCCATGAAAAAGCCGGACCGCATGTGCCGAGTCCCGGTCCCATATTACTCATACTTGAGATTACGGTTCCGATTGATTCCAGAAAACCAACTCCCAGCCCCATCATGACAAGTGTGCTGATGATAGCGATGACTGCATATAAAAATGTAAAGGCCAATACGGTAGACTGGATGGAAGGAGAAATAACCTGTTTGTTAACTCGCACCGGGAGCACGGCATTAGGGTGAAGGATATGCTTGAATTCGTTTTTCACAACCTGAAACAGGATAACCATACGAATACATTTGATACCTCCTGTTGTACTGCCGGCACAGGCTCCGATGATCATCACTATTACAAGACATCCCCAAAGGATAGAAGGCCAAAGCATATAATCGGCTGTGGCAAATCCCGTAGACGTTTGCAAGGAAATCACTTGGAAAAGAGATTTACGGAACGCTTCTTCTATCTCCATAGAGGAAGTCTGATGAAGCCAGACTGCGATAAATATAGTAAAGAAAGAAACACACCTGAAATAGAACTTTAGCTCTGCATCATGAATGAACTTCTTTATTTTTCCATTGAACATCAACAGTAACAGTGTGAAGTTGATGCCCGAAAGAAACATGAAAATAGAGATTACATAATCTATATAAGGTGAGTGATAATATTCGATACTTGCTTGTTTGGTAGAAAATCCGCCGGTACTGGTTGTCGTGAAAGCATGGCATATACTGTCAAACACACTCATACCTCCAAATACTAATAAGACAATTAATGTCCCTGTCATTCCGGCATAAATACCCCAAATCCATTTGGCAGTGATACCAATACGGGGATGCACTTTGTCATGAGTAGGTCCGCTGGCTTCTGCTGCAAACACCTGAATTCCACCCATACCGAAAATAGGCAGAACGGCAATGGTGAAGAATACAATACCCAAACCGCCTATCCATTGCGTCATAGCCCGCCAAAAAAGTATTCCATGAGGCATTGACTCTATATTATTCAAGATGGTGGCACCCGTACTGCTGAACCCGGACATCGTTTCAAAAAATGCATCCGTAACACTTGGGATATACCCTCCTATATAATAAGGTAACATTCCGAAAAGGGAAAAGGTGACCCATGCTACACTGACTATGACATATCCGTCACGGCGATTCAGGGATTTCACTGCGTCTTTCCCGATGGAGAGCAACAGAATACTGATGCTAGTGGTAATAGCCGATGAAACCAGAAAACTCTGCAAGTCATTCTCCTTATAAAAAAGAGAAACACCTCCACAACATAATAGCATAACTGTTTCTATCAGAAGCAGAAAACCCAGAATCCGGAATATCATCTTCGAGTTAATCATATACAAGTATTTGTTGATACTTAGTGAAAGAACTTCTCAATCTTTTTAATCATCATGCTTAAGCAGAATACGACTACATGGTCGCCGGGGCGGATTTGCGTATCACCTGTCACCAGGATACCTTCTCCGTTACGGATCATTCCTCCGATGGTGGTACCTTTGGGAAGTCCCAGGTCTTTAATCAGGTGTTTGGTTATTTTAGCTCCTTCCGGTACGGTGAATTCTGCAACGTCCGCATTGGCAAAAGTCAGGCATTTCACATTAGACACGTCGGCATCCAGCATCATTTGGTAGATATGGCTGGCAGCAATCATTTTTTTATTGATGACCGTGCCGATGTCGAGACTCTCTGCCATACCGATATAGTCGATGTTCTCCACTTCTGCCACCGTCTTTTCTACTCCCATACGTTTGGCGGCGAGACAGGCAAGGATATTCGTTTCCGAGTTGTCGGTCAAGGCTACAAATGCTTCGGTATTCTTTAGCCCTTCTTCGATAAGCAGGTCCATGTCGCGACCGTCTCCGTTGATAATCATTGTTTTATCATCCAGTAGTTCTGTCAGACGGTTGCAACGGTTCAGGTCATTATCCACTATTTTCACCTGCATATAGTCCGGCACATATTGTGCGGTACGGACTGCGATACGGCTACCTCCCATAATCATTACATTGCGTACGTCGGCATAGTCTTCTTTGCCGGCTATCTTACGTATATAAGGAATGTACTTGCGGGTAGTGGTGAAATAAACAATATCATGCAATTTAATAACATCGTCTCCGCGAGGGATAATCGTTTCCGTTCCGCGTTTGATGGCTACTACGTGGTAAGGAATGTTGGGACCGCCTAATTGGTGCAGCGGTATATTCAGGATTTCAGCCTTTTCGCGCATCTTCGTACCAATCAGAACCAGCGAACCTCCGCAGAACTCCCACCATTGGCGTACCCAGCTCATGCGCATGGAAGATACGATTTCTTTAGCAGCCAGCATTTCCGGGTAAATCAGAGAATCTACTCCCAGCTTCTGGAAAAACTCTTTATTTTTAGGCAGAAGATATTCATAGTTGTCGATACGCGCCACTGTCTTTTTGGCTCCCAAGTTGGTGGCAAGCATACAGGCAGTCATGTTGCGGCTTTCGTCCGGTGTGACTGCGATGAACAGGTCGGCTTCTTTGACGCCCACTTCTTTCAATCCGGAGATGGAAGAAGGAGAAGCGGCAACAGTCAGCAAGTCAAAGTTGGCGCTAAGAGCACTTAGTTTCTCTTCGTCATCATCCATCAAGATAATATCTTGCTTTTCGCGCGATAACAGTTTGGCCAAATGGGTGCCTACGTTGCCGGCACCGGCAATAATAATCTTCATGTCAATTGATAAATTCTTTTATTTTAGTCAGAATCCCTTCTTCATCCATGCCGCACAATTGGTACAGTTCGGCAACTGCCCCATGTTCTACAAATATATTAGGGATACCGATACGCTTCACAGTCGGTTTGTATTCGTTGTCTGCCATAAATTCGAGGACAGCGCTACCCATACCGCCTTTGATAATTCCGTCTTCGATGGTCAGGATACGTTGGAATTTACGTCCTGCCTCATGCAACAGCTCTTCATCTAGCGGTTTCAGGAATCGTAAATCGTAATGGGCGATGGACAGACCTAAATCTGCTTCTGCCCGGGTGATGGCACGGGCGGCTACGTTTCCTATCGGTCCGATAGTAATCACTGCAAGGTCGCTACCCTCTTTCAGTTTCCGTCCTTTTCCTACCGGGATCTCTTCTAGCGGACACTTCCAGTCCACCAGTACGCCGCGTCCACGGGGGTAGCGGATTACGAACGGTCCCTTGTCCGGCAATTGTGCCGTATACATCAGGCGACGTAATTCATGTTCGTCCATCGGGGAGCTAATAGTCAGATTAGGGATCGGGCGTAAACATGCCATATCAAAAGCTCCGTGATGAGTGGGACCATCTTCGCCAACCAGTCCGGCGCGGTCGAGACACAAAACAACTGGAAGATTCTGAATTGCTACGTCGTGGATGATATTATCATGCGCCCGTTGCATAAAAGAAGAATAGATATTGCAGAATGGTTGCAGTCCGTCTTTAGCCATTCCTCCGGAGAAGGTAACCGCATGTCCTTCGGCAATACCGACATCGAAAGCGCGTTTCGGCATTTTCTCCATTAGTATATTCATCGAACAGCCGCTGGGCATGGCGGGAGTGACACCGACAATCTTCGGGTTGGCTTCGGCAAGTTCCACCAGTGTATTTCCGAATACGTCTTGGAAAAGCGGGGGCATTCCTTCAGTGTTGGCAATGAAACGTTCGCCAGTGACGGGATCGAATTTGCCGGGAGCATGCCATTCGGTAGCGTGTTTCTCTGCCGGACCGAATCCTTTTCCTTTGATAGTATGCAGGTGCAGGATTTTAGGTCCTTGCATATCTTTGATATCACGTAATACTCTTGCCAGGTTCTTTACGTCGTGTCCGTCTATCGGACCGAAGTAACGGATATTCATCCCTTCAAAAATATTCTGTTGCTGTGCCGCCATTGATTTCAGGCTATTTCCGAAACGGATGAGCGCTTTGCGGCGTTCTTCGTTTAGAATGCCAAGCTTGAACAGCATGCGCGAGAGCTTGAAACGTAGCTGATTATAGCGGTTGGAAGTTGTCAGGTTGAAAAGATACTGCTTCATGCCTCCTACGCTGCGGTCGATTGCCATATCATTGTCATTCAGGATAATGAGCAGGTTGTTCGATGTGGCAGATGCGTTGTTCAGTCCTTCAAAAGCCAGTCCGCCACTCATTGATCCGTCGCCGATAATGGCTACTACATGGCGTTTGGCGTCTCCTTTCCGGGCAGCTGCGACAGCCATGCCGAGAGCGGCAGAGATAGAATTGGAAGCGTGTCCGCACGTGAAAGTATCATATTCGCTTTCTTCCGGAGATGGGAAAGGGCGGATTCCACCGAGTTTCCTGTTTGTAGAAAATGCTTCACGGCGTCCTGTCAGAATTTTATGGCCGTATGCCTGATGTCCCACGTCCCATACAATACGGTCGTATGGTGTATTGTAGACGTAGTGCAGGGCTACGGTCAGCTCCACGGTTCCCAGGCTGGCGGCGAAATGTCCGGGGTTGCAGCAAAGTTCTTTAATAATGTCTTGCCTTAGTTCACCACATACTTCCGGCAGTTGCTCTACGGTTAGTTTACGTAGGTCTTCGGGGTAATTGATGGAGTTTAACAAGTTATATGTTTGTCCACTATTCATGATTCTAGGAAATTTAGTGCAAAAATACGAAAAGAAAGTATATTCGACCTCCTTTTCGGCGAAAAACTTATTTTGTTTCCTACTGTCTAATCAGTCTGTAGTACCAATAATAAATGAATAAATGAGAGTAGATTAACTATTCAGTTAATCTAAATGGTTGTTTTTTATCAATGAACTAATCATTTTACATGTATGTCTTCTTGTTTTATTTCTTTAAATAATGGTTGGAATTCATTGACTATTCCATCATTAGGATCGGTATCTATGATACTGAATAAGTCAACTCCTTGTATAGATCGTATTCCGTTTTGGTTATCTGCTTTTAGGCTAACTTGTATGTTATTCATATTATGGGTAATTATATTTTGCAGTTTGTAGGTTTGATTATCAAATGAAGACAAATATAAAAAAGTTCTTTTGTCTCTCCAATTATTTGTCATATCTTTATTGTACTTTTGCTTCGAGAAAAAGTTTAAAAAACAATATATTCAATAGATGTCTATTAATGAACTTATAAACCAGCCTGAAGGTCGACGTTTAGAATTTAAAGGTGAGCTTCCGACAAATTCTGATTTGGCAAAAACGGTAGTGGCTTTTGCTAATGATGCGGGAGGTGAAATTTATATTGGTATCAATGACAGCCCTCGACAGATAATAGGGTTGTCAGAAGAAGAATTACCTCGTATTGAAGAGCAAATTAGTAATTTGATATATGATAGATGTTATCCGATTATATTACCAGAAGTCTCTTTTTTGACTATAGAGGATAAACACCTCATTAAAGTTTGTATTTATCGTGGAAGTATGCCCCCTTACTATCTTAAAGATAAGGGGAAGCTGAAAGGAACTTATATTAGGGTTGGTTCAACCAATAAACTAGCTGATGAAACAATTATTGCAGAGTTAGAGCGGAGACGGAGAAATATTTCTTTTGATAGTGAGGTTGTCATGGATAAGTCCACAGATGAATTGGATATAAGTGGGTTTAAATTACTCTACAAAGAGAAAACAGGTGAAGATTTAAATATTCAAGTGCTTCGTAAACTGGAATTGATTAAGAATGAACAAGATAAAGAATATCCTACAAAAGCTTTACTTCTTTTTTCAGATGATAATTTGCGTAATTCTATGTTTCCGAATGCCAAAGTTGAATGTGCTCGTTTCAAAGGGACAGGAACGGAAGAGTTTTTAGATCAAAAAAGTATTATTGTCCACATTGGATTACAGGCGGAAGAAACTTATAACTTTGTACTTCGGCATATTAATAAAGCAGCAAATATAGAGGGAGTATATACGGTTTCACGTTGGGAGTATCCAGTGAAGGCAATAAGGGAGATTATCCGTAATGCGATTGTACATAGAGATTATTCTCTGACAGGAAAAGATGTCAAAGTTGCCATATATGATGATATGGTTGAGATCACAAGTCCTGGGCTTTTACCACCCTCTATTGATTATTCGGCAATGGAGAGCCGCCAATCAGATGCAAGAAATAAAATAATAGCTCCTGTGTTTAAAAGACTTGGCATCATTGACCAATGGGGTAATGGGTTGAAAATGGTGGCTGAAGAAATGAAATCTTATCCTGAGATTGATTTGTGTTGGAAGGAGGTTGGTTTGTCTTTTCAAGTACAGTTTATTAAAAAGAACTATCAGGAGAATACAAATATGGAAGATAGTGCCGATAATGAACGAAGACCGACTCAACATACTACCCAATCTACTACCCAATCTACTACCCAACATACTACCCAATCTACTACTCAGAAATTAACAGAAGCCCAAAATATGATTTTAAGTTATCTAAGAGAATATCCGGAGGCTACACGAGCGGATTTAAATAGTCATATTGAAGGTATAACAGTTGATGGTATAAAATATAACCTGGCACGTTTACAGGAGTTGGGCTTATTAAAACGAGTAGGAAGCAAACGATATGGGTATTGGGTAGTGCTTGGAGAATAGTTTGAAATTTTTAAAGAGAAAATAATATGGATTTCCGTACACAAATAGAGTTACCTGTTGGTTTACCGCCTATCACTCATGCCGGACAAATACTCATGATGGGATCTTGCTTTGTCCAAAATGTAGGGAATTTTTTGAAAGATGCCAAATTTCAATTAGATTTGAATCCTTTTGGTATTCTTTACAATCCTTCTTCTCTTTCTGCTGTTCTAATTGAAATCTTAAAAAGAAAAGTATATAAGAAGGGTGACTTGTTTTTCCATAATGACCTTTGGCATAGTCCTATGCATCATGGCCTTTTTTCTGGACCCACCTTGGAAAGTACATTGCAGAATATCAATATTCGGCTGTTACAAGCTCATCAGGCTATGCAAAAACTTGACTGGCTGATGTTGACTTTTGGAACTGCTTATGTTTATGAGCAGAAAGAAACGGGAAAGGTAATGTCTAACTGTCATAAACTGCCTGAGAATAGATTTAATCGTAGGCTTCTGTCTGTTGAAGAAATTGTAGAAGATTATACAGCACTCATCACCGAAATGTCAGCCCTGAATCCGGATCTGAAATGGCTGTTTACAGTCAGCCCGATCCGTCATATACGCGACGGGATGCATGCCAATCAGTTAAGCAAATCGACTCTGCTGCTCGCCATCGACCGATTGCAACAACTGTTCCCGGAACGAGTGTTCTATTTTCCCTCTTATGAAATCATATTGGACGAATTACGTGATTATCGCTTCTATGCCGACGACATGTTGCATCCGTCTCCTCTGGCGATTCGTTACCTGTGGGAACGCTTTTCCGAAACCTTCTTTTCTATTGAAACAAAGCAGGTTATCGTAGCTGTGCAAGGCATCCGCCGGGACTTGGCGCACAAACCCTTTCATCCCGAGTCAGAAGCGTATCAACGCTTTTTAGGACAAATAGTGTTAAAAATAGAACGACTTATCGGAAAATACCCGTACTTAGATTTTCAAAAAGAAACAGAACTATGTCATATGCGATTGAATCCATAGCCGAAAGTATCGGTGCCCGCCGTGTGGGCAAACATAAAGCGAATATTGATTGGTTGCTAACAGACAGCCGCTCTTTGAGTTTTCCGGAAGAAACTCTTTTTTTTGCTTTAACTACCAAACGAAATAGCGGAGCCCGTTATATCCCCGAACTATACGACCGGGGCGTACGTAATTTTGTAATTACGGAAGAAGACTTTAAATTAATTGAGAATGGAGAATTGCAAATAGAGAAATCGGAGCAGCATGATGGTGTGCAGCCCACTCTCAATTCTCAACTCTCAACTCTCAATTTCCTCATCGTTCCCAATCCTCTGAAAGCTTTGCAGAAGCTTGCCGAAACACATCGTGATGAATTTAAAATCCCTGTGATCGGTATCACCGGCAGTAATGGAAAAACCATTGTGAAAGAGTGGTTGCATCAGTTACTTAGCCCGGATCGTTGTATCGTTCGTTCTCCACGCAGTTATAATTCGCAGATCGGAGTTCCCCTTTCTGTGTGGCAACTTTCTGAAGAAGCCGAACTGGGTATTTTTGAAGCCGGCATTTCCGAGATGGGAGAGATGGGAGCTTTGAAACGAATGATTAAGCCTACCATTGGTATTCTGACCAATATCGGTGGTGCCCATCAGGAAAACTTTTTCTCTTTGCAGGAGAAATGCATGGAAAAGCTGACGCTTTTCAAAGACTGTGATGTCGTGATTTATAACGGTGATAACGAGTTAATTAGTAATTGTGTCGCAAAATCAATGCTGACGGCACGTGAGATTGCCTGGAGCCTTACCGACATCGAACGTCCGTTGTATATCAGCCGTGTGACCAAGAAAGAAGATCATACCGTTATATCTTATCGTTATCTGGAGATGGATAATACTTTCTGTATTCCTTTCATCGATGACGCTTCCATTGAAAATGCACTGAATTGCCTGGCAGCTTGTCTTTACCTGATGACACCTGCCGACCAGATAACCGAGCGGATGGCTCGTCTCGAACCGATTGCCATGCGTCTGGAGGTGAAAGAGGGAAAGAATAACTGTGTACTGATTAATGATAGCTATAATTCAGACTTGGCATCATTGGATATTGCTCTCGATTTCCTTGTACGCCGCTCAGAAAAGAAAGGCTTGAAACGCACGCTTATCCTGTCGGATATACTGGAAACCGGACAAAGTACCGCTACGCTTTATCGGCGTGTGGCACAATTGGTGCAGAGTAAAGGTATTAATAAACTGATTGGAGTAGGGCAGGAGATATCTTCTTGTTCCGCTCGTTTTGATGATGATCTCGAACGCTACTTCTTCCCTAATACAGAAGCACTTCTTGCATCCAATATACTCAAATCGCTTCATTCGGAAGTGATCTTGGTGAAAGGTTCCCGCGTGTTCAACTTTGATCTGTTATCTGAAGCACTTGAATTGAAGGTACATGAAACCATTCTCGAAGTCAATCTCGGAGCGATGGTAGCCAACTTGAACCATTACCGTTCTATGCTTCGCCATCCGGAAACAAAGATGATCTGTATGGTGAAAGCATCAGCATACGGAGCCGGTTCGTATGAAATTGCCAAGAGTTTACAGGAACACCATGTCGATTATCTGGCCGTAGCTGTCGCTGACGAAGGTTCCGAACTCCGCAAGGCTGGCATTACCGCTTCGATTATCATTATGGACCCGGAACTTACCGCATTCAAAACCATGTTCGATTATAAACTGGAACCGGAAGTCTATAATTTCCATCTGCTCGACGCACTCATCAAAGCTGCGGAGAAAGAAGGAATCACCAACTTCCCCATTCACGTGAAACTTGATACCGGTATGCACCGTTTGGGTTTTGCGGTGGAGGATATTCCATTGCTTATCCGTCGACTGAAGAATCAGAGTGCGGTGATTCCCCGTTCGGTATTCTCTCATTTTGTAGGAAGTGATTCGTCGCAGTTCGACGCTTTCACCCGCGGACAGATTGAATTGTTCGAGAAAGGTTCGCAAGAATTGCAGGCCGCTTTCTCTCATAAGATTCTCCGTCATATCTGTAATACGGCAGGAATCGAGCGTTTCCCCGAAGCACAGTACGATATGGTGCGCTTGGGAATAGGACTTTATGGAGTCAGCCCGATAGATAATTCGATCATACATAATGTAAGTACGCTCAAGACCACCATCCTTCAGATCCGGGATGTTCCTCAAGAAGATACGGTAGGATATAGCCGGATGGGGCATTTGGTACGTCCTTCCCGCATTGCAGCTATTCCTATCGGTTATGCGGATGGACTGAACCGCCACTTGGGACGCGGCAACGCCTATTGCCTGGTGAATGGAAAGAAGGCTCCTTATGTAGGGAATATCTGTATGGACGTCTGCATGATTGATGTGACGGATATTGATTGTCGGGAAGGCGATCAGGCTATTATTTTCGGTGATGATCTGCCGATTACGGTGTTGTCCGATAAACTGGATACGATTCCTTATGAAGTGTTGACAAGCATATCGACACGGGTGAAACGAGTATATTATCAGGATTAATTTACCGCAAATTACACGGATTCACACAGATTGAAGAGGATTTATAGTGGAAATAAATCGAAAGATAAGCTATAAATCTGTGTGAATCCGTGTAATCTGTGGTAAAATGACTATATTTGCAGCAACTATTAAAAACCTCTTATATCAAATAAACTTATGACAAACTTATTATTGTTAGGCTTTATGCCCAGTGGCTCCGAATGGATTATTATTGCTTTGGTTATCCTTCTTCTTTTTGGTGGAAAGAAAATTCCTGAACTGATGCGCGGATTAGGCAAAGGCGTAAAGAGCTTCAAAGACGGTGTGAACGAAGCGAAAGATGAAATAAACAAGGCAAAAGACGAGTTGGACAAACCTGTAGATCCTTCTAAGAACTAAAAGAGCGCAACATACGGATGGCAGAAATGACCTTTTGGGATCATTTGGACGAACTGCGTAAGGTACTTTTTCGGGTAGTTGGAGTTTGGTTTGTATTGGCGATAGGCTATTTTGTTGCTATGCCCTACCTCTTCGATCATGTGATACTTGCGCCTTGCCACAATGATTTCATATTCTACGATTTATTACGGCATATCGGTAAAACATTTGATTTGACCGATGACTTCTTCACACAACAATTTTATGTGAAGCTGGTCAATATCAATTTGGCTGCTCCTTTCTTTATTCACATGTCGACAGCATTTTGGATGTCGGTGGTGACGGCTATGCCTTATATCTTTTTTGAAATATGGCGTTTCATCAATCCCGCCCTTTATCCGAATGAGAGACAGGGTGTGCGTAAAGCATTGACTATCGGAACAGTGATGTTCTTCATCGGTGTACTGCTGGGCTACTTTATGGTTTATCCGTTGACTCTCCGTTTCCTTTCTACTTATCAGTTGAGCTCGGAAGTAGAGAATATCCTGTCGCTCAATTCTTATATTGACAATTTTATGATGCTGATTCTCTGCATGGGATTGGCTTTTGAACTTCCATTGGTTACATGGCTGCTTTCTTTATTGGGAGTGGTCAACAAGTCCTTCTTGCGGAAATACCGTCGTCATGCGGTTGTCATCATAGTGATAGCTGCTGCTATTATTACTCCGACGGGAGACCCGTTCACTTTGAGTGTTGTTGCTATTCCGCTTTATCTGTTGTACGAGATGAGTATTTTGATGATAAAGGACAAGAAGAAAACAGAAGAGGAAGTTGAAGATGAAGCTGGAGATGAAGCTGCCCTGTCCGAAGAGTGAAGCGATTGAATCTTATGAAATTCTTTTAGCAGTTTGCCGGGCGGAAGATGCTTATCTTGCCGTAGGATATAAGCAAATGCGCGACTTGCTGGAGCGTATTTGTCGCGCGCAAATGCAAAACGAAAGCTTACAGATGACCGACCTTTCCGCACGAATTAGCTTCGTGGCGGCTAAGGTTGGTCTTTCTGTTGCAGAGCAGAACCGGTTGCATACTTTCCGGCTCACTTCGAATGCTATCTTAAACCGCCAGCAGGAGCCCAACCGGGAACAACTCTTGCGCGATGCGAAAACATTAGCTTTCTTTATTCGTAAACTTCTGGAAGAGGATATTCCCTTGGAACTATACCGCCTGCTTCCGCGTTCGGATGCCACCTATCTGGTTGCGCCTCCTGTCCGCGAACGGGTGCAGCGGATGCGTGTCTGCTTCCAGTATGCCGACGAGCAATATTTGTATGTGACTCCCCTGGATGAAGTCTCGGAGAAACCATATTTAGTTCGTTATAATATCCCTCAAATCAATGAAGAGTTTGCAGAAACGTGCAAACTGCTTTGGCGTCATGCCCAGGTCAATTTATTGGATGTTGCAGTGGATGAGGCGGGAATCCTGACTCCTTCTTTCATTGTACTCGAACCGGATTATTTACTTGACATCAGTTCTTTAGCAGAGTGTTTCCGTGATTACGGGCATCATCCGGCCAATTATTTTCTTTCCCGCCTTCAACCGATCGAAAATGCCCGGCCTCTGTTACTGGGAAATATAGCCAATCTTTTCCTGGACGAATGGATTCATGCGAAGAGTGAAGACATAGATTATCGTACCTGTATGCAGAAAGCTTTCCGGCGTTATCCTATTGAATTGGCTGCTTGTTCCGATTTGCGCGACAAAGAGAAAGAACGCCAATTCTTTGAGGACTGCAAACTGCACTTCGATCATATTCGTGAAACGGTTAATGATACCTTTCATGCAGCCGGTTATGAACTGGACAAGACGGATGCCGTGCTCGAACCGTCTTATATATGTGAAGCACTCGGACTTCAGGGACGTCTCGATTATATGCAGCGGGATATGTCTTCTTTCATAGAAATGAAATCCGGCAAGGCGGATGAATATGCTATCCGGGGCAAGGTAGAGCCGAAGGAGAATAATAAAGTACAGATGTTGCTTTATCAAGCAGTCTTGCAATATTCGATGGGAATGGATCATCGGAAAGTGAAAGCCTATTTGCTTTATACCCGTTATCCGCTTCTTTATCCCTCCCGTCCTTCGTGGGCGATGGTGCGTCGGGTGATTGACTTGCGTAACCGCATTGTGGCCGATGAATATGGCGTCCAATTGCGAAATAGCCTGGAATATACGGCACAAAAACTGGAAGAAATCAATGCCTCCACCTTGAATGAACGAGGATTGAAAGGACGTTTTTGGGAAACATATCTGCGTCCCTCTATTGATAACTTTCAATCGAAACTGAAAGCTCTTTCTCCACTGGAAAAGAATTACTTCTATGCGGTGTACAACTTCATTACAAAGGAACTTTATACCTCAAAATCCGGTGATGTGGATTATGAAGGACGTACAGGAGCAGCTTCTTTATGGCTTTCTACATTAGCGGAGAAATGCGAGGCAGGAGAAATCATTTATGATTTGAAAATAAAGGAGAATCATGCGGCCGATGAACATAAAGCCGGACTTACTTTTTCTTTCTTTAAAAAGGAAAAGGCTGGGAAAACTTTGTTGAATGAAGCTGCCGTAAATGACATTATTGGAGATAAAGCTATTGGAAATGATATTACTGGAAATGAATCCTCTGAAAGTAAGACTGTCAGAAGTGAAGCTCTTGAAACAGAAACTTTTCTTCCTAATTTTCGTCAAGGCGACGCCATAATCCTTTATGAACGTAACCGCGATACAGATAACGTCACCAATAAAATGGTTTTCAAAGGTAATATCGAATACCTGACAGAAAACGAAATAGGTATCCGCTTGCGTGCTACCCAGCAGAATCCATCCGTACTTCCTGCCGAAAGTCTTTATGCGATAGAACATGATACAATGGATACAACATTCCGCTCGATGTATCAAGGGTTGTATGCTTATCTTTCTGCAAGGAAGGAGCGGCGTGACTTATTGTTATCACAGCGTCCTCCACGGTTTGATGAATCATTGGATTCCATGATTTCCCGTTCGGAAGACGATTTTACGCGAGTTGCCCTGAAAGCAAAAGCCGCGCAGGATTATTTCCTTCTTATCGGACCTCCGGGAACAGGCAAAACTTCATGTGCCCTGAAGAAAATGGTAGAGACTTTTCATGCAGATAAAGATGCGCAGATTCTTTTGCTTTCATACACCAACCGGGCTGTCGATGAGATATGCAAGTCGCTGGCTTCCATTGCTCCGGCTGTTGATTTTATACGTGTAGGAAGTGAATTGTCATGTGATGAAGCCTACCGCAGGCATCTGATTGAAAATGAATTATCCTCTTGTAACCGCCGTTCGGAGGTGTACGAACGTATCCGGAATTGTCGGATTATTGTGGGAACGGTAGCGGCTATTTCCGGCAAACCGGAACTGTTTCGTTTGAAGCATTTTGATGTAGCCATTATTGATGAAGCTACCCAAATATTGGAACCGCAGTTGTTAGGCATCCTCTGTGCACGTGGAGAAGACGGAAAGGATGCAATAGATAAGTTTGTGTTGATCGGAGATCATAAACAACTGCCAGCTGTCGTGCAGCAAAATACGGAACAATCGGCTATTTATGATGAATCTTTACTGTCTATAGGGTTGACCAATTTGAAAGATTCCTTGTTTGAACGCCTTTACCGGAACTGTACTGCAACAGTTCATCGTTCCTACGATATGCTGTGCCGTCAAGGGCGAATGCATCCGGAAGTTGCTTTGTTTGCCAATCGTACCTTTTATGGAGGGCGTCTGATTCCTGTCGGCCTGCCTCACCAAATAGAATCATCCGATACTATCTGTCGTTTGGCTTTTTATCCCTCTGTGCCGGAGAAGGCCGGAGCGTCTGCAAAGATCAACTATTCGGAAGCACGTATTGTTGCCGACTTAGCTGTTCGCATTTATGAAGATCATCAGACAGATTTTGACGAATCCCGTACTTTAGGGATCATTACCCCTTACCGGAGTCAGATAGCATTGATAAAAAAAGAAATAGAATCATTAGGTATTCCAGCTCTGAACCGAATTCTGGTTGACACAGTAGAACGGTTCCAAGGAAGCGAGCGTGATGTAATAATCTATTCCTTCTGTGTCAACTACCCTTACCAACTAAAATTTCTATCCAATCTGACGGAAGAAGAGGGTGTTTTGATCGACCGGAAACTGAATGTTGCCTTGACCCGTGCAAGAAAACAGATGTTCATCACAGGAGTTCCCGAACTACTTGAACGCAATCCACTCTATAAAAGTTTATTAAAATTAATAGAAAGCTTCTGAAAAATTGCATCATTTTGCAGATGTTAGTTTTTATTCTCTCTTTATGCAATTCATTAACACCTCTATGTTGAACAAACGCCTATATTTGCAACACGTTTTTTTCATAGAGATTTAGATTTAAGGTTAGAAGAATTGTGGAAGTCGTGAGACTTCCCTTTTTTTCATCTTAACGTTTACTATACTTCATTATAGGAATGCAAAAACACTGTTTCTAGTGTTTCGGTTAAAAATTTTGCAGGAGGATGATGCAGGATAAGTAAACCTAAAAAGCCTTCTTCGTGAGAAGAGGCTTTTTTATTTTTTTCATTTTTCATTTTTTTGAATAATTGGTTAAAACAAAAGAGTAACTCGGCGACGAGTTACTCTTTTGTTTTTAACGATTCTATGTGTTCGGATAGATTTACTCTAATACGATAGGTTTGTATTTCGGAACTAATGCCTTCATGATAACCCAACCCAACAAATAAGCCACTGCACATACGCAGAAGATAACGAAATATCCGGCTGGTTTACCTTCGAATCCCATGAATGTCATGGCTGGGTGTACGAATTGTGCTCCTTGTTCGAGTAGCTCTTTCGTCATTTCCACCTCTTTGCCGTCGATCATCGTTGTTCCGGAAGCATATACGAACAAGTTACCTGCCACTTTCTGAAGAATCATAGAGCCTACGCCTCCTGCCATACCACCTATACCGGTGATACTTGCAATAGCTGTTCTTGGGAACATATCGCCTACGGTAGAGAATATATTGGCCGACCAAGATTGATGAGCAGCTCCACCAATACCGATTAAGATAACCGGGAACCATGGAGAAACAGTACCTAACGGTTGTGCTAACAGTACAACCAGCGGGAAGAAGGCGAAGATTAGCATCGCTTTCATACGGGCTGCATACGGATTCATACCTGTTCTGTTGATGAAGATAGTAGGTAGTTTACCACCATAGATAGATAACATAGTCACTGCATAAAGCGTAAAGATCAACGCCATACCCAGCGGGTCGGAGGTTTTGATACCGAATTGTGTATTCAGATAAGACGGAGTCCAGAAAAGGAAAAACCACCATACACCGTCAGTCATGAACTTACCGAAGACAAAGGCCCATGTTTGTTTGTAGCTGAAACATTGCCAGAACTTCATTCTCTTTTCATCTTTCTCGTCTGTCATTGGAGCACTGCCTGCTTCGCGATTATCTTGCTCGATGTAATCAAGCTCTGCCTGATTGACATGTTTGCTTTTCGACGGGGCATCGTACATAAATATCCAGAAGCCCATCCAAATAAAGCCAAGTCCACCAATTACGATAAATGCCATTTCCCAACCGAACATTTTTGCCAGAATAGGAATGGAAAGAGGAGCGATCAATGCTCCGATAGATGCACCGGCATTAAAGATAGAAGTAGCATAAGCACGGTCTTTTTTAGGGAAGTACTCTGCGGTTACTTTAATAGCAGCAGGGAAGTTACCGGCTTCTCCTAAAGCGAGGATACAGCGGGCGGCGAGGAAGCAGTACATACTGATAGTAGCAATAGTCACTACCACGTCTCCTGTGGCACCTGCCAGTTCTGCTGCACTATGAAGTCCAACTTGTGCTTCTGTAACAATACCACAAACGGCATGAAGACAAGCACCTGCCGACCAGACACCGATAGCCCATAAAAATCCTTTTTTAGTTCCCATCCAGTCGACAAAACGACCGGCAAACAGCATACATATAGCGTATACAATGGAGAAAACAGAAGTAATAGTACCGTAGTGAGATTCGTCCCAGTGGAATTCCGGTTTGATAAATTCATCCCACGTCAATGAGAGAACCTGACGGTCGAGATAGTTAACTGTAGTAGCAAAAAATAGCATAGCACAGATGGTCCATCTGTAGTTTGTCATCTTTTCGCCTGTTTTTTGAAATGCATTCATGATAATGGATTTAAATAGATTTTGTTTCGTTGACAAAGGTCGGTATTTCGACTGAATTTTATTTGTAAAATTTGGTCAAAATCATGTATTATTCGTTGCATTATATATGCTATTTGTTTCAAAGGGTATAAAAATGTCTCATAGCATTATCATTTACAACGTTAGGGGTAATACAGAAAGAAAATAAACGTATTTATAAATCAAGAGCAAATGAGTCTAATCTTTTAGACGCAGATGACGCGGATAATGCGGATTCTTATTTTTTGATCCGTGCTATCCGCGTTATCTGCGTCTGAAAAATTATATGTCATACAGGAATACGCAACGGTTAGCGCATTTCTGTATATTGGATCTTGTCCATGTCTCCGTAATCGAGGTTTTCACCTGCCATACCCCAGATAAACATGTAGTTGCTTGTTCCGGCAGCAGCGTGGATAGACCATTCCGGTGACATGATAGCTTGTTCGTTCTGCATCCATACGACGCGTTCTTCTTGAGGTTCGCCCATGAAGTGGCAGATAGCATTTCCTTCCGGTACATTGAAGTAGAAGTATGCTTCTACACGACGAGAGTGAGTGTGTGCCGGCATGGTGTTCCATACGCTACCCGGTTTCAGTTCTGTCAATCCCATCTGCAATTGGCAGGGGCCTTCTTCAAGTACGTTGTTAACAATCAACTGGTTGATAACGCGGTCGTTGCTTTCTTCCAGCTTTCCGGCAGCAAATGAGTTTGCTTTCAGAGAACCTTTACGTCCGTCGATAGTAATCAATTGAGTCTTGTATTCCTTGTGGGCAGTAGCCGAGTTGATGTAGAATTTGGCAGGATTGCTGGAATCTTTGCTCTTGAAAGTCACTTTCTGCTTGCCTCTACCTACGTACAGAGCATCTTTGAATTTCAGCGTATATTCTTTACCGTCTACGGTTACGATACCTTCGCCACCAATGTTGATGACACCCAGTTCGCGGCGTTCGAGGAAGAATTTAGATTTCAACGGGTCGATTGTTTCAAGTACCAATTCTTTTGTTGCAGGTACTGCGCCACCGAAGATCAGACGATCGTACATAGAATAAGTAACGTTGATTTCGTTCGGAACCATTACTTTTTCCATCAGGAAGCTACTGCGCAAGCGCTTAGTGTCATACGTTTTCACGTCTTGCGGGCTGCAAGCCACTTGCATCTTGTAATTCACCTGGGCGGAGGCAGACATTGCTGCGATACCCAACATCATTGCAATTGCTAATTTTTTCATCTTTCGAGTTTTTTATTGAGTTATATATTATATACTACTTATTATCAGTTAAAGTCTTTTTCGACTTATTCCTTATTACTGTTTAATGTGTTTTTTGCGTCGTTTCTGGTCATGCGGATACGGTTGTAGATAGCCATTCCGAGTGCCAGTGCCACGAGGATGGCAGGGCCGATAATCTTCAGACTATAAGTCAGGTGGAAGATACCCCAGCAGAAGAGACTGGAAGCAAAGTCAAGTGCTCCACCTTCGAAACCGGCGGGGATATTCACTGTCGGGTCGCCTGTTGCTTCATATACATCTTTAGCAGCCAGTGTGAAGAAGCCTGCCAGTCCTGTTACGAAATACAAACCTACAATCAATGCCACCAGACCGATAATAAATGATTTCACTACGTTACCTTTTGTGATAGGCAGAATCATCGGGAACAGGTAGAACATACCTGCCAGAGAAGCCAGCGGTAAGAAACGGTTGCCCGGAAGGATAACAGCCAGGAAGATTGTGACAGGAATCAACAGCAGAGATACTACCAAGGTAGTCGGGTGACCGATAACCAATGCAGGGCTCATACCGATGCTCAGTCCAGTGTTACTCTTATATTTTTTAGCGATCAGTTCGCGGGTAGCGTCAGAGATCGGTTTCAAACCTTCGATAAAGAGGCTGGTGATACGTGGAATTAATTCCATCACCGCACCCATCTTGATACCCAGTCCTAATATACTTGGGATACTGTCTACTACTTCTTTCCAGCTTCCGCAGCCTAATGCACCGATACCGCAACCGATTACGATACCCAAGAACAACGGTTCACCCATCAATCCGAATTTATTTTTCATGCCTTCAGAATCGATATTCAGTTTGTCGAATCCCGGAATTTTATCCAATAGTTTATTGATTACAATAGCAAATGGAACAAAACTTTGGCAGAACGGTTGAGGAATAGAGATACCGTCCATTTTATCATAGAACTTCTGGAAAGCAGGAGCAGTCATATCAGCCATTACCAGCGTAATGATGTAGCAGATGATGGCAGCGAAGAATCCCCAATAGATATTGTCGGAAGCAAAGTAGACGATAGCACCGATAAATGCGAAGTGCCAATAGTTCCAAAGGTCGATATTGACGGTACGGGTTGTTTTGGTAAGCAACATTAATAAATTGACTCCCAAGCAAACAGGGATAATGAAAGCACCGACTGAAGTGTTGTAAGCTACTGCCGCAGCAGAAGGCCAACCCATGTCGAAAATTCCCAATTCCAATCCGTAGATTTCAACCATTTTACTTAATGCCGGACCCAGGCTGCTGGTGAGCAATGCCGTCACTACTGATAAACCAACGAAACCGACACCAACCAACAAACCGCTCTTCAGCGCTTTGGGAAGTTTAATACCGATACATACTCCTAAAATCGTGAAAATGATTGGCATCATTACTGCCGCTCCAAGACCGATAATGTACTTAAATACTTCTTCCATTCTGTTCTATTTTTTCTCTGTTTTAATGATAAATTACCTGTGTTTCCCCAGAGGGTATTAGTTGTAAACCGTGCCAAAAGTAAGACCTTTTTTGCTTTCTTCCAAAATGAAACTCTTAATTTATGAGATATTGCATCAAAAATGGACATTTTTGACGTTTGCGTGCACAAAATTGCTCGTTTCCGTGCACGAAAAACAAAAAATGCACCTACTTAACTAAAAAATCCCACTGGGTTTGGAGGAAAAACACTACTTTCGTAGCGTGAAAAAAGACTATGTTGAATCCTTAAAATAACAAACCATGAGACGAACTCCTTTTTATAATTTTTTTATAGTGGTTTTATTGGTTACAATGACCGCTTCCGTATCGGCACAACAGGTAGACAGCAAGCTTCCCTGGTCTGTGCGACTGACTGAATCGGAAATGATCCGTTATCCCGAATCCTGGCAGCTCGACTTTCAGCCGAAACTGAAGTGGGATTATTGCCACGGACTTGAACTGGGAGCTATGCTCGATGTGTACGACACTTATGGCGACAAGAAAATTCGCGATTACGCCATCGCGTATGCAGATACAATGGTGCACGAGGACGGAAGCATTACCGCTTATAAATTAACCGATTATAGCCTCGACCGCATCAACTCCGGAAAAATCCTTTTCCGTATCTATGAGCAAACCAAGAATCCTAAATATAAGAAAGCGCTCGACCTGCTTTATAGCCAGTTTGAAGGACAACCGCGCAATGAGGACGGGGGCTTTTGGCATAAAAAGATTTATCCCCACCAAATGTGGCTGGACGGAATTTACATGGGAGCTCCTTTCTATGCAGAATATGCATTCCGCAATAATCTTCCGCAGGACTATGCAGATGTAATCAACCAGTTTGTCACTTGTGCCCGTCATACATACGATCCTAAAAATGGTCTTTATCGTCATGCGTGTGATGTAAGCCGCACCGAACGTTGGGCGGATCAGGTGACCGGACAGTCGAAACATACATGGGGACGTGCAATGGGATGGTATGCGATGGCATTGGTGGATGTGCTCGAATTTATTCCGCAGCATGAAGCCGGAAGAGATTCTTTGCTTGATATATTGAATAATGTAGCTGCGCAGGTGAAGAAACTTCAGGACCCGAAGACCGGAGGATGGTATCAGGTGATGGACCGGAGTGGTGATAAGGGAAATTACGTTGAATCTTCTTGTTCTGCTATGTTCATTTATTCGCTCTTTAAGGCGGTTCGTTTGGGATATATTGAGAAGTCTTATCTGGATGTGGCATTGAAAGGCTACAAAGGATTCCTGGATAATTTTATCGAAGTGGACAAGAACGGATTGGTAACCATCACCAAGGCTTGTGCAGTGGCAGGATTGGGAGGAAAGGTATATCGTTCCGGCGATTATGACTATTATATTAATGAAACTATCCGCAATAACGATCCTAAAGCCGTAGGACCTTTTATTATGGCTAGCTTGGAATACGAACGTTTACAAAAGTAATTTCCGACAATGAAAAGGACTATTTTTAAAGGAATGATGTGTTTGCTTCTACTGGGTGTGGGAGCAACATCTGTTTATGCACAACAACAGCAACGCAAAGACACATTAGTCGTGGCACGCGACGGGACAGGAGAGTATCGTAACATTCAGGAAGCCGTGGAAGCTGTCCGCGCTTTTATGGATTATACGGTGACGATCTATATCAAGAACGGTACATACAAGGAAAAGCTGGTCATTCCTTCCTGGGTGAAGAATGTACAATTAGTGGGTGAAAGCGCAGAAAAAACGATTATCACTTATGATGACCATGCCAATATCAATAAGATGGGTACTTTCCGCACCTATACGGTAAAAGTGGAAGGGAGTGACATCACTTTCAAAGACCTGACGATTGAAAATAATGCGGCTCCACTGGGACAAGCGGTAGCTCTTCACACCGAAGGTAATAGACTGATGTTTGTCAACTGTCGTTTCCTGGGAAATCAGGATACTATTTATACAGGAACCGAAGGAGCCCGTCTCTTATTCACGAATTGCTATATCGAGGGAACTACCGATTTTATTTTTGGTCCTTCCACCGCTCTATTCGAATATTGTGAACTGCATAGCAAACGTGATTCGTATATCACTGCCGCTTCTACTCCTCAAAGTGAAGAGTTTGGCTATGTTTTCAAAAACTGTAAATTGACCGCTGCTCCGGGAGTGAAAAAGGTATATTTAGGTCGCCCTTGGCGTCCGTACGCCGCTACGGTGTTTATTAATTGTGAGTTTGGCGGCCATATTCGTCCCGAAGGATGGCACAATTGGAGGAATCCGGAGAACGAAAAGACAGCCCGTTATGCCGAATTTGGAAATACAGGCGAAGGTGCAGGTGCATCGGGACGTGTGGCATGGGGGAAACAACTCACAAAAAAGGAAGCATTGAGGTACACGCCGGAGAATATCTTTAAAGAAAGCAGCAACTGGTATCCTTATAAATAGAAACATTAGCGCTTCTGATAGCTTCTACGCTACGAAATATTTGTTTCTGGCCTTGGACCATTAGTTTCATCGCTTGAAACTGTTGTTCCCATTACTTGAAACTTGAGTTTCTTCAGCGTGAAACTAAAGTTTCTATTGCTTGAAACTAGAGTTTCATCAGTAGGAAACTAAAGTTTCTAACGCTTGAAACTAATAGTTTCAAAGCAGGAAACACTTTGTTCCGATAAGGATAAGCAAACTTAGATACGAGAGAAATGTAGCTTCCGGTAGCTTTTGGAAACAAAGAAGGTTGGGAAGCGGTGAATAGGGCGTTTGATGGATGCCGGTGATAGGTGAAAGAGAAAAATGATTTTTTGTTATAGAGTGTAGTATAAAGAAAATGAAAGAAAATAGAAGTAAATTAGTACTGTTGTTGGCAGTTGCCTTTGTTCTCTGCTCTGCATTTCGCGTGGACAAACCTGTCGTAACTATTTTTATGATAGGGGATTCGACTATGGCTAACAAGAAGTTGGATGGCGGAAATCCCGAACGTGGCTGGGGAATGGTACTTCCCGGATTTTTCTCCGAAGACATAAAGATAGACAATCATGCTGCCAACGGACGCAGTTCCAAGAGTTTTATCTCCGAAGGACGTTGGGCAAAAGTCATCTCCAAAGTGAAGAAAGGCGATTATGTCTTTATCCAGTTCGGACATAATGATGAAAAAGCGGATTCTATCCGCCACACCGAACCGGGAACTACTTTCGATGACAATCTCCGCTGTTATGTAAACGAAACCCGTGCGAAAGGCGGCATTCCCGTATTGTTCAATTCCATTGTCCGCCGTAACTTCGTACAGCCGAAGGATGCTTCCATCACTAAGGATATCCGCCGGACATCGGGGGAAAAGGAACAACCGAAAGAAGGAACCGTTTTGTTCGATACGCATGGAGCTTATTTGGATTCCCCCCGCAATGTGGCAAAAGAACTGGGAGTGACTTTTATAGACATGAACAAGATTACTCATGACCTAGTGCAGGGACTTGGACCTGTAGAATCAAAGAAACTATTCATGTTTGTCGAACCCAATCAAGTGCCGGCTTTTCCGAAAGGTCGTGAAGACAATACCCACTTGAATGTCTATGGAGCGCGAACCATCGCAGGCCTGGCAGTAGATGCCATCGGCAAGGAAATTCCGGAACTGGCGAAGTATATCCGTCATTACGATTATGTGGTAGCCCAAGACGGTAGCGGTGATTTCTTTACCGTGCAGGAAGCAATCAATGCCGTCCCCGATTTTCGCAAAGACGTCCGTACCACTATCCTGATTCGTAAAGGAACTTATAAAGAGAAACTCATCATCCCCGAATCCAAGATTAATATCTCCCTGATTGGAGAAAACGGTGCGGTACTGACTTATGACGGTTTTGCAAACAAGAAAAATGTATTCGGCGAGAACATGGGAACTTCCGGTTCGTCCAGCTGTTACATCTATGCCCCTGATTTTTATGCGGAGAATATCACATTCGAGAACTCATCAGGTCCCGTAGGACAGGCAGTTGCCTGCTTTGTGTCTGCCGACCGTGTCTATTTTAAGAACTGTCGTTTTCTAGGTTTTCAGGACACCCTCTATACATACAGCAAGCAAAGCCGCCAATATTACGAAGACTGTTACATCGAAGGAACGGTAGATTTTATCTTCGGTTGGTCTACGGCTGTTTTCAACCGTTGCCACATTCATAGCAAACGGGATGGTTATGTCACCGCTCCCTCTACCGATAAAGGAAAAAAATATGGCTATGTATTCTATGATTGCAAACTGACTGCGGAACCGAAAGCCACAAAAGTGTATCTGTCCCGTCCTTGGCGTCCGTATGCGCAAGCTGTATTCATCCGTTGCGAATTGGGGAAACACATTCTTCCCATTGGTTGGAACAACTGGGGCAAGAAGGAAAACGAGAAAACTGTCTTTTATGCCGAATATGAAAGTCGGGGCGAAGGAGCCCATCCGAAAGCGCGCGCTGCTTTCTCCCAACAATTGAAGAATCTGAAAGGATATGAGATAAATGCAGTTTTGGCAGGAGAAGACGGATGGAATCCGATAGAGAACGGAAATAAACTGATAACGGTAAAGCGTTAGGTCCGATTCTGTTAAATAGCCGCTAAAGATTGCATGAAACTACAAGTATTTTTCTATCTTTACGGCACAGAACCGAGTGATATGATGAAGAAAACCTTAATTTCAGTAATTCTTTTGTTAGCTATTGCGTTCTCAACATACGCGCAACAGCACTGTTTTTTTACCCACTATTCTACTGAAGATGGATTATCCCAAAATACGGTGATGAACATCTTACAGGATCACAAAGACAACCTTTGGTTTGCTACCTGGGATGGTATCAACCGTTTCAACGGTTATACCTTTAAAACATACAAGGCCCGTCAGGGAAACTACATCAGTCTGACCAATAACCGCGTAGACCGTATGTATGAAGATCGTTACGGCTTTCTGTGGTTGCTGACCTATGATAACCGTGTCCATCGTTTCGATCCGAAGACAGAGACTTTCGAGCAAGTGCCTGCTGCCGGAGAAGAGGGGAGTGCTTTCAATGTGCATACCATTGAAGTGATGCCCAACGGAACCGTTTGGCTGCTAACGGAAAACGACGGAGCCATCCGTATCCTGACGCATCCGGATGAGAATAATCGCTTGACATGGGATATTTATTCCAGCAAGACAGAACTGTTTCCTTCTTTACATGTATTCAAAGTTCATCAGGATAAAGCCGGCAATGACTGGTTGCTGACGGATAACGGTCTCGGGATGATCCGTCCCGGAAAGAAAGAACCGAATTCTTATTTTACGGAAACAAAAGGAAAGTTTGGCGGAATGAATCAGGCTTTCTATGCTGTGCAGGAACGTGATAAGGATATTTGTTTCGCTTCGGATCATGGCCGTATCTGGTCTTATCAGAAAGAAAGCGGAGAATTTACGTTGATCGAGCTTCCCACAAAAGGACAGATTACCTCCATTCATCCCATTGCGCCGGATGTATCTGTTATTACTACCGATTTGGATGGTTTCTTTACTTACAACCTGCGAACAAAAACAAACGTACATTACTCGTTCCTGACTTGTAAGGCGTTACCCGCAAAGCCGATCCTTTCTGCATACGTAGACCGTTCTTCAGAAGTGTGGTTCGAACAGGAAGAACCGGGCGTTGTTGCTCATTTTAATCCCTTAACCGGAGTGGTGACCCGTGAGCAAATTCCTATAGAATACAGCAATCCCGAACGTTCCCGTCCGGCTTTTCATATCCATGAAGACGTAAACGGTTATCTTTGGGTACATCCTTACGGAGGAGGTTTCTCTTACTTCGATCCTCAAAAAAAATGCTTGGTTCCTTTCTATAACGGACTGGGTAGCCGTGACTGGCGTTTCTCCAATAAGATTCATTCAGCCTTTTCCGACAAACAAGGTAATCTGTGGCTTTGTACCCACTCTAAAGGATTGGAGAAAGTGACTTATCGAAATGTACCTTTTACGATGATAACCCCTATGCCTCATGAACACGAATCGTTACATAATGAGGTGCGTGCCCTGTGTGAAGACAAACTGGGAAATTTGTGGGTTGGCTTGAAAGACGGTATACTTCGTATATATGATGCCGACAAAACATATAAAGGCTATCTTACCGAAAACGGCACCATTTCTGCCACCGGTACTCCCATGCCGGGCACCGTTTATCATGTTATTCAGGACTCAAAAGGAATCATCTGGATTGCGACAAAAGGAGACGGCCTTGTTCGTGCCGAGCCGACTTCTTCCAACGGAATGTCTTATAAGCTGACCCGTTATCTTCATCGTGAAGATGATATGTACAGTTTAAGCGATAATAATGTATATTGCATCTATGAAGATCATTATGGTCGTATCTGGCTGGCAACTTTTGCCGGAGGTATCAATTATATTACGAAGAATGAAGCTGGAAAGACATTGTTTATCAATCACCGGAACAACCTGAAAGGTTATCCCATTGATCCTTGTTACAAAGCTCGTTTCATCACTTCCGATAACAACGGACGCTTGTGGGTAGGAACAACCACGGGTGCCGTTGCTTTTGATGAGAACTTTAAGAAACCGGAGGAGGTGAAGTTCTATCATTTCTCCCGTATGCCGAATGATACGCAAAGTTTGAGTAATAATGATGTCCATTGGATTATCTCCACCAAGAAAAAGGAACTTTACTTGGCTACTTTCGGCGGCGGACTCAACAAACTGGTATCTATCAGTAAAGACGGTCACGGAGAATTCAAATCATATTCCGTATTGGATGGTCTTCCTTCCGATGTCCTGCTTTCCATCCGCGAAGATAGTAAGCAGAATCTATGGATTAGTACAGAGAATGGAATTTGTAAGTTCATCCCCTCTGAAGAACGTTTTGAAAGTTATGACGAGCGTAGTATCACTTTCCCCGTACGTTTTAGTGAAGCCGCTTCGGCATTAACTGATAAAGGAAGCATGCTTTTTGGTGCCAGCGGCGGAGTCTTTATATTTAATCCTGACTCTATACGTAAGAGCAGCTATATCCCGCCTATCGTATTCTCCAAACTGACAGTGGCTAATGAGGACATTACCCCCGGCGGCAACTCATTGTTGAAAGTGGATATTGACGACGCTGATAAATTGGTACTTTCGCATAAAGAGAATATTTTCTCCGTTCATTTTGCGGCACTCGATTATACTAATCCGCAAAATATACAGTATGCTTATATTCTCGACGGATTTGAAAAACAGTGGACCTTTGCCGACAAACAGCGTAGCGTGACTTATACGAATCTTCCGAAAGGAGAGTATGTACTTCGTGTCCGTTCTACCAATAGCGATGGTGTGTGGGTGGATAACGAACGTATCTTGGATATTGTCATTCTGCCTTCTTTCTGGGAAACGCCGATGGCGTATGTGCTTTATATACTTTTCATTCTGATTATTATTCTTGTGGCCGTTTATATCCTGTTCACCATTTACCGGTTGAAGCATGAAGTGTCGGTCGAACAGCAGATTTCGGATATAAAACTACGCTTCTTTACGAATATATCACATGAGTTGCGTACTCCGCTTACGTTGATCGCAGGTCCGGTAGAGCAGGTCTTGAAGAATGATAAATTGCCGGCTGATGTCCGCGAACAGTTGGTGGTGGTTGAACGGAATACCAACCGTATGCTTCGTCTTGTCAATCAGATATTGGACTTCCGCAAGATTCAGAACAAGAAGATGAAGATGCAGGTACAGCGTGTGGACATTGTTCCTTTCGTGCGCAAGGTGATGGATAATTTTGAGGCTGTGGCCGAAGAGCACCGGATTGATTTCCTGTTTCAGACGGAAAAGGAACATCTTTATCTTTGGGTGGACGCTGATAAGCTGGAAAAGATTGTATTCAATCTGCTTTCCAATGCATTTAAGTATACGCCGAATGGCAAGATGATAACGATATTTATCCGTGAAGATGAGAATACGGTTTCTATAGGTGTACAAGACCAGGGAATCGGCATTGCGGAAAATAAAAAGAAATCCTTGTTTGTCCGTTTTGAGAATCTGGTAGACAAGAATCTGTTCAATCAGGCTAGTACGGGTATTGGACTTTCATTGGTGAAAGAGCTTGTGGAGATGCATAAGGCTACAATTTCCGTGGATAGTCGTTTGGGAGAGGGAAGTTGTTTCAAAGTCGATTTCTTGAAAGGGAAAGAACATTATGATAAGGAAACCGAGTTTATTCTGGAAGATGTGGAAGCTCCGGTAAGGATGGGGCAGGTAGTGGATATAGCCAACTCTTCCATTCAGTCTGAAACGCTGATACCCGATAATTCGGAGAAAATTGAAGCTGTTTATGAGGAAGATGCTGCGAAAGAAGAAAACTCCAAAGAGCTGATGCTATTAGTCGAAGATAATCAAGAGTTACGTGAATTCTTGCGTAGTCTATTTTCTCCGATGTACCGGGTAGTGGAAGCTGCCGATGGTAGGGAAGGAGCAAATAAAGCATTGAAGTATCTTCCGGATATTATTATCAGTGACGTGATGATGCCCGAGAAAGACGGTATCGAAATGACGCGTGAACTACGTGCGGATATGACAACCAGCCATATACCTATTATCTTGCTTACTGCCAAAACTACGATTGAAAGTAAACTGGAAGGACTGGAATATGGTGCGGATGATTATATCACAAAACCTTTCAGTGCTACCTATCTGCAGGCCCGTGTGGAAAATCTGTTGATGCAGCGTAAGAAACTGCAAAGTTTCTATCGGGATAGCTTGATGCATATCAATATGTCCGTTACTTCCGGTGAATTAGTTGCGTCGACAAAGGCTATGGCTGAAGAGGAAAGAAAGATAGTGCCGGAGCGAGAAGAAGAGCAAACGCAACTACAGTCACAACAGCAACCGACTATTCCTGATATGTCTCCAAATGACCGTAAGTTTATGGATAAACTGGTGGAATTGATGGAGCAGAACATGGATAATGGAGACCTTGTAGTGGATGATTTGGTACGTGAACTGGCTGTCAGTCGTTCCGTGTTCTTCAAGAAGCTGAAGACATTGACAGGACTGGCACCTATTGAGTTTATCAAAGAAATACGCATCAAGCGTGCTACGCAACTGATTGAAACCGGAGAGTTTAATATGACGCAGATTTCATATATGGTCGGAATCAACGACCCGCGTTATTTTAGCAAATGTTTTAAGGCGCAGGTGGGTATGACACCGACTGAGTATAAGGAAAAAATAGGTCGGTAATACGTAGTAACAATCTCTTTGTTTATTCTATTTTTAGGAAATAAATGATTTAAGAGACTATTCCTATGGACTTCTCAATTCATATATTCCAAACTCAAAGTGTATTTTATATGCTTTGTTTGTAAACGTTCATTTGCTTGGGAGTGTATATTATAAAAGTAGGGCGAGTGTATATATTCAAATATACATTCGCCCTATCTTTTTTATATGTTTTTTATGTAAAACCTATATTATTCACTGAACCATTGTGGGTCGCCTGCACGGTTCTTGAACAAAGCGTCTTTAATTTTGAAATTACCGTTTTCAGGATCTTCAAAGAGTTCGGCAGATGTTTTGCTATATTCGGTGCACATCGCTTGTGCCTCACTGTGCCATGCGCAATCGGTGGTATACCAGTTGTCGGCAGTTTCTTTAACGATACTCTTTACGCTACATAGTTTGTTTTTGGCATCGCTGCTACCACAGTTGGCGAATAAGCAATTTGTGATTCTGATATCGTGTAGTTCCACTTTGTTTGCATCAATGAAGTGTTTTCCACTTTTTTGATCGCAAGCATAGAATGTACATTGATCGATATTGAATGTGATAGGATGCGTTGTATTTTGTGCTGTGAGTGTAAATGTTGGTCCATCGGTGGCGGCTACATCATTAAATGTACATTTACTTATATGAATGGAATTCAGATTTCCCGTCATGTCTTTAATGTTGATGACACCATACGAACCAATTTCACTGAAGGTAGTATTAGTAAACTCTATACGATTGATGGAGCATCCCACACCGCCGCCTTGCACACGCAATATACCACGAGTTTTGGATACCTTGCATTTATCGAAGGAAATGTTTACATCCGTTGTCATGGCATCTTGGTTAATCATGTAATCGCTGCCTTTGCCATTGTTGTAGAGGTTTATGTTATAAAACTTGATAGAAGTCGTGTTTTCTGTGGCTGTCACTTCTTTGGGCTTGAAGTTAGGCTGTGCTCCACCGGAGGCACCCCAGAAGATAATTGCATTTACCGATGCGGGAATGCTAAGTTTTTCCGTACGTTCGAAAGTGCTTCCAGCCGGGAAGACGAGCACTACATCTCCTTGTTGTTCGGCAAGAACTGCATCAAGGTCATCGCCCTCTTTCAGGTTGGCTATGGTGTATCCTTCCGGAAAGTCTTCTGTCGTTTCAAATTTACAGTTTCCTCTCAACTTCTGATTGTTATAGATAGAAACTTTGTAAGTGGTGGCAGCTTTGAGTCCTGTCAACGTAGCTTGACCTGCATTCTTCTCGTTGGCGGTGATGTCGCGGCGTGTCTCCCCTTCGGTAGATTCGATGAGGAAGTGGGTAACGTCCACTCCTGCAGTCCAGTGGATGGTGGCGTTCTTGCTGGTCACGTTGCTGCTGCTTTCGATAATTTGTTCGCTCTTTGTGGTGAAAGTGCCATCCTCCAAAGTGCACCATTTAGACGGTTGGGCAGATTCGGAACAGGAACGCAGACGCAAGTAATACGTCGTTTGCTCTTCTAGTCCTGTGATACTGTAAGGGCTGCTTGTAATGCCTTTGTCTTCTCCGTAGATGATAGAGCCTTCTTGCAGTTCGTCATTTGTAAATTCGTTTTTATTTACCTCTATGATATAGTAGTCGGTGTTGGGAGTTGCGTTCCAAATAACCTCTGCTTCGAATGTTTGGGGAGTAACCGCAAGATTGTTGCTGCGGAATAAGCGGTTGTATCGTTCGTCCGAACTCCAGTCATTACTTTTGTCGCAAGACGAAAATGAAATAACTGTTAAGCAAATGATGCTTAATAGCGTGTGTATATTTGTACTAATTTTCATAATAATCGTTTTTATCAATTAGAATCCGTATGAATTGGCTAATGTTCCGTTTGATTCTGAAATCGTTTTACTACCTAGTGGAATCAAATGCCTGTTTTTTACGGTCTTGTCCAGACCTGTGCTAACATAGTCTGTTAATCCCGAAAGGTTGGAGTCGTTGGAGGTGCTTCCGTCCTCTTTGAACACTTCTTGCTTTGTAGTTGCGTCTTTCTCTATCTTTCCATTTGGGAAGGTTCCCCAGCCCGGAACGTATTTCCAATTGGGATCTGCGGCATTCTTTATAGCATTCTTGACATCCAATTCGTTATTGATTTCGCTGACAAAGGAGGGATATTCATACCAGCAAATACTACTCATGTCGATGGAATATTCATCGTCGGCTTTCATCTTATAGAAGATGTATTTGGGAGCTATGGTAGTGAGTTGGCGGTAGTCTTCTTTGAATTGGTCGATCTTCTTAGAAAGTAATCCCCAACGAATCAAGTCATATTTGCGGACACATTCTCCGGCAAATTCCCATGCGCGTTCATCCACGATGGCGTTGAAGAAATCGTCACCTGATGAGATAGTAGCTACATACGCTTGTGCATTGGCTTTGTTGTCGAACGCGCGGCTGTGAACTTCTGTCAGTGCGGTACGGGCTGTCATGGCAGTTCCACCCAATGGATTGGCTGCATCAGCTCCATACAGTTCGTTCATAACTTCAGCATACATTAATAGTATGTCGGAATAACGCATTGCAATCCAGTTGATGCCATATCCGATTTTTGCATCGCTCGCACGGACAGCATTCAGCCATTCATCGTTCATTTTGCGGATGTCCCATTTTGCTACATAGATACCGAATGGGGCGTTTTTCTGCATATTCTCTTTGATGTGCCCGTTTTCTTCTTTGAGTTCATAAGTGGCACATGTGATGTCACGACGCAGGTCAGAGTGGTCGAACGACCAGAAGAACGGAGCGGTTAATTTCACTTTTCCGCTTGAGTTTCCTTTAGCACCGTAGTAGCTGCTTGCACCGCTGATTCTCACGCCAATGGTATATCCCATTTCTCCGGATTTATTCAGACCGTGTGCTACTTCGTATAGGTTTTCTTTATAAGTATTGTCCAATTTCCGCTGGTTTACTTGGAACCATTGGTCTGCATACGAAGGATTTAACTTGTGTACACCGCTTCCAATAACAGCTGTCAGATGTTTCAGTGCACGTTCATACAACAGTTTTCTTTCTGCTTCTCCCGGACGTTGGGTAGGGTATGTACCATCAGAGCCGGCAAGTGTCTCGTAGCCGGGTTTGGAGGATTCGCGGATACTGTAGCCGGCTTTGGCAAGGGCGATGCGGGCGAACAAGCCGTGAGCAAAACCAGCAGTGGCATGTTCGGTCGTATAGCCGGATTCGCCTGCCCAAGGGAGATAGTTTGCAGCTTCTTCCAAGTCGCTCAGCAATTGTTCCATAATATCGTCTCGGTCGCTTTTGGCTACATATAAATTGGAACCGTCTACCTTGGTCGTTTCGAATTTCATTGGCAGGTCTCCATAGTTTTTTACAAGGTCAAAATAGACCATGGCACGGATGGTGAGTGCCTCACCCAAGAAATTAGCCATCTTGTTGCGTGCCGGATTTCCTTCTTGGAACAACTCGCTGGAACGGATTCCTTCTACGACAAGATTGGCGTCCTCAATAATGGCAAAACAGTTTTTCCAATTGTCATCCAGTTTTGACCAGGAACCGCTGATGCTTTCTCCATTGTAATTACCTAAAGCGCGCTCACTGGATTCGGTGAAAGAAGCCGGTTTGTTAACGTCGGCATCTACTAGTTCAATATCTGTATTGAATCCGAAATTCAGAGGGATGCGGGCCCCATAAGTATGGTCGAGGGTAAGCCCTGCATATACTTTGTTCAAACTTTGTTCTGTAAAAGTAAGCGAGTTGAAAACCATGTCGCCTTTGATTTCGGAAGGAGAGCTTTGATCTAAGAAATCGCTGCAAGAGGTGATGCTCAGTAACCCCATTCCTCCAATGATGTATTTTATAATTGATTTCATATATGTATCTGTTTTAGAATGTAACATTTATACCACCTACAAATGAACGGCTTTTAGGATAGGCTGAATAGTCTATGCCCGGAGTCATAGGTGTTTTGCGACAAGTGTCTACTTCCGGGTCAGCACCGGAATATTTAGTGAAGCAGTAGAGGTTGTATCCTGTAAAGTAGATACGCACATTCTGCATTTGTAGTTTTTGTACGAAAACTTTCGGCAATGTGTAACCGATGGAAATGTTGTTGACACGCAGGAAGGCACCGTCTTCTACAGCCCAGTCCAAAAGTGGAATCTGTGTGATGGAAGCAGGGTTGAATATGCTGGCACCGGCATTTATTTCATTTAGACGGTTGATAGCATAGTCGCTTCCAAATTCGTTGATATAGCTTTTGGAAGTCATGTCCATTCCGTTGGCAGGGTCAATCCAAGTGTAACGTTTGCTAAGGTTGAATTCATTGTTCAGATTCCAATCTTTTTTTGTGTCACTATAGAATCCGGAAGCAAGTTTGGTAGCGTTGATAATTTTGTTTCCCAATGAATAGTTAAAGAATGCACTTAAATCAAAGCTCTTATATCGTGCATTGATACCGAAACCGCCAGTTATTTTCGGGATTGTATTTCCAAGGCGTTCTTTCTCGATTTTACCATCTGCATTTGCTTTCAGTTTGGGTGATCCAGGACCGAAATTATTGACTTTCATGCCCGATTCCGTCGGATTGACACGTCCTTCCTTAAGTTTCCATCCATTATCCCAAGTAAAGTCTTCTGTAGTATAGAAACCATCTAGTTTATAACCGTATACTTCACCCAGTCTTCCACCTTCTTCAATTAGGAAATCATCGATACCAGCGATGAGACTGCCGCCCCAGCCACTGCTTTGCCAGATTTTATTTGTAGGCAGTTTGTCAATTTTAGCTTGATTATAGGAAATGTTGAAGTTGAAATTCAGACCGAAATCTTTTTGGTCGACAAGGATAGCGTCTAAAGCAAGCTCAATACCTTTGTTGGAGGTTTGACCGAAATTCTGATATTGGAACTCATAACCAGCTCCTTTGGGGAGGGTAGTTTGCATCAACAAATCTTTGGTCGTGTTCCAGTATGCATCTAAGCTACCAGAAAGGCGTCCGTTCCAGAAACCGAAATCCAAACCTATATTACGAGTGAGCGTTGTTTCCCATTTCAAGTTCGGGTTGGACAAGTTTTTACCTCTTTGCAGAACCACGCTGCTTGTATTGTTGAAATAGATATGTTTGTCTCCCGAACCTGCTAGTGAGTAAGTTGTTTCTAGCGATCCGGAGGGAATCCGATTGTTTCCTGCCGTACCGATGCTTAAACGAAGTTTTAAGTTGGAAAGCCATTCTTGGGAGTTTTTCATGAAAGCTTCGTCGGATATACGCCATGCTAAAGCCAGTGAAGGGAAGTATCCCCATTGATTGCCGGAGGCAAATTTGCTGGAACCGTCTGCACGCATGGTGAAAGTCATCAGATATTTATCGTTAATGGTGTAGTTGATACGTCCGAAAAAAGAGAGCAAGTTGTCTTTGATACCAATGTATGTATCTGTGGGAAGTGCCTGACCTTGTCCCATATTAGCAAGTACTTCTTTTATTGACATGTTTTTAGGGAAACCTACAGATGTCATTGTTGTTTTGTGGTCGTAGCTGCTGGATACTTCATGACCTAACATGACATTCATTCTGTGGTTCAAATTGAACATTTTATCGTTATTATATGTAACAGTATTGGCGTTTCTCCAGTTCTTGTTGATAAGTTTGGTTAATAACGCCTGGGGCATTCCCGGATTTCCGTATTTACTGTTGTTTGTAGCTTCCACTCCCCATACTTGGTCAGTATTATTGTATTTCCATCCATATCCGAATTCGCTTCTGAATTTAAGTCCTTTTACGGGTTCCCAGTTCACTCCGGCATTGTAGTTTTGTTGGAAGCGGCTAACACGTTTGTAAGTCGCGTTCAATATTTCGATAGGCGTGTAACGTGCGTTATTAACGTTTTCATCATCGTCACTGCCGCCACTGATTAATTTTTCAACAGGAGCAAATACTACAGAGCGTGCATTTACAGAAGTGGTTGCACTTGATTGATTGTCGTCTGCACCGCTTCCGGTTCCTTTTACTTTTTGATAGGATAAACGGGCATTGAAGTCAAATGTTAGCCATTTGTTGATTTTTGTATTTATTTTAGCATTGATGTTGTCTTTGGCAAAACCTGAGTTCAACATGATACTTTTTTCGTCGTTACGTGAATAACTGATATTGAATTTGGTATCTTTGTTTCCACCACTGACACTAATATTGTATTGTTGTTGATTACCGGTGCGACCAAATATTTCTCCTTGATAGTCAGTGTCTGTGTATGATTTATAAATCTCCAGATCGTCAAAGGTGCCATAATTGAAACTTTTTTGGTCTAATTCTTGTTGCCACATCACAAACTCATACGGATTGAGTACATCGACCATCTTGGTCACTTTGCGCAAACCGTAAGATGCACCGAAGTTTACCTGTACCTTACCTTCCTGACCGGATTTAGTAGTAATGATGATAACACCATTTGCACCACGGGCACCGTAAATAGCAGTAGAAGAAGCATCTTTCAATACATCTACCGATTGAATATCTGTTGGAGCAATATCAGAGATACTTGATACGGGAAATCCGTCTACAATATAAAGTGGTGAATTATCTTGAGATAGAGAACCGCCACCACGTACGCGGATTTTTACGTCTGCATCAGGAGAACCTTCAGTCGTTGTGATAGATACACCAGCCATTTTCCCTTGTAATGCTTCTGATGCAGAAGATACTGGAATGGCAGCTATCTGTTTGGCACTAACGGAAGATACGGAACCAGTCAAATCCTTTTTTGCAACGGTTCCGTAACCAATTACTACAACTTCGTCCAATGCTTGTGTGTCATCGGAAAGAGTGACATTAATTTGACTTTGTCCTTTTACAGCAATATCCTGAGTTTTCATTCCGATATAAGAAATTGTAAGGATTGCTTTTGAAGGAACCTTGATAGAATAGTTACCATCTAAATCGGTAATTGTACCATTGGTAGTATTCCCTTTTTCTACTACAGAAGCTCCGATGATCGGTTCCCCTGTTGTGTCTTTCACATTACCTTTTACGGTAATTGTCTGCGCTGATACGCCAAGCGATATCGCTGCAAATAGCATTAGCAGCCAACTGCGCATGTTTTTCACTTTGTTAGACATTCTTTGCATGTTTATTAATT